>VYFT01000060.1:1057-30636 GCA_009842245.1 Gammaproteobacteria bacterium | reverse complement strand
GAGTGATCCCGTCTACGTCTAAAACGACTGGGTCGTGTTCGATTGTAGTAGCTACAGTCATGGATTTGTCAATTTAAATGACGAAATTTAGGATGAAAAATTATATGGAAAATTGTTCAATGTTACATTCCACAGATTTACTCGCAATAACGTATTTAGGCACGGTTGGGAGACAGAAAAATCCTCTTTGATAATCACTTTAAAGTGAGGACCACAGTCGAAACAGCCAGTGTTCAAAAAACGAGAAAGCTGATTGGCTAATCTAACAAATTTTCAGTTTGCAGGGAGGTAGCTTAAAGCGCATAACCGCGTGGGAACATAAAATTGACGTTATGAACCTAATGAATACGCATGGTTGAGAGTTTTAGGATCATCGCATGCTAGAAGTAGCTAAGGACTACACTCTCGAATTAGAGGATATTCCGAACTTCAAACCCGAAGACTTGTCCGAAGACCAAGTCAAACGTTTGAAGCAGGATATCGCCGCGTTATTGAAGAAACGCGACGCTGTTCTTGTCGCGCATTACTATGTTGATGGTCACGTCCAAGACATAGCACATGAAACCGGAGGATGCGTCGCGGATTCATTGGAAATGGCGCGGTTTGGTCGCGACCATTCCGCTTCCGTACTTGTAGTGTCTGGTGTTCGATTCATGGGCGAGACTGCAAAGGTACTGTCCCCTGAGAAGACTGTCTTAATGCCAACACTCAAAGCGGAATGTTCACTAGACTTGGGTTGTCCTCCGGATGAGTTTGCGGCATTCTGCGAGCAACATCCCGATCGTACGGTCGTCGTATATGCCAATACTTCTGTCGCCGTAAAAGCTCTTTCTGATTGGGTCGTAACCTCTAGCGTGGGTCTCAGTATTATCGAGAATTTGAACTCTCAAGGCGAAAAGATCCTTTGGGCTCCAGACAAGCACTTAGGAAGATACATTCAACAAAGAACTGGCGCGGATATGTTGCTTTGGTCGGGTGCTTGTATAGTGCATGAAGAGTTCAAGCATCAGGCACTAATTGACATGAAGAAAGTGTATCCTGATGCAGGCGTTTTGGTGCATCCCGAGGCACCTGCTTCAGTTATCGCGCTTGCCGATGTCGTAGGCTCGACGAGTCAAATTCTAAAGGCCGCTTCAGAACTTCCACATGAAGTTTTTATCGTCGCGACGGATCGAGGTTTATTTCACCAGATGCGACGCGCGGAACCACAGAAGCGTTTCATCGAAGCCCCGACTGCTGGAGATGGCGCGACGTGCAAGAGTTGCGCTCATTGTCCCTGGATGGCTATGAACGAGCTCAAGACGCTCAAACACAGTTTAGAAAATTTCGACAACGAAATTTTTGTGGAACCAGCAATGGGAGCACGTGCCATGATCCCGTTGCAACGAATGTTAGACTTCCCACGCTAGCGAGACTCTGTTAACCACGAATCCACTTCAGCTGCTTCTCGCAGTTCTAAAATTCGTTGGTTCAAACGAGCTTCAAGGATGGAACTCTTATCGTCATTATTTTTCTTGGCGAGTTGGAGATTTTCTATCGCTTCAGCATACTGACCCTTCAATGCGTACTGCTCAGCTCTGGCGCGATGCACTTCAAAAATGTTCTGCGCGAGACCCGCAACTTCCTCCAATTCGAACCAGAGATCAGTATCCTCACTTGATTGTCGCACGATACGTAGGAGGATACTGGTAGCTTCTTCGTAACGATTTAGCGCACGTAAAGCGTCCACTTTTATTAACGACAATGGTTGGTTATTCGGTGTGTTAGCGAGGGCGGCATCAACTATTTTGAGTGCCTGTTCTGACTGATCTGCTTTGACCAGTAAATCAGCGTAACAAGCGATGACGACGATACTATTCGGTTGAGCACTGTAAACATCTTCCATTAGTTCGACCGCACGTTGTTTTTCATCACCTTGAACTAAAGCAAGCGCGATGTCGTATTTTTCGTGAAGTTCTTCACCTGCAAGTGAATTTGCGTGTGCTAACGCGGCACTTGCAGACTTAAACGAACTATGAGCCACCCGAACTCGCATCAACTGGTATTCCAAAGACTTCCATGTTTGTCTCTCTTCAGACCGAGCATAGGCTCGTAAATCCGATATCCTATCATCCGTAAGTGGGTGAGTTCGCAAAAACTCATTGCTTTCGGCGATCGCGGAATCAAATTTGTAGTGTTCCTTCATTCTTACGAACATACGCACTGCGCCCATCGGGTCGTAACCAGCGTCGGTAAGTGTGTCTAAGCCGATGCGATCCGCTTCGTGTTCCTGATGTCGACTATATTTAAATCCCAACCGTTCATTCATCTCTGTGTTAACTAATGCTGCGGCAAGGCCCGGGTCGGTTCCACCGATAGCAAAAATTGCCGCAGAAACAAGCCAACCTAAGCTATGTCTTAAATTGAGTTGTTCCGCTTCTTCTTTCCTTCGTGCGAAGTGACGTTGACTCAAATGAGCAAGTTCGTGAGATACGACAGACGAGTACTCATGAATATCGAGTGCAAATGTCAACAAACCGGAATTTATTCCGACTATTCCCCCTGGTGCCGCGAATGCGTTGAAATCCTCCGAATCAACAATAATGGGAACGAGAACCGAAGTGTTTAGATCGGAGTGTTCTGCGAGTTCAAACAAATTTTTCCGCACGAAATATTTAAGAATGGGATCTTTCACTGTCGGTACGGTGCGGCGCACCAACTTCAAGATTTGGTCGCCTAATTTTTTTTCTTGATACGGTGAGAGCACCGAGGACTCTCGGTCGCCCAAGTCCGGTAACAGGGTCTCCTCAGCAAATGAAATATTGAAAAGTGCACACGCGGCAAGGAGTCCTAGCGCGACCCTGATATTGAAACTTACTGCGGAGTTCATAAGTCTAAACTTAAACTATAGATGGTTAACGCAACCTGATGGTTGCGCAGTCTTAATTATTCAATATTCTATTGTACCTATATCAGAGAAGCCCTCTCGTAGGGCTGGTTTTTTGGAGTAAACTCGCAGATACTGATCATGAAGAGCGAATCGGTTGTTGTGCTAGATGTCAAAGGACTTCAATGTCCCATGCCGTTGCTAAAAACAAAAAAAGCACTTAAAGACATCCCACCCGGTGGTCTGCTCCGTGTATATGCGACCGATCCTGGTTCAGTTAAGGACTTTCAGGTGTTTTCTCTTCATAGTCGTCACACACTGTTAGAATCGAATGAAAAGGATGGTGTGTTCTCTTATTTGTTACAAAAAAATGCCGTTTAATTCCGAATGCGATTTATAGAGGTCGTAAAGCAATGGGTTAACCGGTATTTCTCCAATACCGAGACTATTTATTTACTCGTCGCGGCACTGGTATTTTTGCTACTGCTACTCACTATTGGTCGCTACCTCGCGCCAGTGCTAACCGGGTTTGTGTTTGCATACGTCCTACAGGGTATAGTCGATCGTCTCGTGAAGTGGAAAGTACCCCATTTGTTAGCAGTTATCATCGCAATGCTCATGTTTGTCGGTGGACTGTTTGCGTTGGTACTTGTGATTCTGCCAGTAGTGTGGACCCAGCTTCAAGAAGTAGTGGATCAGTTACCTCAATTGGCGTCGGTCATCCAAAAAGCACTGTATGACTTTAGCGAACGACATCCGACCTTACTTTCTACAACTCTCGTTGATGAAGTTCTTACTGAATTTCAAACCACACTCAGAGAAACTGGTGGCGACAGTTTAACTTGGTTTGTCAAGCAGTTGCCCAACATGATCGCGACGGTTATCTTTTTGGTGCTTGTTCCAATTGCGATGTTCTTCTTTCTGAAAGATCGGCAGATTCTTGCTAAGTATTTTGAGCGATTTTTACCGAAAAAACGACCGACAATTGATCGCATTGGACAAGATGTCGCGATCCAGCTTGGTGGCTACATTCGCGGTAAATTCTTAGAAATATTGATAGTAGGTACGGTTACTTATGTTGCATTTATTCTCCTAGGTCTTCAGTATGCTGCTCTGTTAGCGCTACTCGTGGGTTTGTCTGTTATATTTCCGTTTATTGGAGCCGCGGTAGTAACTATTCCAGTAGTAGTTGTCGCGCTCATGCAGTTTGGACTAAGCATGGAGTTTTTATGGATCATCTTGGCTTACACCATCATTCAAACATTGGATGGAAACTTGCTTGTACCGCTGCTGTTCGCGGAGGTGGTTAAGTTACACCCACTAGCAATCGTCGCGTCGATATTGGTGTTTGGCGGATTAGGCGGTGTGTGGGGTCTTTTCTTTGCGATACCATTAGCAATTTTGATTAAGGCGGTAGCGGACTCTTGGCCGCGTGAAGAACCTTCGGAGTCACCCCAATAGAGTTTGGAGCATGATTAACATAGCGTGAATTTGAACTGATGGGATTGAATATCGAAAACGGATTTTTGAAAGGTAGTATTGTCGCGTTGGTTACGCCAATGGAGGAAAACGGCGCGGTCGATTGGAAGAGTTTGGATGCGCTAGTTGATTGGCATGTTGAGCAAGGTACTCACGGGATTGTTCCTGTTGGTACTACGGGGGAGTCGGCAACGCTGTCCGCAACCGAACAAGCTGCAGTAATCGCTGCGGTGGTAAATCGGGTAGATGGTCGAATTCCCGTTATCGCAGGGACGGGTGCGAACTCAACACAACAAACTGTCGCACTCACGCACGCTGGTCGCAACGCGGGCGCAGATGCCTGTCTCGTCGTTACACCTTACTATAACAAACCGCCGCAAGAAGGTTTGTACAGACACTATTGCACCATTGCGGATGAGGTAGACATTCCAATAGTTTTATACAACGTACCATCTCGTACTGCGTGCGATTTGCAAGCATCAACAGTAGGAAAAATTTCTCAACACGAACGTGTCATTGGCATAAAGGAGGCTTGTGGAAACCCGGAGCGGGTCGTAGAAATTAAAGAACTTGTTGATGACGATTTTGTAATTTTGTCGGGTGAAGATGGACAAACACTTGCCATGATGCAGTACGGAGCGGTTGGTACAATTTCAGTTACTGCGAACGTTGTGCCGAAATTAATGTCCAAGTTTTGCGGAAGCTTCCTATCGGGGGACAAAGACAAGGCATCCGAGCTAGATGGCTTGCTTCAACCATTGCATGAGAGTCTATTTTTACAAACTAATCCAATTCCGGCTAAGTGGGCACTACACCTCATGAAACGAATTCCCTCGGGTCTGAGGCTACCGTTGGTCGCACTAGCAGAAGAACATCATGTCTCAATACGAAATCAGTTGATAAGGGTCGACGCACTATGAAAATCTCAAGCATCTCTGTTGTCGTGCTGTTGTTGGTAGGCGCGTTCATAGTGAGTGGCTGTAGCGCTTATGATCGGGAAAGCATTGATGGTGGAGGTGGATCCGACTATCTCGTTGTCAAGAGCACACCTGAATTAGTAATTCCAGAACACATGGATGCTATCGAGGTAGAAGATTTGTGGGTAGTCCCAGACATTGAGTATCGACCGTTAGCGCAATTTTTTCCTGACGGAGCACCGCGCCCACGACCGATTGTTGGCGACGCAGATCCAGATCTAGTACGCATCCAAAATCTTGGAGAACAAGGTAGTTGGATGGTGGTATATCGAGCCCCGGAAACTGTATGGCCGGTTGTGAAACAGTGGATTCAAGATTCAGGTCTTGAGATCCGCCATGAAGATCCTCGCATTGGCATCCTATTTTCCGAGCGAATATTAATTGATGATGCCCAACCTGATTCGCCGCAGGGACTCGTCAATCAAGGAAAACAGAAAGCCAACATCATCGGAGGCTCCGATTGGTTGGCTGTCCAACTTGAGAATGGTGTGGTACCCGGGTCGACCGAAGTACATCTAAGGTATATGAACGAACAGACTGAGGAATCAATCACCACTGACGTATGGCCTGAGCGTTCAACATCACTTGAAATTGAACGAGCAGTACTCAACAATCTTGCAAATTACGACGCATCGGGATATGTCACGCCTACAGTCTCTATAGAAGCCGCGAAAATTTCACTGAAACCTAAAGCTCAAGTGATTGAAGACGAGGAAGGATTCCCAGCACTAGCGCTACACGTGAATTTCACGCGAGCTTGGGCGACCGTACAGAAAGCTCTGGAAAATGCTGACTTCGACGTTGTTTCGCAAGAATCTCGGGACGGTTACTTTGATGTCGAAGTATCAGAAGAAGTGCTACGGAAAAAACAGAAGAATTTCTTTATGCAGCTTATTCGCCTAGGAAATGCGGGGACCAGCGAATATCCAAGCACGGTGCGTGTCCGGATTGAAAAAGCAGAAAATACGGAAGACGATCTGCATATCGTTCGACTCGAAAATGTTGACGAAGAGGAGACTCTGTCGGTCGAGTTTGCACGGGAGCTCTTGCTCATTCTTCGGGAACACGCGAGGTGAGTCTGGAAGTATTCGATCATCTAGTGAGATATTGAACAGGACTGGAGTGTGAAGTATGCTTCACTCGGAAGTGGTAGCCGCGGTAATTGCACTGTAATCGTCTCACCGCAAACTACGATTCTTGTCGATTGCGGTTTCGGATGCCGCGAGACTGAAAACAGACTTCTCAAAAAAGGTGTAGACCCAGCTACAGTAGCGGCGATTTTTGTTACGCATGAACACTCTGATCATAGGCGGGGTGTCGGTCCGTTTGCTAGAAAGTTTGGTTCATGTGTGTATGGAACGCGCGGGACCCTTTCACGAGTAGATCTTGAACGTTGTAAATTCTATGAGATTCAGTGCGGTCGTCCTGTTAACGTCGACGATCTCACAGTGCATCCCGTATCCGTACCACACGATGCCCGAGAACCCTCTCAATTTGTCGTCGAAGGTGCTGAAGTAAGACTTGGAATCCTTTCGGATCTTGGGTCCCTCACACATGAAGTCGTGGAACACTATCAATACTGCGATTCCTTGTTCGTTGAAGCAAATCACGACTTGAATATGTTGTGGAATGGACCGTACCAATATTCACTAAAAGTTCGAATCGCTAGTGACCTAGGACATCTTTCGAACGAGCAGACAGCAGAATTTGTGAGTCGTGTACACCACTCTGATATGCGCCACTTGGTACTAGGACACTTAAGTCAGGAAAACAATAGTCCTGAAATTGTGAGTGAATTTTTCGACGACTTCAGACGGACCATGGACGTAAGAATTGCGTCACAAGATGAAGGTACCGATTGGATCGATTTAGCCTGATTAATCGCGAAATTGTCAGTCCATAAAGTCAGATGCTGCGAAGTGACTATCCACGTAATGGTGAGCACCAGCAGAACAGTTCATCTGAAACCGTACTAGATGTAGGCATAGCGCAGTTAGAAGCTCTCCCAGAGCCGTTCTTGAATCGCATTAGATGGCGACAAAACAGAAATCGTCGAGCGTACGCGCAAGACAGAATTCTTACTTCTTCATGTCGTTCGGTGAACCCTAAATTGCGAAGCAGCTACTCCACGAACACATAAAATCCAATTCCAAACGGAGAGGTGCCAGAGTTGGTCGAATGGGCCTGACTCGAAATCAGGTGTGTCCTTTGGGCACCCAGGGTTCGAATCCCTGCCTCTCCGCCACGGTGTTGACCATATTCAATGGTCTTACGACATACGCCGGGATTTCTTTATGAGATCCCAAGCCTCATTGACTTCACTCGCTTTAGCCGTTGCTGCTTCAACGAGAAAAGCCGGAAGGTCTTTCCCTTCAAATTTATCCGGATGAGTCTCCGCAATCTTGCGTCGATATGCACGCTTGATTGCAGTATCGGTGTCGTTCGAAGACACTCCCAGAGTTTCGTAGGCTGCAGTAAGTTCTTTAGTTTGAGAACTGGCTTGTCGACTACTTCCACTTCTGTCGTAAGAGTCGCTTCGAGAGTACTCTCTTCGTTGGCGGAAGTGTTCGCGATGTGACTCATAGCTCGAGTACTGCTGCCAGTAACTTTGATGGTGTCGAGCAATGTAGTTTTGCGCGGTTTGTGAATTGATTCCAAGCGCATCTGCATATGCGAGCAGGATCGATTGTTTTGTACTACTCACCCCGTCGATCGCGGCTAGGTTAACCATCGCTTCAAATAAAAGCTCTCGAGCAAGTGATGCCATTCCAGAAGTCGCTCTTAACTTCTCAAGACTTCGATTGAGGTTGAAAGTCGAACTCTTTCCTTCGTTGAAGGCTGCGATGGCGACTCTACGCTGTTCACTGCTGAGCGACAGTCGGTCCATGAAATTGTTTGCTTGGCGGATTTCCAATTTTGAAACCCTACCATCTGCTTTGGAAATGTGGCCGGCGATTTGGAAGAAGGATTTGAATCCTGTTTCGGTGATGGTTACCCGGTCCGTCTGTGATCGCGCACCGAATCTCGCCCGTGTTGAACTGAAGTCTCGAAAGCTCCCGCGCGCTCTCGATCGAGCCCGGCTAGACGGCGAAAACGTAAGGAACGAAGAAGCAAAAAAGATAGCGGGGATAATCGCCCAACCAACACTTCCCAAAAAAGTTCCCAGCGCTAATATCAGCAGGAATATGCCTATCGCATATAGGAAACGCATTTGTTCAGCGGAAAATCGGACTAATTAGAAAGGATGGTACGCACCACATGTCACGCGGACTTCTGTAATCCGTGATAAACGCCACGTCAGTGCATTCATGCACGAATCGTTCCAAGATTGTATCGCAATAAATTTAGTATACCCTGCAATCCTGACGTTTCCTAACGACATCTTGAGTATCTCTAGTCCGATTAAATCTGAACTGCTGCCTGCGGTCAAAAGGGAAGCATCGTAGTTCTATAGAATTTTGTTCGACGCAGACCAAGGAGTTTAATGGAAAAGAACGAACTCATCTACGAAGTTCTCACCGAGACGTTTCAAGAAGATGTGGTGACCCGATCCCGAGAATTGCCAGTGGTTCTATTGTGCTGGGCTACGCAGATTCAGGAATCGGTTGACACCAAGCACACTTTGGAGCGACTTGCAGGACAATTTCAAGGAAAATTCGCACTTGCCTTGATGGATGTTGCGAAGGATCCGAGAATGGCTCAACAACTGCAAATTCAAGGTTTACCAAGCATCCGAGTGATTGTCGACGGAAGTATTGCGGGACAGTTAGAAGGGCCGCAACAGGAAGACAGTTTGCGACAGATGATTGAACAAATTACGATGTCATCGGGTGAACGACTTCAGGAAAATTTAGAATCCGTATTAGCCGCAAGGGACTGGGACCAAGCTCTTGCCATTATTGAGGCGTCATTGAGCCAAGAACCTAACAACCCCAAGTATCTTGCAGAACAAGCTGACGTGTTGATTTGTAAAGGAGACTACACAAACGCCCAACGGGTACTTGATTCCATGTCAGCTGACGGACCAGAGAAACAGCGACCGCAAAATAGGATGGAATTAGTTCAAGAAGTAGCTGGCATACGCCCAATTGATGAACTGGAGATGCATTTGCAAACTGAGCCACATGATTTAGAAGCAATCTATGAAATTGCATTACACCATGCGATGGATTTACGCTACGAAGAAGCACTGGATAAATTGCTGCTCATTTTGCAACGAGACCGCAATTTCCGCGACGACATTGGACGCACTACGATGATTCGCGTGATGTCTCTTATGCCTCGTGATTCTCAGGTTGCACAAAACTACCGACGCCAGATGTTTAGTCTAATGCACTAATAGATCTATTCGTCTGCCCGTCTACAAATTGAGTTCAGTTTGTCGAAAGTCTTCAACTGTTAGCTGGGAAGGTCTGGTAGTGCACGTTTAGCACAAATTTTGGTATGATGAGGAAATATTGACCACACTTGGAATAATTAAAGCTGACGACGTTGATGTCGAGTTAAGACCTCGATTTGGGGATACGTACGGCATGTTCCAACGTCTATTTAACTTGGCAAAAACAGACGGATTAAAACTCCGAAGTTACGATGCTCGAGAGCTTCGATATCCGGACACTTTGGATGAGTGCGACGGGTATTTAATTACTGGAAGTCGTCACTGTGCGTTTAGCAACACACCGTGGATTCAACAGTTGCTTGAGTTTATACGAACTCTTGACCGAAATCGGAAGAAGCTGATTGGAATCTGTTTTGGACACCAGTGCATCGCGCTTGCGTTAGGGGGTTCTGTAGTCAAAGCCCCGCAAGGGTGGGGTATGGGAGTACACGAATATCAAGTTCTAATACCTGGAGCACTCTCGGAAGTGTCTAGACCGACCCTGCGCCTGCGTTGTAGTCACGAAGACCAAGTAGAACGCCTGCCTTCTTGTGCATCACACTTACTTACTAGTGAATTTTGTGAAAACGCTGGAATGGTCATCGGAGAACACTTTGTCTCACTACAAGGTCATCCAGAGTTCTCCAAGGACTTTACGGAACATCTGATAATGGATCGAGTTGAAGATCTCGGTCCAAACTTTACGACCACTTTAGAATCGTTAAACAATGACGTCGACAATATGTCGGTCGCACGATCTTTAGTACGGTTTCTTGAGCGTAAATGATTCCTTTATTATGAGACGCAGTTGATCGGACATCAGTCAAATCAGCAATCAGGTGGGTTAGCTATCTCAGTCTGGACACTAACCGCGACGATGCCTGAAGAAGATCACCCAAACAAGTAAATAGACTGCGATCGTCTTGATTGGAAAGAATAGAAGCAAACAAAAGGTGACAATTCGAAGAATCGCGGGATTGAATCCACATCGATTCGCAATCCCAGCACACACCCCTAAGATCCACGCGGAGTGTCGCGATATTGCTTCGTCAAAGTATTCTGCAGTACGATCCCCTGCTGTATATCGATATCTCATAGTCTGATTACCCTGTGAATGTGATGTAGGTTTATGTTGCTTGTTGGTATTCCAAAGTCATCGGTGTGCACCGTAGTTTGGTGTTCTGTGGTGTTCGTCTGCTCGGGCGTAGCGACCGGTAGATGTGTCACAAAAGTGGCAACAAAGAGAACCAACACAAAGCCTACGGTGACACTTAACGCCAATAGTGAAGACCTTGGTGAACTGTATCTTGCTATTCTGATCATTGGTACGTAATTTCTAAAGTGTGATTGCTTTCAACTAAACCGACGCGGACTCTTGGAACGTTTGTTCGGATTTTCGTTGTCGTCAAGTTGGTCATCAAATTTCGTTTCGTGTTGTAATGCAGATTTAGATGCACAAACCGTGCCAAAATCTATCTAATTTGCCACGGATGCAAGAAAATTTTTTAGTTCACAAAACCGAATCTATCTCACGACGCCGCGAAGCACATCAGAAGGTTATTTCAAACTCATCTAGATTCGCGAGCTGCTAATAGTCGCCATTGATCTTAACAAGTCACAGAAAGCCAAGTAATCGCAAAATAGGGCACTCATTTTTTGTTCCACCACTGTTCGCGAATCTGAGATTCGTAGAGTCTTGGATTGATGTCAATCACATATTGAATTGACATTGGACGTGAGTTTTCGGAGTTTTTTCGTCTATTTGTTAGTAGAAAACTTCAAAAATTAGATTTAACTCGCGGTCTATGGTCAATCTCCGTGAACGGAAAAGGCCTCTCTGATGTCTTAGTGGAACGATTGTTGCATTAGAAGCACCTAATATATACTTCCAAGGATTGAATTACCGATGAATTTCCATGTCTTAGCCCGTTCCCTAGTTCTTCTTTTGGTCGGCTGCGGAACTATTTCTACCATTGTTATACAAGCGCAGTCTCAATCGATTGAAAAGCAAGTTGAACTGGATGTCGTTGAGGGAATCAAACATTGGCTACCAATCGACGTTAGAGTGCATACGGGGGAGCAAACGAAGCTGACCGTAATAGGTACTCAGCTATTTCACGATGCCCTGATAGTTGACTCAAAGGATGGTGGGGTTGGCGTAGATCTTGATCTCGTCATTCTCTGTCCAGATTCTCGACAGAAGTTCGCGAAGAATGAAAGCTATCCATCGAGACGCTATAACGGGTACAGTTTAAAGCGGGAAAACAGTAACGGCTGGCAGCTAGAGTTTGGAAAGGACTGCATCGTAAAAGCCCAAGATTTGGGTTTTCCTACTATTGAACTTACGACTCCTTCATTGTCTTGGATAGAAGTGTTCCATTCGGGAAACTTTACAGCCAAAGAGATGGCATCTGAGAATGTACGTATTGATGTAAGCGGTTTAGCTTACGTGGAGTTAGAAAACGTTCAAGCTGAAGTAGCAAACATATCAGTCTCTGGGTCAAGTGGTCTCAGTATTGATACTACGGAAACCAGAGAGACCCAAGTATCACTTAACGGACTCGCTGACATTGAAATATATACGCTAGTGAGTTCCCGTGTTGAATTCAATCAAAGTGGAACGTCCGAGTCCGACATAACTAATTTGGTGACGGAGCGGTTAGTTTTAGACCTCGATGGCTTGAGTGATTTCAACGTAAAAGAGATTGAAACACCCGCAGAACCGACCGACTCGGTTGTTGCGGTTTCGACGTTTGACCTAAGTGGATCGGCAGAGATGGCGGTACAGTCCATTCAGTTACCACAAATTGAAGTGGATGTAAGTGGCCTTTCAAATATGGATCTAGGGCAATGAACTGCAGATCGAGTGAAGTTAAACGCCACGGGTTCGTCTGATATTTCAATTGAGAGTTTGACCACTGACGAGTCTCAAATAGATTCCTCCGGATTGTCAGATGTGAAGATTGAAACACTTAACAGCGATGTTGTTGAAATTCAAGCATCTGGATCCGCAGACGTTGAAGTACAGAAAGCAAAAGCAGCTCAGTTTGATATTCGATCAAGTGGGCTAGGTGATGTGTCCATCAAGAGTAAAGAGCGGTCAGAATTGAAGGATGGCTGATTGAGCGGAGAAGAGTAACGTCTCTTGCCAATCCGAAGTATTGTCGGATCAACGAATAACAGTCTAGGCACTGATTTCCAGTGACTAGCACTTCACCTTGACGGACAAAAAGTCAACATCAAAGTATTTCTCATGTTTGACGTGTGCTGAGATGTGGCGCAAAATCCTCAGGGAGTAGTCATCCTCGTTGAATTCTCCGGGAGTCTCTTGTAGTAAAGCCAATCTATCTTCGATATTTTCCAAGTCGTGCGCTAAGACGTATTCGAGTTCGATTGTGTTTAGTTCTTTGTGGACCGAGATACTTAACTTACGCGCTTCATCGTCCGGTCGACTCTTTTGAAGTATGTGAAGAGTTTCTTCGTTTGCTAACTCGATATTACTTTTGATAGTATCGGACAATTTCCAACGGGCGCATATCTGACCGATGAAGGATTGAAGTTCCTGGATTGCTTCTGGCTTAAGATCGCATTCAGTCTTAATCCTTCGTGACGAAGTCAATCGCCACAGCAACATGAGAAAGATTGCAGTGAGCCCCCCAACGGTCATACCGTTCTGCAAGAGTTCGCCCCACATTCCGGTGAACAGATCTGGAAAAATGAATTTGTACTGAAAACCGATACCCACCCACATTGAGATTCCGACAATCAAACCGGTACGATAGTCTATGCCACTACGAGCGACCATTTGTAGCCCAACCACGAATAGTAACCCCAAAACAATCAGAAGATAGGCACCAACCACTGGTGGCGGTAGGGAGACGATGAGTGCTTGTAGTTTCGGCAAAAATGCTGCAACAAGAAAGATACCGCCGATAAACATCCCCACACGCCTGGATGCCACGCCTGTCAATTCGGTAACGGAGATGGAACTCGAATAGGTGGTATTCGGTACGATAGCTAAAAACCCCGACAACAAGTTGCCCAAACCATCCGCGCCGACCGCACCCTGCACGACGCGGTAATCGGGAGACTTCGGTTTTCGTTGAGACACCCGTTGAATCGCTATCGAATCTCCGACGGTCTCCACCATGCCAATGATTGTCACAAAAATAAAGGAGGGCAGTAATGTGAAAAACGAAGCATTTAGAGAAAGATCAAACGACAATTGAGCAAAGTTTGGTATTCCAATCCATGCAGCTTCTTTGACAGGCGTGAAGTCGTGCAAGCCGATGATCGTTGCCGTGATCGTACCGATTACGATTCCAATGACGGGAGTCCAAAGGCGAAGCAT
Organism: Gammaproteobacteria bacterium; assembly: GCA_009842245.1. GTDB lineage: Bacteria > Pseudomonadota > Gammaproteobacteria > Pseudomonadales > Azotimanducaceae > Bin55. The sequence continues at coordinate 16,585 of VYFT01000060.1, read as the reverse complement.
ACCTTTCGCGAGTATTCCCAATCCTACACCGACTATTAGCGTCACGAACACCACCAACGGAGCACCAAAGGACTGGTGTTTTTCCTCTACATTAGCAAAGAAGTCGAAAGCAATGGGCATTACAGTAACAGGTATCAACATGATCACGACACCGCCTACAGCAGGGGTGATGACTTTTCTCAGCCAAGATAGTTTGAACGCTAGCACGAATTGCACAAACGACGAGACTAGTACTAGAGCGCCCAACATCACGGGTCCTCCAGCCTTTAATGCCGCGATGCTAACTGCAATGAACGCTCCCGACGTTCCCATCAACAGTATGTAGCCAGATCCGACTCGCCAAATGGGTCGAGCTTGCAGAAAAGTGCAAAGGCCACACACCACAAGCGAGGCGAACACCGCGTATTCCAGATAGCTCATACTCTCACCGGCAGCTTGAATCACAATCGCCGGCGTGACCACGATTCCAGCAATCGCAAGAATCGTAAATTGCATCGCTAGACCAAAAGCCAAAGGAGTTGGAGGATTTTCGCTTACTTCATAACGTAGCGGTGAAGACATGATTTACGAGTTTCCTTGTACGATGTGAAAGTTTTGGAAAGACTGCACAGATGTCGGACTCAAACTAGACACTTCAATTACGTAGTTCGGTCATACGTCAAGGGCATACCGATCTGTTCAGAACAAAGATCACCATCTCTGTACATCAGATTGCCGTTAACTATCGTGTGAGTAACTTCGGTTGCAAATTTGTAGTCGCTAAACGGAGTCCAACCACACTTAGACCAGACAGGTCGCGATTCGACATTCGACACAGTGTTGGGATTAACTACGATTACGTCTGCAAAGAAACCTTCCCTTAGGAAGCCGCGGTCTCTAACTTCAAAGCGTTTCGCCGGCGCATGGGCTATTTTTTCGACTGAGGTCGTGAGACTAAAAACACCTTGATCGACTAACTCGAGTAGCGCGGGTACGGCGTATTCAACTAGGGGTAAACCGGCTGGAGCATCGACAAACTTTACTGAATGTTTTTCTTCGTAGGTGTGCGGCGCATGGTCGGTTGCAATTACGTCAATACGATTTTCGTTAACTGCCTGCCTTAACGCTTCTCGATCATTCGCAGACTTAATCGCGGGATTACACTTAATCTCGACCCCTTTACTTGCGTAATGTGATGCGTCGAAGAATAGGTGGTGCACACAGACTTCTGCAGTGATTTTCTTGTTCTCTATCGGTCCTCGTTCAAATAGCTCCATTTCTCGGGCAGTAGTGAGATGTAGAACGTGTAAACGTGAGTCGTGCTTTTTTGCTAACCCGACTGCTAGGGACGAAGACAAATAACACGCTTCGGCTGAGCGAATCTCTGCATGTAGCTCTGGAGGTGGATCACCACCGTATTGGCGACGCGCCTCAGCGTCATTTCTATGAATGGTCGGCGTGTCTTCACAGTGTGTTGCAATTACTAGAGGACACGAAGCAAAGATGTTTTCAAGCGATACTGGATTGTCAACAAGCATGTTGCCAGTTGACGCACCCATGAAGACTTTGACACCACACGCTAACTGTGCGTCGACGCGTTTGATTTCTTCGAGATTGTCGTTGGTTGCACCGAAGTAAAAGCCGAAGTTTGCGACGGAACTGAGTTTAGCACGTTCGTGTTTTGCCAGTAGATTCTCATGCGTAGTGGTTTGAGGTATGCAATTGGGCATCTCCATGTAACTGGTAATACCACCTGCGAGCGCGGCGCGCGACTCGGTCGCGATCGTTGCTTTGTGCTCCATACCAGGTTCCCGAAAGTGAACTTGGTCGTCGATCATTCCGGGTAGAACCCACGACCCAGACACATCAATCTCTTTTACCCCGGTAGCGGTACCGCCTATTTGGCTGATGCGGTCTCCACGGATTGCGAGGTCTCCCTCCTGTATTCGTCCTTCGTTGACGATAGTCGCATTTTTCAGGACAATGGTATTTCGCGCGGCAGTGATAATTGAGATTCCAAGCTAAGTCAAAAGAAGTTGTATTTGGTTACGAAGTTTCACGGCTCACGCTGAAGCTATTCTTAACCCCTATAACATAATGTAGGAAGATATGTTAATGTTGGTCGGTCGATACCGCAGGTCATCGGAGAGAGTACACGAATGAATCGCATCGAGTTTAGATGATTACAGAATTTGCCTTAGCACAACTGTACTCGGAATTACCCGAGCGCGCGATATTGACGGATCGGTATCAGAAAGAACCGTTTGAGTCGGATGCCTTCACTGTTATGAAGGAACTGCCTGGTGTCGTAGTGCTAGCCGAGACCGTGGAGCACGTTCGGAGCACACTACGGATTTGCAACGAGTGTGATATTCCTTTAGTCACTAGAGGAGCTGGTACGGGTCTTTCTGGAGGTGCCCGACCTCACCGTGAAGGAGTACTGCTCGTTCTATCAAAACTCAACAAGATTCTTGAGGTGGATCCGCAAGCTTGTACTGCGACAGTTGAACCGGGGACGACGAACTTACGAATATCGGAAGCAGCCAAAGAGTACGGATTGTTTTATGCACCTGATCCATCTTCTCAGATTGCATGCAGTATTGGGGGAAATGTTGCGGAAAACGCCGGTGGAGTCCACTGCCTTAAATACGGCATGACATTACACAACGTGATCGGATTAAGGGTCCTAACAATTGAAGAAGACGAACTAGTTCTCGGTGGAAAGTCCTACGATGCGGAAGGCTATGACTTTTTAGCATTGATCGTAGGATCGGAAGGTATGCTCGGCGTAGTCACGGAAATTACCGTGAAGTTGTTACCTATTCCAGCTGTACGTCATGTCTTGCTAGGCGGCTTCGATGATGTTGAAGTTGCCGGGAACTGCGTTGCAGGAATAATTGGAGCAGGAGTAATTCCCGGTGGTTTGGAGATGATGGACGAACTTGCGGTACGCGCCGCCGAAGAGTTCGCTCAAGTCGGTTATCCAAAGGACGCAAAGGCCGTACTATTGTGTGAATTGGATGGCACGGGAGCTGAAGTAGCCTCTACCACAGATAAAGTCGCGGAGGTGATGAAACAATTTGATGCTTCTGTCATTGAGCTCGCGACAGATCCAGAACAATGCGAAAGACTCTGGTTGGGTCGGAAGGTCGCGTTCCCCGCGGCTGGTCGCATGGCGACCGACTTCTATTGCATGGACGGAACGATTCCAAGATATCAGATCGGGCCCGTGCTCAAGGCCATCGCCGCGATGTCCGAGCGTTACAAACTTGGTGTAATGAATGTGTTCCACGCTGGAGATGGAAATCTCCACCCGCTCATCCTTTACGATTCATCAGACAAGCATCAACGCGAGACTGCAGAGCAGTTTGGAGCAGAGATTCTCGAGTATTGCATCAGCGTGGGCGGTACCATTACCGGTGAACACGGTGTTGGGGTGGAAAAAATTGATCAAATGTGCTCTCAGTTTTCATTGGCTGAGATTGAACAGTTCCACCGGATACGGAATGTATTCGACGTTAGCCGAAACATGAATCCAGGAAAAGCAATTCCTACGTTAGCGCGTTGCTCCGAACTAGGTGGTATGCATGTCCATAAAGGACAAGTGCCCTTTCCCGAGTTGAGTCGTTTCTAACTCTGTGTCCGAGCAATCTTCACGTTTATACGAGGCGGTTAACACGGCTCTAGCACAGAAGCAATCCGTTCGGATCATCGGGGATGGAAGTAAGTCCTTTCTGTACGTTGGAGACACAACGGCACCACTTCTAAATGTATCTGATCACAAGGGTGTGATCGAATATCGTCCCGAGGAGCTCGTTATTACTGTTCGCGCTGGCACGCGGTTGTCTGAGCTGAAAGATATCGTTGCGAGCCAGGGACAGATGTGGGCATGCGATCCACCACAATTTGACGGTCGAGGCACCGTTGGTGGTGCTATCGCGAGTGGACTCTGCGGACCAGGCCGGCCTTGGTTCGGCTCTTTGCGAGACAGCCTTTTGGGAGTCGAATTGATCAATGGTTTCGGAGATTCCCTTAGGTTTGGTGGTAAAGTAATTAAGAACGTGGCTGGTTTCGACGTTTCCCGTCTTCTTGCTGGTTCACAAGGTACTCTCGGAATCGTCTTGAGCGCAAGTCTGAAGTTATTACCCTTACCGGAACAGACTCGGTCCATTGCAGTGTCTTGTAGCTCGCATGAGAGTGCTTCAGTGATCGCACAATACACAAAGAAAACATCGACGTTGACAGGAACCTGCTATTTCAACGGAACGTTGTACTTACGGTTTTCCGGTGTCGCGGCAGCCGTTGAAAACGACATGCGCGACTTCACGTCGAGTACTGAAATTGATCCAAAGTTTTGGCAAGAGCTTCGCGATCATTCGACGACCTTCTTCGCGGACGACGTTCCGTTGTGGCGAATCACACTTTCAAGAGGTTCTTGGTATCACGAAGAGGATCCGGATCAAAGTACCGCGTCACTGGCAGAGTGGAATGGGACTCTCCTGTGGTACAAGACCGAGAACGCCGTACGTCCAAACTTATCGATGACTCCTTATTCGGTATGTAGCTTTCGCAATGTCAAGCATAAACCCGTGGAGCCAAGTAAGTATTCCCTCAGGATAAAACATGCTTTTGACCCTCAAAATATATTCAATCCCGGAGTTGTACTGTAATGCGTACGATGCTGGCTCCGACACTGAAAAATGAAGAAGAGGTCCAAGGTCTCGTTGACGAGATCAGAAAGTGCGTGCATTGCGGATTCTGTAATAGTGTTTGTCCAACTTATCAACTAACAGGAAACGAACTCCAGGGGCCTCGCGGTCGCATTTACCTTGTGAAAGGATTGCTGGAGCGAGATGACACCAATGAAACTCTTGAAGATAGCTTGAACAAGTGCTTAACGTGTCGTGCTTGTGAACCTGCTTGTCCATCGGGAGTGCAATATGGCAAAATCGCCGAAGAAGCACGATTTCTAATCCACAGGAGACCGGGTCGTCGACCGTTTCTGCAAAAGTTGTTACTAGACATTGTTCCCAATCCGATAAAGTTCAAGAAACTCTATCGGTTAGGTCGTTGGTTTCGGGCTTTACTGCCGTCTAAATTCTTTCGAGAAGCGCTAACGCGCAAGCTTCCACCGCCCTCGAAAATTTCAGGAAACAACCAAGGGAACGTGATTCTCCTGCAAGGATGCGTACAGCAAGTCCTCACTCCTGAAGTAGTAAAACACCTAACAGCTCTTCTACGATCACGCGACATCTCCTTTCGGTTGATACCCCGAGAGCATTGTTGTGGTTCCTTGCATCTCCACTTAGGAGATCAAGAAAACGCACAGAAACAGATGCGGGCAAACGTCTCCCACGTACAAATTGAGGCAGAGGACACGATCGTGTCCTCTGCGAGCGGGTGTGGTGTAACGCTGAAGGAATACAGTCGTTACCTTCCTGATGCGGATGCAAATGACTTTGCCAGAGTCGTACTTGATGTCAGCGAATACTTGGCGAACTTTGAATTCAACAAAGCTCACTCGGCGAAGCGAGTTGCGTTTCAATCACCATGCACGTTACAACACGGGCAAAAGATTCGAGGAGTAATCGAAGAAATTTTGACTCGAACTGGGTACGAAGTATTACCTATTCGTGATGCAGGTCAATGTTGTGGTTCCGCTGGAACGTATTCTTTGCTACAGCCTAAGCAAGCAAGAGAACTGCGCGCAGAAAAAGTTTCGGCCTTGAAAGAAGTGACTCCGGACATTGTCGTAACCGCGAATGTAGGCTGCCAACTCTTTCTAGAACCTGTGCTAGACGTGCCCGTCCGGCACTGGATTGAATTACTCGACTGATTCGTCCTCGACTGGTGGGTCCTCAGACGAATTGGGCTCGTCAATTGGTTCGTCGGACACCGAGGCGTCTTCGTTCGAAGTAGTTTCCTCTCCTTCGTCTACAGAACCGTCTTCCTCAGTTGATTCCAACTCGTCATCCGATGTGATTTCCTCTTCCGTCACGGGCAGTCTCCCTGCGCGGATGTCGTCGATAATTTGATGCAGGGTTTGCATCATCACTGGTGGGTCGTTCGGATGTATGACATATTTATTCGCTACGAACAGTGTGGGTGTACCAAGAATTCCTATCTCGCGTACCTTTTGGTTATTAAGGTCAACTAATCTTCGGACGCGGTCGCCTTGGTACAAGTTTTCGAAGCGAGTTTTGGTGATCCCGTGGCCGTCGAGGAAGTCACCAATCCTGTCTCGAGATGCAAACGTGTTGTTTCTTTTTCCTGCTTCTTCAAATATTCGATCGTGATTTTGATCTAGCGCGTCGCTTAGTTGGAGTGCTACGTGCATAGTTGCCATCCGTCGAACCTGTACGTTAAACGCGACGTGAACTCGAGAAAAGCTAACATTTTCGGGGAGATTCGATTCAAAGTCTTGTAAGCGTTGCTCAAGCCTTTGACACGCAATACACTCATACGAGAAGAACTCGATCACTTCAATGTGATCCGATTGTATTTCGCGATCGGCGAGAGTAGAGTATTTAGCACCACCGTCGAATACACCTAAGGTGTAGAGGATCGCATAGACCAGAAATGCGGCGATCACTAAGCCCACGCTGCCGAGGATACTCCAGCGCACTATCTCAACTGATCGGTCTTGTTTGTGCTTTCTCTTTGCCATAGTGTCTTTTACTGATTAGGTGAATGATTATTTTGAAACAGTTTCGTTACATCTGCTACCGATCTAGAAACAGTACCGGGCGACAACATTCGCGAACGTTCATACTTTGCTTCCTTGCAAGCCCGGAGCGACAAGAGGGTTGGAACGAGGAAACTATCAATGTTATTTAAGTTGAGTTACGATTCGCGACAATCCTGATTGAGATACATACGATTGACTGCAGAAAATATATACACAAGCTCGCTTAAAAACAACTCACCAAGGCAAGAATTTTCGTCAAAATTACAAAATTTCGGTGGAAAATATTGAATAACAAGTAGTTAATCGCTATCATTCTCGCTCACACCCCCAACGACAATATTTAATCTCAATTGAAAACCGTAAGCACCCGGGCGCAAGATGTCGTTCATGATTGGTATATTGTTGACGCATCACAATACACTCTGGGTCGACTAGCTGCCGCATTGGCGCATCGTTTGCGCGGAAAACATAAACCGCAATTTACGCCACATGTGGACTCAGGCGATTACATCATCGTCGTTAATGCCGAACAGGTACGAGTGACGGGTCGCAAGGATACCGACAAGGTATATTACCGTCATACTGGCTACCCTGGTGGAATCAAGTCACGCACGTTGCAGGAAATGCGAGAAAAGCAACCGGAACAGATCATTCAACGCGCGGTGAAAGGAATGTTGCCTCGCAATCCTCTGGGTCGACAAGTCGCTCGAAAGTTGAAGGTGTATCGGGGGAGCGAGCACCCACATTCGGCACAACAACCACGCGTGTTGACGCTATAGGACATCCGGCGAGATAATTTATGGCACTAAACTCTGGGTATGGCACGGGCCGGCGTAAGACGAGTACCGCGCGAGTATTTCTTTCCCCTGGGAAAGGAGAAATATCCGTAAACAAAGCACCATTAGACTCCTACTTCGGGCGGGAAACAGCTCGTATGATCATACGACAACCCCTCGAAGTGACCAAGACGTTGGAGACTGTTGATTTAAGTATTACTGTGCGAGGTGGTGGTAGTTCGGGTCAAGCTGGTGCCATTAGACATGGGGTTGCACGCGCCCTCGTCGATTTCAACGAAAACTACAAAACAGATTTACGTGCCGCAGGCTTTCTTACTCGCGACGACCGGGCTGTTGAACGTAAGAAAGTAGGATTACGAAAAGCCCGAAAACGCCCACAGTATTCCAAGCGTTAGTTTGATTTATTACCTTCATCACTGTCGTTGGCACTGTCAAGCGTAGCGTCGTCGATCAAATCGTGCTGTCAAGACATCAGCGCATTACGCCAAAATAGGTAAGGGGGGAATTACTCACGTGGGCGAAAAGATTCCAGGTTCAGTTACGCGTAGATACCTGTTGATAGCTACATCCGCAGTCACTACAGTGGGCGCAGCTGGAGCTGCAGTACCGTTTGCACGCTCATGGACACCCAGTGAGAAGGCAAAAGCTCTTGGTGCACCTATTGAAGTAGACATCGCGAAATTGAGACCTGGCGAAATTCTCAAACCAGAGCCGGAATGGCGAGGACGAGGGATCATCGTGGTATATCGCACGCCAGAAGCGATCGAGAGACTGGAAACAGACCACCGACGACTTGCGGATCCGACGTCAAAGCGCAGTGTCCAACCGGCCTATGCGAAGAATCTTACCCGATCCATACGTCCCGAAATTGGCGTGTATTTAGGCAAGTGCACACATCTCGGTTGTGTCCCAAAATACTACGGAAAAGTTCAACCAGAGAAGTTTGATGTTCGTTGGAAGGGAGGTTTCTTCTGCCCTTGCCACGGTTCAAAGTTCGACCTTGCTGGGCGCGTCGAGAAAAACTTACCGGCACCAACTAACTTAGAAGTACCAGTTCATCAATTCGAAAACGATCACATCCTCCATGTCGGAATTGATACTGGGGAGTTTGATGAGTGATTCCTTAGAAAATCGCGGTCTGATTAAACGATCGATGACGTGGATTGACCAGCGCTTTCCCTGGACTCCTACGTTTGAAAAGCACGCCAGTAAATACTACGCGCCAAAGAACTTCAACGTCTGGTATGTATTCGGTGTCCTAGCTTTTGTTGTTCTCATAATCCAGCTCTTAACTGGACTTTTTCTCACGATGAACTATGTACCGACCGCCGAGGGTGCTTTTGGGTCGGTCGAATATAGCATGCACGAGGTTTCTTGGGGTTGGCTCATTCGGTACGCTCATTCAACCGGTGCTTCGGCATTTTTCGTCGTGATTTACCTTCACATGTTCCGTGGATTTGCATACGGGTCGTACCGGAAACCACGAGAGCTAATTTGGTTGATTGGTATGGGAATTTACTTGGTTCTCATGGCAGAAGGCTTTTTTGGCTATCTGTTACCTTGGGGGAACATGTCATATTGGGGTGCGGAAGTGATTGTTTCGCTATTTGGCGCTATCCCAATCGTTGGTGCAGACCTCGCTGAGTGGATACGAGGCGACTACGTACTTTCGTCGATAACCTTAAATCGTTTCTTCGCGCTACATGTCTTTGCGCTGCCCGGGGTTCTAGTGGTTCTCGTCTTTGTCCACATGGTTGCATTGCATCATGTTGGCTCGAACAATCCAGACGGAATTGAAATCAAGGACAAAAAGGACGAAAAAGGTGTACCTTTAGACGGAATTCCGTTCCACCCTTACTACACAGTGCACGATTTCTTTGCGGTAATAGTGTTCCTGATCGCTTTCTGTGCCGTAATGTTCTTTGCACCGGAAATGTTCGGTTATTTCATCGAGAAACCGAACTTTCAGATTGCCAATCCCATCGCGACGCCAGAACACATTGCACCAGTGTGGTACTACACTCCTTTCTACGCGATGTTGCGCGCGGTTACGTTCCCATTGTTTGGTTTAGATGCTAAGTTTTGGGGTTTGGTCGTAATGGCCGGGGCGATCTTAATTCCTTTAGCACTGCCTTGGCTCGATAAGAGCCCAGTTAAGTCGATTCGTTACAAGGGCAGGATCTCAAAGTTCATGCTTGGAATGCTGGTGGTAAGCTTTATAGTCTTAGGTTACCTAGGGACCCAGCCTCCCTCTGGTTTTGGTACCGCGACTGCCCAAATTGGCACGCTAGTGTATTTTCTGTATTTCATATTAATGCCATGGTACACCCGACGAGAAAAAACAAAGCCAGTACCCGAGAGGGTAACGGGAGGGCACTAGTGCGTCACTCCAGCGTTCTCACTATCGCGCAGATTTTCGGCAGTATTATCGCTGTTTTCATTGGTGCATGTCTTTCGGCTGCGTCCGATTCAGACTGGGAGCTTGAGCCCATGAAACCGAATCTCAAAGACAAAGCCTCTCTTCAACGCGGTCTCGGTTTGTACGTAAATTTCTGTCTTGGTTGTCACTCGTTACAGTATCGACGGTACGAACGTACAGCAAGAGACCTCGGAGACATACACAAGGACGATATGCTCGACTATGTGATCTTCACTGGCCAGCCGATAGGAGACTATATGTACTCATCGATGTCAAAGGAAGACGCAAAGTCCTGGTTTGGTGCGGCTCCGCCGGACCTGACCATGGTAACGAGGGTCCGCAGTCCCAAGTGGGTATACAATTTTTTGAAGACGTTCTACATGGACGACGAACGACCCTTTGGGGTCAATAACAAAGTATTTCCCAACGTGGGGATGCCCCACGTACTCCTTCCCTTACAAGGTATCCCCGAAGAAATTTGCTACGGCTATGAAGCAGTTGACCTCTTAGCACGGGAACCGATTCTTAGAGAGAAAAAGTTAGAAGGCATTCTCACAAGGACCGATCGGGACACACCAATTGAACAGTTAGATCCTCTTGAAGGGCGCGAACTCAATTGTCCTGAAGTTGCGGCCATTCCTGGCACCGGCTTGTACACCCCAGAACAGTTTGATCAAGCCGCATACGATATAGCGAACTTTCTGCATTACATGGGAGATCCTTCCCGAGAAGTTCGAGTATCCATGGGTCGTTATGTAATCGGGTTTCTGGTGATTTTGATGATCTTCGCGTATATTCTCAAACGAGAATTCTGGAAAGACGTACCAAAATCTCCACGTCGAGTTCGCGAAGAACACACGACCGAGCTCTAACCATGCCTAGTATGAGTATTTCAGGGCGTCGAACGCCCATGGTTCTGTTTTCGAATAGCTCAGACCAATACAGTCATCGAGTTCGTTTGGTACTCAGAGAGAAACGAATTGCGGTAAAGGAAATCGCGGTTGATCTCGTGAATCTAGACGAAGATCTTATCGTGGCTAACCCCACAGGAGAAGTACCTGCGTTAGTAGATCGAGATTTGCAACTATATCACAGTATTGTGATTATGGAGTACTTGGACGAACGTTATCCACATCCGCCACTACTGCCCATTTACCCGGTCGCCCGTGCAGAGGCACGCTTGATGATCCACCGAATTGAACGAGAATGGGCTCTTCGCGTCGACGTGATTGCCGGAAAAGGAATTCGTTCGGGGAAACGCGAACAAGCACGAAATGAATTGCGCGAGAGCATCATCGCGTTCGCCCATCACTTTTCCGATCAGCGCAAATTCTTCCTTAACAACGAATTTACGATCGTCGACTGTTGTGTCGCGCCGGTACTTTGGAGACTGGACAGTTTGGACATTACGTTGCCACCACAACAGACGAAAAATCTTCGTCGCTATATGAACAACGTTTTCGCTCGGGAATCGTTTCGTACCAGTCTTAGTGAAGTCGAAGAAGAGATGAGGAGGGAGTGAAGTCATTTCGCTCCTATTTCGTTAATGCTCTTATTGAGTGGTTGCTCGATAACGATTGCATACCGCACATTGTGTTGCAGTGCGATCTACCAAACGTAAGCGTACCGGAAGAATTCGTTCGAGACAATCGTCTTGTACTAAACGTTGCTCCAAGTGCTGTCCACAACTTTTCGCTATCGAAGACGATGATAGAGTTCGATACGCGTTTTAACGGCGTATCGCACCACATTTCAGCACCCATAGGTTCGATCGTTGGCGTGTGCGCTCGCGGACACTCAGTCGGTGTGATGTTTGAACCTGAAGAGATAGAGGAAGAACCTACAGTCACAGGTGATGCGCCCGATGTGCATGCACGTGCGCGCTCAAAATTTAGATTCGTAGAGTAACTGTTACTCGTTCAGACTAGGTTAATGAGTCAGTCGAAAGAGCTGACTGAGCAATTCAGTTCTGTTCGACATACTCCATCACTTTGATTACTGCCTTAACACCGCGCACATTGCGAATGATCTCGGTGGCGCGATCAGCTTCCTCGACTGTCGCGTAGCCCATGAGATACGCGTTGCCTCGATCAATGACAATATTGAACTTGTCGAAGTCGACGTCTTCTGCAGTAAGGAGCTTAGCACGCACTGTGCTAGCCAAGTAAGAGTCGCGCGCTCGTTCCACTACTCCTCGAAAGTCATCTGTGGTTAGTTCGTTTTGAACAGCGCGAACATGTTCGATGTTTTCGACGACTTCAGTTGCCGTTAATTTGCGTTCTTCAGTCGTGATTTGACCGGTAAGTAGGACGATTCCTTTGTAAACGGTAACTCTGATCCGCTCATCTTTCTCGTGGTGTAGTTCTTCCTTGAGCAATTTAGCGGCACGTTGTTGGATGAATGCGTCGTCCACAACTGTGCCCGGGGTACGAATTTCCGGTGCCTTCATCGACGTGGCGCACGCCGATAAAGCTAAGTAAACAATGCCCAGCAGAATAACGAGAGTTGTTTTTTCGATGGAATGAGTATGAGACATGTGCCTAATTACTTAGAACAGTTGACGATTGAGTCCTTCGCGCAATTTTATGTGTTTTCGTGGTTTGAGAATTCGACCTTCTACCGTTCCCCAAATGGGCTCTCGCACGAGCGTCTTATTGTCGTCTTGTCGAAGATAGCCAGTGTAACCATAAACTGAACCTCCTTTGAGCACCTCCTCAATGTGCAACGCAGTTCTATAGGTATCAATGCCAAACACATACAGGGGATAAAGAACGCTCGCGTCCGCAAAAGACTCACGAATCTGGGTTGTTAGTGGAATCGAATAAAGCTGTGCGGGAGTGGTTGTGAAAGTAGCACCATCCGCATAATTTCCTGTCCGCGACACATTACGAAAAGTCGGTTCAGCAAGTAATACGGGAATGTCTCCGGCGAAGTGATAGTGCAATGCCGCACTAAAGGCGGAAAATTCGTCCTCGTCTACAAACGCGACGATTGCGTCTACGTCGTGGCGGCGACGTGCAGTAAATTCAATAGTCCTGCGTGTGACTCGTGCGATGTCTGTCTGTCTCGTCGTGCTCTCGGTCACATTCAGCAGTCTTGCGACGTTCTCAGTCGATCTACTCAGATCGGAGAGCACCGTCTCAGCGGCGACAACGACCGAGTCGTCGAGTGTGTTCCGAAAACCAATTGCAGCGCGTACACACCAATAATCTTTACCCAGCACCAACAAAACACGACGTAAATTCTGCGTGTTAATTTGACTTGCTAGCGCGATCGCATCATCTTCAACAACTTGAGCTAACTGGACCAAATTATTTTGGGGCGCTAGTCGAGAACCACTTGTCGGTTGGTTGAGAGCAACTATCGGCACGCTGACTGCTGATTTTTCCAGTATGCGTCTGACGTTGTCTTTCTCTAAGGGACCCACGATCACATCGACTCCATCCTCGATGACTTGCGCTATTAATGTAGTGATTTCAGTTGTCGTTGTGTCGTAAACATCAATTGATGAATTGTGGTGTACTGACGTGTCCAGATGTGCGCTAAAAAATCCATTCTTTATCGCCGTCGCGGCACTAGAGAGCGGTCCCGATTGAGGTAACAGTAGTGCGATCTTCTTGGGGACTTCGTGCTGGGTACGAAAGAACGCGGGAGGAAATCGAGCCGCAAGATGTTGCGCGTACTGTACCTTCCATCTTCGATATTGCACTGCTCGTTCGTGCAGAGAATTACTAACAACCGCGATCGCGGCTAAGTCCCACCATCCTTGCACAGTTAAATTATTCGTAATCCTCTCTGTCAAGCTTCGGTAAACACAGGGACCGTCAAAAACGGACCATATGCGTTCCGACCACTCAGAGCTTTCGGCTTCTGTCCTTGGTTCGTGAGAGACCAACATTCGCACCGAGTTTTCACAATCATCGAGCCATCGATATATGTATGACAGCATTACAACCTTGGCGCGGCGTTGGGATTGGTCTTCGGTTCTGAGGTTATTAACGTGCGTAATCGCACGAAGAGGCTCATGCAACGCATTGAGAACTAACTCGGACAGTGTATGTACATAATTCGAAGGGTCGCGATCAAACCCTCCTCTTTGTTGTGAAGGCCAGTCCTCAAAATAGTTTCGAATGTTTTGCGGCGAAACTCTGAAGTGGGGTTTATGTGCGAGATCTAGTCGGCGAATAAACTCCTCTGGTAGGGAAGCTTGTGATACCGAGCCAATTGGGTCATTTCTATCGTTGTAAACCGGACTTTCGTTTCCACCGCGAGGAGGTCTTGTCGACGACGTACTTTGACATCCTGTAATAGTTACTACTAGATAGATCGATAACAGTATGACACAACAGAAACCAACAATGGGTTGCTTGTACGTCGTGGCAACACCTATCGGAAATCTTGAAGACATCACCATACGTGCAATGCGACTTCTCTCAACGGTATCGGTCATTGGATGTGAGAACGTGGTACGAACAAAGTCCTTATTGCATTCCCTGAGGATTGAAGATAAGGACAAGAAATTTATAGTGCTGAACGATGCGAATGAAGATCATGCAACAACACAAATCTTAGCAACTCTCAATTCGACTCAAGATGTAGTGATTGTATCCGATGCGGGAACTCCCCTAGTGTCTGATCCAGGGTTTCAATTAATTCGGGAAGCACACGCGACCGGGATTTCTGCTGTGCCAGTACCTGGGCCGAGTGCGGTTTCTACGCTTTTCTCTGTTTGTCCCATTCCTTTGCAAGAATATCGATTCGTTGGTTTCTTCGCGAAGAAGGGTAAGAAACGAAGCAATCAGTTGGCACAGTTGCAAACCGCAGACACGTCAACAATCTTGTTTGAGTCTCCACATCGAATTCTGAATACATTGGAGGATATGCTAGAGCTTGGTATGGGGGAGCGAAGCGTGTTCCTTGGTCGTGAGATGACTAAGCGATTTGAGGAGTACTATCACGCTACTTTACGAGAGCTGCACGATGTATTATCAGATCGGTCGAACATTAAAGGTGAGCTAGTTTTGGTAATCGATAGTGGCTCAAGAGCACAGTCTGCTTGGTCGGAAGACCAGCTAAAGAAAGCTCTGTTACCTTATCTCAAACCAACACAGGTTGCCGCGATACTAGCTGAGCTGACCGAGTTGACGCGCGGTGAAGCTTACGCACACGTTGTGGAACATGTAGAGGACTCTACACAAGTCTAAACAAACCAAAGCTTGTGGAGTCAATTTCTCGGCGATCTTTCCTGAATTGATAAGATGGGAAATCGTAGAACTTCGCACAGTCCGAAACGAGTGAGATGTCGAAGTTTTCACACAAAGTATTTATCCCTCGTCAGTGGTGGGTTCTTCTCTGCTACTGCATCGCTCGAGTTTCTTGGTCGGTGTACGAAACAAGTACTTGAGAACAGGCCTACAAAAATCACACTTGAAGAGCGAATTTGTTCCAAGAACTACCTTGTAGCCGCGGTGTCGTCGTACGAAAACCGCTTCTTGCTGTTTCAGTAAAAAAACAACGGTGTTTAGGACAGATCGTTGATCTAAGTTGGTTCCCAATTGAAAAGATTATGGGATATAATGCATGCATAAGCAGCGAGTAGTGTACCTTTTGGAGGGATGTTTAAATGCCACTTAGTAGTTCAAGAG
>VYFT01000060.1:0-1047 GCA_009842245.1 Gammaproteobacteria bacterium | reverse complement strand
TTTTTTTAATCGCAATATTTGGCCTGATCTTTGCTACGGGATCACTAGTAGCTAAAGACGCTGACAATTCAGAAAGCGATGAGAATGTCGCGGAAGAAGAGAAGGTCTCTTCGGACGAGACAGATGAAGATGAAGCGGTTGCATCTGATACTACTGACACAGAGGAAAAATCGAAATCAGCTGCCGCCGATCAACAAGCTACCTCGGACAAAAAAGTTGTAAAAAAAGACAAGAATGAGTCCGATCGCGGAGTTGCCAAGGAAAAAGTGAAGGAAAAGAATCCTGAAACCGGCAGTTATTTGCCGAATGGAGATAAGACTTCGATTGTGGATCGAATCACTGGCGACGGGATTCGAGACTTGTACTGGCAAGTCGAATATTTGCGTAGGTAGTCTGAACGCCGAGACACATTCGATAGATAATATATTTTCTTAGAGACGGCTAAACGATCGCTGATAACACTGAGTTATTGGAGGAAAGTCCGGGCTCCGTAGGACAAAGTGCCAGGTAACTCCTGGGAAGTGCAAGCTTACGGCAAGTGCCACAGAGAATATACCGCCGTGTAATTCGGTAAGGGTGAAAAGGTGCGGTAAGAGCGCACCGCGATGGCTGGTAACAGCATCGGCATGGTAAACCCCACTTGGAGCAAGACCAAATAGAGATCAAATGACGTGGTCCGTGTCTGATCTGGGTAGGTCGCTAGAAGTATTCTTAGAAATACTCAAGATGAATGATCGTTCTCGACAGAACCCGGCTTATCGGCCGTCTCTCTTTCCTTACGTTACTGACTGAATTTATTTTAAAAAGCACAAACTTCTTGTTATTGGCGGTGACTACGTGACACATCACCGAATCAATGGGTGTGTAGAGTGTCAGTTCAGGAGACGGTTTATGGCGTAAGCATCTTGCGTACGAGTCTCCAGTTGATGAATTTGTAATACATTTCACGTTTTTCAATTTCTATCTATAATTAACCAATTATTGTGACACGTTATCGTTGTACCATTTGGTACCCGATGTGCAGTTTGATCCCACTTTAAGCGGACA
>VYFT01000032.1 GCA_009842245.1 Gammaproteobacteria bacterium | reverse complement strand
GTCTAGTTTAGCATGAAATTTGACCCGTATTGGGGCGGATAATCGCGTGTTTTGTAGTAGTTGTCCGCAAAATTCTCATTTTTGCAATTCCTTCGTCGAAACTGGGCGATTTTGTAATTTAATATTAGAAAAAAGGACCGTTTGAAAGAATAGCCCATGTTTAACAACGTTTGGTTCCCTTCACCAAAAACGTATCATTGGGATTCGATAAAAGTCCACCGGATCGCGTCAGCACAAACCATTATGTCTTGGTGTCCGGCCCAATCGCTCAATAGTACTTCAGCGTCGGTGGAGCTGAATTCAAACTCTCCAACTGCGTTCCAACCGATTTTCGCGTTCGCTATGTCAAATTTTTCCGTTCGTTCAAAATCTCCATTCCGAATATGTAAGGTGTAATGTTCGTCGGGAGAATTTGGGTCGGCACGGCGTCTGCTGAAGTTTTCGCGTTGCATACCAAAAAAACTTGTCGAATAACCGTAGTTTGCTCCTCTGAAGACTGCTTTGGGTACGTAGAGCTCAAGTTTCCAGCGTCCTTCACGTGGAAGCTGAGCTTCAAATCGTGCCGCAGAAGACCCGTCGCCACGCATGACATATGCGTACGAGCGGCGATAACGTCCGTAACTCGAAGAGTGATACAACCGAGTCCATTCGCCAAAATTTGACCACCACCCTACTCGAAGCCCTTGATCATATTCGTCGGTCGTGAGAGGTGCCCGATAATCTACTTGCTCAATGATGTAGTTCACTGGTTCAACAAGTTGAGTGACGATGCTGAACTCGGGATCAAGATCGTCGACGATAACGGTCTCGGCATCTGAAGGTTGCCAAGCTACCTCTGCAACAAAGGGTAGGGGGGAATTTTCGGTTAAAGCGCTTACATCATATTCCGGTATGAACACTTCGAAAGCACTCCGGTTGAGCGCAAGTGAGGGTTCAATCCAAATCCACGTTATGGGATTGGCTGATCTTATAGATATCCGTTTCGCAACGTGTCCGGAGAGATAGATGGGATCAGAGATGATCGAATCTTCGTACCCCCACCAGGAAATTGTGTTTTCGTCATCTGACCATACCACACGTACAAAACCTGACA
The DNA here is from genome assembly GCA_009842245.1 of Gammaproteobacteria bacterium. Classification (GTDB taxonomy): domain Bacteria; phylum Pseudomonadota; class Gammaproteobacteria; order Pseudomonadales; family Azotimanducaceae; genus Bin55. The sequence goes on along the minus strand of VYFT01000032.1, from coordinate 3,965 downwards.
TCGGTTCGGCGTTATAAAGAATAAACGTCGTTTGATATTCGATGTTGCTGAATTCTGTCGATTCGATTTTTGAGACTGATGCGGGTTCGACTTGAAAACCGGGCAAGATCGTGTCTTCTAGCCAAGGGAGCACCCAATCGTTGAAGTCTAACCCAACTTCATCAGCTACTGTGATGAAGTCTTCTACTGTGAAAGCTCGCCCGTGATAGTCAGTCCGTAGTTTTTTCAAGAACGCTCCGATGTTTTCTGGACCAAAGTGAGCAATCATTGATTCTGCAAGCACATATCCCTTGGTGAGTAATACCCGATAGGACCGTATTGGGTGCGTATTGAAATCGAGATCAAATAGCGGGATTCGATCCATAAGTTCCCACGTTGACGGAAGCTTAGCAATGCGTTCACGCCAACTTTTTGCCCTGTACGAGTAGTGAGGCTCAAGCCGAGTGACATACCCCAGATCAGAGAGACTAGGAATTAAAGTACCATATTCCGCCATAGAGAAGAGTGACCCGCTTTCGTATGGGGTAATGAGTTGGTTCGACAGCTGATCTACTAAATACTGTAGTACTGTCGCACCTTGTTTAGTAGTCGATAGTTGATGTGAGACGAAGTTGCGCGCGAAACCCGCAAAAGGACTACTTCCTTGCATGTCATCATAAAAATATTCGAGAAAATGCTCGAATACGTAGTTAGCTTGTTCTTCCTCACCTGACCCACCATAGATACGTGAAACGTCTACCACTTTGTTGAATGGTTCGGTTGGGAACGATGTTTCTCGTATTAGCATCATGCCGGGAGGTTGTAGTACCGAGTCCATGCGCCACCCGCCACCAAATATTCGTAAATTGCTCGGAACTTCGACGATGTAGAATGTTTGATAAGGATATTCCAACGAAGCCGCCCGTGCGTTTTTCAATCGAGCGGAGACCCACTTTTGAATGTGTTCTTGAATTAAGCTAAGCGAGTCGAAGTTTTGAAGGTGTTTGCGATTAAACAACACTTCGAAATCAACACCTTCGATAGTGATGTTGCGTTGGTCGAAGTTTGCAGCTAACAACGCGATCTCCGGCACCGGCGCTCCACTCCTAAATCGAAATGTGCTCTGAATCTGATCCTCTTCTTCAATGCGTTTGCCCACCATCGCTACCTGCCACTTTCGAGGTACCGTAATTTTGAGGTCGGTAGTGAAGACATCCCGCGGTCGTGATTCAATCTGATCTCGACCGACTGCAGGACCGGAAATGGGATACCAGAAGATTCCCGGCATCAACGCAACATAATCACGATGAAAAATCGAGTTTCGCAGACCCAATTGTCGGACACTCTCGTGGGCGAGCTTTTGTACGTCTCGTGCTTGATCAAGATATCCGAAACGGTCGTCAAGTTTCCCCTTCGCTTGCACTTGTAGCGTGTTTGAACCATCTACCAGTAGGGCCGGCGAAAGTTTTAACAGCCCGCTTTCGAAACTGTAGTTTGTTGATTCTTTGCTGTTTAATACCAGTTTTGAGATCTTGTACTTAGGGTTTAAAGAGAACACCACTGACCCGGTGCTGTTCTCAGTTGGTTTGATGACCGTCAGAGTGACATCCAACGAAACACTGTTTCCTGGCTGTAGGTCGACCGTTCCTTTTAAGTGGCGCACATCGGGGTGAGCATCGTGAATGTATTGTTGGTGCGTTTTAACCCACTCTTCTTTGCGGTTCTCGGCACTGTGAGTCGAAGCGAACAAACTGAAGTACCCAACTGATGCAATAGTTAAAACCACAATGCCAAGCGTCGCATTCAACCTGCGGCGCGGTTCGATTCTGTTGAGCGCATTCGCGGCAAACAAAATCAAGGCGATGGACACCAACAAACAGCCACACGCGTTAACAAGAACTGGGGTTGAAACGAATGTCGTTGTAAAATCTGAAGGAACGATCGTACTACCGAGAAACTGTGGCAAACTGTCTTGAAATCGCACCGGGATGTAATCGTTGATCCAGAAAAATCCGCTTAGCACTCCAACTGCAAATATTGCTGTTAACAGACGCAGCCGTAATAGGATAGAGAGGCACACGACCAGAGCACCATAGAACCACAAAATGGGAATCAAATTCCAAGTAATGAGCGACATCATCCATAGCGGTGGTATATCTAAACGGCTACGGGATTCAAACAGACCAGAGATTGACTCGTAGCCTGCAAGAACGGCGAGAAAAACTACGCAGGGAATGGACAGGAGTAGAAAGATACCGGCGAGGCGTCCGAGAATTATTTCGACATTAGAAGCAGGTAGGGAATCGATCACATCGGCGATGCGATTTTGAACATCTCGCGCTCGGATGTCGAAGGCTAAGAAAATGAAGCCAATGGAAAATATCGCGATAAAGTCGTTCATCAAGTTAGAGAGCATATAGCGCGCAGTGACGTTATTGACACCTAAGAATGGACCTGGTGCACGGGGGTAATTCCAATCCAAGCCATTTAAGTACCAGCCGGTACAAAAAAGAAGAATAGCGGCGAGGATCACCCAGGTTCTAGTCAATCGACGACAAGAACGCATTTCTGCGACCGCAAATGTCCAAAGCGTTCGAAAATTCAACATGGGATTTTCATGCTTATCGGCAGAGATTCATTCGGTTTTAACAGGGGTCCAGCGAAAGGCACCTGCATGCACCATATTCTTATTGCTTCCCGATCAATCGAAGAGGAGTACATGAACTTCGGTAGTCTTCAGGTTGAAAGTTCCTTCCTTCAGACATTGCAAGTTTTGAATAGAAGAATTGATGATGGGGACAAGGCAACAAGGATCGCGTAAGATTGTTACCTCAGAACATCTCATCCCGGCCATGAACAGCAATGAAATGATTATCCTATCGACTAGTGCCCATTCTTTCGTCTGCCGTGCTGTTTCTTGCTCTATCGCATGTATTCTAGGTTGGTCGCAGATATTCAGCAACTTGATGAAGTCCTCATAAGAGAGCGGAGTACTCGGACCTCGCCCTCGATCTTTTCCGATCCTACGCATACCAGCCAATGTTCCAGAGGCGTAAGTCCAATTGTTCTGGACTCCGACGTGGTTTGCCAAACGTTTTATAGCACTAAATGCTAAACTAATACTCGCGGGTGCGAGACGGCGGAAAACGTGGAGTTAGGACAGGTATTGTGTAACGTGCTGGTCCTGGAAAGGTTACGACAGCGTGTTCCAACGAAAAAAATGAATTAAAGCGGACCGTTAAGCGCGGGCGGTATTCGTACTCGTCGCCGAGCTCATAAGTTTCGCAGTGACATAATCGAGCTTCAAACACATTGCCTCTGTTTGTCCTATCAATTGGGTTAGCTGCTGAATTTGAGCTTGTTGTGTAAGTGCTTGTAGTTGTTCATTTGTCATCCTTGACACTCCTATTATTTTCCGAATACAGTAGGTGCGTGGGCGGCTGGACCTCCTACGATATTTTGCGAGGTTCGATTCTTGAGTTCGGTATCACTCCTCAAAGAAGCTCATATAAACAGTTCTCATTCCACTGGTAAACGGGGACGCTGGGATCGGCTTTAATACCAGTCTCGTCGCCCCTGTAAACACTCAAATCGTCTACAGGTTCCAAGCACTGCATTATCTGTTCGCTCGTTACCGAGTCAGGAATTCCGTCAATCTTGCGCTGAGATTGAATCAGCGATTCAACGCTCTCTCTATCCTTGAAACGGATGACTTGATTGAATTCTTCAGAAAAAATGTGTAATGGATACTCAAACATGGGAACGCACTCCTCTTCCGCAAAAGAAAATTATTGGAAACAAAAGGTAACCAATATCTTGGACAAATTTCCGCTTAGAATAACTTGAAAGAATGATTAATCTCAACCGGAGGCGACATCATGATTTTTCGATACTTCGTAGCAATCCTTGCTCTATTTTCCGTACCCCTCATGGCAGCAGATCAATCTGACGAATTCCCGCTGTCGAACAAGACCACAGATATAAAT
>VYFT01000036.1 GCA_009842245.1 Gammaproteobacteria bacterium | reverse complement strand
ACAGAATGGTACATATTTGCAAGGTTTTATGTTCAGTTTTTTGACAAAATAGTGCAATTACGTGCAGTTTTTTGTAAGCTCTGACCCTTTAAATAATTGAAGTAACTGTGATTGCTTCTAATCTCCAGAAGTTCTTCTAAAATTTTTTGTTCTATTCGAGTATTTGACCAATTGTGAGGCGATCTAATTGAAAGCAATAAATGAGTTTTTCCTGGGCATGGGCGAGGCTACATGGGTAGATTGGATGTGGTTGTCTGGCCATGTATTTCTCATCGTACTGATCACTGCGGTCGCACGTGAGATTGCAAAAAGACTACTGAATAGATTCGCCAAGAAAGTCGGAGAAACACAAACTCGATGGGATGATGCACTGTTTTTTGCCGCGAACAAACCGCTTAGCTGGACAATTTGGGTCGTCGGACTTAGCTTCGCAGGGAACACGATCTATGATAAGACTCTCCCTCTTGAAACTGCTGACACAATTGAAACTGCTGATTCATTCTTTCAGCATGTGGGAACTATTCGAAGTGCTGCGATTGTTGCGCTTGTCGCATGGTTTGCAACTCGATTCATCAAGGAATTTCAAAAAATTGTGGTGTTGCCCGGCCACGATGGTACCGACTCCCGTTGGGATCCTGCCACAGCTGGAGCTATCGGTAAAGTATTACGTGCATCTGTAACCATTTCTGCAGCACTGATGATTCTGCAAGCATTTGGATTGCCAATTCAAGGAGTACTGGCTTTTGGTGGTATAGGTGGGATAGCAGTAGGATTTGCTGCAAAGGATTTGTTGGCAAATTTCTTCGGTGCACTGATGCTATTTATTGATAAACCGTTCGCAGTGGGAGATTGGATCCGATCCCCTGATCGAGAAATTGAAGGTACAGTTGAAGAAATAGGTTGGAGAATCACTCGCATACGAACCTTCGATCAACGACCGCTATATGTACCGAATGCGGCATTCGCGAATCTTTCGGTCGAAAATCCGCAGCGGATGCGCAACCGCCGTATTTATGAGACCTTTGGAGTGCGTTACGAGGATATTTCCAGTGTTCAGAAGGTTATTGATGATGTTCGCGAGATGTTGAAGAGTCACTCAGCAATAGACACGTCCCGCACCCTTATGGTCAACCTTGTGTCGTACGGAGACTATTCTGTGAATTTTTTCGTCTACACCTTTACGAAGACCACGGTGTGGACGGAATTTCACGAGATCAAAGAGGAAATTTTGTTGTTGATCGCTGACATCGTCCACAAACATGGGGCTGATTTCGCTTTTCCAACACAGACGCTTCACTTAGAGAACGAGATAACTCCAGAGAGTTAATGAGTTTACCACCGAATGGCGCCGTACTGTTGTTTTCAGAATCGGCCATTGAACGAACACTAGATCGGCTAGCAGTCCAAATTGATCTTGATTTGGCGGGATCGGAAGTAGTAGCTCTCTGCGTATTGCGTGGAGGTAGTCCTTTTGCCTGGGATCTTATGCGGCGGCTCAGAGTGAACCTAACTCTCGAATTTGTGCAAGTACAACGATATCGAGGTGTAATTGGAGATCAACCAAGAGTCGTTGGCTCGTTACCGGAAAAACTCACTGGTCGTATCGTGCTGTTGATGGACGACGTGCTCGATTACGGAATTACTCTAAAGTTCTTGAAGGATCAAATCAGTACCTTCGCAGAGACTGTTTATACTGCAGTGTTGGTACAGAAAAAGTTATCTCAACCACCTAAAATCGAAGCCGACTACATCGGACTCTACGCACCCGACAAGTTTCTGATCGGTCGAGGAATGGATTTGGACGGGAAATATCGAGACTTACCTGCTATCTATGCGATTTCTGAGTTAGAAGGTTCGAATCCCGATGAAGCGCACGTTTGAACGACGTCGGTCATCTATCATGGAGGTCTTAATATTGAATACACAATGGAGATTAGCTGAAAGCGGTGTGAAGATTCTTGCCTTTGGGGCACTATTGTTGACTACACTAGTAGCACTCGTCGCTTGCAGCGGTAACGGAAATAGTGTAGACGAACCCGATAGCGAAACTTTGGAGTTACAAGGGGATGTGTCTGCCATTTACTCGGGCGGATCCTTTGTCCTTTGGGTACCAGAGGTTGAGCCACTCGGAGGAGTTGCATCAATTGCACTGGCTGATCCAGCCATTGAAACACCAGATGAAGCAGCTTCAATTAGCGGTGTTAGCAGTATGTCAGCAACCCGAGGAAGTGGGAGTACGTTAGCCGCTCCAACGAGTTCGAGTAGCAGTTCCTCTCGGGGATCATCGTCGTCCGTGTCCATGACAGCAGGATTGATGTCTCTTCCGGACACGATTCCTGAAGGTGCGATTGTGTTTGCAGAAGCGGTGATCAAAGACGGAACCTTCTCTCTCACCTTGGAAGTTGAAGAGATCAAGCCAATAAATTTTTCTGTTAGGGCGGCAGAACGCGTCAGGCAACCCTTCAGAATGCCTATGAGAACTCGACAGTTTATCTTGGAACCAGGGCAGCTCACTTTATCGATGGACGAGTTTGAGCAGTATTTAGTCGAAGGCGGCCCCTACAACGACGCGGTGTTCAATTCATGGAAACAAAGCGACGAATACTTGAGTGCTCAAAAACTGTATCGTGAAAAGCTAAGTGAACCCAATCCTGATTCGGCGGACGAGAGGCTCGAACGCCTGGCGGCTACAAGGGGTCAATTTACTGAGTTAGTCCACCTAGAGTCGGAGGGTAGAAAAGAGGTTGCATTGAATCATCCTGACGTTTTAGTACGGAGACTTGCATTGCAAACCACGACCGTGACCACAGGGATTTGGTATGCTAAAGCGCTATCGGAACTGAAAGAAAGCGCACCTGATGATCCATGGATAGCAAAAATTATCGAGAAAGATCAAGAACGTCAGGCGCAAATCGATGAACGAGACTCGATTGCTGTCGGTACGTCAATACTGGACTTTCAAGCTATAGATCTGGTCGGAGACTCCGCATCTTTAAGCGATGTTCAAAAGGGATCCCAAGTGGTCTTGTTGGACTTTTGGGCTTCTTGGTGTGGTCCGTGCCGACAGGAATTTCCTCATCTCAAAGAAGCATACAGCAAGTTTAAGGACAAAGGATTTGAGATCGTATCTTTTACGTTGGACGACGAACAGGAAGATTGGGAGTTAGCGACAGAAGAGGAAGAAATTCCATGGATTAATCTTGGTATGGGCTCGGAAGCAGAAGCAGTAAAGACGTACTCTGTCGTTGGAATTCCATATTCGTTGCTATACGAAGTAGACACAGGAACGATCGTAGCAAAGAATCTCAGTGGTGGTGAACTAGAAGCTAAATTAGAAGAACTATTACATTAGAACTCTCGTAATGTACCGGATCTTGACAAGAATGCGCGGGTTGATCTCGGGCGTCAACCCAATGTCTTCGTAGTTCCAGATTTTCTTGACATCGTAGAGGTGTTATACTAGATTGTGAAAAGTGCGCTTTTTGCTGCTCACTTTTGGCTAAAAGTGAGCAGCAAAAACAATTGCGCTTCAAAAGTGAACCGCAAACAGTGGTTGCTTCTCTCAGTACGTACGGTTAAAGTCATTAACAAAATAAAGAGGAATCGAGAGTAGCCTTATCTGTATCGGAGACATTAGCAGTACCCTCACCCTCGTTTTCATGGTCATTACCACATTGCACCCAGAAGATCATATTCAACTCATTCACATATAGACTCAATGTTAGCAGTTATCCTTGGAACCTCATTACGCTCAATTGTTGATGATGCTGCGTTTGGAGAGCCTATTGTCACTCCATTCGGCACTACTTCGTCGAGCTTAGTTCAAACCGAAATATTTGGACCGAGAGTTGTCGTGCTAGCGCGCCACGGGAATGATGGTACAGTGTACGCACACACAGTGAACTATCGTGCCAACTTGTGGGCTCTAAAAGATTATGGAATTCAGCAAGTTCTCGCGACAGCGACAGTAGGTGGAATAAGTTCGAAGCTCGGTATAGGTGACGTAGTGATCCCCGATCAAATTGTCGATTACACGTACGGACGAGAACACACCTATTTCGGAGATTTGCCGGTGAAACACTATGACTTCACTTATCCATTTACTGATCGACTCAGGCAGATTTTGATCCAAGCCAGAAAAGGTGCAGAGAATAGTGAAGATCTAAACCGTGGTACCTATGGTTGCACTCAAGGACCACGATTGGAAACAGGCGCAGAAATTATCAGGCTGAAGCGAGATGGATGTGATTTGGTGGGAATGACTCTCATGCCAGAAGCGTCACTAGCGCGTGAACTCAATCTGGATTATGCGGCCGTATGTTTAGTGGTGAATACCGCTGCGGGTCTTGCGCAAAGCGAAATCGATTTAAAACACGCCCATACTGTGGCAACATCTTCTATTGAGACGTTGCGCGAACATCTAGGACGAGCTGTTAAGTTGCTCGACCAATAGCTTTAGATCGTCTGGTATAGGTACCCGTCGAATCTGTACGAGCACACCAAACTTGGGGTGGTCGAAGTAGTGAATCTCCCCTAAAGCTAACCGTCGACTCTCCTGAATTTCGTAGAAGAACACAGGCGTACTGAACTGTGTCTCGGTTGGATCATAGTTGAGCGGCGTCGACACGAATCTCCACAAGTTTACTTTCAGATGTAAGAACCTAGCGACGCTAAACCCGATGATGCCTTCTACTTCGCGAAAACCGTTGTCCAAATGTTCGCCAAACTGCGCGAGAACGTTCGGTTCGCTCCCACGGGCTTTTCCATCTTGATGCCAAGAAAAATGGTCGATGATTCGGTAACTGTTATTTCTCAGTCGACTGGCCGCTTGTTGAAGATTGAGTCTGGTGGACTGCGGAGTCAAAGCAGTGCGAATGAGTTCTGTCTCGTACTCTTCAAAGGCATCTCGAACCATATCGTTCGTCAGTTTGTCGGTCTGTTCGTCATTCGAAGCAGAGTCTTTATCCTCGATGGTTTCTAACCTAATGAAATCTTGATACTCCTCATCCAAGAACGTAGCAACGTCTTCGTCGCATAGTCCCAGAGCTTTCGCGGAATCAGTGAGATTTTGGTCGAACGTCTGCCATACGTCAGGTAGCCAATCGGGTAAGCGTGGATCGCGAGTTTTATCATCTTCAAAGAGATTAGATATCCGTTCCGACCAGTCGTCGAGAGATTCAAAGCCAATGGAATCCTCCTCCAAATTCACAAGGTGCATCCAGCAACCGTCAAGATACTTGGTGTTAGTTTCTAACGCGGTATCGGGTGTACGCGATTCCTCGCGTGTAGGTGGTACATGCCATGGATTGTCAAAGAAAAATTCATCCACGACGGCGTCGAAATTCACTGCATCAGAAAATTCGCTGATTCGTGCAAATTCCTCGTCGCTCAGTTGCATTGCAATCGTACCCGCGGGCAACACTCGTTTTTCAACGGCGTTAGTGACTAACTCAGGAGTAGGGGTGGCTGGTACTTTTTCGAAGACAACAATCTCAATTGAGTACCAACGCTTTTTTAAGTAGCTTTCTGGAGTGTCAGCGCTAACTTGCAGCGCAACCACAATTAGTAGTACGAAATTGGCTAATCGCCGAATGTCCATTTTGGTTACGTCATAAGACCGATATTGTTGAGACACTGTTCGACGAAGTAACCACGTTCGGTTACGTCCTCAGGTAACTCCGTCATCGATAACTTGTGCCCCTGCAACACTTTCAGTCTTCGTGGATGTGCTAGCACCATCGAGGTGATTGATTGCGGATTGACATCTGCGTCAGGGAAGAATTCGATAGTACCTCCACGTTCGCCGGCAATTACACGCTTTACGCCTTTTCGTTGCGCTAAGAGCTTTAAATGCGTCGTGAGAAACAGTACTTCAGCAGAATCGGGCAATGTCCCGAATCTGTCAATCATCTCAGCCTTAAACTGATCCAGCTCAAACTGAGTGGTAAGCGATGCGAGACGTTTGTATAACACTAAACGTGTATGTGTGTTTGGAATGTAATCGTCTGGGAAGAGGGCGGTCGTTTCCAAGTTTACCTCATGCGTCATCGGTAGTGGATCTTCGAAGTTGGGCATCCCGCCACTTTTGATGGTGTCAACCGTGTAATTAAGCATCTGCATGTACAACGTGAACCCAATGGATTCTAACTGACCATGTTGTTGTTGCCCTAAGATCTCTCCGGCACCTCGAATCTCCAGATCGTGCATTGACAGAGAAAACCCACTACCAAGATCGTCTGACTTAACGATGGCATCTAATCTCTGCTTAGCGTCCACTGTGAAAATTACGTCATCGTCGGGTGTGAGTAGGTACGCATAAGCTTGGCGCGTGGAACGACCGACACGGCCTCGTAGTTGGTGCAGTTGCGCTAATCCAAACTTGTCCGCTCGATCGATGATGATCGTGTTCGCATTGGGAATGTCGATACCGCTTTCGATAATCGTAGTACAGACCAACACGTTACTCTTGCGGTGATAAAAGTCTGACATGACTCGTTCAAGCTCGCGTTTTTTCATCTGCCCGTGTCCGACATCAATGCGAGCATGGGGCACTAGTTGTTTAATTCCTTCATAGACGTCATGAATGGTCTGAACCTTGTTATGTAAGTAAAAAACTTGACCGCCACGAGCTAACTCTCGATTAATTGCATCGGATACGACTACGGGGTTATAAGGTACGACAAACGTCTTAACTGCAAGTCGATTTGCTGGTGGCGTGGTGATAAGCGACAAATCTCGCAAGCCACCCATAGAGAGATTTAACGTACGTGGGATTGGTGTCGCTGTTAGGGTGATGGTGTCAACTTCTGCTTTAAAGTTCTTAATTCTCTCTTTGTCCCGCACTCCAAAACGGTGTTCCTCGTCGATGACGAGTAGTCCTAATCGCTTAAAGTCAACTTTTGTACGAAGGAGCTTGTGGGTCCCGATAACAATGTCCACAGAACCGACAGCAATACGCTCGCTAATCAACTTAACTTCCTGGTCAGTACGAAATCGAGACATCAATTCGATTACATGTGGCCAGTTTGCAAATCGATCGGTAAACGTCTCGAAGTGTTGTTGTGCGAGAATGGTTGTAGGGACCAAGACGATGACTTGAAAGCCAGCTTGTACTACGTGGAACGCAGCTCGCATTGCAACTTCGGTTTTGCCAAAACCGACATCCCCGCACACTAATCTATCGGTGGCACGGGTGCTCCGAAGATCTTCAAGAATTTTGTCGGTTGATTCCGCTTGATCGACAGTTAGTTCAAATTCACACTCGTCGCAAAACTTTTCGTAATCCGAATCGGTAGCTGGAAACGAAACAGATCGCGTTGCTTTGCGACGCGCGTAAATACTTAGTAATTCCACTGCGACATCGTAGATCTTCTTAGCTGCACGACGTTTCAGTTTTGCCCAAGCGTCAGATCCAAGCTTGTGCAGCGGTGCATGACTTGCATCCACGCCGGTATATCGTGAAATTAAGTCAAGCGAAGATATCGGGACGTACAAACGGTCTTTGTCAGCGTATTCAATGGTCACAAAGTCGGTTATTTCAGCCCGGAACGAGAGTTTTTCTAAGCCCACGTACCTGCCCACTCCATGATCGATGTGAACAACCGGGTCACCGGGTTTAAGCTCGGTTAGATTACGAATAATCGTATCTGGGTCGAAAGCTTTTTGACGCGAACGTTGTCTGGTAGTCTCGGCACGCTCACCAAATATTTGCGTTTCGGTGAGTATCACGCGTTCTGAGTTCCAGAGTCCCTCTTGGAACTGTCCCAAGGCTACGAAAACACCGAATTGCTGTGCTAAGAAATCGTCATAGGACTCGACAAAAGAAGTTGGGATCTGAATTCGACCAAGAACATCCTGTACATGTTGTAGTCGTCCTCGGGTATCAGCTGTTACCAATACCGGCGTAGATAGATTGGCAATGAAATCTCGAGCGTTTCTAGCTGGTTCACTTCGGCGAGCATCAAGTGCAATATTGGGTAACTCAAGGCCACCTACTGAAACAGAGTGTTTTCGAGGGGTTCCTTCTCTTTGCAGATGTATTCGAGGATAGTTGTTCCAATAACTACGAAGTTGATCTATTTCCAAAAACAGCTCTTTAGGTGGCAGTAGAGGACGCAAAACCTCCATGCGATGGGTCTCGTATCGACGTCGTACGTCGCTTAAGAATTCTTCTGCTTCTTCAATCACTCTATCGGCGACAACTACAACTGTGTTCTCTGGTACATAGTCGAATAAGTTGTGCATGGTGTCGAAAAATAGTGGAAGGTAACACTCAATTCCTTCAACCGCCTTGCCGTCGCTTATGTCTTGATATACGGGTGATTGTCGTTCGACTGCGGGGAACGTGGAATTCCAAGTTTGACGAAAACGCGCAATAGCCGTTTCATCGAGCGGGTACTCGTGAGCAGGCATGACTTGAACGTTTAATAACTTGTCGATACTTCGTTGGGTATCCGGATCAAAAGAACGGACGCTCTCGACGACATCATCGAAAAAGTCTATGCGAATCGGATGGTTTGTTCCCATAGGATAGAAATCAAGCAGGGAACCCCGTACGGCAAACTCACCATGTTCATACACTGTCTCCACCTTCCTGTATCCAGTTTGAACTAACTGATCTAACAGTGATTCGAAAGCTAGCTCTTCACCCTCAGACAACAAAAACATACGTGGAAGAATGAAGTCTCTTGGTGGAATTCTCTGAAGCAGCGTCTGAATCGGTACAACGATCACGCCCTGAGTGATTGACGGTAGCTCGTAGAGCGTGGTCAAGCGATTCGAGATGATGTCCCCGGAGGGTGAAAAGATGTCATAAGGAAGTGTTTCGTGGGCTGGAAACTGTCGTACGGATAAATCAGATGTAAAAAAAGATAGCTGAGCTTGTATCTCGTATGCTTGTTCGACACTAGGTGAAACAACAAGATAAGGACGAGGGTGCGCAGCGATGGTGGCCGCTAAAGCTTCGGCTCCAGCACTACCAAAGCAGTGAGTCCAGGTGACTGCTTGCTGCTTGGGTGGAATCTCTTGGGTAAGCTCGCCAGCGCCAGATTGACGGCTAATAAGAACAGTTGAAATGGAAGTAAACTGAGGTGAGGTTTATTTTGATATATCTTGTACCGGCGAAGGACGCCTGGTGCGCTTGTGGATCATAAATTTTAGTAGTTTGCATATAGGTCGATCATAAATGTTTTGAGATTTCGGTCGGGGCGTGCATAGATATTCACAAAATTTTTGCGAATACGCGGAGCTCTCAAACGCTTGAATACTGCGCAGTTGTTACTTCCGTATTAGTGGACCGTGTTTAAAGCTGACCGATGCGAGTTTCGAAATTCGAGACACTAGTCCTCACAATAAAGATTGCTACAATGGGAATCGAATTACAGTTAGACTTTATGGGATATGTTGATAGGGTATTGAGCAACTTCAGAACTCCTAAACATACTCGGTAACTCGATTGTGTTGCCTCGACGTAGATTTAGATTGTCTTTAGGTCTGATTCTGGGAATCTGTCACCGTATTAAACACGGTGACCACCTTGAAACCTAAATGCTCAAGTCTGAGCTCCAACGCCAAGTGATAAAACATGTCGATTAAAAGAGGATAGGGTTACTCGCGATGATTACTTTACATAAACCACGGTTGCACATAGCAGTGCATTACGCAATCGGGATCGTTGTCGGTTTAACAATTGGTGTCGTTCTGACGGTGAGTCTAGGCGTATACTCAGATCTTAACACAGGTTCGATTGCTTCATCGTTAACTGATTCGCTAGAACCACGAGACTCGCCGGATACCACCCGTTCCAACAACAAAGATGATGACGAGTTCGGTTCTTCAAGTGATGCCCGGGACTCTGATTTTGTTGACCTCCTAACCGAGTACTTAGATGGTGATGCTGACATCTTTCAAGTCATTAACGGTATTCAAGCGTTTGATGACGACTTGAATTTAAAGGTGATTGAAGAACTCGACAACACAATTGGCAATAGGATGTTGATGGAAGCTTTGTTACCGATTCTTGTCTTGCATAAAGGTGACTCCATAGGTTATGAAGCGGTTTTTACGCAAGTCAAGGAATTGGATGACCATTTACAACGAGCGATGTTCCCTCTTGTGATTAAGGGGTGGGCCGAGACTGATCCTGTCAAGGCACTAGAAGCTGCGTCTGTACTTGTTTCCAATGGATTTCCGTCGAACTATGCTACGGAAATATTGAGGATTTGGTCAGAGATAGATTACGAAGAATACGTTGAAAATATTCACTCTCTGCCAATCACACTACAGAAGATAGCTCAGCAGGTGAGATTTTCGACGCTCGCGAATGATTATCCGGACGAGGCTTCTCGTCATATAGGAGCATTCTTGGGCTCGATTTATCAATTGGGTCTCGCCAAGACGCTCGCGCGATCATGGATTATGAAAGATTCAGCAGCAGCTCTCGAATGGATCAAGACTGCACAAAATATCACACCTTACGTAAGGCAACAGGCTGCGATCGAAGCATTACGAACGTTGGCGTTGTCAAATCCTCGAGAGGCGTTGGAACAAGCACTTCAGCTCGGCAAGCATCCACAGATCGGATCTGTTACGTCCGATGTGTTCGAGGTAGTTGCGATGTCGGATATTGAGTACGCCAAGGAAATGTTGCCAAAATTGACTCACCTATCCACGCAGATAGCGGTCGCTAGGTCAATGGTGAAACATGAAGATTGGGATGGTATTTTGGAACTGATGAATAGCGTTGAACACATTAATAGAACAGATTACTCAGAGTATGTGTTTCAGTATTGGGCTATGAACAATCCGACTACGCTGCTTGATCGAGTCGTCCATCTAGAATCTGATTTAGCATCGAGGGCCGCATTGGAACTGTTAATGCAAAATCGGGTGTATTACTTCCTACCACCACCGAGGGCATCGCAGCTTGAGGAAATGTTGACTAGTGAACACCAGGAAGCTTGGTCATCGACAAAACATCATCCGTCATCCCGAGGCGTAACAATTTTGGAGGCAGGGTACGGATTTTCAAGAACCTATAGCATGGATGAAGTCCAATCTGCTCTCTACAGAGATTTACATAGAAAAGCAGACATTTTGCCGTTTCGTATTCGAGAGTGAAATTCAATACTGAGACTGCAGTCGCGGTTGTAAGACCAGGGAGTACGAAGAGTCGGTAGTGCTCTTGCTGTATGTATGGAAGACCTTTGTGTGTCGCCTGGCACAGTACTCTTCGTAGACCACTTTCAGTGTCTGATAGCCGAGACTCTGACACGGTAGGTTATTGAGTTCCCGTAGGAATTCACAAAATTTTGGACACGAAGTTTCGGTGACCTCTGACATAGACCGTCCGTTGAGAAAACACGAATGTTGGATTGGTAGTCGCGAACTCAACACACAATTTTGGGGTCTAAAGTGCTAGTGTCAAAGACATAGAAATTGTTAAAATCTAGTCTACCACAAGAAATTTTGTCTAAACACATCACATCTTATTTGAAAGCTGTTAGTATTCGTACTACTGACGGTACCTTGCGTTAATAATTCATACACAACGCTATTTTTACTTCAAACCGGTGACTGCGTACATGCAACCCACTGATATTCACAACCCAAACTACTTTCATAAGGTGGTTGACTGTCAATGGGCATGTCCCGCGCATACGCCCGTGCCTGAATACATTAGGCTTATTGCGCAGGAGAGATACACCGAAGCCTACATGATCAATTGGGAATCGAACGTGTTTCCAGGGATTTTGGGTCGCACTTGTGATCGTCCCTGCGAACCAGCCTGTCGCCGTGTCCGAACTGAAGAAAAACCGGTTGCAATCTGTCGTTTGAAGCGGGTAGCTGCTGACCACAAAGGAGACATAGCTCCGTATCTACCGAAGGTGCCCAAGAAAAAAAATGGCAAGCGAATTGCACTGCTTGGCGCTGGTCCAGCGTCGTTAGCGGTGGCACGTGATCTTTTGCCCTTGGGTTATACGATTGACATGTTTGATCGGGACCCAGGAGGAGGTGGCATGATGCGAAGCCAAATTCCTGCGTTTCGTCTCCCCAAGGATGTGCTCGAAGAAGAAGTAGATCTGATCGTAAATATGGGTGTGAATACCCACTATAACTACGAAATTTCAAGCATGAAAGAAATGCTTGATCGCGGGTATGATGCATACTTTGTTGGCACAGGTGCTCCTCGCGGTCGAGACCTAGATTTACCCGGTCGCGTCGAAGTTAGTAAGCACATTTCTATCGGCATCGACTGGCTTTCAAGTGTGGCTTTCGGACATACAACTTCGATTTCAGGTAAGGTAATAGTCATGGGTGGTGGTAATACTGCGATGGACTGTTGCCGTACTTCTAATCGACTTGGAGCAGAGTCTGTGACTGTGGTCGTGCGGTCAGGATTTGATGTAATGAAAGCCAGTGATTGGGAAAAAGAGGACGCGATGGCTGAGGGCATACCCATCCTCAATAATCGACCACCTAAGGAATTTGTTCACGAGAACGGCAGACTGAAGGGTGTAGTTTTCGGGCGCGTAAAACCGGAAGAAGTCGATGGCAGACTCAAATACTTACCCACCGGAGAACCGGACGTGTTCATTGAAGCTGATCACATTTTGATGGCAATAGGACAAGAAAATCACTGCCCTTGGATCGAACGCGATCTTGGGATCGAGTTCGACAAGTGGGATTGTCCCATAATCGACGAGGATTCACTGCAATCAACCCATGAGAAGGTGTTTTTCGGGGGTGATTCTGCGTTCGGGCCAGAGAACATTATCTGGGCTTCGGCGCATGCGCATAAAGCGGCGATCTCCATCCACCTGTTTTGTCAGGGCAAAGATCCAAAACAGGATCGTCCACCAGAAGGGGTCAACCTCATCAGTCAAAAGATGGGGCTTCATGAATGGAGCTACGATGCCGAACACGACCCATCGCAACGACATATCGTACCGCACGCTGATCTAAAGCGATCTTTAGACAACATAAAAGTCGAAGTCGAATTAGGATTTGATGAAGATCTCGGTTTCAAAGAAGCACAACGCTGTTTGAATTGCGACGTTCAGACGGTATTTACGGAAAAACTTTGTATTGAGTGCGATGCCTGCGTAGATATTTGTCCGTTGGACTGCATTACCTTCACCCCCAACGCACCAGAAAACGATCTACGCAAAGTCTTAACCGCTCCTGCCGAGAACTCTGAACAGGATTTGTATGTGTCTGATATTCTCCCGACAAATCGTGTTATGGTGAAAGACGAAGACTTGTGCTTGCATTGTGGTCTATGTGCGGAACGATGTCCTACAAACGCGTGGGATATGCAAAAGTCGATCATTCACATACCGCAGCTCAGTAGCTACGCTGAATGACATCATACAACGAATTTGTCATTCGGTTTGCGAATGTCAATGGTTCTGGTTCCGCTAGCGCGAACGGAATGTTCGCTAAAGCACTCTTTCGGATGGGGATTCCAGTTACAACGAGGAATATCTTCCCGTCAAATATTCAGGGGCTTCCTACCTGGTATGAGGTGCGTGCGTCCGCTCGGGAGTACTTTGGTCGTCGCGAGAAGGTGGACATCATGGTCGCGATGAACGCAGAAACCTACACCGAAGACGTCGACAGACTCGAAAGCGGCGGTTATCTCATTTATGACAGTACGCGTGGCCGACCCCGTGAGCTGTGCCGGGAAGATGTAACTGAAATTGGAATTCCGATCACCAAACTAATCCTATCCGAGTTTTCTGATCCTAAACAGCGTCAACTGTTCAAGAACATTGTTTACGTAGGGGCTTTGTCTGCTTTGCTCAATATGGAATTTGAAGTGCTCACGAGTATGGTAGCTTCCCAATATCGAGGCAAAGACAAGCTCATTCAACCAAATATTCGAGCACTGGAACTCGGCCGTAATTACGCTTTGAAGTACCTACCATGCCCAATGGACATTCAGACTCGTAGTGCTGATCTCATCGGAGACCGCATCCTTGTCGACGGTAATGAGGCTTCTGCACTTGGCGCGATCTATGGCGGGGCAACACTGTGTGCTTGGTATCCGATCACGCCCTCAACATCGGTCGCCGATGCGTTTGAAAAACATGCATCTCGACTAAGAGTTGATCCAGAGACTAAGAAGAAGAGGTTTGCCATAATTCAAGCTGAAGACGAACTTTCGGCAATAGGGATGGTAATAGGTGCTGGATGGAATGGTGCTCGTGCCTTTACCGCAACGAGCGGTCCGGGGATTTCTTTAATGAACGAGTTTCTCGGACTAGCTTACTTTGCCGAAGTTCCTGCTGTAGTGTTTGACGTGCAACGGGCGGGTCCGTCTACGGGCATGCCGACGCGAACGCAACAATCGGACTTGTTGAGTGTTGCTTTCGCCTCACACGGTGATACGAAACATCCGATACTACTTCCCGCTGCGCCGAAAGAGTGTTTTGACTTCGCCGCGGACGCTTTTGACTTGGCTGAGCGAATTCAGTCCCCCGTGATCGTGATGACAGATCTTGAGCTAGGGATGAACCAGACATTGTCGGAGCCTTTTCAATGGGACGACTCGCGTCGCTACGACCGTGGTAAAGTGCTCGACTTTGACGATTTAGAAGAGATAGAACGGTATGGTCGATACGTAGATAGCGATGGAGATGGAATAGGGTATCGAACACTACCTGGAACGCATCCGACAAAGGGATCGTTCTTTACGCGAGGATCTTCTAGGAACGAGTGGGCCGTGTACACTGAAGATCCACAGAGTTACATAAACAACATGGACCGCTTAACTAAAAAGTGGGAGACGATCCGACGTCTCATGCCGGCAGCAGAAATAGAAAGTCGAAACGGTCGCGCGGGAATCATTTACTTCGGTACAACCACGACACCCATGAAAGAGTCGCTTTTAATGTTAGATGAGAATGGGATAGCATTGAATACACTTCGCATCAGAAGTTATCCATTCGGGGCGGACGTTGCTGAATTTATCGAGACTCATGAGACGATTTTCTTGGTCGAACAGAACAGAGATGCACAAATGAAGTCTCTGCTCACTTTGGATTTAGGGATTGACCCAGAGAAGATTATTTCAATTCTATACTACGGAGGTTTCTCGATCTCTGCAGACTACATCGTGGACTCTGTGACAGAACACTATGTAGTTAACAAATTGCCTCGATTGCGAGAGGTGGAATCATGACATTTGTACCTAAACCATCAGCCCGTCATCCGTTGTTGAAAACGAACGAGATAGGATTGACTCGGCGAGACTATGAAGCGATCGTTTCAACTCTCTGCGCGGGATGTGGGCATGATTCGGTGAGCGCGGCTGTAATTCAAGCATGTCACGAATTGTCGATTCCACCACATCAATTTGCTAAAGTGTCTGGAATTGGCTGTTCGTCAAAGACACCAAGTTACTTTTTGGGTAATGCGCATGGCTTTAACTCAGTACATGGACGTATGCCTTCCATAGCGACGGGCGCATACATCGCCAATAAAGATCTCAAGTACATTGGCATTTCTGGCGATGGCGACAGTGCATCGATAGGACTCGGTCAGTTCGCTCACATCATTCGTCGAAGAGTCAATATGTGCTACATCGTCGACAACAACGGTACATATGGACTTACTAAGGGTCAGTTCTCTGCGACAAATGATCGGGGTTCCACGAGTAAACGAGGCGTCCCAAATCTGTATGCACCCATAGATTTAGTGAGTCTTGCAATTCAGCTTGGTGCGAGTTTCGTAGCGCGTAGTTTTTCCGGGGATAAGCAACAATTAATTCCGTTAATAAAAGCTGCCGTACTTCATAAGGGCTTTGCGTTCATTGATGTTATCTCACCATGCGTTATGTTTAACAACCACGACGGTTCCACGAAGAGCTACACTCACGTGCGCAATCACACCGAACCTGTTGTCGACGCCAATCTCATCATGCCGCGAGACGAAATAACTGTTGAATACGAAGAGGGTACAACGACTTCGGTTCCTATGCATGACGGCTCTAAATTGCAATTACGTAAACTTTCCGATTCCTATGAACCAAACAACCGAGTATCTGCCCTTACTTACGTACAGAAGGCTCAAGAAGAGGGCGAAATAGTAACAGGATTGCTCTTTCTCGAAGAAGATGCTGTAGATTGCCACGACATCCTAGGCACTCTTGACACTCCTTTCAACGAGCTCGACGAGGAGAATTTGTGTCCTGGTACGGAGAGACTAGAGCAAATAAACGACAGTCTTCGTTGAGACGTTTCCACCGCAAAATCGCTCTAGCTTTCTACATCCTACTACGAACACTACAAATCCAATCATCGGTTGGCTCGACACATTTAACCACTTCAGCAACGGGCTTGACAGACGAAGACTTTACATAGGAAAAAACTTTGGCATTAGATCACTTAGACGATTATTTCCCTGATTGGAAAGAACGCGAAGCACTCGCGGAAGCAATGATTCCAATGATCGGGCAGTTGTATCGCAAAAACATCGTGACCTACCTATTTGGCCGCGCGTTATACAACAAAAGTGTGACCGACATCATGAGTACTCATCGGTTCGTACGGCAAACCGCACAGAATGAGTTGTCAGAGTTTGAGACATATCCGATGCTGAAAGCGGTTGCGGAGTTAGACTGCGGTCCCGCACACTTTGACTTGGGACAGCTCACCGTGAAACACATGAATCTGTGTGAGTATGGTGAAGATCCTCCAACAGTGGAAGATTACGCGCGTGAGCAGTGTGCGCATGTGTTGGGGCGACACGTAAAACCCCTTGCAAAACCTCAGGACGTCGTACTCTACGGCTTTGGTCGTATCGGCCGACTCCTAGCTCGATTGCTCATCGAAAAAACCGGTAGCGGTGATCAACTGCGATTGCGCGCAGTCGTACTACGTCCAGCAGCGCAAAACGATCTCGAAAAACGTGCGCTACTTTTGCGACACGATTCAGTCCACGGCGACTTTTCTGGTACGATTCGAATTGATCGGGAAAACAATTGTCTCATTGTTAACGGAAACGTCGTACGGTTCATTTACGCGACCAACCCTGCAGAGGTTGACTACGAGCAACACGGTATTGAGAACGTTCTAGTAATAGATACTACTGGTGTTTGGAGAAACGAAACTGGTTTGGGGCAACACTTAGAAGCGAAAGGGGTTGACCGAGTCATCGTAACCGCGCCATCCAAAGGTGAAGTACCAAACATCGTATCTGGGATCAATTCGCATACGCTATCCACAGATCAGAAGATCATTTCCGCGGGTTCTTGTACTACTAATGCTATCGTTCCAATATTGAAAGTGATGGACAACAAATACCGTATCGAGTATGGTCACATGGAGACAGTGCACGCCTACACGCCGGACCAAAATTTAACCGATAACTATCACAAGAAAGATCGACGTGGTCGAGGAGCTCCGTTAAACTTGGTGATCACCGAAACCGGCGCGTCGAAAGCAGTCGCAAGTTTCTTACCACATTTAAAAGGACGTCTAACTGGAAATGCCATTAGAGTGCCGCTACCGAATGTTTCGCTAGCGATCTTGAACTTAACTATTCAATCGGAAACGACGAAGGATGAAGTAACTAGATATTTGCGCGATGTTTCGCTATTTTCTACGTTACAGCGGCAAATAGACTACACCCAAGAGTCTGAAGTGGTGTCGTCTGACTTCATTGGGAATCGTCATGCTTGTATAGTTGATGGTCAAGCGACAATCGTAGCAGATGACGGGAAGCACGTACAAATTTATGCATGGTATGATAATGAATTTGGATATTGTTGTCAAGTTATACGAGTTGTACAAAAGTGGGCAGGAATTCAGTATCCGTTAGTCCCTGTGGATATTGAAGAAATGGGATTTGGATAGGTTTGATTCCGTAACTTTACACAATGGATAATTATTCATTTTAAGTCATACATTATCAAGAAAGCAAATACCGATTGATGAGTCATTTCAATGCCTACGCGTGTTTTTGGTGGGGAAGGGAGTCGGTGATAGGCCTAAGGGCATTATGAAGAATTTCGTAGTTTACTTCCGTTTATATTGAGTGTTTTGTAATCTATTCTCACTGAATTAGAGTCGACATATGGGACGTCTTGGAATACTTCTCGGGATAATGGTGATCGCTTTATTTCTGGTCACTTGGTTTAGCCGAACGAGTACTGCGCGACAAAAATGGCTTGCAAATCTGGAGTTACCTGGTTCGTGGACGCAAGATGTTCCTCCGGATGGAGGGGACCCGCTATTCATTACGTTTAGTGGAGTACTTACAAAGGGCAGCTATGAACTACGACGGAAGGACATTGCGAAACAAGGAACGTGGCGAATTAGTCAATCTTCATTAATTTTGTCGGATACCGGTGGCGACGAATTTACCTACGAGATTCGATTCTTTGAGAAAGGCAAGATCGGCTTACACGGAGGCGATCTTGACCATCAAACCTTCAACAAACATACCGATAACATCGTTCCATTACGTAGATCCTGAATCCATCCGGTCAATGAACTCATCAAAGTTCTTCTTTGCTAGTTCATTCGGCCACAAGTAGGAGACGGACCAGATTACGAGACTCGACAGTACGAACGCTGGTAAGAGCGCGTAAATGTCAAAGATGCCTCCCGACAAAATCTCATTCCATATCGGCACAACCACAATAGCTACAAGTATTCCAGCGATCAGTGCTGGGCCAGTTGTTTTGCGGTAGAACAACGAAAACAGCACACAGGGGCCGATACTTGCTCCAATTCCAGCCCAGGCCAAGCTGACAGTGCCAAATATCTTACTGTCTGGATCGAGAGCAAGAAGCACCGCAATAGTACCTACTGCAATTACACCGATTCGATTAACGAACAACGCGGCTCTGTCGTTGAGCCACCGTGAATTGACTATTGATGTAGTAATCACCATCAATTGTGAGTCGACGGTACTCATGGCAGCTGCCATGATCGCGGCGATAACAATGCCGGCGATCCAAGGATTCAGCAAGACTTCGCTTAGTTTGATGAGAATAGTCTCTTCATCCTCGATTCTGGGCAGGAGATGTAGTCCTGCGTAGGCTACAGCGACTGCACCAATACATGAGATAACCATCCAAGACATACCGATAGTCCGTGCTGCTCGGGCATCATCAGGACTTCTCAATGCCATGAATCTCTTCAGTATGTGCGGTTGCCCAAAGTAACCAAGACCCCAAGCCAACAGTCCTATCACACTTAGAACTCCATATGCACCGGCGTCCCAAACTGGCGGAGTAGTAGCGTTCACATTCACGTTGGGACTACCCACACTGAAGGCAAGAATGGGCACGATAACCAACACCAGCATCATCAGTAGAGCCTGGAACGTATCCGTCCAGCTCACAGCGAGGAATCCTCCTAGCGCTGTATAACACAGCACGATAAAGGCACCAAGAAGCAATGCCCAAGCGTAGTCTAAGTTGAACACACTTTCAAACAACTTTGCACCCGCAATGAACCCAGCCGAGATATAGATCGTAAAGAATATGACAATTGCAACTGCCGCAACAATCTCCAACAGCGGACCATTTGCAGCGACTCTGAGGCGCAATACATGGGGTATCGACGTCGCGTCGCCCCAAACGACGCTAGCAACACGTAGTCGTTTTGCGACGAAAGACCAATTTAGCAACGCACCAACAACCAAGCCGATAACAATCCAAAGTTCCACTAGGCCACTTAGGTAAATTGCACCCGGAAGGCCTAACAATAGCCAACCAGACATATCACTAGCTCCAGCAGACAGAGCTGCTACGGGACTTGAGATCGACCGCCCTCCGATCGCGAAATCTGTCATCGACTTCGTGCGATAGTTGGCATACAGAGCCACTAGAAATAGGGCGACTAAATAGGCAATGAACGCGGTGAGCAAACCATGCATAAGAAAAGCACCTAAGAGGGTCGAATGAATTTTATTCTGTAGTTCAAGGAAGAGATGGCATACCAGATTTGTATTAGCTGACGCACGCAAAATCGAGTGAATCAAGCATGAGAGCGCTTCGTAAAATTCACAAGTTATGGACCCGGAACTTCGGCAACTACTCAACAAACTCGAGAGTTTGGCAGATGATCTCGGGGTGTTCCTACCCAAAACAGTTTCGATTGATTGGGAAGACACCTTCGCCGCTAAATGGCGCCACCACGACACCTACAGTACTTTCCACCCGATTAAAAATCTCGAAACCTACGATCTTGACGATCTCTTAGAGATCGATCGTCATAAAACGAGTTTGATCAATAACACCGAGTTGTTTTGTCGTGGCCTGCCCGCACACAATGCACTTCTTTGGGGAGCTCGAGGAACAGGTAAATCTTCTTTAATTCATGCGATCCTACAAAAATTTGGCGATCGCGGCTTAAGGTTAGTAGAGGTAGAGAAAAATTATTTGACGGAGATTGGAGTTCTTGCTGAAATTTTGGGAGCTCTTCCTTACAAATTCATCATTTTTTGCGATGATTTGTCTTTTGATGCTTTTGACTTCAGTTACAAGGATCTCAAAAGTGCTTTGGAAGGATCGGTAATAACAGCAACAACAAACATACTCTTGTACGTCACTTCGAATCGTCGGCACCTGATCACCGAGCTTCAGCGAGATAATGAAACATCTGGGGCGGAAGACATGCACGAGGCAGAGGCGATAGAAGAGAAAATCTCCCTCTCCGATAGGTTTGGTCTATGGCTGGCATTTCATCCCTTCGACCAAGAACAGTATCTACGAGTAGTAAGCCACTGGATTCGAAAGCTAGCTCAGAGCTATGACCTCGAAGCTGACATTAACGCCGAGACGAGAAAACAAGCATTACAGTGGGCACTCAATAGAGGTGTGCGAAGTGGTCGAACGGCAGCGCATTTTGCGCAATATTGGATCGGCAATAGACTTTTAGAACAGCCGGAGTGATGCATTTGAAGAAACTAAAATTGTTATTCATAAACATTATTAGCATTTCTATTTATTTATTTGGTATTAATGTGAATGGAGATACATTGACTGTGGAGAATGGCGACACTTTATCGGGAGAGTTGATCGGACTGTCGGGTAAAGTGGTCACGTTCAAGACTGACTACGCTGGGACTCTGTACATCAATCAAAGAAAAGTCGAGAGTCTGGTCACAGAGGCCGACTACACCATCATTTACGTCGCCGGTTCTAAGGAAACCAGAGCATTAAACAAGAGTCTCGACGTGAAGAGGTTTGATGTTGTCCGAACTGCTTCTACTTCAACTCTGGTAATCAACACTGCTTGGAAGAACCAACTTACGGTCTCAATCGCAGGAACATCTGGAAACAACGAGTCTCAGAACTTTTCTTTGTTTGGGGAGTCTTCATTACTACGATCCAATAGCGAACAATTGTTAAATGTCTCACACACTCGAGAGTCAACCGACGCACAGACTACTACCAATTTATTGGATCTAAAGTATAACTTTCGTTGGCTTCGAGAGCGTCAGTGGTATAACACGTTGAGTATTGATTATTCCTATGATCCGTTAAAGGACGTCACATGGAGGTCAGTTCTCGGCTTTGGAGGAGGTAAGAAGTTCATAGAACATTCTCTGACCGACCTGTCAATCGACGTCGCCTTTAGTGCGGTCTACCAATCTCTCGAAGAACTTGAACAAGTCTCGCCAGCTTTACGTGCCGCGAGTGCTTACAACAAAAAGATGTTTGGGGGTCGTGTTGAACTTTCACAGCAGAATCGCTTGCTTTGGATAACGGAAACGAGCGCAGGAGTAATAGATGGTGTATTCGGACTTCGATTTTTACTTTCAAATTCACTTAACTTAGACATGAGAAGCAACCTTAAATACGAAACTGAACCGGCAGAAAATTCGAAAAACACCGATTTGACTTACAGCATTGGAATAGGGGTGTCGTTCTAGACTGACACACGTAGCTGGGTTATGTCGGTTTTATCCTTATTGAAACAGTCTGAGTACAATCTCGCAAGCAGACGTTGCGGTACAGCGTCTTTGTTCGTGTAGGGAACAAAAGACTCGGTGTATCACTTCGAAATATCGAGCAGTCCTGATCGCACGAGTTGGCTAGTTAAAGCCTCAAGATGACTCATTGAATTTAACAGAGTTGAAACCAGAATTTCCCGTTCAGCGTCCCCTTCGTCTAGAGGCCTAGGACACTGGGTTTTCATCCCAGCAACAGGGGTTCGACTCCCCTAGGGGACGCCACTATCTAAAGTCTTTAACGGCTCGACTGACGCGGAATCGCGTTCGTTGTCATACAACAAAAATTCAGCTGTCGGTGGTAGACGGTTCTTCGTTCTCCGAAGTTTCAGAAGGATCTTCTTCATCGTTGTCGAGGTCGCTTGACTCAAGCTCGATAATGTATGATTCGGCCAGAATTTCTCGAAATCTCTCAACTGCTTTAGTCATTTCTTTGAGCGGAAGGGTGTCTTCATAGTCATCCATAGAGAACGTAATTGCGTTTGCTTTTGAGAAACTTTCGAGGAACGTGGCGAATTCTTCCTGTTCGAAATCAACTATTGCATGTCTGTTATTAAGAGCACTGAGTTTATAGTCTACAACGATAGGATCTTCATCGTCAAAACGATACTCCAATTTGCCCTTATCAGCGACTTCGTCTGAACTTTCTGAAAATGTGAACGAAACCCCGCATTCAGCTACTTCCGCGACGGAGATTCGCACACTCATTGGTGGAAATACCTCGGATGACTTGTCGAAGCATGCTAGTCCCCAATGATATCTGTCATAAAACCGGTCAAACGTGACATGGACTAACGCGTCTCCAATCTCTTCTACGGATTTTTGTTCAAGGAAGGCTTGGTGATGCGCGTGACTACAAATCGATATAAAGCAAATTAGTGGTAAGAAACGTTTAACCATGTTATCTCTCCAATTTGGTCGATGGGAGCCGTACAGTGCTATATGCTACGCTCTTGGAACATTGTATCGCTATAGAGAGTTTGCCTGCGCACCGATTTTTGTTGAAAGTAAGATCAAGTACTACCCTAGGTGTGATCGAATCAATTTCACGCACAATGCGACTACACGCGAAATTGCAAATATCAAGATTGCGCAGACCACAATGGAAGGACCCGACGGTGTGTCGAATTGAAGGGAAGCAAACAGACCGGCAACTACCGACCCAACACCAACCACGGTTGCTCCGGCAGCCATTATTTCCGGGGTATTTGCAAATCGTCTGGCAGTCGCAGCTGGAATCACAAGTAGCGCCACAATCAAGAGTATTCCGACGATTTTGATCGCCACCGCGATGATTGCCGCAACGAGAATACCAAAGAGAAACTTTGCCCTGTTCGGACGTAATGATTCCACGGTTGCTAAGTCTGTACTAAGGGTAGAGACCAGTAATGGTCGCCACAACCAGAGAAGAATGACTAGAGCGACTATGCCGCCAAGCCAAACTTGAACTAAATCAAACTGGGAGACTGCTAGTATGTCCCCAAACAGAAGCGATTGAATGTTGAGTCGCATGCCGGGAACAAAGGTTAGTACTACCAATCCCGTTGCTAATCCACCATGAGCAAGCAAACCAAGAATCGTATCTGTAGGCAAACCCCCGCGTCGATCCAAAAAGAAGAGTAGGGTCACGATAATTGATGCTGAAGCAAAGATTCCAATTACTAGGTTGAAGTCAAGTATGACAGCCATCGCGACACCTAGTAGGGATGAATGTGCGATAGTTTCACCAAAGTAGGCCAAACGCCGCCACACAATGAAACAACCAACCGGTCCCGCGAAACACGCGATTCCAATACCTGCAATCATCGCCCGCACAAAGAAGTCGTCTAACATCTAGATCACAACTCGAGCAGTAGCAGACACAAGAGCCTAAGAACTACGATTCCAAACTGGGTTGTCAGTGAGCACTTCGTCATGTTCGTGTGGTACTAAAACTAAAACGTCATCTGCGTCCTGAAAGACTCTCTCTATGTCGTGCGACACGATCAACACGCCGCACTGAAGTTCATCTCGTATCGTTAGTATTAAGTCGTTTAGGATATCCGTATTGGCGATATCGACCCCTTGGAGTGGTTCATCCAACACCAAAAGTTGTGGCTTTCGCAATATTGCTCGAGCGAGCATTAACCGTTGGAATTCACCTCCAGAAAGGGTCGTCACCAGTGGGTTTCCCAGCTTTTCTAGTCCGACAACGAATAGTACGTGTTCAATCTCCGTACGGTTGCAACGATGGTTTCCCAAGGTTAACAGCCGGCGTACAGTCATTGGGAGAATAGGTGTAATCGCTAGTTTCTGAGGCACATATCCGATTGTCATAGACTTTTGCTTCTCAATCTTCCCTTCAGTCAAAGGAATCAGTCCTAGTAGAGTCTTGACGCAAGTGGACTTGCCCGCACCGTTACCACCAATGATGCAAACCAGTTGTCCGCTCTCAACACTGACGTTGACATATCTGAAAATCCACCGTTCGGATAAACGAACACCGATATCTTCAGCAGATAGCAGGAATGTAGAGTTATTAGGGGGCATTTGACAACTTTCGCGAATCACCGTCGTGCATGAGGTAGGCGTGAGCGGGTCCTAAATGATTGCATGAGTATTCGCAAACAACCTCGATGAACGCATGCGCGTAAAATTATAGAACTCGAATTTTCTTTACTCACAAAATCCAAGGATATGCAGATATGTCGCGAATAGGTGCTTTGAAAGTGTTGTTGTTGGCCGTGTTGGGGAGCATGATTGGGTTTGCAACATGCAGCTTTGCAGAAGACGAACTGGACGTGGTCACTTCTATTAAGCCGCTGCATTCGATCGTAAGTGCAGTGATGTCTGGGGTGGGTGAACCTAAACTAATCATACCAGGATTTCAGTCTCCACATACGCATATCTTGCGACCTTCCAACATGCGCACTCTTCAAAATGCGAATGTAGTGTTCCTCATAGATGAAAGTTGTGAAGCCAGTATGGGTGCCGCGACGGAAGCACTTGGTGATAGCGTCGAAGTGATCCAACTGATGAAGGTTGACGACATTGAATTGGTACGATGGGGTGGGGATTCTCACGGAGAGAGTCATGACGACGATGCCGAAGAGCCTCAAGTTGAATCGCATCGGGATCTGAGCATGTTCGACCATCATATTTGGCTTGATCCTTTGAATGCGATCGTAATGGCCCGAGAAGTCGCACGTGTCCTCTCGGAACACTTTGAGGAACATGCTGAAGTCTTTTCTAACAACGCAGACAGTTTCATTACCGAGGTAGAAGCTTTAATAGAACGGTTAACCGAAAGCTACGACGCAGCTACAGTATCACTCAAACCGTTTATCGTATATCACGATGGCTATCAATCATTTGAACATCGATTTGGCCTTGACGGACTTACCCGCGCGTTTCTAAAAGGTGAATACACGCCGGGGGCGAAACACATACAAGAACTTCAAAAACAAATTACAGACTTGAAGATTGAGTGCGTCTTCACAGAGCCCCAATTTGACGATGAATTCGTCAATTCACTAGAGGACCAGGCCAACTTGAGAGTTCGTACTTTGGATCCACTTGGTGCGACACTAGATGCTGGTCCAGATCTTTACATCGAATTACTAGAAAACCTAAGTACATCGATCATCGACTGCTTGACAGACGATGACGACTCTTAGAGGGTAAATTCTGGAAGAGCTAAGTAAGAAACTACTCGTCGTAGAATTCGATTAGCGGCGGAACGGACTTCGAGTCATTTCTGCTTCAAAAACATCAGTCCGTTCATCATAGGCGTTCTTACCAATCCAGTAGTATCGGGAACGACTAGTTCGCTCGCGATTGTAGGGCGGCGTGAAAACATCAATCATGCGCGTAAATTCTTTTGCATGCAATTCGTGAATGTTCCCTCGGCTTGTCGTAAGTGTCGCTGTGGTACCTGGAGTCATAGTAAGGTTTCTTTCTGTTTGCAACAGCGGTAAGTCGTTAACGCTAGCCTCAGTTAATTTATCGTAGTGATTAACTTCGATTTTTCCGTGAGTACAAATCACTACTCCAGTCATGTCAGGGTGATCGTGTAAAGGGATTTTCTCTTCAGCTTCAAACTCTAACAACGACACCTGAAAGTCCGTTTTGCGATGAATGGTGCGGATTTCAGGAAAACGTGTGTTGTAGTTGTTGTAACTCTCAATGAAATCGATGATCTTGTCGTCTTCGAGGTTTAGTCGAACCAAGAGCTTTTCCACTTTCTTTGTGTAAACATCTTGACTCTGTTGCCAATCCTCCGCAAATTGCGTGTCAGCAAGCTCATCACACAGCTTTAGAAATTCTTCCCATCCAAGATCTTCATTCTCCTGAGAGAGAATGTTCGTGCAGGGTAGGGTAGCTGCGACCGCGAGGGAACTTCCGGACAACTGAAGCACTTTTCGACGAGTAATGATTGGCATCAAACACTAATGGACATTTTGAAAGATTAAATTTTAGTGTTGATGTGATTGATGGAAGATTCGACATATAGGGCACTCTTATAATTGTCGACAATAACCACAATCTAAGCACGGCTAGTCGTTCAGTTTCACGTCGGTTTACCGTTTCTGACCGCTAGCGCGCCATTCAAATAGGCTCAGCCAACTCTATGAGGCACACGTACTCGGGTGGTATGCGGGCTCGCTATCAGAGCGGACCGCGCCGAGAGCGCTCTTCGTTCAAGCATCTAGGTCATCTTCGAAAACTCTTACCCTATCTTCAACGGTACTGGGTTTGGTTCGCGCTTGCAATCACCGGTTTAGTAGTTCATCGCATCGGATTGGCGTTTGTACCAGATTTCACGGGTAGGGCTATCGAGAGTCTTGAAGATCCTGCCATTCCACCTAACTTCTTCTGGCCAGCCATAGGAATCTTCGCGGTGGTGTTGGTGCAATTCATCATTTATGTACCCGTACGACGCTTACTCCGACGAATTGCGATATCAGTAACTTACGATCTTCGCAAGCGAGTGTTTAACAACATTCAATATCAGGGTCCTGGGTTCTTCACTAAGTTCAATACGGGAGATCTGATGTCCCGCGCGGTGAACGATGTGAGTCAAGTACGGATGTTCGTATCTTTTGGACTAGTGCAGATTACAACGTTCCTGATCACGCTCGTGATCGTGCCGCCGATGATGTTCAGCTATTCAAAGAGTTTAGCTTTCGCAACGCTTATACCTCTACCCTTTGTCGTAATAACAGGATTTTTTATTACAAGAAAGATTTATCCATACTTTATGGAACGACAGGAAGCAATGGCTGATGTGACATCTTTCACGCAGGAAAACCTAACTGGTATTCGAACGATTCAAGCAATGGCTCAAGAAGCCCAAGAGATCCGAAGATTTCGTACTACGGCGACACAATACACAAAAAAAGCCTACCGTGCTTCTCGGTTTCTGGCATATATGCATCTGACAATGACGACATTGACCGCGATTTCACCATTGATCGTGTTGAGTTTTGGTAGCTACCTCGTACTTCAAGGAGATATCACGGTCGGTACGCTTCAGCGCTTTCTAGGTTGGTTGTTGTTGCTTGCCGGGTCTGTATCACACATCGGTTGGGCTCTATCGCTATTTTTCTCCGCGGCTGCAGGTTCCGAGAGAATTTTTCAAATCGTTTCGCATCAGCCTGAAGTCCAGGATCAAGCCACTCAATCGGCCAACGCGGAAATCGAACCGTCTATTGATATCAAGGGATTGTCCTATACGTATCAGGATGCGACAGAGCCTGCAATCAAAAATATTGACGTTTGTATCAAGTCGGGACAGACTGTAGCGTTTCTCGGTCGAATGGCATCGGGGAAGAGCACGATTCTGAAAGCCGTCGTGCGTCTGATCGATACTCCTCGCAACACGATATTCATTGGTGGACAGGATATTTGCGATATTCCCATTCAACGGCTCAGGCAAGAAGTCGCGCTGGTACCTCAATATGCTTTCTTGTTTTCCGCATCCGTCAAAGAGAATGTTTCATATGACGACATATCACGCGAAGACGAACTAGTATGGGATGCCACTCAAGCAGCGAGTATGGAAGAGACCGTTGCCGATCTCTCCGAGGGTTTGAGAACTATAGTCGGAGAACGAGGGGTAACGCTGTCTGGTGGTCAAAAACAACGTTCAACGCTAGCACGAGGTTTAATACGCGATTCGAAGGTATTGCTCTTGGATGATGTCTTCTCTAGCGTGGACACCGAGACAGAAGAACGCATTATTC
Source organism: Gammaproteobacteria bacterium (assembly GCA_009842245.1). Classification (GTDB taxonomy): domain Bacteria; phylum Pseudomonadota; class Gammaproteobacteria; order Pseudomonadales; family Azotimanducaceae; genus Bin55. The sequence goes on along the minus strand of VYFT01000036.1, from coordinate 3,158 downwards.
GTGGATTGAATGAATTACGCGCGGATAAGACAACCGTTTTGATTTCCCATCGTGTTTCGACAGCGAGACACGCTGACTACATCTACGTCTTCGACGATGGTAAAGTGATTGAGAAGGGTACTCATAGCGAATTGTTAGCGCGAGGAGAACATTACGCAGATCTGGAAGCGGTCCAGAGTAATCAAGACCGTGACCAATCAAGACGAGCCAGATTGATTCGAAAACTTCGAGAGATTGAGCAACCTACTCAAGAAGACATTGAACGACGGAAACTTGCAGGTTGATGGCGGAAGCAAGAGCAGAAAAATCAGAAGCCGCTGGTACGAAATACTCGGCGTTTGACCAACACCTGACCCATCGTGCCGTCAACGTTCGAATGTTTCTACGGCTGTTGCGATGGACAAAGCCGTATCGCATTACTTTAGGCGCAAGCGTCGTATTGTTAATCGTAGGCGCATTAATTGCTGTCGCGATTCCCTTGTTACTCGGACGAGTAATCGTTGACGAGATTCTTGCTCCTTCGCCAGAGCAATCGGAGCATATCCTTCCGGATTTTGGACTTGTTGAATTGACTCACTGGATTTCAAATTTTTTCAACTTAGAGCTGTTATTTGCAGCGATATTGTTCTATATCACTTTAGTACTCACCCAATCGTTTGCGTCTTTAGCGCAGTCTCTGACATTGACTAGTGGAGCATTGAAGACTCTACGGGATCTACGTGTTGATTTGTTCGCCTCTCTTGAGCGAAAGCCTGCGTCGTTCTACGATCATGTCGCCGTAGGTAGAGTCATGACAAGAGTAACAAATGACATAGAAAACTTATATAACCTGATCACTTCGTTCATTCAGATCGTAGCAGATTTCGTACCTTTTTTCATCATCATCGGAGTGATGTTTCATTTGAGTGCGAGTCTAACCACCGTCGCACTTACTGTCTTACCCATTGCAATAGTAGCAACTGTTGTGTTTCGTTTGATCATCACGAAGTTTTTTCGTCTGATACGAGACTCCGTGTCTTCATTAAATCAGTATTTACAAGAAGACTTGATGGGTATTGAAGTCGTTCAACTTTCGGGCAGACAAGAACAAAACATAGCTGAATATACAGCCTACAATCGTGAAAATCGGAAGCACGAGTTTGGTGCGATCAACTATGAGGTACTGTTTGAAAGCCTAAACACTAGCTTACCGAGTATCGCAACGGCCTTGATAATTTGGTATGGGGGAGGGGAGGTCGTACAAGAGTCGATTTCGATCGGAGTCTTGATCACGTTCACATACTTCGTCAGTATGTTGATTACACCAATATCGGGAGTAGGGCAATTTTTTAACACACTCTTTCGTTCTATGGCATCCGGCGAGCGTATCTTTCAAGCATTGGATTGGGAAGAACAGCTGCACGAACCAGCGAACCCAGCTACGCTCCCAACAAGACTACGCGGAGAAGTGCAGTTTCGAAACGTTAGCTTCACCTATAAGAAAGGGAACAAAGTCTTGGACGATGTTTCTTTTCACATCAATCCTGGCGAAAAATTAGCAATTGTTGGGCCTACTGGATCCGGAAAGAGCACACTCATTCGATTGTTAGCTCGTTTTTACGACATTGAAGATGAGATGGTTTTTGTCGATGGAATAGATGTCAATTCCATAAGTAGTAAGGACTTAAGAAAACGCGTTGGTGTGGTACTTCAAGATTTTCACATCTTTTCGGGTACAGTCTATGACAATATTTCGCTCAATAATCCCGAGATATCCAAAGAACGAGTTGAGTGGGCCGCACGTGTAGTAAACGCAGACCAATACATTCATAAACTGCCCGACGGTTATAACACCGAATTAGCCGAGCGAGGACACAATTTGTCCCAGGGACAACAACAGCTCTTAGCGTTTGCTAGAGTGTTAGCCGCAAATCCCGAGATACTTGTACTGGATGAAGCAACCTCCAGCATTGATACCGGTACGGAACTGATTATTCAAGACGGATTGAAGAAACTGACCGAGGGACGAACATCCATCATTATTGCGCATCGTCTGCAGACGATACAAGAATGCGATCGTATTCTTGTATTGCACCGCGGTAAGGTGTGCGAGATCGGCACTCATGATGAGTTGATTGCGCAAAAAGGAATTTACTACACGTTACATGAACTGCAGTTTCAAGACGTGGACATTGCCGATGCGTTTGCGACATCAGAAGATCTCAAACAGCGTTCTGATCGTAGTCGGTGGCTACACCAAGATGATGCAGACGACTTAATGGGTGGTCTCGCCGCAAGAGATTTGTCCTCTTGATTCTGTCTCAATAGGCACGTGGGCTAGAAGACGCTAAATTCCAACTCTCGTTGCACTTAGCGAACACTTAGAGCAGATTCTTGCGAACTGTCGGAAAAACAGCTTGTTTAGATTTCCGATTCAATTCGGATTGTGCGCTGAGTTTCATGAGTAATTCGAAGAGCTACTTGAGGACTACGATCAAACGGTGGTACAAATCTTGCATCCTACATCCCAATGCTGAAAACAGGGTGAAATTTTCTCGCGGTTGAGCACAGGTTAAACAAATTGTCTAGATTAACCTGACCGTATTGGCTCGCGAATTGATCACTAACTCACTCATGGTACAACAACTTTGACCAACACTTGTTAAAAAGGAGAATTGCTTTGTCGAAATTTGTGATTGCATTTACCGTTGCGGCTTCGTTCGTCTGCCTAGTAGCTTCTGGCGACATCGACGGGTCTTACGTAATCGAAGTCGATTTGGGTGATAGTGGCGTCAGTGTCGAGACCGCTACAAACCAACCAGAACAGACTTTGACTATTAGCGCCTCTGATGAGGGAGAGTACTCAGCCACATTAACTGGGGGCTTGGTGGGTAATGCAAAAGCCAATCAAGTCAAAGTCGAAGAAAACGAGTTTTCCATAACTTTTGAGTTCGATGTACGGGGCGGTACGTTCGAGATGACTTATTCTGGCGAAGTTGAAAACGGCGAAATGACCGGTACGTTTTCTTCTGGTATGGGAGATTTTGAATTTACAGGAAGACTCAAAGAAGAAGATGAGACGAATCCGGAAGGTGAATCGCAAGAAAACGAGACTACACCGGAGGAGGAGTCGGAGGATGTTCAAGCTGACGACGAAAAACACACCCAGCTTCGAGCAG
>VYFT01000025.1 GCA_009842245.1 Gammaproteobacteria bacterium | reverse complement strand
ACAGTTCTTGTTCTACGCAAGTAGCAAATTCTCGTTGCGAAAACACGACAAAATCGTTAAAATACACTGTATCTTGAGATTTACTTGAGAAAATCTTCATTATTTCTCCATTTTTTATTAGCCGAAAGGCTAAACAACTAGTCACATAAAGAAACTGCACAGGATGAAGCAACAGCATACACTTGCCGAGGCTGTAGATGCCATTGGAATAGGCGTCCACACCGGGGAACGATCTCGAGTTTCGATTCGCCCCGCACCCACAAATTTCGGAATTCAATTTGTTCGGGATGATTTTCCCAACACCTTTATTCGTGCGTCCGCGGCGCACGTTTCAGATACGACTCTCTCAACCACGATTAGATACAACGACATCGAAATTTCAACCATTGAACATTTGATGTCAGCCTTGTGGGGGCTTGAAGTCGACAACGCCATTGTGCACGTATCCGGCGAAGAAGTTCCTATCATGGATGGGAGCGCGGAAGGGTTCGTCAATTTGATAATGATGCATGGCTTGAAAGAATGCGATGGAATACGAAAATTTCTGAAGATTAACCGCGACATAACCGTAACTCAGGGTGATGCCGTCGCATCTCTACGACCGTTCAATGGATTTAAGGTTCGGTACACCTTTGTAAAGTATCACCATGTCTTTAATCGGTACCCCAAACAAGTAGAGTTGGATTTTTCGGTTGATTCTTACATTGACGACGTTTGTAAAGCCCGCTCGTTTGGATTAGCTTCGGAACTAGACCAAGCTCGTTCTGTCAATCGGTGTCTAGGTTCCAGTATGGAAAATGCTATTGGTATCGACGACAAGGGTGTTATGAATCCTGAAGGCTTGCGCTACAAGGACGAGTTCGTCAAGCATAAAGTGTTGGACGTAATTGGCGACCTATATCTACTTGGCATGCCCTTGCTAGCCGAGTTCGAGGGATACATGTCGGGCCACGCACTCAACAATAAACTCGTACGAGCCGTACTCCGAACACCGGAGGCATGGACGATCGTCGATTCTGAAGGAAACGAAATTATTGATGAGGAAAACGCTATATTCCGTCCTCATCATTTCCGCGCCGACTAATTTTCTTCAGTAAGTTCGTTTTCGACCACACTGATAAGTATCGTGTGGTGGTAGCTGTCCGAGTTTAGGATACAACGTGAACCCCCTGTGTTTCCTTATTGCGCTAGTGCCATTCGCGGTATACTTGCTTTACCACTATGACGATTAGAACACGGGTTGCACCTTCACCAACTGGGTCACCGCACTTAGGAACGGCGTATGTCGCTCTTTTCAATCGCGCTTTCGCACATCAAAACGACGGAAAGTTTGTTTTACGCATTGAAGACACGGACAAGGAACGAAGCGACTCAGCATCAGATCAAGCGATCCAAGATGCGTTGCGTTGGTTAGGACTGAATTGGGATGAAGGACCGGACGTTGGTGGTCCTTTTGGTCCTTATCGATGTAGCGAACGGCTGAAAATTTATCATGATTTGATAGCAGAATTAGTGTCTATCGGCGGTGCGTTTTATTGTTTTTGTTCCAAGGAGCGGTTGGACACCGTGCGTACTAACCAACGACAGCAAGGACTAGTTCCTAAGTACGATGGACATTGTTTAGAGTTGAGCGCGCAAGAAATTCAAGCACACCTAGAAAAAGACGCTCCTCACGTAATTAGACTGAAAGTTCCATCGGAGGGAGCATGCGTTTTTCAGGATGCGTTACGTGGCTCCATAGAAATACCATGGGAACAAGTGGACATGCAAGTGCTCCTAAAGTCTGATCGATACCCGACGTACCATTTTGCAGCATCCGTCGACGATCATCTCATGGAAATCTCGCACATTTTTCGTGGAGAAGAGTGGTTGAGTTCCTGTCCGAAGCACCAATTAATTTACTCATATTTTGGTTGGGAACAGCCCGAGTTGATTCACTTGCCGCTGCTACGGAATCCGGACCAGACCAAGTTATCGAAAAGAAGGCAAAGTACTTCCATCAATTACTTCCGGCGTTGTGGATTCCTTCCTGAAGCACTCCTGAACTATCTTGCGACCATGGGTTTTTCCATGCCAGACGAACAAGAAAAGTTTACGCGCGAAGAATTTCAAGAAGCATTCACGCCGTCTAGACTATCGACATCCGGCCCAGTGTTCGATTTAACGAAGCTCTCGTGGTTGAACGGTCAGTACATTCGAGAACTACCACTTACCGATTTCAAGGGAATACTTGGTGAGTGGGCGTTCGGAGAGGGGCGTGCAGAGGCTATCCTGCGTCTAGTTCAATCCAGAACGGAGAGATTTGATGATGTTTTTGTTCAAGCAGACTATCTTTTAGGCGAACGCGCGACTGTTACGCTTGAGTCATTTAGTCACAAACAGATTAGCACTGAAGAATGTGTTAAGGTGTTGTACTTCTCGCTGCAATTACTGGAACACCTAAAACGCTGGGACAGTGATGTTATATCTGAAGGATTAAAACAGCTTGCGACCGTAATCGGGATGAAAGTGCGTGTGTTTTTGTTTCCTCTGTTTGTCGCAATTTCGGGTCGACAGGTATCATTGCCGCTTTTTGATTCCATCGAACTGTTGGGTAAAGATGTTGTAAGTGCTCGTCTTCACTCCGCGATTCAAGCGCTTGGAGGGGTGTCGAAGAAAGCGACAAAACGATTGGAAACGGAGTGGCGAGAGCTCGAGTCCGAGATGATTTTCGAGGTTGAAGAAAACTAAAATTTGATTCGTTCGCTGGGGCCATAGCTCAGCTGGGAGAGCGCGACAATGGCATTGTCGAGGTCGGGGGTTCGATCCCCCCTGGCTCCACCACCGATTTCTTCGTTACCTTGCTGGTTTAGATCATGGTAGCTAGTAGCGTTGCGATTCCTAGGAACACGAAAAAGCCTACTACATCAGTGATAGTGGTGAGGATGATCGAAGACGCAGTAGCAGGATCTTGGCCAAATCTCTGTAGTAATATCGGAACTAGTGCGCCAGCAATACCTGCTATAGCAAGGGCAATCACCATGGATAGGGAAATGATGAGTGAGAGACCCAAGGACTGTTGCCACAGATAGACTGCAAGACCACATACCACTGCAATCAATACCCCGTTGATCGAACCAACGAACAACTCTTTTCTTGAGAGTCGAAACCACTGTCGAAAGCTAATTTCTCGTAATGCTAAGCCACGAATAGTCACCGCCATTGATTGTGATCCAGCATTACCGCTCTGACCAGCGACAACTGGGAGCAACACTGCCAATGCTGTGAATTGCGCAACTATGTTCTCAAACAGACCGACTACCGCGGCGGCTAGGAAGGCGGTTGCAAGGTTAATGTACAACCAAGGTAATCGATGTTTGATTGACAACATTCCGCGAGACAGCGCACGTTCATCGGTACTGACACCCATCATTCTCTGAAGATCTGCTTGCGCGTCTTCTTGGACAACATCTTGCAAGATGTCTTGGCGAACGATTCCGAGCAATTTGTTCTCGTCGTCTAATACGGGAAGTACATCAAAGTCGAGAGTCTCCATCATTTCAACTACTGCTTCCTTCGACTCCACAACATTAATGACGCAAGGCACGCTTTCGATGATGTCCCGAATTGGTGTGTTACCTCGTGCCAGTGCAAGTGAGTGTGTGGTAACCCTACCGAGAAGGCGGTTATGCTGGTCGACGACGAGTTGGGTTAAGTCGACCGTTTTTGCCTCGACACGAATTTGTTCAATCGCTTCGTCCACAGTCATGTCCACATGAATCGTCCCAACGGCCGAACTCATGATATTTGCGACCGAATCAGTTGGGAACGAGAGCACGTTCTCGACTTCCTTTCGCGTATTTCCGGGTAGACTCAAAAGCATGGCTGACTTTTCTTCTTCCGGCATCGTGAGCAGAACTTTGAGTAGCACTCGTGTCGGTGCTCTTAGAAGGATTTCACGCTGCAATTCGTTCGGTAACCGAGGGTAAACATAGGTTGCGCGGCTTGGAGAAAACAAGTCTATGACTTCAACAAGGGAACTAACTGGCAAGTCTTGAATTTCTTCCAACAGTCGGTCATCCGGTAAGGCTTGGAGCACATCCGTAGCTTCAGCAGGAAACTGTTCCACGTATTGTTGACGCAAGAGTACGCTAGCCTGCATTTTTAGCTCGAACTCCCGGATTTCGGTTTGGGTTTAGTGGGTAACTCTTTCACCACATCGAGAAAAGTGCTCATGACGTCCATTATCAAAGCGTACTGTTCGCCGTCCGATTCTTCTTCTCGTGATTTATGCTGTTCAATCAAGCGTCTCCAATGCAAGATTCCAATGGCTCTACGGTGTCTGTCCACAACCGGGAGACGGTCAACATGGTGCCAGGCGTCTATTTCTACGATGGACTTCGCCGGAGCATTTGCTGGTAATAGAGTTGTCCGTGTAATGCAACCGGAAATCGGTTCTTCGCGACCACTTCGCAGCAGACGTCTGTCGTCGAGCAGACCAAGAACATGTTCTTCGGCGTTAACAATCAAGACATTTTCAACGTCATCTTCATTAAGGCTACGAATACTCTTCCTAACTTCCGCACAGGTCATACTGTCAGAAAACGTAAGAAAGTCCTTGTCCGCAAGGGCAGCTACTGAGTTCTTGGCGAAATTCACGTATTCTCGCAGCACTCGTAACTTCTTGATGTCTTTAACTTGAGTGAGAATCGTGGCGCGAACATCCTCTGGTAACCTACGCGCAATCCGTGCGACCGCATCGTCGCTACCTTGATGTATCCACTTCAAAATCGAATCGGTGTCCTGAGTATCAATGAACTCCACAGATACAAGCCTTGGCGCGTAGGCTAACACCTCGATCAATGAAGTGGTAGGTAAGCCGTTTAGTATTTGGTTTGCTTCGTCGGAATCGCAGCTTGCTAAGATTTGACCGAATTGTTCCGGATGTTCTTGTGCAAAGTTGAGAATTAGACCTCGTTGTTGAACTGCCGAATCCATCATCTTAGTCGTCTGAAGAAAGTAATACGTAGGGTTCGTGAGAAAACATCGAAGCCGGTATGTATGTGGTACCTTCTTCAGTCATCAAATGAACTTTCGTTCGGCGAATCTCCACTATCGTGCCGACATGCCCTTGAATCTTTATCCGATCTCCGACAGACAGATTCGCGAGTTCCTGCCTCGCGACTAAGTTCGCAACATGGTGCTGCGATCCAATTCCAATCGTGATTCCAATCGAAGCTAAAACAACCCCGAGCAACACGATTATGGAATTACCCAGAAAAGAAATGTCAACATCTACTTGCTGTAATCCGATGATGATTCCGATTACAAATATGCTGACGTAGCTGACTCGACCGATAGTAACCGCGATCCTAGTGTCGGAAATCGCTCTTATCACAAAATCTCGAACCGCCACACCCACAAGATTCCCAACCAAAATCACTTTCGCAGCTAGAAGAAC
>VYFT01000011.1 GCA_009842245.1 Gammaproteobacteria bacterium | reverse complement strand
ACTCTTTATAACGGCGACTTTTTACAACTCGGAAGTATCTCTCCAGGAACGATTGACTTAATTGTTACGTCTCCTCCGTACAACCTTGACGTTTCCTATGGTTCGATCAAAGACGATCTTTCCTACGATAAATATTTGGAGTTCTCGCATCGGTGGTTAAAGAAGTGTTTTGAGTTGTGTCGTGATGATGGGCGCATGTGCCTTAACATTCCGTTGGACAAAAACAAAGGTGGACAACAGTCAGTATGTGCTGATTTCACTACATTAGCCAAGCGTATCGGATGGTGCTACCACTCGTCAATCATTTGGAATGAAGGAAATGTATCTCGACGAACAGCTTGGGGTTCCTGGTTATCGGCATCCGCTCCTTATGTAATTGCGCCCGTGGAAACGATCGTTGTTCTGTTTAAACAAACATGGAAAAAATCCAGTGGCACCGGACAAAGTGATATTGAAAGACAAGAATTTATCGATTGGACGAATGGTCTTTGGACGTTCAATGGACAAAATAAGAAAGGAGCTGGAGGGCACCCGGCAGCATTTCCACTTGAACTTCCTAAGCGATGTATAAAGTTGTTTAGTTTCGTGGGAGACACGATTTTTGACCCATTCGTTGGAAGTGGTTCATCGTTAATCGCGGCTAGTATCTTGGGAAGAAAGGGAATTGGAATTGAAATAGATTCAAATTACTGTCAAATTGCGATGAACCGACTAGAAAAAGAGGCGAGTGTTTACCCCGGAAGAATTCTGTGACAAAAAAGTTGACTCAAATTGGTCTTCTTCGGAACTATTTCCACAGACATCCGTATAGAAACATTCCCCATCAGGAAGTAGTTGATTGGGCGACAGATGAGTGGTTGAGTTTAAAAGGTACTCGTTTCAGAGATCCTGATCGAGGAATTCGACAACTCCATCAAAATGGAGAGTTGGTTAAAGTTTCGAAGGGAGTCTATCGATACGATCCCAGCCTAGCACATAGCATTGATCTAGACACTTTTACGCAACAGCAAAAGGACACAATTCTGTCTCGAGATAAATTTCGTTGTGTTCAGTGCGGTCGAGGGAAAAACGAGGGAGTAGAACTTCACGTAGATCACATAAAACCAAGAAAATTTGGAGGGGTGTCAACAATTTCCAACGGTCAAACATTGTGCTCCGAACACAATGTGCTAAAACAAACGTTGAGTCAAACAGAGACAGGAAAGAAAATGTTTATTAGACTGTTAGATGTTGCGAGACAAGAAGGTAGCCGCAAGTTGGTAGACTTTTGTGAAGATGTACTCGCCACATATGAAAAGCACGGCATCAACGGACACATCATCTGGGACCACACACAAAAAGATTGATGTGTACATTTAAAAAGAGATGAACATGAAACTCGACGTAAATGTCTAACTACAGAGTATCAAGCAAAGCTTGATCGATTAATTTTTAAATTTTTACTAATCAAGGAGATTATCTTGGGACTATTAGACGGAAAAGTAGCAGTTGTCACCGGAGCGGGTGGTGGATTAGGTCGTGAATACGCGTTGCTCCTCGCAAAGGAAGGGGCACAAGTAGTGGTGAACGATCTAGGTGGTGCGCGAGACGGTACCGGTGCTAACCAGAATATGGCAGATTCGGTAGTCGAAGAAATTGTGCAAACTGGTGGTCGCGCAATTGCAAATTACGGTAGCGTTGCAGATAAAGCAGAAGCACAGCAGATGATCCGTGACGGGGTCGAAAACTTCGGCAAGATTGACTTCCTGATCGCAAACGCTGGGATTCTGCGTGACAAGACTTTTAAAAATATGACCGATGAGATGTGGGATACGGTGATGGATGTTCACCTAAAAGGTACGTACTTCACAGTAAAAGCCGCCTATGATCAAATGTTAGCGCAGGGTCATGGAGGTCGGATTCTCGTAACAAGTTCAACCTCGGGTTTGTTCGGAAACTTTGGTCAAACTAACTATGGCGCTGCAAAAGCTGGAATCGCCGGTTTGGCTCGTAGTCTTTACTTGGAAGGTAGCAAGTACGGTATTAATGTCAACGTTATCGCACCGACCGCGTGGTCTCGATTGACCGAAGACATATTTGACGAAGCAGTCAAGGATCATCTAGCTCCTGAGAAGGTAGCGCCGATGGTCGTGTGGTTGTGTACCGAAGCGGCGAAAGATATATCTGGGCGAACTTGGCTCGTGGCTGGTAACCGAGTCGCATTGTTGAGTTGGAATCTACAGCCACTCGCGGTCAACGGTGAACACCACGGACCTAGGGACCTTGAAGACTTGGGTAAACTCATCGTCGAATCCCAGGAATCTTGGCCAGCAATTAATCCATTGTTAGCTCTTCAATAGCAATATAGAACACGTTGAGTAGGGACTCAGGTCCACTAGGTTAACCATGTAGGAAGACTCGCTATTTGGCTAGGTGGCGATGCGCGCCAACACCGAAAACTGCCAGCGCGATGGTGGCAACTAGGAGCGCGCCACTGACAGATAAGGCGAAGTCGATTCCCACATGATCGGCTAGCATTCCTAACGGCACTGCACTGAATGGCATCATACCATGTGCCATCATGTCAATGCTCATTACGCGTCCCAACAAATCGGTACGGACGTGACTCTGCAACAGTGATCGATTCAATGCCATCGCAGCACCGGCAAGCCAACCGATTAAGCCGGCAAGAACAAATGCAAGCCACATCCAACTTGTGAAACCAAAACTCACGAGCGATGCACCCCAGAGAATTTGAAGCCCGATTAGACAAAGCCCTTTGAGTCGTAAATCTGCCGCCCATACGACCGCGAAAGATCCCAGAATCGATCCAATCCCAAGTGTTGTCAAAAGGAACCCATACTCTCTTGCAGTACCGTGTAGAACATTTTCATTGAATGCCGGTAAAAACGCATTAAGAGAATGGCCGAACATATACGCAAATATAGACAAAAGCACGAGCGAAAAGACAACGCGTTTGTGAAAGAGAAACTCCGCCACTTCAAGAAAATCCCGACCGAGACTTATTTTTTTCGAAGCATTCGCTACCGTTCCAGGTACGGTGATTGTTAAAGAGATCAGTGAAGCTAGGGAATACAGACCCGCGATAACAAGATAGACGACACCCACCGCAAGTTCGCCAACTTGGTCCCCCGCAGCGATCCAATAGATCAATAAACCCGCAAGAGCCGGACCAGCGACTCGCGAAATGTTTAGTGCGGTGCCGTTTAGCGCGAGTCCAGAAAACTCCAAGTCTTTTCTCACGACGTGAGGTACGATCGCTTGCCTAGACGGAAAGGACAATGCTAGCGCAGTTCCATTGAAGATTCCAAATAATATGAAATGAATGAATTTGATGCTATTTCCAAGAATCAAGAGTCCCAGGACCATCGTCGCAACAGCGTTGAGAGCGTGGGAGACTACGATAATCGATCGCTTTGGGAAGCGGTCGGCCAGAACTCCGCCGGGAAGGGAAAAGAACACTTGGGGAAGTGTGAACGCCAAGAGAGCCCATGCTAAATCGAGACTCGAATTGCTGAGGCCGAAGACAAACAAACCACGTGCTACATACTGCATATTCATTGCAAGTGCGGACGCTAATGTACCGATCCACACTCGTACGAAGTTGGGTGATAAAAAGAGGTCTCGCATCACTCGAATGTCATGTCCCAGAGGTGAGTTGAGTTAAGGCCGTGAAATAGATTGAGGTTGGCCCACATATACTAGTCAGAAGTGCCTCCGGTATGCTTATGTAGCAAAAGAGAATCCCAAGACGCGATCCCAGTATCTATGCGACAATCGAATGACAAAAAGAGTGTAGAAACGGAAGCTCTACCAAACAGAGAACTAAACTAGCCGGATGAAGTCCATATAACGATCGCGGAGTAGGATGAACCTAACCGCGATAGGAGGAATAACGGGTGGTCAATGTCGGTGACCTGCTAGTCATCGACCTGAAAATGTTGGGACGAACTAGCTTTGTGATAGTGGAATGAGGGATATACACTCCGCCAAGTTGATTTGACAAAGACTCTAACCATTGACTTTGGTCTGTATCTCGAATTGACCCAGAAGCTTCACCTAAAATACGCCATTCTGATATGGGTCGTTAGCTCAGCTGGTAGAGCACCGGGCTTTTAACCCGTGAGTCCTGGGTTCGAGTCCCAGACGACCCACCAACTTTCTCCCTATCCGCGACGTCGCGTGCTACTACTCGGCAGACTCTTCTGCGCTCTCTGCTTCCCGCAAAGTTGTTGCATACTCTTTCGCTAAGCGAGCAGCACTCGTGCCGGGGTGCTCCCGTACGACCTCGTCTAAATAATCAAGTGCAGTGGAGCTATCGCCTAGTTCATCGTAGATCGTGCCAAGTTTGTATTTAGCTTCGGGGACCTTTGCATGGTCCGGATGCAAGCGTATCAATTGAACAAAATTCTGTCTCGCTTCCTCAAGTTCCTTTGGGTCCATTGTGCGGTACAACTCCCCTAAGTAATAGAATCCCATTGGCACATGTTTTCCATTCGGATAGGACTCGATCATTTCACTCAACATCGAAATAGCTTCTTCGTATTCTTGTGCCTCAATGTGGATTGCTGCTTGTTGGTACATCCCATCTTCTGTACTGTGATCAGGTGTTAATCCGTCAGTATCACCTGTTTGCAAATTTGCTTGACCTGTCAATCCTCGGATGCGTTCGTCGAGGTCTGCGTAACGATTTCGATTCTCTCGACGCAGAGTTTCTAGTTCGTTTTCCAGTTGTTCGATTCGACCATTAAGAAATCGATTCTCACTTTCGAGTTCGCTCACTTTCTTGAACAAAATCGTTAAATCAAGATTACTCTCGTTCGAATCTTCAGATTCTGTAGCGTCCGATTCTTCCTGGTCGACTTCGGAACCAGTATCGTCTTCTAAAAAATTGTCTACTTGTGCAAATGCCACACTACCGGTAAGCAGTGTGGCCAATGTACCAGCAGCAACCCCAAACCTACGTATCAACCGCCCCATCATGGAGTATCTCGCGGCTTAGCGCGATTCTAGTGTTTATCTTATATCGATCACCGCACGACGATTTTTCGCCCAAGCAGCTTCGGTGCTCGCAGCATCTAAGGGTACTTCTTCACCCATAGACTTGGTCGTGATTTGCGATTCACGAACGCCAGCGGACATGAGAAAATCTGCCACTGCTTTCGCTCTTCGTTCACCTAATGCTAAGTTGTACTCTCTAGTACCACGTTCATCGCAGTGTCCGCTTATAGTAGCAGTTCGGTCTCTGTGTTCGGTTAGTCTCTTGGCAATTTGCTGTAATCTTGTGAAATCAGCAGTCGAAATGTCAGATTTGTCAAATTCAAAGTTGAAAGTAGTGCTAACAGCTCTGCCATCATCGTCGGTTGGTACCAGTACGGTGTTCCCTTCTTCGTCAGTACCGGCTACAAATGGTGGCGGTTCTTCCGGTTCATCAGGTTCATCTGGCTCTGGAGGTGGGGGTGGTGGTGGCGGCGGTGGTTGCGG
>VYFT01000027.1 GCA_009842245.1 Gammaproteobacteria bacterium | reverse complement strand
CTTTGCTGATAGGCTACCGGCGAGTAGAAACGTCAGTGCAAATCCAGCGATTATTGCAGTAAGTGAAAATTTAGAGAGTCGCATGTTCGATTTCTTCAACGGAATCTTGGTTAACCACCGAAATTCTACTTTTCTCTTTTACGGGTTCCTCTTAGGAATTTCTTTGGCGTAGTGTTTTTCGATTTTTGAAATTGATGCTGCCGGAAACCACTTCACTTAAATACCCTTTGATCTCCAGAAATCCCTTTGGGTATTTTTCGGCTGTCTCATTCATTGCAGAGAGTGGGAAATTGCTGAGCGAATCGGATTTTTCAGTGACGTTTGAGTTTGACTACGATTTCCCGTTGTTACAGATAGCAAAGTAACCTGTGAACAACCCATGCAATTTTTACTCCCCGAAGAAAACGAAAATTAATTTCTCAGTTTCTAGGGCAAACTGCTCTTTGAGGCAGCCTCCGACGGAGCTTATCAGAGCCGACTACTGAATCGCCAAGGTGGTTCAGATTAACGAAGAGAATGAGGCAGAGGCGGATGCAGCTACTCAAAATCTAGCTGCGGTCGCTTACTCTACATTTTGTTATACAATTCTGTGAATCAAACCGACTCCGTCCAACGGGATCAAAGTTAAGAGTATTACAGCCATGAAAAAACTTTTTCTACCACTACCGTTGGTATTACTAATTTTCGGTATGGTTACCAACGATGCCACCGCCGATGATCGAATCATTCTCGGTTCTTTTGAACGACTTACAAAAGAGTCCGACGCTCCCTATTGGGGAGATAACGTTACTACGGAATCAACCATGAATGGATTCAGCGCAAAACTTTATTGGTTTAGAGACAATGGGCTTTACCGTGGAATAGGTCTAGGTTATGTGACCGGCGATGTAGATGTTTGTTTAGAGTCAAACTGCTCACCAGCCGACACGACAGTTTCCATGTTCACTTCGGAAATCGGTTTGGATCTAGGTCAATGGATTCCATTTGTCGGGGGGACATGGGTCTCGACTCAAGCCGAAGAAACCCACCATCTTTTTTGGAACAGCGAAATTAGTCTTGGTTTCTACCCCCATTCAGTGGTAGATCAATCAGCAGAACCTTTTTATCTCAACATCGGGTTATGGCGAGAACTCGATACCTTCAAGGTTAGAGGAGCTTTGAATATCTGGGACGAAAGTGAACGCATAGGCGTTTCGGGAGGTGTACTGTATCAAATGGACAACGAATTTGCTGTTGGTGCTGAATTCGAAGTAAGTCTAGATGATGAAGCAAATAGATTTCGATTTTCGCTTCAATTTGGCCGGTCGTTTTAGCTAGTACCACAACCAAATATGTAGTTTCTGAGTGGTGTAGGGCAACCAAAACAATCGTCTATCGATCTCGAACCACCGGCGTGGGCACCTGAAATCAGACTGTAGTTTGTTTTACATCGGACAGGAAAAGTTCGGTCATTCAACGTTCCCTGGTGTTAACAACGCTTGACCTCGGTCCTTCAACGCAAGCTCAGACAGGCACTTTGGATAGTCAGACTCTACAACAACGCAAAGCTCTCGAGGACTCCAAGAGAAGTACGGGAAACCTAGAGCGAACATTGCATAATCACACAAAAATTTCACTTTCCCAGGAATGAATTGCATGCTCGCAATCGACCGTCAATGTGCAGTCATAGCAAATTATCTATCGATTCTCACAATCTTGAGTATCGGCTCTTTCAGCTACGCTCAAGATGAGGATGATCAAGCGACCCCGCAAAATACGGACTCGAACAGCGTCGCTTTTACCTTGATGGATGTGGAAGCGATGACTGCCCATCGAGACGAACGTCGTGACACACTTGCCGAAGCACTGACCGAGTCGAAGCTGAGCGCGGAACATCAACGGCTAGTATCAAATGCGATAGCAAAGGCTTATGTCGGTGTTCCTGTCAGTTCATTCACCCAAACGACAAAAGCCTCGGGATTTTTCAACGAAATTGTGAATTTGCAGATCACGGGAGAAGAGGGTCCCATTGAGGCTTCAAGTAGGGTCGATGTGAAAGTTGCTGGGCACGTCGAGCGAGAAAACGCTCTATTTAAACTCCCTTTAAGCTCCAACAATCCTTTTATGTATTTTTCCTCTGTCCCATTCGTTGCGGAAAGTGGGAAATTGCAAAGTGAATCAGATTCTTCAGCGACATTTGAGTTTGACTACCATTTCCCTCTGTTTCACGACGCCGAAGATGAAATGTTTGCTAACTTGGCCAAGAAAATGAAATGGGTGTTTGAAATCTCGGTAAGCAAAGCTGATCTCACTCCTGAACGTATCACGGTGAAACTCGCGAAACCTGTTAGAAAGCGGTTCGTATTCGCGATTAGTAAGATCCAAATGGACTTTTATTATTCGTACATCGAAAGTTGCGGCAGTTTCGCTGTCAGCAAAATGAAAGAGCTCTTTCAGACCTCCATGATAATCGAGGGGAAACAAGAAGAATTAAGCGAATACACATACAGCGAAATAACCTGTGAACAACCGGTGCAATTTTTGCTACCTGAAGAGAACGAAAATAGTTTTCTCAGTTACTAGCACGAACTGCTCGTTGTAGAAGCTTCCAACGGAGCTTATCAGAGTCGACTACCGATTCGCCAAGGCGGCTCAGATAAAGAAGAGACTGAGACAGAAACGGATGCAATCAGTCAAAGTCTAGAAGCGGACGCACAAGCTAAATTTTCCGATACAATTCTGTAAATCAACAGGTCTCTGTTCGATGGGACCAAAATTAGAGGATTACGGCCATGAAAAAACTTCTTCTGCCACTACCGTTCGTATTGCTAACCTTCAGTATGGTAGCCAACAATGTAATCGCCGACGGTCGAGTCATTCTCGGCTCTTTTGAACTACTTTCAGAAGAGTACGACGCTCCATATTTCGCAGATTCTGTTAGTAGGGAATCATCCATGAATGGATTCAGTGCAAAACTTTATAGGTTTCAAACCGACGGGTTGTACGGTGGAATGGGTCTTGGTTATATGGCCGGGGATGTAGAAATTTGTTTAGAGGCAACCTGCGCATCGGTCGACACGACATTTTCCAGGTACTCTTTCGAAATCGGCTGGGATTTAGGTCAATGGATTCCGTTTGTCGGTGGGTCCTGGACCACGACTGAACCCGAAGAAACTAGGTTTGGGTTTGTATTCGGGGACAGCGAAAGGTACTATGGTTTCAACCCGGGGTATGTGGTAGAATCAACAGCAGACACTTTTGGTGTCCACACCGGGGTATGGCGAGAATTCGGTACCTTCAAGGTCAGAGGAGCATTAAATATCTTGGAAGAAAGTGAACGTATAGGCATTTCTGGAGGCGTACTATTTCAAATGGACAATAAATTTGCCGTGGGTGCTGAACTCGAAATGCTTCTAGAAAGTGAAGCATCTGGATTTCGATTTTCGCTTCAATTTGGCCGGTCGTTTTAGCTGGTACCACAACCAAATATGTAGGCTCTGAGTGGCGTAGGACAACTAGATCGTTTGAGACTTTTTTAAAAAAGACCTCGCGGGGAATCGGGGCTTTGAAATGTGGACACTAGACAGACTCTAGGGTAGACTTTGACAAGTCACAAATAACAAAACTGAGTAGTCTATTTGGTTGCTTGGTTCAATTTCTCACTTTCTTTCTCGGCAGACAAATCTCGGGGATTGGCCGAAATACCACCGTTCCCGACTAATTCTCTGAGGAAGAGTCTCCATAGCGTTTCTGAAGTACTTTGGAGAGTTCGTCGGGTTTTATATTCTTACGAAGGATACGATTTTCACTGTCGATTAAGTAGGTGGTAGGTAGCTGCTGGACCCCATATGCGACGGCAATGGGTCCTAAGAGATCACCAGCAGCGTGTAAATCAAACCAGGGAAGTTCGTACTTTTGTGAGATTGCTTTCCAGTCTTCGATCGTCGTATCTACAGCAATAGACACTACCTCAAATCCCCGGTTGCTGTAGCTTTCGTAAAGTTTCTTCAATGGAACAAACGCTTCGATGCAAGGACCGCACCATATTGCCCAGAAGTCAATCAAAATGAGACGTTTGTCTTCTGTGATTTGCGTAAGCGAGATCGGTTCGCCTTCGTGGTTAGCAAGCGAGAATTCAGGTACCCGACTTCCGACACCGAGATTAGCGGCGTTCTCCGTTCTCTTCAAAAAAGCAGTGATTCTGTTTCGAGCAGGTGTTACTCTCCTTTCTACTATATCCGAATCCAGTAAAGTTGCTAATTCGTCGTACCAAGCGATGATTTCTCGGTATTTGAGGGTGCCAGGTGGCAATATTTTCCGCGCTAGTTCCAATGCCAGCAATCGATTTAACGGATCCTGAGCCTCCGATGCGAACTGTTTCAAATTCTTAAGCTGGATGTCGAATGCTTTGTCCCAATGTTGCATGAAATCTTCCGTAGGCGATCCGTCTTTATTGCTAGATGAGCCGCTCTTGCTTGCCACAATGGTTGCGTCCCATGCAGAAACAAACTCGTCTTGAAGCTGCCAGCTGTCGAGAAGCATAGCGTGTCGTCCAAGGTCGCTAGTTGCGACAACAAATTGACTCTCGACAGTGTGATTTCGCTTAAGACTGATCTTTACTTTGGGTTCTATAACTACATATTTGCGAACCAGCACACGCGTCCCCGCTGCTATTTCCAATTGGGCAACTCTCGGTTCATCTACATCTGCTTCGACTAAGAACTTGTTGCTTTGATCGAGAAGAACTTCACCATAGTCTATTACATTTAGGGTGTTATCCTTGTAGTACTCTTCAGCAGTTATATGTACCGATAGGAGATCGTTATCAATGTCTTCTTGTTGAGGTTCATAAGTCCCAGAAATCGAAAACATGGAGTTCTGATTCGTTGTACTTCTGGCTGCACCAACGAGAACTATTTCGTTCGGGTGCGAGCCACGATGGTCCAAAAGAGCAAAGTGGTGAACGACTAAATTTCCTGGAACAATCAAAACAGTCGACGACAACGAACTGTCCTGACTATTGTCTATCGAAATTTTTGCATAAGTCGGTTTATCGATATCACCTTGGAGAGATACCCGTCCGTCTTCAAAACTTCCTGAAGCCAATTCAACGACTCTATTCTCGCCTCTAGAGTTTGTGACTTCGTGGGTAACGGTCACCAATGCTTCCGCCCAGTCGAATTTGGTCTGTTCTGCGATATCGTTCTCTGATTGAAACCCATCGCTGTCCTGCGAAGTTCTAATCTCTCCAACGATCAAAAATGTATTAGCAGAATCAGTTTCTGCAGGACCGACAGACATTGCAATAGCGACTATCCCAATGATCGTGTACGTCTTTACCATTTTCATTCTCCAGAGGGCTAACATCCAGCTTGAGTAGGCTTTTTGTTAGTATCTTGAACTAGTGCCAATTGAGCAACAAGCGTTAGCAACACCAAATGAACTTACACCAGTCAAATTCATAGATGATGTAGAGTACGAAAGAGTTTCTTACGCGAATTGATTGACGTGCACGTGTCTCCAATTCCTAGCAAATAGTCTGATATGCTCACACGCGAGTCGTATCGCGGTTTAAATTCGATGGAGTTTTAGGATTGAAGCGTAAGTAAATTTGAACTTCGAGTTCGACCCCGTTTGACTATTAATCGACTAGCAGTAGTGAAACTTATTGAATGTTTGCGACATCTACTTTTTTTACAGACTAACCTGTTCGACGAGGTAACTCTTGAAATCTCCTCTACTTTCTTACGGTTTGGAAGGGTACTCCTTTAGCCGTCGCGTTTTACTATTTCAGCAGTCTGCGTCCAATTTCAATTGTTTCTTTTCGGGAATCCTGCTTTGTTTGTTTTTGTGCAGTTGTGAGCGCGGTGATCAGCGAATAGCTGAAATCGAGAACGGACAAGTTGAAAATGAAGAGATAAACGCGGTTCGAACCCAAGACGTCGTCGGTACAAATGGTTTGGGTGAGGACCTGTTGCTCACGGAAGACTTTCGTGAACTAGATAGATTCCCAAATCGTTTCGTTCGAAACGCAGCTGTTCATCAACGATTGATGCAGTTTACTGAGAACGATTTGTTCGAAGTACTCGCAAATACTACAAACATTTCTCGACAAAGCATTCGTGACGATGTACAGCTTTTAGTCGTACACCGCTTAGCTACGTTGAACCCTAAAGAGACATTGGGACAGATTGAGAAATTGCAGATCGCTAATCAAGGCACTTTAGTTGTGCTAATTTTTGGGGAATGGGCAATCAAAAGTCTGGATGATGCTGTTAATCATGCCAAAACTCTTGAGACACGCAAAAAGTTCCTTGCACTTCGCGGTATCCTCCGATCGAGAGATGATCTTTCCGATTCTCAACATCGTAGCATCGCTGCGCAACTAGGTGTCAAACATTTGACGCAGGATCTACTTTCTCGATCCGATGACTACGAAACTATTGAGTCACCCGATTTGGAGTGGCTAGAACTGGCTAGCGACGCGCAGATGGATCTGTCACAAATCGATAGATTAACTCGAATCGTGGAAAACTGGATTGAAAGAGATGGACTAGACGTCATCGAAGACATTTACGAGTCGATCACTGACTGGCAAATTCGCATGCCCGTACTATCGACAGCGCTCCATAAGGCAACATTACGAGACCCTCAAACGACTTTTGAACACGTACTACAGTTGGACTTCGACCAGGGTGATTTTCTAGTTACGTCCGTGGTGCAGTCTTGGGCGAACGTTGATCCTTCCGGAGCACTAGATGCTGTCGAGTCGGTAGATTCGGAGGCACTTCGTACTCAGCTCCAAGATACGATAGTTCGAACATGGGCGAGTAAGAACCCTAATGGGTTACTAGCCTCATTGAACTTGTTACCAACCAGTATGCGATTGTCGGGAACGGAACATGCGGTAGTCGCAATGTCTCGCACGGATCCCACAAGTGCATCTAGGATTTTCGTTGAACAGTACGAAGGGAACAAAAAATTGTCGATCGCTCAGTCTTTAGTAAGAAATTGGTCTGATCAAGATGCTCAAACTGCGCTCGATTGGGTTTTGTCGACTCCTCATGTAGCTGGGTTGCAGAAAGAGTTGCTACCTATCGCATTGGGAGAACTGGTAACTACCGATCCAAATAAAGCAATTGAAATCGCACTAGCGCAACCTATCGAGAGTGATCCATGGGGTATGGAAGCCTCAGTATTAGGTTCCTTGGCATTGAGTGACCCTCAGCAAGCGACTGAGATGTTGTCAAGAGTGCGGGAAGGTCCAACAAAAGTGAGAGCTTACTCTTTAGTCGGAACTCAATTGATTCGAAACGGCGATGTCGATCAAGCTCTTACACTCGTCGACGACTTATCCGAAGAGGAACAAAATCGCTACTTTGAAACAATCATAGACACTTGGGCTCTTTCTGATCCTGTCCATCTGTTGGATCGAATTGACAAATTACCTAATGAAGTGATCAAGGCGCGAGCTGCTTCAAGAATGATCGCATTCCAAAAATATCGAAAAGCGTTGACCGACGATCAGATTAAATTTGCTCGAGAGTTTTTGTCGGAAGGCGGTTCCTCACTCAGCGATTAGGAAGTTTAAAATCAAAAAGATCACCACGAACCTAAATTAGTTGCTTTCCGAGGTAGTCGAAAGTTGAGCTTCAAGTAATCGCTCTAGTTGTTCAAGGTCTGTATTCTTCTCAACAATGAGCCCCTCTCCATCTAGTAGGTAGTTGGTAGGAACTCCTTCCACGCCAAAGTCTACTGCTGAAGGTCCGAAGAAACCCTTTTCGTCGCCTACGTCATACCAAGGTAACTTGTGATTCTCTGATGCCCGTTTCCAATCGTCGACGCTCGTGTCCAGCGAAACGGTCATGACTTCAAACCCTGCGTCTTGATACTCAGCGTACAAACTTTTTAGTGTGGGAAACTTTGCAATGCAAGGTGCACACCACGATGCCCAAAATTCAACCAACACTAGGTTTGCTTCGGACAGAATGTCGGATAGATCAATTTTCTCCCCGTTCACATTGTCGAGCACTATATTTGGTGCTTTCTCACCAACAGACATCTTCTCGAGATTGTTAGCTCTTGCAATGTTCGCCGCCATTACATCCCGCAAAGGTCTTATTCGTCGAGCTACCACGTCTTCGTCGAGCTGGATAGAAAGTTTGTCGTATAGCTTTACCTTATCTTCACCGTCGATTAACCCCATATCTCCGCCGAAGAATGTACCCGTGAGCTCCAGAGCTACTAAAGAATCAAATGGATCTTCTGACGTCCAAGCAAGTTTTTTCAATGCATTGGTTCGCACTTCCCACATTTTCTCAAAACGTGCATGGCGTTCTTGAATTGGTGCTGACACCATCTGTGACCCCTTAGAAAGAAAATCCTTGTCCATGTGCCAACTATCGATGAGTTTGTCATGTCTGCCCGTCTCTGCCGTCGCAATCAGCCAATTACTCGGTCCGTGTTCGTGTCTCGCAATCTCGATTTTAGCATTGGGTTCGATCACTAGTGCGGTGGACCACACGAATTCCGTACCACGAAATATGCGTAAATTGCAAGCTCTCGGTTCATCGACCTCAGCTTCGATTAGGTAACGACCATCTTGCAACAACACCTCAGCAAATTCGATTTGAACGGGCGTGCCGTTCTCAAGGTAGTCGAATGAAGTTAGGGTTGCTGAGAGATGACCTGGAGCTTTTTCTCCATCTGTCAGATCGTATATCCCTGAGACCGAGAATTTTTTATCGTGATTTTTAACTTTCTTATAGGTACCAACAAAAAGCAATTCGTCGGCGTCGTTGGCGATTCTGTCTAAGAGCGCGAATGAAATGTCCTGTTCACCCGGCTCGATCCATACGTCAGTAGATCAGATTACATCCTCTCCATCGATAATCGAGATCTGTGCTTCTGTAAATTGATTTAAATCGAATTCAAGCGATACTTGTCCTTCTTCAAAACTTCCCAATGCAAGTGTATCTGAATCAATTTCACCGTCCTCGCCCGATATTTGCCGACTGACTACAACTTTGATGTTTGAAAGATTTAGATGGTTGTCTCTTATCTCGCGTTCGTTAGATGTCTTCTCTACAGCTATGTATTGTCCTTCGATGGTAAACCTGTGCGAAGCGTCGTCCTCTTCGGCGACAAGTATCGCTACAAGATGGATCAACATCAAAGTTTGAACCATACTTTTCATTCGTAAATCTCCCACCGTCTAAACAATTGCGCTGAAGAACTGTGTAGTTCTTTTCGAATTGATAGATGCTTAGTACGGTGGCTTGGTTACTATTACGGCGTTGATGGACTGATAGACATTTACATCCCGCTGCACACCTGATATTGAACTGATCAGTTCAAGTGCAACAATGACCCGGTGTGCTTGTCAAAAACTTTTCAGCGGTCCGAAGATTTACAACTTTTTAAACTGTATGAGTTCTGTTTCGGATCGTAGAAATCGATATTTCAGATTCTGACTAATGGAGTTCCAATTCTAAAGGGTAGGGTGTAATGGCCAGGATGACTTACGGAGAAACTCCAACGTAAGTAACTAATGTTTGTTCCAAATTCACTCTGCCGTCAACGCGAAGAGTGTATTAATGAATCAGTGCTTTGAAATTCGATGGATTGAGTCCGAGCAGTTCCTAGTATTTTTCAGTTTGTGGCGAATAAGTTGCCCAAACACTTTAAGTGCGCATAAACAGTACAAATTAAACCGTTTTTACGGGCAGGACTTGTAGCTAACCAACCTTAATCTTTGGAATTAGATTCTCCCAATCGTTCAAGAAGCACATTTTTAAGGTCAGATGATTTGAGACTCTTTCGAATAATTTGTTTGTTGTTGTCGATGAGATAGGTCGTCGGAAGTGCGCTAACGCCATAAGCGACCGCGGTAGCACCATACATGTTTCTAATCTCTCCTAGATCGATCCACGGTAACTCTTGTTCGTCAGAACTTTCCACCCAATCTTGTTGGATCATGTCGACTGATATGGATACTATCTCAAATCCTTTGTCGGAGTAGTTGGTGTACAGCTCTTTCAACGCAGGAAAGGCTGCAATACAAGGACCACACCACGACGCCCAAAAGTCGATGAACACCAATTCGTTTGCGTCGATAATTTCCTTGAGAGAGTGCATTTCTCCATCCAAGTCAGGTAACGCGAAGTCAGGGACCTCTTCCCCGACGACAAGTCGTTCAAAGTTGGCAACCCGAGCGGCGTCTGCCGCTAAGCGGTTACGTGTTGGTGTAACTCGTCTTGCGACGACATCTTCGTTCAACGAAGTCGATAGTTTGTCGTAGATCGCTACAACTTCGTTTGCGTCGAGAATTCTTGGGATTAAATAGTACTGAGCTGCTAACTCCAACGCCAAGAGTGAATCGAATGGATCTTCCGAATCCAAAGCGAGACGTTTCAATTCCTTGGCCTTTTTCGTTTCTAATTCCTGCCAAAGCGTCATAACTTCGGCAGATAGAGGTTTTCCAGGTCCGAGTTCTTCTAGCAGCTTCTTTCCAGCGATGTACGATTTATGATGAAGCGAAAGAAATTCCTCGCTGAGTCGCCAACTATCCAACAATCTCACTTGACTACCTGCATTTGCGCTCGGTTCATACAAAACGTTGTCTGGACCATGTCTTGAAATGGTGATTTCTACCTGAGGTTCTACCACCATCAGTGTGTCCCAGACAAGATCGCGTCCTTTAAATATTTCCAGTTTTGCTACTCGTGGTTCGTCGACTTCGGCCTCGAACAAAAATCTTCCATCGTCCAACAGTACAGTGCCTAAGACACTGCGACGCGGTTCTCCAACTTCATTTTCAATCGCTGTAAATAGACTGGCTTTTAAAAGTACTTCATCATCGTGGTTTTCTTCAGATTCGTACGTACCTGCGATCTCGAAGCGATTCTCGGAATTTGTTGATTGTCTTGACGTCCCAATCAAATGTAACTGCGCTACCGGAGAATCCTTCAGTTGGACTAACACGAACGATACAGTCTCACCACCCGGTGTGATTGTCGCGCTGACTGTAGTATCTTTGTTTTTGTTATTTTTCGTGCTGATTTGCACCAATGTTGGTTCGTCGATTTCACCAACTAGAGAAACGTGACCGTCTACGAAACTTCCTGAAGCTAATTCAACTACTATATCGTCGCCTTCAGTGTTTGTGAGTTCGTGGGTAACGGTCACCAAGGCTTGCGCCCAGTCGGATTCGGCGATATCGTTCTCTGAATTAGCGATGCTAGAATCCTGCGATGTCTTAATTTCTCCGACGATCGTGAATGTGTTGGCAAGGTCAGTTTCTGCCGCATCGACAGACGGTGTTTCGTCGAGTGTTTTGGCAACTCGAAAACCATAAATGTGCCCCGGATAATCTGCTAAGGTATTGAGTCTGAATGATGAACTCACCATTCGAGTATCACTTTGAAAAGACCCACTACGGATAACTCGATCGGTGCAATCATCGGAAGTATGCGCACTACCGTCAGTGGGTGCTTTGGTGTAATCTTGGTGCCAGCAATCCTCAACCCACTCCCAAACATTTCCATGCATGTCATGCAATCCCCAAGAATTAGCGATGAAGCTACCTATCGTCGCGGGTTGAGAAGCAACACCATCAGAGCAACTTTCGTTACTCCATCTATATTCTGTACTTGAATCTGCATGATTGGAATATTCGCACAACTTTGCAACATCGTTGCCAAAACTGAAGGTAGATTTTGAACCAGCTCGAGCTGCGTACTCCCACTCAGCTTCATTCGGCAGTCGGTAATTTTTCCCAGTCTCTTGCGACAACCAATCTACGTATGCTTTTGCGTCATTCCAAGACACGTTGATGACTGGTTGATCATCTCGACCCCATCCAAAGTCGTTTGGTAATCGACGTTCGGTTGCTTTTGCAAATTTATCGTACTCCGCAAACGTAACTTCATATTTGCTCAGAGCGAATTTCGTGACTCTAACTTCCCGCACAGGTAGTTCTTCGTCTCGACAGTCATCGTCTTTCAGACAGCCCATTTGAAACGTCCCGCTGCTAATCACCACCATTTCTGGTCCTTCGCCACCCGATTCCAAGGAATCTCTAAAAGAACTCACTCCATTGCTTCCGTCAACTATCGGCTCGGTCGTATCAACGTCGCTAACAAACAGAATGGTCAAAATCGACACGATGATCAAAACACTGAAGCGATTCGGGTTACACATATTTGTTCTTAAACTCTATAGATGAATATGTTTAATCGGTTTCTGTCTCGCTAGGTTCTAGAAGGGCAAGAATTTCGTCTTTTAATTCCACAACGCTTTTCACCGCCTCAGCTGAAGTATTGGAATCGTCGAGCATAACCACCCACTG
Organism: Gammaproteobacteria bacterium; assembly: GCA_009842245.1. Lineage (GTDB taxonomy): Bacteria > Pseudomonadota > Gammaproteobacteria > Pseudomonadales > Azotimanducaceae > Bin55. The sequence continues at coordinate 20,394 of VYFT01000027.1, read as the reverse complement.
GTCGCGTGCGTCCCGCACGATGTCCGCAGCGGTCTCTCCGTTTAACGCTTGAATAGTCGGGTCAACACCATAGTCCAACAGCACTTTCACCGTGTCCGGATATCCGTAGAACGCCGCCCAGTGTAAAGAATTTCGTCCGTCTTGGTCTGTGCGTAAAGGATTTAATCCTTTTGCTAATAGTTCCGTTTGTATCTCTGTATCGAAACTTAGAACTGCGGCATGGCCTAGTGTGAAGTTAGACTCTTCCTTTACCCTTGGATCTGCTCCAGCATCCAGAACAGCGCGAAGGCAGCTGTCTTTTTTCAGTCGAGTCGCCTGGAGTAGGGCAGTGAGTAACGGAGTATTACCATCCGGATCGGGACGGTTGACTGCTTCAGGATCTTTCTCCAACAACATTTTGAACTCGTCGCAACGTCCCAATCCAACAAGGTCGCTCGGATTGACAGTTGAACTTTCAGATGAGATTGGTTCAGCCTTTTCTTCCAAAGACAAAACTATGTCTAATCGTCGATCCCGGCTACTCGCTGGATGATTTAGAATCAACGACAGCGGCGATTGTCCATTTTCAAATCGTTCTGTGAGCAACGTTGGTCGGTGTTCAAGGATTGACTCGAGTACTGTCGGACGTTGCCTGAGGATGAAATCTCTGCGAAATGCATCTTCGTCGAGCAAAGCGACCTTCACCTCCAACGCAGAACTTCCGTCAATCATACCCTCAAGGTACTTGACGTAAACCTCTCGCGATTGTGGAGAGACGATTCGATCCTCTACCTCACCGTTGTTGAAGAAAAGGACAGTAGGAACACCTGTTAGTCCATACTGAGTAAATATTTCTTGCGATTCATCAATATCAAGCTTAAACACCTTCGCGCGTCCTGACATTTCAGGCATAAGACTCTCGATGATTGGATCAAGCTCTTTGCACGGTGCACACCACGTAGCTGTAAAGTCGACGAGTACGGGTACATTTGCTTCTAATACTTCAGTTTTGAAATTCTCTGTTGTTACATGAGCTACTTTGTCTGCTAAATTTGGGCTAGCAGTTTCATCGTCGGCATTACTTGTAGTAGCCACCAGGGTGCTAGTTGTCAGGAAAATCAAGACATTGAAGAACCATTTAGATCTCATTGACACTCTCCTCATCCCGATCAGTTAATAGAAGAAGGTCGCTCAGTAATAAGATTTGAATTCAAGCCTCCCTTTGTCATATTCATAGACTCAGACAATACGGTCTAAGCCGCAGGTAAAGTCGTAAAAAATTTATGGAGAAAGTTATGGATGACTCACTCCAAGAAGATGTACAAGTTTAATTGAAGAATGTTAGTCTTCTATTGGTGTTGTCGTCGACTTAGGTTTCAATAGTTCTTGAAATTCCTCGAAGGAGAGGGTATCGTCGTTACCAGTGTCTATCTTGTTGAAATGCTCTTTTGCGTCCGGAAGTTTCGTACCTGTTTTGAATTCCTCTAGGGACACTTCTCCGTCGTCGTTTGTATCCATCGCATTGAAAATCCTTTGAGTATCTATCTCTACCGGCAGCTTGAGATTAACTACCTTCAAAGGTTGTGGATTCAATTTACGTTCTAAGACTTCATTATTCAGATTGGTTAACTTCAGTTGTTTTGCTGTGTTCTTAATCTCTAGCACAGGTCCTATTCTCGTTAAGTGTATCTCGTGATTTGGAGGAAGCTTTTCAAGTTTCAATTCAGTCTGCGATATCAAAGATGCTGTTAACACTTGGAGCTTTTTGATGGTTTCCTCATTCAATAACTTTGAACCGATTTTTACGTCAGTTCTCGTGCCGAAAGAGGTACCAGTCTCTTTGGTCAATTCTGAAAGAGTGCCAATAGCATCCGATAGGTCCGACACAGCCGACAGTTGGTATGAGCTACCTTGAGACACTGCGGGTACAACCAACCATAAGACTGCTACAACCAGTATTGCTAAATTGGCGGACTGATTGGTTGGCGGAATTTGGTCCAGATATTTTTTCATTGTGATACCAAAGGATAATTTCGTTCATGTTTTAGATACTTCGGAACACTCAAGAGTTACACATAGTTTCGAGCAACTCGGTGCGATTTTATGTTCGTAAAGACACACTGTACATAGAAGGATAGAATACGTACCGTTTCAATTGAAACGTGATTCTTCGCGCAACACACAAGAATCTAATCTAAATAAAGAAATAAAGGAACCCTAGTATGTTTCGAATGATTAATCGACGACTACTTGTCAAAACCAGTTGCTTGCTGTTCTCAGTGCATCTATGGACTGCTTGGGGTCAGGAAGATCCAACGGACGAATTGATTGTCTCGAATGCTTCGGATAGTCGGCTCAATACCTCTATGGTAGACCGTGTATACGACCATTGGATTGGAGAAGAGAGGATTATCTCATCAGCAATTGAAGTTTTTCACGAAATCGCCATAGACGAAGATCGAGAAATTGGGGAGCGAGTAAACGCACATCTGACAATCGCACACTTCTACTGGCGGTACGGAGACCGCAACGGTGCCCTCAACTCCGTGGAGTCAGCACTATCCTTGGAACAGACTAGAGATGGCACGTTGCTTAAAGCTCAGCTCCTAGATGCAGATGGCGAGGAAGCAGAGGCCGCAGAGTGGTATCGGAAAGCGATAGAAAGCACTGAACTTCCTGACGAACAGGAATTTCTTCAGATTCGATTGACAATGATCCAAGTTGACCGTCGAAATGCAGATGCATTGGTAAGACTCGCTGTCAATCGAGATCAACAGTTTAAGAATCGGGCAGCACTTGTACTAGCGATCCTAGGATATCCGAAAGATGCTTTGGTACTGTACGTTCCAGAGAGTGAGTCGGATCATTACGTTTCTCAACTGATTAGGGTAGCGGAGTGGGCTTTAAAGGCAGAAGACTATGAGATTGCGCGCATGCGCGCATGGCAAGCTTTTGACGAAGCGGAGATTCGACTTGATGCTTTATACGCATTGACTCTCGTGGACGAAGCATATCGTCTTGATGGAAAAATGAACGATCTTGTCGGGGAATTGGAGAGACGTGGGACCCAAAATGAAATCTTACTAGACTTTCGAATCGATCTACTCATGAATCTAAGCCGTTTCGACGACGCAATAGCACTCTACAAAGAGCTAAACCAAGACATGTCCGACGTAAATGCTCGACAAAAATTACTTGGGATTTACGACATTGCAGGTAGATCGTCTGAGATGGAATCGGAATACGAGCACCAAATTTCGAGAGAACCCAATGTGGTTCAGTGGTATCAAGGATTAGCTTCACATTACATAAATATCGCCCAACCTGAAAGAGCCTTACAAGTATGGGATCGTTTTGAGGTTAATAACAAAGAACGAATCGAGCTGTTGGTTCAAGGCGCGGAGTACATGAATCAAATGGGATACGGTACTGAAGCGGTGTTGATGGTTGAGCGGTACGAAGAAACTCACGGCACAAGCAAGATCGGAAACTTGTTCTTGTTCGATACGCACTTAGAACAAGGGCGCGAAGTCGAGGCAGAACAAGTGCTGGATGAGTTAAAAGAGGTATTACCTCTTGATTCGAGGGACTTACTTTTAGTCGCAAATTCCTATGAACGTTTACGTAAATACGAAAAAGCAATAGATGTGTACCTATCAATCAGGCATCAGGTTGACATGCTAGATTACGACGACAGGATTCGATTAGCGAGGCTTTGGAATGCGGTTGGGAACAAAGAAGAAGCTCTCAAGCAGTGGAGAGAAATTTGGGTTGGTGAAGAAACTTTGGCTCGACGAAATTTTGCTGAAGGACAGCTGCTGCAACTTGCCGCGGAGCAAAACGCGTTAGCAGGTATCGCCCTTGATATTGAGTCTAAGTTGTCAACAGGAACTGCGACCAATTACGAAATGGACCTCTTAGTGCGGATCTATATGGAGGTGGGAGACTCGTTTTCCGCGAGTGAGGTTGTAAACGAATTTGCTCGCCGTTCAGACATGACAGAAATTGACCGTTTGCGCCGGCTAGCGCCAGTGTATCGACAGATGCAGGAATACAAGAAATACGATGAAGTGCTGAGACGGTTAGAACGAATTGATGCTGAGAATCGAATCGAACACATACAAAACATAGTGCTGAATATGTTGGTGTTCGACCTCGGAGAAGAACCGAAAGAGTTGTACGGTGACATTTTGTATTGGCTAAACCAATTGCGCAGCTACCACTCAGAAGCCGTGAGTGGCGAATTTGAAGCTGCTGTGCTAGCGTCTGGTGGTTTTTCAGACGAGGCAATAAAGAGCTACCGCACAGCGATGATCGATCAACCTGATCACAGCGACAATCTTCTACTCATGGCTGATTTGATGAAGCAGAACAACTTAACAGAAGAAGCTGTGACTCTTCTTCAATACGTGGCAGAGCACGCTAGAGATGACAACGAATTTGTCGTAGCAATCGACGGTATCATCAACATGGTCGGGCAACATTCGTTCGTCCACAGGTTACCAACTGAGAACGAAGCGGTTTTTCGATGGGCTCATCGAGTTATATTGGAACGGCTCACTAAGCAGGATGATAAGTTCTACCTGTATCGTTTGTTATCTGATATTGCTTTAGAGACTAACGATCATGAAGGTGGATTTGTAGCTTTAGAGAATTCGGTGTCCCAAGCTGGTATTCGAAGATTAGCTGTGTTGCGCGAGATAGTGACTATGGCGACTCCGATTGCTGGTTTTTCGAATTTACGAAAAGTGAAAGATGTTGATCGTCAATTGATTTATGGGAGACGTCTAATCGGTCTACGCCAGCAGCTACCTCCCGATGTGTACGTCAATATTGCACGAACTTTGCTGGCACAAGGGGATACACTTGGAGCGGAAATGTCGCTAGCTCTGGTTCGAGACATCACAGGATTGATGAATGTGACCAAGACTAAAGGGGACCTGTTTATGGCTGAGGCTTACAGCGGACACGCGCTTACAGCGTATAGTCAAGCCTTGGCTGTTAATCGAGACGATATAGAACTTAACGCTAAAACCGCGATACTTCGTGAGGTAAATGGACACTTTGACATCGCGAACGTGTTGTACGCAAGTGCCTTGACTAAGTTGATCCAATCGCTACCGACTGAGTTGCACGAAACACAACTCCAAGCCTCAAGTAACACTGCTATCTTACCACAGACTTTCACCACTTACTATGAAGTTCTAATGCAAGGTTTGCTCACGACTTGGCCTGATGAGGAAGAGAACGCACAGGCAAGGACCGATCTGTTTGTCAAATTGTTTGACGAAGAGTTCACCAAGGTCATCAATCTTGCAAATCAGAGAATGAACGCTATAGGAGACGACAATGAAAGTGATCTCTCGTTGTCTCGATTCTCACGCCTCGACTACATCGCGCGAACTTTACGTCGATTGTTTGTCGCAGTCAATAGAGCGGAAATTGCGGAACAGATCGACTTCGCCCTCGCATCTCACTTTGGAAATGATGAGCGTTTCGCTGAAACTCTACGACTACACTTCTGGGACAACGGGATCGAACCTAAACCTGCTTTGGTCGAGAATGTCAAAGATTTAAAGTTCAGTGGGATCCCAGAAGATAAGACACTTGTCGAATTCGCGTTTGACAGTGCCGTCGAGCTGCAAAACATCGAAAGAGTCACACGTCTTGGTACTATTGTCGAACCAACGGAATCTCTTTATTCGTTTTTTCACCAATACTTGGACGAAGGAGATCTACGCGCGACTTTGCACTACGCATCCAACGTGCTGAACGAAAGGGAGTATTCAGGGCTACTAAATACCGTTATCTCGTCGTTTCGAGAATCACCGAGCGACCTGATCGAACTTCTTATCAACGACCCTACGCTTGTGGTCGAAATTGAAGACCAAATCAGTAGAAGACTATCTGAATTCGACGACGACTTTTGGCGCAACGCAGATGTTCAAAAAGTTCTCGGAACGTATTATCGCAGCATCCCTAGTTTGCAGTATTACTTTATGCAAAAGGGCGATGTAGACAACTTAGTCGCTCTTTTCGAACGCATCGTCAACAATCTCAGACCATCGGGAATTTCATTACTGACAATTGATCTATTTTCACTCCACCGAAAAGTTCTAAGTGTTCCGCTCAACAAAAAGCTTCTGAGACGCGTAGACGAGGCAACGTCTACTCTGCTGAGCAAAGTGAACTTGCAAGATAAGCAAGCTCGCAGTTTTTGTGATCCGATGATTTTCAACTTTGAGGTACATCAATCCAATCTCGATTTGTTCTTTCAATTTGTGGAGGATGTGCAAGATCTTTCGGGAATTTCAGAGTCAGAAGTCTCTCTGTTACGCGACTTTTATTCCGGAAACACGGAATCAGCATACCGAACACTAATTGACGTCTCGAGTAATAACCTCTACTTTGGAATGTATGTTCGAAATCTGATATATACCCCTTTCAAAGAGCAATATGAGCATTCCATCCAACAGATTAGAGACGGCACTATAAGCGACGTAGACTTCGGCGTTGCGATTTTAAACAGTTCGAGGTACTTTGACGCAGACATGATAGACAGTGCAGAGTACTCATTTCTTCAAGAGACACTCGTTAAGAAATTTCCAGATAACGAGCATTTGCTGGTACGATTAATCAGTGACTACATTGAAAGTGATGACTTAGAAAAATTAGTCTATTTCCTTCGTAACTTGTACGAAATCGACAAAAGCGAAGAGTTCATTCGGTTGTCATATTTCTTAATAGCCATTGAGAACGGAAACTTTGATCAAGCATTAGCAATTGCTTTGGACGGAGGGCCGAATCTCTTGGACAACGAAGTACGTGAAGGCATTATCGCGCGTAATGATGCTGTACGGGTCCACGGTCAATACTCTCCTTCGTTCTTTCTCAAATTGATCCTCAATAGGAACGAGTTTGGAACACGATATGTGGTCGATGACATTCTCCCGGACGACTTAAAGTCGATGATGACTCGGTTGCAGACCGTCGTTTCGAGTGAACAGACCAATCAAGAGGAAACCGCACAACTACTACGAACAGTTTGGCGAGGATCGCATGCCACTACGCTTGGCAAAACCTCAAGTAGCAACTACAGAGTAGGCAACATTCAACCCGTCTTACTTCAATGGCCTAGTGAAGGGCTTTTGTCGCGTGAGATTACGTACGATCAATACGGGGCGCGAGGACGAGCAGCGAGAAGTGGAAGACCAAATGTGAATCCTGAAGACAAAAGTTTACCGACATTAATAGATGTACTCATCTCTAAAGCTCAGCTTGGTGAGAGCGTTCATAGGGTCCTCGCGTGCGAGAGTTGCGAATGCTGTTTCCAAAGTAGACAATCGGTGATGTTCCGATATCGATTCGATATTTTCAATCACTTTGGTCGGAGTAGTTCGCGCCCAAGTTGTCACGACTACATCTTCAAGTGTTGAAGAGAAAGAAGAGGACTCGATTGTTGAGATCGCGTCCAATGCAGCTTGTGCATCAGTTTTCGCCCAATCACGAACAATTATTGTGGATAAATTCAATTTATCGTAGTCGGCAGTTAACCCGCGGGTATAGTCCAATGCACCAATTGGATCCTTCTGGGCAATGACTCTCAACAATTGTCGTTGACTTGTGTAGTCCTCGATCTCTGAGTAAATTTTCGAGAGTACTTCGAATCCAATTTGTTCATACCAAACTGTAGCGACGAACACGAGCGTTTCCATTTGAAGAGCATCGTCGACATCGTCATTGAGCAAAATTTCCCATGACTCCTTTGGATCGTCTATGCTCTTGGACACCTCTACTTCACTAACCATTTTGAGAAACGTGTCTTCACTATCAAGTTGTCTCGCAATCGATCGAAGACTGTTTTCAGGTAGATCGTCGCGGGTTTCGAGAATGGCTTCAAGGGCGACTCTTCGCTGCGAACTCACCATCGTGGCGGCAGCTTCGATCGCGCCTTCCAAGTGTAGCACTGCCCACTCGCTAAAAACTGTCGTCAATGCTGCTTCGGTTTGAAATATTGACACTTCGTCGATGAGCCGAAAAGCTTCGTGTGGATCTTTCGCCGTCAGATATCGGAGAATCACGTGTTGTGCGATCTTGCGGTGACTGTCCCGAGCTATTTTCTTAGATTCAGTCCACCACCGCTTTAATTCCGGCTCGGTAGCGTGCGACAGGGTGGCCTGAAGGACGCTGTATTGTTCAACGATACTCTTGTGTTTGAAGATATCTTCGAATTTCCCAACACCAACCGTGCTTGTCGATAACGAACTGTTGTTTCTCTTTGGCGAAGTTTGCTCGAATTCACCATGAGCAATGTCTTGTGAAGAATGTTCCTCGTGCGGACGTATGCTTTGGAATGCTAAAACAGCGAGAATTCCTACTGCAAGACCAGTCACGAATGTACCTGCAATCACAAGAATGCGTTTTGACATACTAGCCATTTTTCTTTTTTGCCAAAGTTGTGAAATTGGTTCTATGCTACCCTTGAATCAATTTTTAAGGACAGAAAACAGTGTTGGAAATAGTAGCTGTCAAAGTGAAATCGCTATTGTCTGGCGACGATGCAAATCATGATACTTTGGTTGAATCAAAAGTTTCAACACGTTGATGTATATGAATAATTATATTTTCAAAGAGTATTGCTAACAGGGAATACTTCGATTGACTTTCACCGTACCAGTTTGTATTCGGGCTGCGTCATCGGGGTCTAAGAGTGATTTTGCTTGTTCGAGTTGATCATCAGTTAAAACTGGACTGACATCGTTGCTAAGAAAGAGAGCAGATACGGCATCTGTTTGAGTAGCACTGGTCGGTAAATCTTCAAGTGAGGCGTAAAGGCCTGTGGGATCGGTATTTGCCCACGTCTGAACGACTCTACCATAGTAAGATTCTTGCAGTCGTGGTTCTAGATCACGTCCCAGTTCCAAAGCTTCCAATGTTCGTCCTTTTTTTACCATGGCTGACGCAATATTGTGGTAAGCGTACTCTTGAGTATTTTTTTCACGCACTCGAGGTAGGAGGCTAAGCGCTAGTTCGATATTGCCGTCTTGGGTTAATTGAGATATAACCCGAAGCTCTAACCCTTCGCTGAAGTCGGGAACAGGTTGTTTTAACGCGATTTCAAAGGCTTTTTTTGGATCTTGGCGAGCTAGAGAGGGCAGCACTTCCTTCAGTAGAGATTGAAGAAGGGGTTGGTCCTCTTGGTCAACGTTATCTAACACCCAATCTGTAGCGGCTTCCGGTTGTTGTTGACTCCATTCATTTACAATTCGTTGGAGGATTGGAGACGTACTTCCAACAGAGTCTTCTACGGTACTAAGTGATTCAATTGCCCTTAGTGGTTCTTCACGCGAGATGCGCGAAAACGCTAATATCAATGGCGAAACACGTGACTCCTGCGCTACAAGTTCTATGTTTCCGATCAATTCATAAGGTTCAGTTCTAGCCCAAACCTCTGCGATTTCTTCTTCAAGATGAGCAACTACGGAGGAAGCTTCAAAGGTTGAAGCAGCAGCTAGCGCGGCTTGTGGGTCTGTACGCGCCCATTCCTCAACAACTATCTCGGACAAATAAGACTGTTCGTTCTCCTCAGACACCCCTTGGGCATATTCGAACGCAAGAGCTGGGTCCCCTTGTGCGATCGTCGCCGCGAGCTTCCATTTGATCCGGTAGTCTTTAAATTCAGAATGGTATATTTTCGAAAGTATTTCAAAACCAATTTGTTCCCGCCACGCGTCAGCGACTATTGCTAGAGTTCCCATCTGTCGTAAATCATCGACATCGTCATTGAGAAGAATGTTCCATGACTCACCAGGATCTGTAGTACTTTGAAATGCCTCCTCATCACTAATCAGTTTAAGGTAAGTTTCTTCCCGCTTTAACTGCACCGCGATCGCTCGACGTTTATCCGCAGACAGATCATCGCGGGATTTAAGGATTGCTTCGGCCGCGACGCTTCTTTGAGTTCCCGCAAGTTTTGCGGCACTGGAGATTGCTTCGTCTAAGTCCAAATACGCCCACTCGCTAAATATTGTCCTTGACAGAGCATCCCTTTCAAGCATCAAGGCATCGTCTAGAGCCCGAAGAGCTTCTTGAGGATTTATTGCGGTCAGACTTTGGAGAATGACGTGTTGCGCAATTTCTCGATGACTAGCGCGCTCAATTTTCTGAGACTGAATCCACCACCGCTTCAATTCCTTTTCATTATTTTGGGAGAGTGTGTTGTATAGTGCTTGGTACTGTTCAGTGGGACTAGGGTCATCGAAGATCTGTTCGAATTTACCAACGCCGACCGTGGTCATTGATGGTAGATTGTGAGCACTCTCTGTCTCAGTTCGCTCGACGTTACTTTGACCAATGCCGTGGGTCGTAGGTTCTTTTTGAGGAACGAAGTATTGCACCACGAAGACGGCAAGTATCCCTAGCATTAGACCGGCTAAGAAAGTGATACCGATCACGTATTTGCGGTTTAAATTTATTGAACTTCTCCCAGTTGTTATTAGATCAACGTTTGTTTTGCCTTAAATAGCTCACGTCTCGAATTTGTGTTCATTTAAATCGGTGATTTTTCACTAACCTCCGCCAAGATCCTATCTGATCAAACGGTTCGTTCAAATTTTCTGGTGAATTTCCTATTGATTTTCGAGCCTTTCAATCAATTGCACCCGCTTTCTATCGTTGTCGTTAAGGAAGGATCTTGCTCGTTCGAGCTGCTCATCAGTTAAAACTTGATGGCGACTGAACCGCCTGGTGAGTAGCTCTGATGCCGCAATCGACTGCAACGACTGAGCATCACTGGATGGTAAATCTTCAAGTGCCTCGTACAGCTCAGTTGGATCGGCCCATGCCCACCTTTGAATAATGCTACGATAGTACCGCTGTTGTTGGTTTGGCTTTAGATCGCTTCCCAGTTCCAATGCGTCTAGTCCCTGTCCTTTGTCTACCAACGCCTTACCAACACTCTCATAAGCAGAAGCTTTAGAACTTTCACGCGCTCGAGGTAGAAGGTCGATCGCTTGTTCGACGCGGCCGTGCCACGCTAATTCCGAGATGACCCTAAAATCTAACCCGAATGCTAATCCGTGGTCTGGAGTGGGTTGTTCTAGCGCGATTTCAAATGCCTTTTGTGGATCTTGGAGAGCCAGAGAGGGGAGTGTCTCCTCCAGTAACGAGTAACGAAGATACGGGTCCTCTTGGTCAAAGTCATTTAATATCCAATTTGTCGCAACTTCAGGCTGTAGCATGCCCCATTGTTCAATAATTCGATGTAGAATCGTAGTCGTATTTCCAACATAGTCTTTCATAGAACTAAGTGACTCGATTGCCCCTAGTGGGTCTTCACGAGTGAGGTACGCGAAAGCCACCTCCAACGGCCACACTCTAGACCCCTCCGACATTAGTTCTATACTCTGGATAAATTCATAGGGTTTATTCTTAGCCCAAACTACCCCGATTTCTTCTTCGAGATCAAAATATAGAGAGGCCGGTTTAAACGATGAAACAGCAGCGAGTGCTGCAAGTGGGTCTGTCGAAGCCCATTCCTCAACAATTATGCCGGATAGAAAAGACTGTTCGTTCTCATCGGACACCTCTCGGGCAAATTCCAACGCCTGAGCTGGATCCACTTGCGCGATCGCCTCTAATAGCAATCTCTTGATTTCGAAGTCTTCAAATCCAGAATGGTAGATTTTCGAGAGTACTTCAAAACCAATTTGTCCCTGCCACTGCTCCGCGACTAGTGCTAAAGCTCCAATCTGTAGAGAATCATCAACATTGTCATTGAGCAAAATGTCCCACGATGTACTAGGGTCTGCAATGCTGTGAAGCGCTTTCATTTCGCTATTCAATTTATCGAAAGTATCTATTCGATTGAGCTGCACCGCAATCGCAAGACGTCTATCTTCAGATAGGTCATCACGGGTTTCAAGGATTGATTCAAGTGCTACGCTTCGTCGCGCACCCAAAAGTTTTGAGGCAGCTTTGATTGCTTCGTCTAGGTCTAAAACCGCCCACTCACTAAAAATTGTCCTTGACAATGCATCCGTTTGGTGGAACGTGACTTCACTTAGGTATTGAAGAGCTGCTTCAGGATCTATCTTGCTCAGATATCGGAGTATGACTTGTTGCGCGATTTCCCGGTGACTAGTGCGCTCAATCTTATTAGACTGGTTCCACCACTCTTTCAATTCCTGTTCGTTGGTTCGGGAGAGGGTGTTGTATAGTGCTTTGTATTGTTCAGCCGTACTACGTTGTTTGAAGATTTCTTCGAATTGCCCGGCAATGTGTGTGCTTTTTGAAGATCGATTGTCGGCACGCTCCGTAGAAGTTTGCACGACATCGACTCGAGCAACATCTTGGGTCAGATGCTCGTTTCGTTTACCAACGTTTTGGATTGAGACAACCGCAAGTATTCCTACTGCAAGACCAGCAGCGAATATACCGGCAAGCACAAGACTGTTTTTGGACACTACAGACATTTTTTCTGTTGAATCTATGTCACCAGACGACAATATTTTTTCTGAAGACACATGGTAAATTCTCTGTTAGTTTCCAAAGAGAATTCCTGAGCTTCCATCTGAAGCTTCGTCTTCGGGGTTTATATAAACTCTGACTCGTTCAATTTGCTCGTCAGTCAACAGAGGTTGATATCGATTAACTCTCACTAGCTGTATTGCAGCAAGGGACTGGACACTACTTGACGGAAGACTTTCCAGAGTCTCAAACAGGTTTTTAGGGTTATTTCTAGCCAAGTCGTTCAAAACTCGTTGATAATACTGACGTCTTTGATCGTCTTCGAAGTCTTTTCCAAGTTCCAAAGCCTCTTCCGTCTGCGACTCGGCTATCATCGCTGCTCCGACTTTGATATAAGCGTGTAGTCTAGTTTTTTCTTTTACTCGAGGTAAAAGCTTCTTAGCCAATTCTACATCACCATCTGAGGTTATTTCATCAATAACCCAGTAATCCAACTCAATACCCTCACTACGAGCGGGTTGAGCTATCGCCAATTCGAAGGCTTGTACTGGATCCTGTCGTGCCCAGCGGGGCATTATGTTCTCCAACAGGTCATGCCGCTGCGGGTCATCTTTAGCAAAGTTTTTGATAACCCATTCAGCTGCAACCGCGGGTTCTTGGTAAGACCATTGAAATACTATAGTGTCTAGTATAGAAGAAGTGTTACCAACATAGCTTTCTACAGAGTTCACTTTTGCAATTGCTTCCATTGGATTTTTGCGGGCAATTTGCCAAAACGCGGACTCCAACTTACCTAATCGTAACTCCTCCGAAATCGATCCGATATTTTCGATCAATTCATTCGGGTTCGTATACGACCATGTTGAGGCGACTGAATTTTCAAGATATGACGCCATAGAGGCGGGCGTATATGTCAATGCAGCTGCCAATGCCGCTTGAGCATCTGTTCTCGTCCATTCGTTCACAATGACCATTGCTATGTACTTTTGTTCGTTTTCGTCGAGTATGGTACGAGTGAAGTCTAAAGCACCAGCAAGATCAACTCGGGCGATTGCGCGCACTAGCTCAAATCTCATATTGGGAAGGTCAGTGTAAATGTGCGAAAGCACTGCAAATCCATCCTTCTCACGCCACGCCTCGGCAATTTTCGCAAACGACTCTTTTTGGAGCGAGTTGTCTACGTCGTCATCGAGCATAATGTTCCAAGATTTCGCGGGTTCCTCGATACTTTGGGCCGCCAGTTGATCACTGGTTAACTTGAGGAGAATTTCTTCGCCCTCAAGTTCCATCGCAATCGAACGAAGTTCACTGGCGGACAGGTCGTCGCGGGATTCAAGAATGGCTTGCAGTGCGACGATGCGTCGCGAGTCCACAAGACTGGCAGCAGCTTTTACAGCATCCTCTAAATGTGAAACTGCCCACTCGCTGAAAACGGTCGTCAAAAGTGCATTCGATTGAAAGATTGATACTTCATCGACGTACCGTAGAGCTTGTTGCGGATTTATCGCGGTCAGATTGTGAAGAATGACGTGCTGTGCAATGTTGCGATGACTCGCTCTTTCAACATTTTTAGATTGCTTCCACCACTCCTTCAGTTCTTGTTCATTGCTCTGGGAGAGGGTGTTGTATAGTACTTTGTATTGTTCGGCAGTGCTACGTTGTTTGAAAATTCCTTCAAATTTTTCAACTACAACTGGATTATCGGATGAATCGTAGTCGCCGTTTTTGATCGAGTCTTGTTGGAGATCGCTTTGTATGAAATCATAGTCTGTACGATTATTTGGAGGATTGAAATTTTGGATCGCAACAACTGCCAGCATCCCCAATACCAGCCCACTCCCTAATGAGATTCCAACTAAAGAAATTTGTTTGAACTTTGTCGAAGGTTGCGCGCTCATTGTCGCTCAGTGGCTACTCCTTTAAATTCTTCTTTGATTATATGGTCTGTATGTTGCACCTAATTGACCGTTGTCAACCGATACACAGATCGACCTGAGACTACATGTGTTTGGACTTTACTCTGATTAATTGGGAAATATGGCCTTGCAATCGCGAATAAACGAACTTTAGCATCAACTACGGTAACGAAGGCAATCGTGTATTAGTGTTATTCCATCCACGAATCTGAGCGATTTTTCGGAGTCTGACGAGTTAGAAGCCGAACGTTCCGGTGGGATTGAAGTTAGTCAGGTAGTGTGTAGGTTCTCACAGAACTAGTTTTTAGACAAACGAAAAACGAGGATCAATTCCGTAGTATGGACTTATCTGCTTTCAATACGTTTTAAGAAATTCTCGTCATCTGAGTTCAAAAATGTTCTTGCACGCTCAATCTGTTCATCGTTCAAAACGGGTTCGTACTGGTTCTGCGTGATGAGTTGCCTTGCCGCGGTCGATTTGAGCTCACTCGTTGGAAAGTTTTCAAGCGACTCGTATAGGTTCTTGGGAGAATCACTCGCCCACGCCGAGAAGACTCGCCCGTAGTATATAGTCTGATTGCGTCCTTCTAAGTCATTTCCAAGTTCGATAGCCTCATTTATCTGTAAATTCCGTACCATTGCGGATCCCACTTCAGAGTAGGCTATTGTTTGGGTATTTTCTGACACTCGTGGTAGAAACTTCTGAGCAAGTTCAATGTCCCCGTCGCCCGCTACTTCATAAATCACATAAATTTCTAGACCGAAGCCTGAGCTGGGTGCCGGTTGTGCAATCGCCAGTTCAAAAGCTTGGTTTGGATCTATATTAGCTAAACGTGGTAAAACGTTCTGCAACAATGTTCGACGTTGTGGATCGTCTTCCTCAAAGTTGTTAACAACCCAGTTCGCCGCTTCTGCAGGCTCTTGATAAGACCATTGCATAACAATTCTTCTAACTATGGTCGAAGTATTTCCGACGTAGTCTTCCACTGAACTCAGTTGTGCGATTGCTTCCGCTGGATCTTGCATCGCTATTCTTGAAAACGCAGACTCTAAAGGCAAGAGTCTTGCTTCTTCCGGTATTACGGCGATATTTGTGATCAGTTCGCGAGGATTGGTTGTTGCCCAAACGTATGCGACCGCAGTTTCAATTTCTGAAGCTAAGGAGGATGGCTCTATAGTCGAGACAGCTGTAAGTGCAGCAAGCGCGTCCGTTCTAGCCCATTCACGCGCAACAACGGTCGACAAATACCGCTTTTCTTGCTCATCAGATACTCCCCGTGCGTACTCCAGAGCACCAGCAATATCGGCCTGAGCCACTGCACTTACCCATTCTAGCTTGGCTCGAAAGTACTCGGTTTCCGTGTTGTAGATTTTCGAAAGGACTTCAAACCCAATTTGTTCGCGCCAGGCTTTAGCGACGATCGTGAGGGACTCGGTCTGCAGATAATCGTCGACGTTGTCACCGAGCAAAATTTCCCACGATTCTTGCGGGTTTGCTATGTTTTGCGAGGCTTTCGTGTCACTGACGTATTTGAAAAAGATTTCTTCCCCCTCGAGCTGTTGAGCGATCTGACGAAGTTCGTTTTCGGACAGATCGTCGCGAAACTCAAGCATCGCTTGAAGAGCAGCAACACGTCGCGAACCTGATAGGGTAGTAGCAGCTTCGATAGCTTCGTCTAAATTTGCGACTGCCCATTCGGAAAATACACTGTGCAGTAGAGTGTCAACCCTAAATTTTGATGCGCCATCAACGTACCGTAGTGCTTCCTGGGGATTCACCCCAACTAGTTTCCGAAGTATAGCGTCCTGCACTATTTCGCGCTGACTCTTTCTTTCAATTTTTTGGGATTGACCCCACCAATCTTTCAGCTCGGTTTCTGAAGCTTCTGATAGCATATCGTGAAGCGCTTTGTTTTGATCAAAAATCCTCTGATGTCTAAAGACATCTTCAAATTTCTCGGTTACAACCGTACCCGTGGTTGAACTTTCGTTAGTATCGTACTGTTGACCTATGTCTTGAGCACTGTCTTGTGATGAGAGCTCTGTTTGAGGCCATAAGATCTGGATTGCGATAACGGCCAGCACTCCCAGTGTTAGTCCTGCTGTGAATGAAATCCCCATCAGACGACGGCTGTTGGGACCGACCGAAGGTTGCCCGCTAGTCCTTGCCATGTTGCTACTCCAAAGTAATCTTTTCGATTATATAACGAGTTTACATGGTTCCTAAAAACGACTTACGATTTCTGTTAAGCTTACTAGTCGTCAGTTGTCACGTAAGTTTTTGCGTGTTCGATCTGATCATCGGTCAATTGGGGAGTGTATTTGTTGCTACTGATCAATTGCGCTGCCGCGAGAGACTTCAGATCGCTTGTCGGTAAGTCGTCGAGGGACTCGTAAAGATCTTTGGGATCAGATCTAGACCAATTACGCATGAGTCCCTCATAGTAGGCTCTCTTTTGCTCTCCGACTAAGTCCTTTCCGAGTTCTAACGACTCTTCTGTTTGTCCCTGTCTGATCATGACTCGAGAGACTGTTAAGTAAATTCGAAACTTAGAAGCATCGGGTACTCGAGGAATTAGTTCCTTAACGAGTTCTAAATTGCCTGAGTCTAATATTTCTCCAACGACCTCAGTATCTAATCGTACTAAAAACCCGTCAGTAGTGTGTTCAATCGCAAGTTCAAATGCTTTGTTGGGTTCTACGCGAGCTAAGCGCGGTAACGCGTGTAATAACAATAAACGGTGCTGGGGGTCTTCTGGGGTATAGTTTTCTAAAACCCACTCAGTCGCGTCTCTAGGTTCTTTATGAGACCATTCGCGCACGATCGAATCTATGATCGAAGAAGTGTTATCAATCAACTTCTCGACTAAACTTACTTTAGCAAGAGCATCCAACGGATCCTGCGCCGCAATCCGTGCAAACGCTGACTCTAAAGTATCTATTCGAAGTTCTTCCGGAATCACTTCAATATTCTCAATCACCTCGATCGGTCTGGTACTCGCCCAAATCCTTGATACTTCATCTTCGAGAATTGAAGCCAAAGAAGCGGGTTCAAAACTTGAGATTGCTAACAGGGCGGCTTGTGCATCCAATCGAGCCCAGATACGCACAATGATCCTTGACAGATTTGATTTTTCTCTCTCGTTTGTTAGATCGCGCGTGTAGTCCAAAGCGAGCGGTAGATCGATTTCGGCAACCTTACGCAATAATTGATGCTTAAGCTGGTAGTCCTCAATGTCCGCGCTGTAAATCTTCGAGAGTACCTCAAAACCAATTTGTTTCCACCACACCTCAGCTACTTTTACAAGAGACTCTCTTTGCTGGTAGTCTTCTACCTCGTCATTAAGCAATGTGTCCCATGACTTCTTGGGGTCCTCGATGTTTTCTAACGCCTTCGAATCACTAGTCAACTTAATAAATATTTCTTCTTCTTCGAGTTGTATGGCAATATCGTGGCGTCTTTTTTCTGTCAGATCGTCTCGGGTTTTCAGAATAGCTTCAACAGCAATTTTCCGGCGTTCCCATGATAGAGTATTGGCGGCCTCGATTGCTTCGTCTAACTGTGAGATCGACCACTCACTAAACAAACTCCCCACCATCGAATCCATCTCAAATATGGAAACACCGTCGAGGAGTTGAAGCGCGTCATGTGGATTTGTCGTCGCCAACTTTCGGAGTATGGCATGCTGTACGGTCTTACGATGACTCTGCCTCTCTATTTCTTGAGATCGAATCCACAACTCCTTCAACTCTTGTTCAGTTGCAGATGCAAGAGAATCGAAGATTGCTGTTTGCTGATCAAAAATACTTGGTTGGTTTAAGACTTCTTGTATTGGTCCAGAGTCCCTTGGCCTAGCACTTGAACCGAAGTCAGAGATCTCAGTCGAAATTGGTCGCTCTTCAATCTGCGCACCGCCTTCGGTCGGGGTCTCATTTTGAGATTCGAAGTTTTGGAATGAAATAACACCGAGAGCTCCCAAAGTCACACCTACGGTGAAAGTAACTCCAAAAACAACAATATGCTTTAGACCTGTTTTAGATTTACTGCTAGTGTCTGTCATATTGCAACTCAGTTTGGCTTCTTAATGTACGGTACTTCGTCTGAAAGTGGAAACGCATATCTTGGTATCGCTGTCAGGGAAAATTTCATAATTTCTTCAAAGTCGGTTGTCGTTTCCCTAGTCATCGGACTTTACAAATGTTTGGGCATGATTGATCTGATCATCGCTTAAATACGGGGGACGAGTGTTGCTGCTTATCAGCTGCTCTGCAGCAAATGACTTGAGATCGTCTGTAGGTAATTTGTCAAGCTTCTCGTATAGGTTCTTAGGATTCTCTCTTGCCCAAATACGCATAAGTCCGTAGTGGTATTCTGACTGCTGTGTTTCGTTCAAATCTCTTCCCAATTCCAACGCGTCATCCGCTTGAGATTTCTTTACCATTTCCCCTCCAACGTGTACGTAGGCAAAAGATATGGAATCTTCGTGTACTCGTGGAATTAGTTCTTTCGCTAGTGCTAGATTTCCGGAATATGTGATCCAAACTAACACGTCCAGTTCAAATCCACCCAATCTTCCCCCAGTGGAGTGTTCTAACGCAATTTCAAACGCGGCTTCTGGCTCAACGGGAGCCAACTGCCGTAAAACACTTCGCAACAACCTTAGACGTTGCGGGTCTTCTCGCGCATAGTTTTCTAACACCCAATCAGTCGCGTCTCTAGGTTGGTCATAAGACCATGCGCGTACAACACTGAGTATTATCGACGAAGTATTCGCTACTAGATTCTCGACAGAACTCACTCTAGCGAGAGCGTTCTTAGGGTCCTGAGATGCAAGTTGTGCAAATGCTGACTCAAGCGTATTAAGCCTATACTGATCCGACAACGCTTCAATATTTTCTATCGCTTCATTAGGCTTCGTACTTCCCCAAACCATAGCGATTTGAACCTTTAACTCGGACGCAATAGAAGTGGGTTCAAATGTTGAGACTGCTAAAAGGGCGGCTAGTGCATCCGATCGAGCCCATGCACGAACTATGGTCCTCGACAAACTAAATTTTTCGCTCTCGTCGGTTAGCCCGCGGGTATAGTCCAACGCTCCTGGTAGATCCACTTCGACAATCGTACGAATTAATTGTTGTTTGAGTTGGTTGTCCTCCATGTCTGTACGGTAGATGTTGGAGAGCACCTCAAAACCAATCTGTTCGCGCCACGCCTCAGCGACTTTTATGAGAGACTCTATCTGCAGATAGTCTTCTACTTCGTCGGTGACTAACGTGTCCCATGAACGCAGTGGTTCCGTGAGGCTCATTATTGCTTTCGTGTCACTGACCCTCTTTAAATATGTCTCTTCCTTGTCGAGTTGTACCGCGATCGCGCGACGTCTTTCTTCGGATAGGTCATCGCGGGTTTCAAGGATTGCTTCGAGAGCGACATTCCGTTGTGTACCCACAAGCTTGGCGGCGGCTTCAATTGCGTCTTCTAAATGTGAGATCGACCACTCGCTGAACAGACTCGTTAACAACGCGTCCGTTTGAAAAATTGATACTTCGTCAATGAACTCGAGTACTTCAACTGGGCTTATGGTAGCAAGCTTGCTGAGAATTCCGTGTTGTACCGTTTCACGATGACTCTCTCTCTCAATTGATTGAGATTGAATCCACAAGTCTTTCAAATCTTTCGCCGTTGCCGACGAAAGGGTAGCGTACAGTGCTCTTTGTTGATCAAATGCGCTCGGTTGATTTAAGATGTCCTGAATTAGCCAAATTTCACGCGAATCAGCTGTAGCACCACTGTCAGCTCTTGTAGTCGAGGATTCGCTGACACCTCTTTGAACAACATCTTGAGACGTGTGCTCACTTTGTGGAATTAGGTTTTGGATCGCAATAACCGCGAATACCCCAAGAGTCAGTCCTGCGATGAACGTTAGCCCGATTCCAAGAACGAGTTTGAGACCGGTTGCTGTGTTTTCGCTTGTAGTTATCATAGATTTATTTGAACGAATTTGATTTGTTGACTACATCTCCTGTATAC
>VYFT01000069.1 GCA_009842245.1 Gammaproteobacteria bacterium | reverse complement strand
CGCTGGATTTGCACTGACGTTTCTACTCGCCGGTAGCCTATCAGCAAAGGAAAGGGGGTGGTACGCTCACGGTGGCGTTTCCTATTGGAACGTGGACCTGTGGGAAAAAGAAGGCTATGTTTCTTATAGGTCTTTACCCGGTTTTAGTACAACTGGTTGGAGAAAGGACGGTTCCGCGAGCCAACTTTCCGTCGGTATAGGTTATAACATCAACAAAAACTGGGCGATTGAAGTTACTGCTATGTGGCTACCGGATCTGATCATTCCCGGTAGCCATTGGTTGATTCCTCCGCTAGAACCAGATGACGAGCCAGTGTCTGCGTCTTGGGAAGTCTCTATGACGGACGGAAATTTTCTCGCTATGTCAGTCATCTACGATCTATACCTCAGCGAACGAGTTTCATTATTTTTTAAAGCAGGTGTGGGGTCAAGCAGTCATGGATGGAAATTGGAGAATTCTCTGACGGGTTCGCATCGCGTTCTGCTTGATGAACAGGTACCCATTATGACTCCTCTCTTTCCTGACGAAACGAGTCTTCTTGCAGTCGGTATGCGAATGCCTTTATTTCACTATACAAACGTCTCCATCACTTTCGCATACCAGTTCGTAAGGAAACGTGCAGTGACACGCTTAGGAAAAAGGGACGAAGAAGCGGATCCTCTTAACCAAATGACCTTCCGTTACGGACCACGAAAAACGTCAACCTTCGAAATCGGCATTCAGTTGCGTATGTGATTTTATTTGGGGATTATCGAGCTGATTAACCAAATAGGTCTAAATTAAGGGCTTACCCGGGTGAATAGAAAAACATCAATCAGTTGGGTCGATGGAAAGATTCACTTGTTCGGATTACCCATCCTTTTTGTTGCAATTTTGGGTGAAATCACATCATTGGTTGGACAACTGTTTTAAAGCTCGACTCAAAACAAATGAACATCCAACCAGTACTACTAATGGAACGAACACAATACCGAGCACAAGGTTAGAGATATTACCGTACACGATGAGTATGCCAGCTAAAGTCAGAGCTATCGTAAGATAACCGATTGCAACCACCCCTAGCATTATTTTTATTTGACGCCGATCTAATTTGACTCTGTTTTTGTTTGTCATAAGAATTCACGTGTTTGAGACTTCTTTTTTCTATTTTAACGCCGCCTCTGTTGCTGGTTAATCAACTCTATTTCTAACGACGCGACGACACTCTCGACCATAGCATTGGAACTGCTTCAATTGGATGGACACTTACAATTGAGACGTCGTGAGAAGACCTGCTTATGGCAAGCTAACACTACTATTTACAAGTTTCAGAAACTCGAAACTGCTTCTCGGTAGAAAACTGGAAATTGATCATTCGAGACAATTCAATGACTCTCGTTGATACGACCTCACGGGCTAGTGTTTGTAGTGCTGGTACTGGAATCTAAACTCAAGCAACTTGAGTCGATGGAAACTCAAACTACTAGTAGTGTCTCAATATTCCTTGTCAGAGCGGAACTTCTCTATGATCCTACAAGTCAAAGTGTCAGTACTGACTATTGAAGAGAGTAGAACTTTTTTGTGACGCATAAAGTTTTAATTTCGACATCGGGGACCGGTGTTGAGTCAGATCGCTTGGATTTGACGACACTAGCAGTCGTTACCTCTCAATTGTGTTAGACTCCGAGGACACTCATAATTCGGCTTCGAAATGAAAAAACTCCGGAAGTTCCATTGGATCATCGTAGGTTGTTGCGCAACGGTCGCAGTAGCCGTTTCGGTCTTTGTTTACCTTCACTTCAGTCTTAACGCGACGGACCGAGACAACGAAACTGGCGCACCAAATGTTGACGCATCGAATGCGAAAGCGCTAGAGCACAGTAGCCAAGCAAATTTAATTTATCGAACTCCCCAAGAAGCACTAGATGAATTAGTCAAGACCGAAAGCAACTTTCAGCGAACTGCGTCCCTTTACGCATATCTCAAAACAGTAAACGAACGCGACCTCCACGACTTGTTGCGTCGTACCGAAAACATTGAGCGTGCGAGTGTTCGGTCTAACATTCAAACAGTAGTAGTTCGAAGGGTCGCTTCAGTTGATCCGAATCAAGCATTAGATTGGATCACTAGTGTCCCCAAAATCCGACGAGAACCACTGCTAGAACGACTGTTTCATGATTGGTCTTTAAAAAATCTCACACAAGCGGTCGAAGGGGCAAAAACACTAAACGGAATCGATCGGCAAACTGTGCTCGATTCAGTTCTTTCTGCGCGAAAAGACCTGTCGGAGGCAACTCTTCTCAAGGTAGCTCGCGAGCTTGGGCTGGAAGAGTTCGCGTTGCAGCAAATCAGCAGAAACCAAACCCTCGCTCTTCTCGACGAACCCAGTTCCGCATGGGACGTGCTAGTGAACGACGATGTCGAAGATGAAAAGCAGCTTGACTTGTTTAGAGATGTTGCAACTGCTTGGAAAGACGAGGACGGATTTGACGTGCTTTTGCGGGCTTCTGAGTCATTTCCAAATGAAAACGATCGATCTGCATTGAGCAAGATCATTGAAGATGTGGTAGGCGACAATCTGGGGGAAGCATTTAAATATGTTCGAAGCCTATCTCAGGAAACCCGCGGCGAACTTCCTAGGGCACTAGCAATGGTTGCAGGTCGGGTCGATCCGGAGCTCGCATTGGAAGAAATCGCGGCTTGGTCCGACGATCCCATTCATGTACCTTTACTACGAATCGTGTCAACGACTTGGGCTCGATCTGATCCTCGAAGCATGATTAATCAGCTTGAGCTAGTTCCACAAATTTCCTTAGGAAGCGCACTGAGACTCGCGTTCACACGCCTTGCCTACCTCTCCCCGGAAGAGGCAATTGGCCATCTCGAGCGAGCCTCTAAGTTTGTCAACTCGCAAGTGAGCTTACCAGCAGTTATCGCGAGGCAATGGTCCCACACTGATCCAGTAGCAGCACTTGAATGGTCCATTTCCTACGCAGGCTCGAATGGCGAATTACGAAAAACCCTTTTGGCGAGTGTTTTTACGAATCTCATAGCAAGTGATATTGAAAAAGCAATAGAAATCTCTGGAGAAATTCGTAGTAAACAAAGTTCTTTACTAGATGAAGCGTCTTACGATATCGTTCGGAAACTCGCACAAATGGGACGAATTGAAGAAGCGATCGAGCGTGTTCCATTGTTGAACAATAACGCCGGACACTTCGCGATAAAGAATATTGGATGGAAGCTTGTACGGGCTGGCGAACCATACGCAGCCATAGAGTTAGGAGCGAACATACCGACTCCGGATCCTAGCTTGATAATTACTGGCCCGGTGAGCTATTTCAACGGCATCTTTGACCTGTGGGCTACTCGTGACCCACAGCAGTTGTTCGATTCTCTACCATCGTTAACGTCGCCCTTGCTCCGATCTATGGCCGCACGGACACTTCTTGATCATCAAGAGTCGAGACCTACACTGCCCAACGAGTCTATCAAGGATGCTGAAAGGATATTGAGCGAATACCCAGTGACTGAGAATTTGCATCTGTTAGAACTACAACTGCAAGATGAAAAAGGCTTGATCGACCTAGATCAAATGGTTCTACCTCCAGGTTGGACGGAAGAGTAATTGATGAGACTAACGTTGAAATTTACGCCGCTAGAGTATGAAAACACAAGTATCTCATGAATTCTGAAGTACACCGATTTTCCGCTCGGCAACGTAAGTTGCGCCCCTCAGCACTCTTTATTGTTCTCGCACTTTTTCTGATGATTACTCACTCAGAAGAAGTTGCCGCTCAAACAACCTATTCCTCTAGATTCTATGATGATCCTCAAGCGAGTTCAAAGAATACGATTTCATTGTCAGACGATCATGCGAATATTTTCGCGCATACCGCCGAGTTCTTCGAAACTCTTACCCAAGCTAATGAAGACGAGCTATTGACGTTGTTGGAAGATTCTCGAGATACTGAATTGGGTGGTGTAAGAGATGAGAAAATACTCGCTATCGCGAGTCGGTTTGCCTTAATCGATCCACAAGCAGCACTAGCGAAATTTAATGAACTCGTCTATGAGGAGCGTGACCCGTTTTTAAAGGGGATTTTCTCTGAATGGTGCGTTTTGAACTTGGACGAGGCGATTGCGACGGCTACGACACTGAACCGAAGCGAACGTTTAACCGTATTCAAGGCAATCGTGAGCGTGAGAGACGACTTAACCGAAGCACAACTGAATGTAATTGCTAGACAACTGGGTCATTCTGACTTTGCGACAGACTTCGAAAGTGACTCAAAAACAATCGAGTTTGCCGACGATCCGATCACTGCTTGGAACGTGCTGATTAATGATGGACAGGATGACTTCTCACAGCTTGACAATTTAATTCTTGTTGCCGAAACAATGATCGAAGAGAAGGGACTTGACGCCCTATTTCATCTTTATGAGCCTTTCGATGTTGGCTTTCGCATCATTGGTGAAACATACGTCTTTGATGAGGTGTTAAATGCGCTAGTCAAAAGCGACCCGCAAAAGACATGGGAATACATTAAAAGTGGTTCCACACGTCCACTCGATCAGTCGTTGGAAACTGTTAATGTGCAAGACAAGAATACGTTCTCGCCGAGAGAAAAGGCATATATGACCGACAGAGTGCAATATCTACTGATACGCGCTTGGGCTGAGGCCTATCCCGAAACGGTACTCGCTGAAATTGCACAGATCCCGCACAAATTACAACCTGAAGCTTGTGAGCACGCATTAGCAGCACTGGTAAGCAAAGATCCGGAGAGAACGATTGAATTAATTCAATCTTTGGCTCCATATGGTGCACGCACCGATGCAACACTACAGGAAGTCATAAGACGGTGGTCAACTTTGGATCCTTCGGCGACCCTCGATTGGGTCTTGTCTGCTTCGGAAATGGATAGTGTTGCGTCCAGTAACCCGGGCCGATTCCCATCTAACAAAATGTACATTTTGAGAACAGCGTTCGCAGCACTCGGTCTAGAAGATCCAAAACGCGCGCTTCGGCTCGCAATACTTCAGGAAGACGCGGAATACCTTGAATTTTGGATCATGCGCGAACTGGCGCGAAATGACGTTGAGTCGGCGATTGAAGTTTTGCCCTGGGTTAGTCAATCCAACAGAACAAGTGCTACCGAAAAGGTAGCAGAAGCACTTGCCGAAAGTGGCGAAGTTGATCGAGGAATGGAGTTCTTACATCAATACGAAGATAGCTCCGGAGCACAAGTGAGTTGGTATTGGTTTTTCCGCAGTTGGAGGGACTATAACGCTGTTGATCTATTTGATCGAATGGATAGTTTCGAACCTAAATTGAAAACAGCAGCAGCACGGGCATTACGCTACAGATCTATAGCCGGGTTCACTCAGGAACAACTCGACTACATTCGCTCAATATATGATTTTGGGGACGATTGGTAAGAGTAAGTAAAAGACGGTCTTCTCGACATCAGTCAAATTCAAACATACTTTTGAAAAGCTAGTTAGGTCTGAGCACGGATTAAGGGACAATCAATACACCCACAGAACGTCCCAAAGGTGCTTGTAGTTCTATCGTTTGAGGATTTGTAAGGCAAGGGTTCGAACCTCTGCCGACGATGCTACCGCCGAGAGTGTGTTTAAACAATCGCACCGAGAATTAGTGCTCTGCCCTCAAGTTCGGGCTCGT
>VYFT01000016.1 GCA_009842245.1 Gammaproteobacteria bacterium | reverse complement strand
GCCTAGAAGATGACTCACATACTTAGGGTCCTCATTCCTCGACCTGTTTGGCGGACCTACGACTACGTTCTTCACGATGCAACATCTAATGCTCTCGTGGGAGCGCGAGTTCGTGTCCCCTTCGGACCATCGTCAGTTGTAGGAATAGTATTTGAGGTTGCGGCACGTTCAGAGCATTTGGGTGAACTAAAACAGGTCATGAACGTAGTTGATCAACAACCCATCGTTTCCGAAGACTTACTGAAACTCGCTTTTTGGCTAGCATCGTATTACCACTGTCCAATAGGAACGGTGATAGAGACGATGCTCCCGACTGATGTTTTGCGCGGTCGTGCAATCAACCTTGAACCGGACTTCGAGTGGGCGATTGTTCCACAAGGAGAAAAAGTAGAGTTTAAACGAGCGACTAGACAACAAGAGACATGGAACCTTCTTGTAAACCGCGGTGCCCTGACTGACCCAGAAATTCGGAGAGAGGGTATAGCGCGAAGCGTTCTTACAGCAATGGAAAAAAAAGGATTGCTACGTCGAAAACCTCTGTTACCCAAGTATCAATTTCAGGATCGTGGAATCAAGCCAACCGCGGAGCAAGAATTCGCGATCCAGAGTGTGTTGGGGTCGTTGAATCAATTCGGAGTGCACGTGTTGGATGGAGTAACCGGGAGCGGGAAGACCGAAGTTTACATCCGAGTGATTAAAGAGGTTTTAGCAAAAGGTAGACAAGTTCTAGTCTTAGTACCAGAAATCGCCCTCACACCGCAGACCGCGAACCACTTTCGAGAACGATTCGGTAGTGTCGCGGTTCTTCATTCAATGCGTACCAATCTACAAAGATTTGAGATTTGGAGTAGGGTAGGTAGCGGCGAACACCGATTAGTGTTAGGGACACGATCCGCTGTGTTCACGCCGTTCAAGGATTTAGGGTTAATCGTTGTAGATGAGGAACACGACTCTTCTTATAAACAGAGTGATTCTCTACGTTATTCGGCTCGAGATGCTGCGGTCGTACGTGCTAATGACCTAGGCATCCCGGTGATACTTGGTAGTGCAACTCTGTCCTTGGAAACCGTCGAAAACATAAATCGGAATAAATACAAAGCATACCGACTAGCGGCACGTCCTGGCACGGCCAAGTTACCAAAATTTCAATTGTTGGATGTTCGAGGGCAGAGTCTTCGAGGTGGGATGTGCCACCCCCTGATCGAGATTATTCGCCGGCATCTCGATGGGGAAGGCCAAGTCTTAGTGCTGATTAATCGACGAGGCTTCGCTGTGTCAGTTGTGTGCCACGACTGCGGTTGGAGAGCAAACTGTCAAGACTGTGACGTAATCCTAACCTTGCATGAGCAGCCCTGCCGAGAACTACGCTGTCACCACTGTGACCGACGCTATGAATTACCGGATCATTGCCCTGATTGTTCAGGGAACAGACTTGTATCCGTGGGTGCAGCAACTCAAAGAGTCGTTGAGACTCTTGCTGAGGCATTTCCCGGTGTGCCCATACGCCGAATAGACAGAGACGTTATCAATACCAATCGCAAACTGGAACACACGTTTACTGAACTACAACTTCCAGGCAGATGCATATTGGTAGGAACACAGATGCTTGCAAAAGGACACCATTTACCGAACGTGACTTTAGTCGCAGTACTTAGGGCGGATGCGGGATTCTTTAGTTCAGATTTTCGCGCCGCGGAAAGAACAGCGCAACTGATTGTCCAAGTGGCGGGCCGTGCTGGTCGCGCTGAACGGGAAGGGGAAGTTTGGATTCAAACCTACGATCCTGATCATCCGCACTTGGAATCTTTGGCGAAGTCTGGATACAGGGGATTTGTAGAAACGGAATTGATTCTGCGGAGAGACGCGAATTTTCCACCATACTCACATTTAGCGTTATTGCGCGCCGAAGGATCAAACTCAGAGGAAGTCAAAACGTTTTTGCATCAGGTCCTTCGTGAGGTAACCGGAACCAGTACTGAGAAACTTGGGCCGGTACCAGCATATATCCCTAGGTTAAATAACCGGTGGAGATGTCAGGCTGCACTAGTAGATCGCAGTCGTAAGAGACTACACGAGGCTCTTGGAAAGATAGCAAAAATACCATCACCGGGGTCTAGGATACGTTGGTCAATCGATGTAGATCCAATAGACATGTCCTAGAGCAAGTTCAAGGTTCGGTGGTGGTTTCCTCGACTTGAAACAGACGACCGTAATACTGAATCGTCATGTCATTGGGACATCTGTCAATCGCTTGAACGGTGAGTTCATACGCTTCAGTTACCTTTTTTGCTTCCAATAATCGACCGATCGCAAGTCCGTACAAAAGCGGGAGTCCCCAAGTTGGAGCCATTGAATCCCCGTCAACTTCGTAGTTTGAGGTCAGAGCAGTATCAATATTTGCTTGGACATCTATGTCTATAGAAAATCCACGTACGGGGTGAACCCCGATGAATACTTGAGCTAACAAAACTCGAAGGTTTGCAGGATCCGCTTCTATCGCAATATCCAAAGCATCTTGCATTTTTGAAAACAAAGCGAAAGTCTGTCCTTCATCGTAGTCGATTTTTGCTCTATACAGTATCGCTAGTAAGGCATTCGTCTCTACGGTTGGGTAATCGCTTTGTTCTAGAAGTTGTATGGACTCGTCGATCAAGGTTTGCACTTGCGCGCTCTCGCCGTACTCCTGTTCAAAAAAAATTAGGTTGGTGTTGAGTACCGCGGTCCAATATTCTCGACTCGAAGCTCTTTGGTCGTCGTCATCGGTTTGGAAACTGTTGATCTGAGACTTCAGACTTTGTAGCTCTGTGGAACTTTCGTCACGTAGTGCGATGTTGGAGAGTTCGATGATACGAGATTCAAGGTCATCCCAATCAAAAACCCAGTCTTCATCCGATTCAATAGCAGAGTCAGATTCTTCAGGCCGCTCTGTTGGTACGGTCTGACATCCGATCTGAGAGAGCAGAATGAGAGACACACAAAGCGATACATAAAAGACACGTTTCATGACAGTGTTCAGAGCGTCGTTAATCCGTTGAATTATCGATCTTCATTAAGCATTGTACATCCGTAATGAACGTTCAACTAATTACGGTTGTGAACAGGTACGCTGTGTCGAAATTAGCACTAAAAACCAGACTCCTTTTCATATTCCCCACACTCTCTTCGAGAAGTATAAATCAATCTCTAGTTAGTTTTTTACAGAAGCCGGGCAATCAAGAATTATTGAAGGAGACTGTTGGCTAGTCGCACGATAGCTTAGACTGCGTTCATTTGCGCTGTTACCTAGACAAGTTGTAGAATTTGCGATTCGCTTCATTCACGTTTCACACACATTAGATATCAAATGAAAGAACCTGTTCGCATAACGGTTACGGGCGCAGCTGGTCAAATCGGCTACGCGATGTTATTTCGGATTGCTTCTGGCGAGATGCTTGGAATCGATCAACCCGTGGTTCTGCAACTTCTCGAAATTCCACCAGCAATGGATGCGCTGCGTGGTGTGGTTATGGAACTACAAGACTGCGCGTTCCCATTAGTGAGGGGAGTTGTACCAACGTCCAAACCGGAAGAAGCATTTGAGGGTGCAGACTTTGTCCTACTGGTTGGAGCTCGACCGAGAGGACCGGGCATGGAACGTAAAGATCTGTTGGAAGCAAATGGTGCGATCTTTACGGGACAAGGTAAGGCGATCAATGATTACGCGTCAAGAAGCGTCAAAGTCCTAGTCGTGGGAAATCCCGCTAACACCAATTGCTTAATTGCACTTCAAAATGCGAAAGACTTGCAACCGGACCAGTTTACTTCGATGACAATTCTCGATCACAACCGTGCGATTGCGTTATTAGCAGAGCAGACGGGTATGCACGTAGCTAAGGTCCGAAATCTTGCGGTTTGGGGTAACCACTCGGCGACGATGTTTCCCGAGTTGCTCTCCGCGACTGTGGGCGGGAAACCAGCACTCGAACTTATCGAATTTGATTGGTATCGAGACAAATTTATTCCCTCGATACAACAACGTGGTGCGGAAATTATTCGAGCTCGAGGAAGTTCAAGTGCTGCTTCTGCTGCCAATGCGGCGATTGAACACATGCGATTGTGGAGTCTGGGTTCGGATTCGGTCACCAGTATGGGAATCGTGAGTCGTGGTGACTATGACATCACAGAAGGGATCGTGTACTCTTTCCCAGTTTCGTGTGAAGCCGGAAAAATTGAGATTGATCGAAGTCGGTCGCTGGACGATTTCTGTGTTGAGAGGTTGCAAGTAACAGAACGAGAGTTGTTGGAAGAGCGTGATGCCATCAAACACTTGCTGTGAACTAGCACCTTCTCACACCTGTGGGCTGTGAATCCCGCGACGATCGTTTACTTCCCCATACAGAAATTTTTTCGAGTCATGTACCTGATGTCTAGCTGTTCGTTCAGTTTATCGCCTGGAAATAAGTGCCCACAGAAGTGCATGAACGCACACTCTCGTCTAAAAACATTATCGAGAGTAACCAGTTCATTCCTCGTCGCTACGACACAATTCTTAGGTAAAATCTTTTCTAAGCAACGTTGAGCAACGGTGACATCAGGCATTGATGTCTTACTTCTGCTTGATGTAAACGGTCACGGAATGACAAATGCAACTCAAGGATGAGATATGAAAACTAACGCTTTAGCTCACCCGCTACAAATTTTGATAGGCGTGCTACTCTTTGTACTAGCATGCTCCGCCTCTGCAGAAGGCATGTTCTACTTCGGTAGTGGTATTGGGCTCGAAAATTTCAAGGCAAGGTACGACAAGCGAGCAGATACAGATCTGTTCCCCACACTGTCTCTCAATGATCTTGTCTTCAACGACCGCGATGGCGGTGATGGCACTCCCTATAGTCTTAACGCATTTACTGGAATCCGCATCGGTCTACACGCTAAGGGTCTTTGGTTTGGAATTCAGACAGAGACCGTTTTGAGAAGCGATGTCATTGAGGGACGATTAGCTGGAGTAGGAAAGACGAGGGATGGGTACGAAATTTCTAATCTGCTAGAGCAGAACTGGACTCTTCGTACTGATCGAGATCGTTCTCTAGTCGTACGTGTGGGTACGGTAGTCAGTTTTTTAGGCATGCTTGACTTTTCGCCGTATGTTGTCGCCGGATTACGCGAAATTGAAGTTGCCTTTGAGCGTAGCATAGAGATTTGTGGAACTAAACTAGTTTGTCAACCAGGCGAACAAAGCACGACTACGACAGAACGACGAAAGCCTTCGCTCCGCCAAATGGTTTTCGGCCTCGGAATAGAGAAGTTTATTGGGGAGAAAACCTCTATCTCTCTTGAGGCTCGCTACAACAGTGAAGACGACGACAGTTGGGAGGAGTCTACTAACGACATTTCGACTCCGTCTAGTCTGTCAACAGATTCGTACGATCTTGCGTTGAAATTTTCGGTTTATCTCTAGGTAGCTCAAGTTCTACGTCGGCTTGTTCCAATTGACGTGGTCGGAGATCTCTCCAATAAAAACAGGCAACACTCCCGCGATCGGAGACTGACTCAAGTGGTGGAACTTCCGATTCACACAGCGGTTGTGCGTATCGACACCGGGTGTGGAAGCGACATCCGCTTGGGGGTGAGATGGGCGAAGGTACATCTCCTTCTAAGATGATTCGATCCGGTCGGCGAGTTGGATCCGCAACTGGAATCGCAGAGATTAATGCTTGGGTATAAGGATGCCTGGGTGTGCGGTAAATATCGGTAGAAGTGCTGGTCTCCACAATTTTTCCTAGGTACATCACGGCAATTTCATCAGATACGTGCTTGACCACAGCTAAGTCGTGGGCAATAAAGATAAGCGCTAGATTCATCTCCTTTTGAAGATCTAGCAACAAGTTAACAACCTGCGATTGAACAGAGACATCTAGAGCAGAAACGGCTTCATCACAAACTATTAATTTTGGTTTGAGTGCGATCGCGCGAGCGATCCCAATGCGTTGTCTCTGTCCTCCAGAAAATTCGTGAGGGTATCTGTCTGCGGCACTTTCATCCAATCCTACTCGATTTAAAAGCTCGTAAACTTTTTGTTCCCTTTCGGCTTTCGTACTGAATATTTCTAATTGTTCCCTGTCGGTTTCTGTACGGATTATTTCTTGCTTGTTGTCCTCAGTCCTCGCTGTGAGTTCTTCTATTTGTTCCTTTTCGGGTTGAAAACCGAGTAATTCTTGCTGTTTCCTTTCGGCTCTGAAAGCTCTCTTGTGAATGATAAAAGGTTCCGACAAAATCTTCCGTACTGTGTGGCGGCTGTTTAACGATTCAAACGGGTCTTGGAATATGATCTGGACATCTCGACGTAGCGCGCGTAGTTCTCTTGGATTCATCTCAACAACTTCCCGCCCTTCAAACCTCACAGAACCCTCTGTCGGATGCGCTAACCGCAAGAGAGTCTTCCCTACTGTGCTCTTACCACATCCAGATTCACCTACGAGACCTAAAGTCTCGCCGCGTTCCAGTTTGAACGAAACACCTTCCACTGCGTGTACTTGACCGACAGTGCGAGGGATTATTCCTTGTTTGACCGGGAAAAACTTGGTCAGTCCTTCGACCTCAAGTAACGGCGGTTCAACGGCAAGTTTCACTTTGCTTCCGCCATTGGTTCGTCCCAAAAATGACAAGCCACGCTTCGTGCGTCAATCACGTTTGGATAACTGGGGACTTTCTTTGCGCACAGTTGCTGAGCTCGCTCACAACGATTACGGAATCGACACCCCGAGGGCATGTTAGCAAAACTGGGTACCATCCCTCGGATAGTCGTCAATTGTGTTTTTGGGATGCCGCTTAACGTCGGAATTGAACTGAGCAACCCTTGAGTGTAAGGGTGAAGTGGCTGAGAGAACAACTCCAACGCAGTTGCTTCTTCCGCTACCCGACCGGCGTACATCACGATAACTCGGTCTGCAATTTCAGCTATCACAGCGAGATCGTGTGTAATGAAAATTACTGCCATACCATTGTCTCGCTGTAGCTCAGCGATTAGTTCAAGGATCTGTGCTTGAATCGTTACGTCGAGAGCAGTCGTGGGTTCGTCTGCGATCAAGATATCGGGAACATGGATCAACGCCATCGCGATCATCACTCGCTGTCGCATGCCTCCCGAGAGTTGATGTGGATACTCAAACAGTCGCTGTTCAGGCTCCGGAATACCAACCCGATCAAGAAGTGCGACACTAATCTCGTATTGTTGGACTCTGTTAGAGTTTGGTTGATGGAGCTGGAGCGTTTCCATCAGTTGGTGTCCGACCCGTTGTACTGGGTTTAACGCGGTCATGGGCTCTTGGAAAATCATCGATATCTTGCGGCCGCGAATACTTCGCATTTGCTCAGGACGGTACGACAGTAGATCATCGCCATGAAAGCGGATTTGGCCACCGGTGACCCGTCCTGCTGGCTTTGGGAGTAGTCCCATGATGGCTAGAGACGTAACACTCTTACCACATCCAGATTCGCCAACAACTCCTAAGGTCTCTCCCTTTTCCAATTTAAATGCGACTTCATCGAGCACAGCTACGGTTGCCTCATCGGTATCGAACGAAACCGACAAGTCTTGAATTTCTAGAAGTGACATGGATACGGTACTTTAAGACTATTGGAGAATCACGAAGAAGAAGAACTTCCCCGGACGGCTATAAGGTGTGGCTCACAGCACATAGAGGATATTGTGCTTAAATTGGAATTGAAGGAGCATAGTGTCATGGCGACAACACCAGTTGAATAGCTTTCGTCGCGTTGGATTCTCGCAATTGGAACACAGCCCTTTAGAGGTCAAAATCCGCTGAAACAGCACAACGATCGGGGTGGTCCGCGATTCGGGGTCCCTCAAGAAACGAGTCTCCAACATACAAGGATTGGTTTAAGTCTCCGACGACAATATGGTCGATGAAATCGGGATACTGTGGATCGCAAGTTGAACTGCCAGCACTACCGAGCAAGCGTAATTCTCGATCAGGTGTTTGAAGCATCTTCCATCCCCAATCGTCCCCGAGAGCGAGGCGGCGGTTGAACACGCCGAGAATCAGAAAAGATTCTTCTGCGTCAATTCGTGCGTCCCGCCAATCTACTAAAGTGCCAAATTGTGTTTTTAGTCGTGCACATTCGCTCACTTTAGTCTCATCTTCATCTTGTTCTTCGCTCCAACAACCAGAAATGAGGTGCACATTGAGTAATCGTAGACTAGAATCACCGACTATCGAAATGTCGGTACCCCATCTTTGGAACCCGTCATCAAGCCCCAGCTCTTTTACGTCTTCGTGTCGTTCATAGTCGAGACCCTTACGAATCGCGAATCCGGTACCAAGATGTTGTAGAAATCGACCAGGTGCGTCCCAGCACTCAAGAGTGGGGTTCGCTTGTGGTCGAGTCGACATTTCAATGTTCCATTCCGACGATGGAAATACCGTCTCTGCTGCCTCGACATCTTTAACTTCCTGAAATGCAACTACATCAAAATCTTGTTTGTGGATTGATTGCTGTAGTTGTTCAAAGTCTGCCGTAGTACGGTCTATACAACCTTCAGACCCATCAGCATTCAAGTGTTCCAGGTTCCAAGCCGCTATTTTCAATGGTTCCGCGATAACCCAACTACAAAGCGACACAGCACCGATCGCGATTGTCGCAGTTACTGGTTTCACAACAATATCTCCAAGCACCATTTAAAAAGCACAAAATAACATTCTAGCTGGAGGTGGTATTTTTGCAGCTGGTCCCATTTCCAATCCAACACCGTTTCAATAGCTTAAATATTTTTCGATGGAGATTTTTTTTAGTTGATGATTGAGTTTGAATCGAACCGAGAATTTCCAGACCTATTGGGAACGCTCCAACCATTCGCTGCCATCGATCTGGGGTCGAACAACTTTCATGTAATAATCGCGATGGAACGACCAAACAATCGCTGGCAAATCATCGACCGGCACAAGGAGTTGACTCGGCTCGCACAAGGAATTGACGAAACAAACGTGATCAGTCGACAGTCATTAAATCGGGCACTTCGTGCATTAGAACGGGTCAGCCAACGCTTACGAAATTTACCAAGAAGGAATATTCGAGTCGTCGGGACCCATACCTTACGAGCCGCAAATAACGCCTATGAATTCATTCGTCAAGGTGAAGAAGTTCTCGGACATCGCATTGAAGTGATCAGTGGTCGGGAAGAGGCGAGACTCATCTACCTCGGAGCATCACACTCGTTTGAACACAGATCTCGTAACAGGCTAGTGGTAGATATTGGAGGTGGCAGTACGGAGATTGTACAGGGCACTCAATTTCAACCGCATGTGTTGCAAAGCTTTCATATGGGTTGTATTTCCCTGACCGACAAGTGTTTCGCCGATGGGAAGATGACTCCAAAACGATTTCGTCGTGCGCGAGACGTGGCACTCGATGAGTTACAACCGTTTCGATTTCTATTTCGTTCTCGACCTTGGGATGTCGCGGTTGGCACGAGTGGCACGCTCCAAGCCGTGCAATTTGCACTCAACGGGCTGAATTCTACCAAGCTAATTACCTACGATAGACTCACCCAATTGATAGAAAAGCTCTGCAAACTTGGACACGTTGAAAAGATCACCGACGACATATGCAATCAGAATCGCGCGCCGGTATTCGCTGGAGGTGTCGCCATCGCCGATGCCATATTGCAGACTTTGGACATACAAGAGTTACATGTAACAGACGGTGCATTGCGTGAAGGCGTTCTATACGATCTCTTGGGTCGGACTCAGAAGAAAGACATCCGAGAGACCTCAGTCCAGGACCTCATTGCTCGTTTCCACATCGACACAGAACACTGTCAACGAGTCACCGAAACAGCGTTAGAGTTATTTCAACAGGTGCAGCACGCTTGGTCTTTGGATGAGCTCGAGGAAAAAAATCTTTTGCGTTGGGCATCACTCTTACACGAAATTGGTATGGACATTTCGCATTCAAAATATCATCGACACGGCGAGTATTTATTACAACACTTAGACTTAGCTGGTTTTTCTCAAAGCGATCAACGCCGCTTAGCGATCTTGGTGCGAGCACATCGCCGACGTTTTCCACTCGAACTGTTCGTCGAAAACCCGGCTCTGTCGAAACTAGCCAGCTTATTACGCTTAGCAACGGTGCTTCGAAGAAATCGATCGGATGAACCGACTCCGACTTACTGTCTCAACGTCAATGACTCCGGTCTCGATTTAAAGTTACCGCGAGACTGGTTGCGCGACCACCGTCTAACATTGATGGATCTGCAGCAAGAAGTAGCATATATGCGATCCGCGCCGTACCAACTTACGCTCTCGGTGACCACCAACTCTGATCGAGGAGCAAATTAGCTGTTATCCAAGCTGGGTGAGGAGTTCAGTTTGCGCGCTAACTTGTTCAGTTTCTGCTTCTAAGGGTTGATATCTACCATCTGCTTGCAGTATCCACGCTTGAGTATTGTCACGTAAGTAGAGCTCTAAGCTCTCTTCGTATACCCTTTTCGCTAGATCAGGTTCAAGAATAGGAAAACCAGTTTCTACCCGCGCGAAAAAGTTCCTCGCCATCCAGTCAGCACTAGACAAGTAAGTGATAGGATCGCCACCGTTCACAAAATGAAATACTCGCGAATGTTCTAAGAATCGTCCCACTATTGATCGCACTTCGATATTCTCAGAAATGCCCGGTATTTGTGGTTTGAGTGCACAAACGCCGCGTATGATCAGCTTGATCTCTACTCCGGCTTGCGAAGCCTGATAGAGTTCTTTAATAATGTTTTCCTCTACGAGCGAATTCATTTTGGCGACGATTCCACTGGGTTTACCTGCTTCCTTGTTAGCAATTTCTCTCTGGATGTGAGCGACCATTTCCTCGTATAGAGTGAAAGGCGATTGCAGTAGCATTTTTAACCGGTCAGAGTGTCCAGTCGAGACAATTTGTCGGAACAGTTGTTGTACGTCTTCACCGATTTCTGGATTGCAGGTAATCAATCCGTAATCTGTGTAAATTCGAGCTGTGTCAGCGTGGTAGTTTCCGGTAGCGATATGCACGTAGCGACGCAACCCATCCCGTTCACGCCGCATCACAAGCAACATTTTGGCGTGCGTTTTGTATCCGACCACGCCATAGACCACTTGCGCGCCCGCAGCTTGCAACTTCGTGGCAAGCTCAATGTTGTCCGCTTCGTCAAAACGCGCCCGCAACTCGATCACAACTAAGACTTCTTTTCCGCTTGCCGCCGCGTTCGTCAGGGCTTGAACGACCGCAGAATTTACACCGGTTCGATACAGTGTTTGTCGAATTGCGATTACATCTGCATCACTTGCCGCTTGACGGAGAAAGTCAAGCACAGGCGTAAACGACTCGAAGGGATGGTGTAGCAATATATCGTTTCGTCTAATTTCTGAAAATAGGTCATTAGCCTTTCGGATGCGCTTTGGGATGCTCGGGATAAATTCTCGAAACTTCAGATCTCGTCGGTCAACTAAGTCAGGTACTTGATTCAATCGCATCAAATTTACAGGACCTTCGCAGGAATACACGGCACTCTTTGTAAGTCCGAACTGCGAACGCAGGAAGTCGCGCTCAAACTCTGGACACGCGCTATCAATTTCGAGACGTACTTCGTCGCCGAAGCGTCTTCCTGGCAATTCGCCCTCTAACGCATGTCGAAGGTCTGTGATTTCCTCTTCGTCTACCCATAAATCACTGTTTCTAGTAACTCGAAACTGATGGCATCCGGTAACGGTCATGCCTTGAAACAATTCGCCTACGTGAGCGTGGATTATTGACGATAGGAAGACGAAATCCCATTCGTGAGTGGCAATCTCTTGCGGGAAGCGAATCAATCTTGGCAACGCTCTGGGAGCATGAACAACCGCCATTTGTCCCTGCCGACCGAAGGCGTCTTGCCCCTCCAGAGTAATCACGAAATTGAGAATTTTGTTCAATAACCGCGGAAAGGGATGAGCTGGATCGAGTCCTATAGGATTCAAAACTGGAGAGAGTTCCCGGAAGAAATACTCTTGAACCCAGTTTTTCTGTTTATCGTCCCATTCATGTCGACGGAGGAAATAGATTCCCTCCGCGCGCAACTCTGGAATGAGCTGTTCATTCAAGAGTCGGTACTGTTCGTCGACGAGTGCTTGCACCTCGACTGAAATTTGGGCAAGTTGTTCCTGTGGCGTTAAATTGTCGGGGCCACGCTGTGTGGAACCATACTCGACTTGTTGAATGAGTCCTGCGACTCGAATTTCAAAAAATTCGTCGAGATTGGAACTTGAGATGCAGAGATAACGTAAGCGCTCCAGAAGGGGATAGCTCGGTCGCTGTGCTTGCGCGAGCACGCGGCGATTAAACTGAAGCAATGACAGTTCCCGATTGATAAATAATTCAGGTCGATCGAATTCAGTTTCGCTCAAAAAAACCTCAACTGCTCGTTGGCACTACATGAACTTAACTATGTTGTTTGTCCACAGTCAAGTGGATCGCTTCGATACAAAACCACCAGAGACTGAGCAGAGAATCTAGTTGATTCTGTAGGAGGTAAGCGTATTTCCCTAAGTTGTCGATCCTATGGGCTATAGGAGCACAGCAACTTCAAGAATTTTAGGGATAGTCGCAACTATGGCACTCTCTACAACTCCATGCGAGATTCGCTAAATTCAATAGCAGTTCAGGATGTTCTATATTCGTTGTAGAATTTTGTGAGGTCGGTTTAGCGAATACGGTGGAACTGGTACCAATCATCGTCCTTTCACGAGGACAAATTACTCTCGCGTTAATCCCTAATTCATGAGACCGTATAAAGTGACGTTTGCCTATACAATAAAGATAACACTACGCGTAATTGGAACGATTTCTACATTAAAGCATGTCGATATTTTTAGGATTTTCATTTTTTCGTTTTTATCGACGCCAGTACAAAATACTTGCGATATACGAGGCTTTTGAGGAGTCCTCTAAGCGCACTTTGCATCCGATCGAAATTGGACGAGAGACTCAATTGCACACCTTAGATGTGATGAAAGTGCTGTCGACTACGCCGGAGCTATTCGTTAAGGTACCGGGGAGAACTTCAAAAGGTGTGAATATGTATGCTTTGCGTTCTTCTGTGATTGTACAAGGAAGCGACGCAGTTACAGCCTACATTAATCGGTTAGCCCGACGGGATAGGATTTTGTATTACACGATGTGGTTTATGATTGTCGTGTTCTTCATAGTAGCGGGTATACGTAGCATCGCACTTGTGCGAACCCTGTTCTTTGCCTAAACCAAATCCTGAAAGGCGGTGTTGGTTGTAATCTTGTTGTCACCGCTATCCTAAACGACGGGCAATTCGTTCCTTGGTTTCCAGTTTAGCGGACTTAGACTTTTTTAGATGCACAAGCGTGGCTCCCGAACCGCCTTGGTGTCTAGGCGCAGTTACAAATGCGTTGACTTGGGGATGGTTTTTGAGCCAGTGAGCCACATGACTCTTCAATTGGGCTGGAGGCTTGCTTCTTAATCCTGTCCCGTGTACGACGAGTACAGTACGCAAGTGCTTTTCAATGCTCTTTGCGAAAAACTGTTGCACGCAACGGAACGCCTCGGTGACCCGTAAGTTGTGCAAATCCAGTTTGTCTTGGATGGGATACCTTCCACTTCTTAATTTGTTCATAGTTTCCGGTTGTACCCCAGCACTCTTCCACTCTAAATGGTCGTCGGGTTCAACAAAGGGTAGATCGTCAGGCTGTGGTTCCTGAGAACAGGGTGTGGTGGGTTCAAGAGTCGCGTTGGTTCGCGCCTGAGCTCGGTCGGGGTTTAGGTTCTTGACTTGCTTGTGCGCGTCTGCGCGGGGCTTGCTTTCTAATGCTTGAACATCTGATAATTCTTGCTCGAATAGAGATTGTTTGTCGTTTGACATTGTCACAGCTTTCTTCGGTATCGGGATGTTGTACGTTGCATGTGGGGGTTCGTTTCGTGAAGTTTACACATAGTATGTGATTCCAACTCGTAACATTTACCACTCGTTTTCGTTTCACTTCTGACCAGTTGGGATTTTGCGCTTGAATAGACTCTTTCGCATTGGATTGCGGATTCTTCTTCCCATCGCAATACTTGGTGTTGGAATCCTCGGCTTTTTGCTGTTACGGGGTATCAAACCAGAGTTGGAAACTGCAATCGAAGAGCCCCCTGCATATTTGGTGGCGGTTCAGGTCGCTCAGCGCGAGCAAGTGAGATTTGAATTGTCTTCACAAGGAACGGTGAAACCGAAGACTTCTACGAGTCTAGTCTCCGAGGTTGCAGGTCGCGTGTCGGAGATTTCACCAAAATTTGTTTCGGGTGGCTTTTTCGAGCCTGACGAAACACTAGTACGAATCGATCCTAGGAACTACGAGACCACACTAAAACGCGCTGAACTCGCCCTCGCTCGTGCTCGCGTCAGAGTCGACACTGAGAGAGCGCTTGCTGGCTATGCTGCGGAAGATTGGGAAAAGTTTGTCGCGAGTAATAGTTCCAATACAGGTCCGTCTGAACTGACATTGCGCAAACCCCAGTTAGCCGAAGTACTGGCCGAATTCAGCGCGGCCGAAGCCGAACTAAAACAAGCGCAAGACGATCTTGCTCGTACCACAGTGCATGCACCGTACCAGGGTCTCGTGATGGAGACGAGCGTAGACGTGGGTCAATACGTTGGAGTGGGAACAACGCTCGCGAGAACTGTCTCGGTGGACTATGCGGAAGTGCGATTACCGATTTCCTTAAACGATTTGGAGTATCTGACGCTCCCAGAGCGGTCGAGTTCCTCACCGGTTCCAGTACAGTTGCGTGCGACCCTCGGTGGCGTGGTTTCCTTTTGGGACGGAATGATCGTTCGAACAGAGGGTGTCATAGATACTCAGTCTCGAGTCATTCATGCCGTCGCGGAAATCAAAGACCCGTACGATATTGACAGTACCGGTAGAGAACTCTTGAGATTTGGCACTTATGTAAACGCAGTCATTCAGGGCAACGACGCTGGGAACCTATTCATGATTCCACGCCATGCAGTGTACCAAGGATCTCGCGTTTGGGTTGTTAACGCCGATGACACTATTGCACCTAAAAGCGTCACTGTGGTACGTTTTGACGACGATTACGCGTATATCAAGAACGGTTTAGAAGATGGGGATGTATATTGTGTCACGCCGCTTGACCGTCCGCTTCCAGGCATGAAGGTAAAGATCAATGGCGAATGACGATCAAAATGACACCGGCGACAGTGGTCAAAACCAACAGTTATCAGTCAGTCAAGGGCAGTCGAATTTACCGACCCGCATAGCGGAATCGGACGCGGCTACCTACTTAGTTCGTCCCTCCGAAGGCATCATTGGTTGGTTCGCGCGTAATCACGTCGCTGCAAACCTTCTTATGTTGGCGATTCTTGGTGCCGGCGTGTACATGCTGTTTACGGGCATTCAAAAGGAAACTATGCCAACGTGGTCCCTCGGACAGATTTCGGTTTATGTTCCGATTCGCGGCGCTAGCCCAGAAGAAGTGGAGGAAGGAATCCTCTACAAGATCGAGGAAGCTGTTCAATCAGTTGAAGGTGTCGGTAACGTGTTGTCGGAGGCCTCTGAAGGTGCAGGTCGAGTCTTCATCGAAGTGAGTGGCAGTTACGAAATCGATGCAGTGATCGACGAAGTCAAACTCGTCGTAGACTCTATTTCAAATCTGCCAAGCGATGCCGAGCGTCCCATCATAAGAGAAAGGGAGGGTTTTCGCTCTGGCGCGTTGAATGTTCAGATTTACGGAGATTTAGACTTTTTCACACTTCAAGACATCGCAGGCGACATACGAAACGAAATATTAGAACTGCCTGAAGTATCCCAAGCGAGTATTCAAGGCGCACGTTCCTCCGAAATTAGCATTGAAATTCCAGAAGAGAACTTGAGGAAGTACGATCTGACACTGAATCAAGTAGCTCAGTTAATTCGGCTCTGGTCAGTCGATATGGGCGGAGGAGGTATAAGAACCGAGGGCGGGTACGTGCGCGTTCGGGCTACTTCGCAAGCAAACACCGTTGAAGACTACGAAAACATCGCGTTGCTCACTCGTGCGGATGGTAGCGAAATAAAGTTACGCGATATCGGTACCGTGGTAGACAACTACTCAGAAACTGACTATTGGTCATTCTTTAACGGCAAACCCACCATAGGAATTTCCGTCGAAGCGCGAGAAGGCGAAGATGCTTTAGCGATTTCCCAAGCAGTGCGTGAGTATGTCGCGCAAAGAAAGCAGACCTTGCCGCCATCCGTGCAATTAGACTACTTCGGTGACTCTACACATTACCTCAACGACCGTTTGAACATGATGCTAAAGAACATCATGTTTGGGGCAATTTTGGTGTTCATCCTTTTGGGACTGTTTCTGCACTTAAGGATCGCGTTTTGGGTGTGTGTTGGACTCCCGGTAGCGTTTCTTGGCGCGCTTTTCGTCCTTCCCTTGGTCGGAGTAACTCTGAATCTTGTAAGTTTATTTGGGTTCATATTGGTCATCGGGGTCGTCGTTGATGATGCAATCATCATCGCAGAAAGCGCATATGCGGAAACCGAGCGTAGAGGCTACAACGTTGACAGTATCGTTCACGGTGCTCGCCGAGTAGCGGTTCCGGCGACATTTGGCGTCTTGACAACCGTGGCCGCTTTCGCACCCATGTTATTTGCACAGGGTGGTATCAATGTGTTTTTCCAATCAATAGGCTGGGTCGTAGCATTGTGTCTTTTGTTCTCATTGGTCGAGTCAAAACTCATCCTGCCTTCGCACATGGCTCTTATGCAATCGTCTCGCGGAAAGAGACGCGGAATCGCGGACTATACAAACCATTTCTTGAAGCGGTTCAGTAAGCACATCTACCTACCTTCGTTGCGGCTATTACTGAAACATCGCTACGTCACACTGTGTGCATTTGTGGCGTTGCTGATGATCACAGTTGGCTTTTATTTAAGCCCCTTCTTAAAGAAGAGTTTCTTTCCGGAGTTTGAGAACGATTTTGTGTTTGTAAACACGACCGTCATGGATGGACTAGGAGAGAACTACATCGTAGAAGTCACAGAATCGATAATGGCAGCGATGCAAGAGACAAACGACGAAATTGTGTCTGAAACGCGTGCAAACGAAAGGCCGATCCAGCACGTATTTGCTTTTGTTACTAGTGATACTTCGGCTCGTCTGACAGCCGAACTCGCTAAACCGGAGAGTCGAACGCTACGACCCTCTGAAATTGCAAATCGATGGCGTACCAAAGTAGGAAACATCGCGGGCACTACAGAGTTGCAATTTTCCGCGCAACAGCGTTTCCATAGCGGAGCGCCTTTAGAATTCGATTTAACAGGTAAGAACTTCGGTGACCTTGACGCGGCCGCAGACGATCT
The DNA here is from genome assembly GCA_009842245.1 of Gammaproteobacteria bacterium. Lineage (GTDB taxonomy): Bacteria > Pseudomonadota > Gammaproteobacteria > Pseudomonadales > Azotimanducaceae > Bin55. Next base: position 16,068 of record VYFT01000016.1, on the reverse strand, counting down.
TGCAGAGAAACTCGCTGAATACGACGGGGTGTATGAAATTCGCACGCCAATCGGCACCGGTCCGGACGAGATAAAGCTCGAAGTCAAACCGGACGGTAAGGCAACGGGGTTAACGCTCAGTAGCTTGGCGATCCAAGTTCGAGAAGCTTTTTTTGGGATCGAGGCTCAACGCATTCAACGAGGCGATAGTGAATATCGAGTCATCGTGCGTTATCCTGAAACCGAACGAACTTCTATCGGTAATCTTGAGAACATGTGGGTTCGATTACCCGATGGAACGTCGACCCGTTTTCACTCGGTTGCAGGCTATTCCATCGAACCAGGATACGGGACCATTCGCAGGATCAACGGGAAGCGAACGGTGTCTGTTTCGGCTGAAGCAGATCAAACTAAGATCGATCCCTTCGTTGTATATCAAGATTTAACAGAACAATATTTTCCTCGATTAAAGTCCCGGTATCCCAGCGTAACCGTTGAAGAAGCGGGAGCTGTTCAGGATCAAATGCTAGCTTTAGAAGAATTAGGTCTAGCTTTTCTCGTCGCGTTGCTTTCGATTTATGTGTTGTTAGCTATTCCCCTTCGGTCATACCTTCAACCATTCATTATTATGAGCGTGATTCCCTTTGGCTTTATCGGGGCGGTGATCGGACATATCCTCTTGAACGTGAGTTTTAACATGGTTTCGATGATCGGTTGTATCGCGCTGACTGGTGTAGTGGTAAATGACAGTTTGATCCTCGTCCACTATTTCAATCGCGAACGAAGAACGGAGAACAGATCAGTTTTGCATGCGATTCTACGCGCTGGTAAAGCCCGATTGCGAGCTATTATTCTTACGTCGTTAACGACATTTTTTGGTTTAGTACCCATACTCTTGGAGCAATCACTTCAAGCAAAGATAGTGGCAAATATGGCGATTTCATTAGCGTTTGGGATCTTGTTTGCGACCGTGATTACGTTGGTGCTGGTACCCGTATTCTTGAGGATTGGCGCAGATCTTGGCCGCGTTAAGGACGCAGACGTAGTTCGAGAAGATGACATCGGGCAACCAGTACACACCGCACCAGTTCCCGCGGGTGGTTAAGCTACGAACGTTTCGAACACAGTACGTCGGTTTACAGAGACTTGAAGGGTTCGGTTTGTACAGTCATAACGAGCTTCAATGAAGTGGTGCTCTTCCCAGTAGAGTTCGACATTACTCGAAACATACTGGATCTCAAATCCATCTTTCAAATTGCTCCTCTTTCGCAAACAATTCGCTACATAAAGACGCAATTCATTGTCAGGTAGCACCCTCACGGTGCACGATTTGTGGCCTACGGGTATGTCAACCGAATAGACAGCTTCAACCGGTGCTCGCGACGTAGACATTTACTGTCCCGGAGAACTACGGAATAGACCCGTTCGGATCTAACAGCTAAATTTAGTGTTCTGTGCAGCTGAGTTATTCTCTCCCCGAGAATATCGCGAGTAGTTGAAGAATGTACATGAACAATATCCATAGTCCTGCAAACAAGGTGGTCGCGGCGACGATGTAGTTGCGCTCGCCGCCTAATACTATCTGACTGGTTTGAAATAAGATCAGTGCCGATGCAAAGATGATAAAGAAAGCACTAATCACTATTTGAATCGGTTCACCGAAACGAACAAACAACGATAGGATGAATATTCCAATTATTGCGAACACGGAGACGAATAGGAATTGACCGAGCCAACTGAAATCAGCTCGCCTGATGATCGTGTACATCGATAACCCGACGAACGTCGCTGCGGTGATCCCTAATGCCTGCGTGATTAGCATAGGGTTGATCTGCAACACCAACACAACTAACGGCGCACCCCAAAAACCTAGGAATGCTGCATAGACGAAGCTTAAAAGAAGCCCAATAGCGCTACGGGCTGTTGCTTGGATCGCGAACGGTAGCCCGATGATTCCTATCAACAGTACCAAAAATGGAGGGCGAAAAGGCATGTGCACCGCTACAACCGTTGCCCCTGCGCAGACTGCAATCATCAACGCTAGCAAAATGTAAGTGTTGCGGAGAACACTGTTAACCTCAATGGCTTGTTCTCTCGTACGAATAACCTGAGAAGCAGCTATTAATGGCATGTTGAACTCCTGTGTCGTCTTATTGTCACTTGTTCTTTTATATTATGGTTGCTCTGCTCTTATTCAAGAGATACACAAGCGATCCAGTTGGTTAGTAAAAGAGCGACAGTCAGAGCTTCATGAGCGTGAGATTGCCGCCGGTTGCGGTTTCATTGCGAGTGACGACGCGTTCTACCACAAATCTAGTCAAGTATAGAGACCCACCAGCTTTAGGACCGGTTCCCGATAGACCTTCGCCGCCAAACGGCTGTGTCCCGACCACAGCACCAGTCATGGTCCTATTGACGTACATGTTTCCTACTTTCATGTTTGAGGTAAATCGTTCAATTGTTGAGTTTAAACGACTATGGATTCCAAACGTTAACCCGTAACCTAGTGCGTTAGCTTGATCGATTACCTTAGCTACATCCCCACGTTGATACTTGTAGAAACCCAAGATCGGTCCAAAGTGTTCGGTATGAAATTTTGCGATATCTTCAACATTTACGATGGTCGGTCGTACAAAGTACCCGTCTGCATCGATGTCTGACTGGTGTGAATGTAGAACTTCATACTCGGCGATAGCGGCTTCAAGCCTTTGCTTCGCTTCAGGATCAATCACTGGTCCAACGTCGACGGACCAATCAGTTGGATCTCCCAGTTTCAGAGTGTCGATTGCGCCACGCAACATCTCTAACAGAGGCTCTGCGATGTCTTCCTGTACGCAAAGTAAGCGCAAGGCTGAACAGCGTTGGCCCGCACTCTTGAAGGCAGAGTGAATGATGTCGTCTGTAGCGTGCTCAAACTGTGCGGTAGAGTCAACGATCATCACGTTTACTCCACCGGTTTCGGCGATTAGTGGTGTGAGGGCGCTCTCTTTTGCCGCCAGTGATCTATTGATCGCCCGCGCGGCGGTCTCAGACCCTGTGAAAGCAACCCCGTCGATTCGTGGACTGGCGACTAGTTCTTTACCGACATCATCGCCTCCAGGTAGTACGGCAAACACAGTAGGTGGAATCCCTGCAACTTCGATCGCTAGCTGTGCAAGTCTGAGTGCAATCAAGCTTGTTTGTGGTGCTGGCTTTGCCGCGACTGTATTGCCAGTCACCAACGCGGCGGCTATCGGTCCTACAAAAATCGAAGCCGGAAAGTTCCAAGGACTGATGCATACGAACAATCCTCGAGGACACAGCAGGAGTAGGTTAGACTCGCCTGTTGGGGAAGGAAGCTCTTGAGGTACAAGCAGTGAGCGAGCCTCGGCAGCGTAGAAACGGCAAAAGTCCTCTGCTTCACGCAGTTCGGTTACTGCGTCTTCTACAGTTTTACCAGCTTCTCGTTGTAGTAGTGCAGTGAGTTCAGGACGATGTTCATGAATTGCGTCGGCCCATCGTTCGATGCGCTGGCAGCGTTCATCAACCTCAAGCATGGACCAGTCTTCAATAGATTCTGACAGCGTCGTAAGAAGTGGTTCGATATCGGATGTGCTAAACTGTTTAAACGACCCAACCACATCGGTGCTGACTGCTGGATTTTTCACGACTACGCCAGAGTCGCTCAAGTTCCAGTTCTTAGTTTGCCAACGTTCGACCTGGCTACGAAAACGCGTACGCGTTATAGTATTCCCAAAGTCCACTCCGATGGAATTTCTCCGTTGATCTCCATATAGGTCTATAGGTAACGGAATTTTAGGATGTTGGTGCTCCTTTGCTGTCGAAACTAGGCCATGAGGATTTTGACTCACGTCAGCGACACTCAAATCCTCATTGAAGATACGGTAAACAAAGTTGGAAGTGGCACCGTTTTCCAGCAACCGACGCATGAGATAAGGTACTAGGTCTTCATATACACCTACTGGCGAATAGACACGCACCTTAGGGCTGTTCGGAAAGAGTCGAGAAACTTCTTCGTAAAGAAGTTCTCCCATTCCGTACAACCGTTGAAACTCGAAATCCCGACCCTTAGCTAGGGTGTGAACGGTCGCTATCGTATGCGCGTTATGCGTAGCGAATTGAGGAAACAATCTGTCCGCGTGTTGGAATAAACGAGGAATGCACGCAAGAAAACACAAGTCGGTGTTCTCTTTGCGGGTAAAAACGGGGTAGGCTTCGAAACCATTCACCTGGGCAATCTTTATCTCGGCATCCCAGTACGCCCCTTTCACTAGTCGAACGTTAAGCTTCGTTCGATATTGTGTCGCGAGTTCTGCCAGCCAATCCACGAGCTTTAATGCCCGTTTAGCATAGCCTTGTACGACGACACCTAAACCGTCCCAATCTTTCAATTTGGAACTTGCCAATAGCTTTTCTACTACTCGTAAGTTAATGTCGCAACGATCACTTTCCTCCGCATCGACGGTGACACTCAAGTCCGAGTTAGCTGCGTGAATACACAACTGTTCTGTTTTTGAGAACAAAGCATCGACCGCGTCGTTTTCATTGAGCGGATGGACTTTTGGATACAACGCTGTCAGCTTTACTGATAGGCTATGGTCCAAGTTGGAGTTGTTGTTTTGAGCTGATGCGATTGCGTCAATAGCATCCTTATAGGAGTCAAAGTAGCGATCGGCCGCGTCAAGCGTTCTCGCACCTTCCCCCAACATGTCGAAGGAGGCTGGTTCTTTGGCGCGGGCAATCGCGCTTTGAATTGTGGGTCCCGACACGAATGCGAGCGCAAGAAAGTTCACGACCGCGAGCATCACTCGCCGAAGTCCAGCTTCTGGAATACTCGACAGACTCGTGTCCAATTTATCAATGCTACCTGATTCATCTGCAGGGAATAGACGACTGGTCATCACCATCATCAGCGTAGCAAGATTCACAAGCAAGGAGCCACTGCTTTGCGAGTGTTTACCCCAATTTCCTTCCTGAAATTTTTCAAGCGTAAGTATGTCGGCAGTTCGTTTGTCTGGAACTCGCAACAACGCTTCCACTAGTGAAAGTAACGCCACGCCCTCGTCGCTTGAGAGTCCATACTGATGCAGAAACTTTTCCACGAAGGGGACCGAGTTTTTTCGTTTTCGGCACTTGGCAACAAGTGCAGATGCGTGTCTCGCGATATCGGTAGATTGGGGACTCGTAGGGTTGTATACTTCCAGTAGTTCTTGCACGACTTCGGTTTCGGATCGAAGCAAATGCCGACTTATTTGAACGAACGATTCATCGAGCGAGTTCAGCGCAGAACGAGATGGGGGCAATTCACTCATAGGTTGGAAATACAAACACTTTATCGTGATATAATCAGGGTTACATGAGCTTGACCAAAGCTAGATTCCGGTGAATTAGGACACCAGTAACTAGGTAGGGTTAGAGAGGGTGAATTGTCATGACAGATCATAAAATTTTATTTCTTTCGATGCCATTGAGTTTTTTCAATTCTAATTCGAGTGAAACCTCAAAATTTGCTATCGCAAAGTCAAGAACCATAAATCAAAAGGATCCTGTCTGTCGTAAGACCGTGATACGCTCGGCTACATTTGTCGCGATTGTCACGGCTACACTTTTGATGTTTTCGGGTTGCGCTTCGTTCAATAAAACGCTGTGCTTGGAAGGCGATTGGTACGAGATCGGTCTTCGTGACGGCGAGTCTGGTGTGGAGTCAAAGCAGTTTGATGAATATGTGGACACCTGTGCGAAATACGACGTGCTTCCTGATTTTGCGAAATATTCTGAGGGCCGAACGAAAGGCTTGGAGTTCTTTTGTACTCGCAGTGTTGGGTATTCGGAGGGTCGTCAGGGTAGAAAGTACCGAAATGTTTGTTCCGGAACGCCTGAGGAACAGTTCTTAGAAGGACACTTGCTAGGTTTCAACATATACTCCGCAGAAGAGACTATCAAAGACCTCACACGCGAGATAGGTGAAAAATACGAAGAGATTCTGATGTGGCAGAAACTAAGAGACGAAAACGAAGGGGAAGAGCTTAGTGATGCGCTTTCGGACCTGCTGAGCACCGATACACTAATCATCGATGATCAGATCGACCAAATTACTGCGCCGAGTCTAGACATTATCGATGCGAAAATTGAGCTTGAGAAATTACAAGAGCTCAGAGGTAAGGCGATAGTTGAGTACCATAAAGCTATCAAAACAGCTGAAATAAAAGGCTTTCAGGAATAGGCGTAAATTATGTACCTCGAAGCTCGTGATGAAGCTCGTAGAATCGAACCTACCCCATAGAAACAGCACAAGCCAAGAGCCATGAATCACAAGAATCCAGTTTGTCTTAAGACAGCGATACGCTCGGCTGCATTTGTGGTAACGGTTATGGCTGCATTTTTGGGATTTGCAGGTTGCGCTTCGCTCAATAAAACGCTTTGCTTGGAAGGCGATTGGTACGAGATTGGTCTTCGTGACGGAGAATCTGGGGTGGAATCGGAGCAGTTTGATGAATATGTAGACACCTGTGCGAAGTACGATGTGATTCCAGACGTTGCGAAGTATTCTGAGGGCCGAACGAAAGGCTTGGAGTTCTTTTGTACTCGCAGTGTCGGGTATTCTGAGGGTCGTCAGGGGAGAGAATATCGAAACGTGTGTTCCGAATCGTCTGAGAAACTCTTCTTAGACGGACACTCGCTCGGCTACAACTTGTACTCCACGGAAAAAACTATCGAAGACCTCGACCGTACGATAAGCGAAAACTATGACCAAATTCGGATTTGGCAGAATCGAATAGACGAAATCGAAGAAACATGGCTTGGTCAAAGTTTAAATCCGGACCTGACGAGCTCCCCGCTGGATACAGCGGAAGAACGTGCAGCGCGGCGTCAAGACATTCTTGATGCGAAAACAGAGATTGAGGAATTACAAGAACTCAAAGCTGAGGCGATGATTGAATACCGAAGAGCTCTCGACGAAGCTAGTGATAATGGCTTTCAGGAAGAGGAGATAATTGAATACCCAGAAGTTGACGACGAAGCTCGTGGAATCGACGCTAATCCATAGAAAAGGTACTGGCCAAGTACTCTGAATAGATCATGATCTATCAAAAAGTACATTATTAAAATGTAGCGATTCACGGAAATTTGGCTACGTAGCTCAGTCGGTAAGAGCACAGCACTCATAATGCTGGGGTCGTTGGTTCAAGTCCAACCGTAGCTACCAACAAACAATTTTCAATCAAACACTAGTGCAATCAGTTGCTGGTCGTTTTTGCTCACGCAAGGTACTACATCTGAAGTCTTCATGAAAAACGTCATATTTGGTATCATCCAGATCATCGTTATCGTCTTATTCCTAGGCGCAGTTTACTACTTTTCGCGTGCGCCGACTGTTGAAGAGATTCAATCGGAAGAGTCGAATATCGGACAGGCCGATTTGTCTGTCCGAAGCGTTTTCGTCATCCGACCTGATGTAGAAACCCGGCAACTTAGCCTCGAATCCACAGGATCTGTGGTGGCGCGAAACATTGTGCCATTAATACCACAAGTCGCGGGAACGGTGGCATGGGTTTCACCCAATCTACGTACCGGTGGCTCGTTTCAAAAAGATGAGGTACTGCTCAGGATCGACTCCACAGACGCTGAGCTGCTTGTAGCACAAGCGGACGCGAATCTTCTAGTCGCTCAAGCGAATCTTGAATTGCGAAAAGCTGAGAGTCAAGCCGCGCGCGAGAATTGGACGCTGCTACACGACGGAGATGTACCAGACTTGGTTGCCAAGCTCCCTCAGATCAGCCAGGCAGAGGCCAATATTGCCGTGGCGAACGCGCAATTATCCGCGGCGAAATTGGAACTAGCTCGCACGGAGTTCTCTCTGCCCTTTGACGGCCGCGTGTTGTCGTCTCAGATCGGTGTGGGTCAATGGGTTAGTAAAGGTCAACCATTTGGTACGTCGTTTGATCTGAGTTCCTTAGAAGTTGAAGTACCGATATCTAGTGCCGAACTAAGCCTACTTGCTCCCGTTGCGGAGCGCGACGCATTAGTGTTCGTCAATGAAACAGAGCTTACAGCAGTCGTCGATCGAATTTCCGCGTCAGCCGATCTTCGGAGCCGCGCTTCATCGCTCTACTTAGAGTTTCCGGAGTTATCGACACCGTTGGTACCAGGGAATTTTGTCTCAGTGAGGGTGTTCGGTCGAGAACAAAGTAATGTCTATCACATACCTGAGATTGCTGAACAAGCAAACTCGACGCTTTGGATTGTCCGCGATGGATTGTTGGAACGCGTGACACCGCAAATAATTGAACGTAGAGACGACGAACTGACAATTGTTGCGTTTGACTACGGCGACGGGATCGTCATAGGTTCACTCGTCGGAGTATATCCAGGTCAGAAAGTCGCGATTGCATCAGAGTAGACATGACCGAAGTTTCTAGCCCGACCGATGAACCCAGAGGATGGACCCCTCAACGGTTGTCTATTGTTGCTTTTTTCGCAAATAACCCGGTAGCTGCAAACCTCTTAATGCTATTGCTGATCATCGGAGGTGCGATGATCGCTCGTCAGTTAAACACCGAGTTGTTTCCTAGTCTAGATCCTGGTCTGATCAATGTGTCGGTCCCCTATCCAGGTGCGACTCCTGCTGAAGTTGCAGAGAGTATTACCCAACGAGTTGACGAGGCTGTTCGGAGCATCGACGGTGTAAAACGCGTCGTGAGTAGAGCTTCCGAGGGGTACGGTCTTATAACCGTCGAGTTAAAGGAATTTACAGACTCTCAGACTATCCGCGACGACGTGCAGGCGGCAATCGATTTACTCGCAGACTTTCCACCTGCTGACGCCGAAGAGCCTGAAGTCGTCGTATTTGAACCGTTGCAGCCTGTGATGACGTTGCTTGCGACGACTCAAGGAGATGAAGCATACTTAGATTTTGCGACGCATGAGCTTGAGGAAGCACTACGCGATTTACCCTCGGTTTCACATGTCGAAGTTGAAGGCATTAGGAACTACGAGATTTCTATTGAAGTGAGCGAAACCGCGTTACGGACCTACGGACTCACCTTCGACGAGTTGGCGCGAGCGATTCGCCAATCATCATTAAATTTGTCATCGGGTGAAATACGATCAGTGTCTGGTGATTTACTTTTACGTACAGATCAAAAGCGAAATAGCGGTAAGGAATATGAGGATATCGTTATTCGCACGCTTCCGGGTGGTGCTGTCGTATCTCTCGGTGACGTCGCAACCATAACGGATGGATACACCGACGATGAGTTGGAAATCGAATCGAACGGTCAACGCGCGGCATTGATTCGAATACAGAAGTCAGAAGATCAAAACGTTCTCGACATATCTAACGAAGTATTGGAATTCTTAAAAACCTATGTCGTTCCAACCGATGTGACGGTGGAGATATGGTCGAACGAGAGTGACTATCTGCGCGAGCGTCTTGGCTTGTTGCTTCGCAATGGTGCATTAGGGTTTGCGCTCATGTTCACATTCTTGGTGCTCATGTTGGATTTACGACTGGCCTTTTGGGTTGCCATGGGAATTCCAATCTCATTCTTCGGAGCGTTTTTGTTCCTAGACTTTTTCGGCGTGACTTTGAACATGATCTCAATGTTCGCGCTCATCATCGTGCTAGGAATAGTCGTAGACGACGCTATTGTGGTCGGTGAAAACATAGGTAGTGAACAACAAAAGGGCTTGCGCGGAAGCCAGGCCGCGATTGCCGGTGTCAAAGGTGTCTTTTCTCCAGTTTTTGTTGGTGTATTAACCACAATGGCGGCTTTTGCACCGCTCATGTTTCTAACCGGGACGTTTGGTCAAATACTGAGTGTATTACCAATAGTAGTGATCACCGTGCTGGCGATTTCATTGGTCGAAGTCTTTTTCATCTTGCCCGCGCATTTATCGCACACAGGTCGATGGAGTGCACATCCGCTCGACAATATCCAAGACTTCGTATCAAACAAGATTCAGTGGTTCCGTGACAACATCATTACTGCTGCAGTTCGTCTGGTTGTCCGTCATAGGTACATGTCCTTGGTATGGGGCATTGGGTTTCTTGGAGTGGCAATGGCGTTAATTATGAACGGTGCCGTAAGAATAGAGTTCTTCCCTCAGATTGAAACCGACCAGATTGAGATTCACGTAGATTTCCCAGTTGGTACCCCCTTTGATGTCACCGAGAGCGCAATTCGCCGAATCGAAGATGCGGTCCATGAAGTCAATGATTCGGTGGGCGGTACCGCGATACGTGCGGTTACGATGACAGCAGGTGCTCGGGTTACCGAAGGAGACGGACCCGGAGGCGCGGCAAGCATGAATTTCGCCAGAAATATCGCTAGTATTAGCTTGCAACTAAACAACGAACCACTTCGAACCATAAGCGGGGAAGAACTTACCCGTCGAATTCGTCGCACTGTAGGACCGATTCCAGGAGCGGAGTCAGTGAACTACGTGTCGGATCGGCTCGCCGAATCAGTGACGTTGCAGTATGAACTGATTCACGAAGACGATGATCGACTAAGACTTGCAGTCGAAGAAATGAACGCTTCGCTAGCTGAATTTCCAATGATTACCGAGATTAGAGATTCACTCAGCGATGGTAAGCGACAGTTTGATATCTCCTTGACCGAGGCTGGCATCGCCGCGGGACTGACACAAGCTGATATCGCGCGACAGCTACGACAGAGCTTTTTTGGAGAAGAAATTCAACGGATTCAGAGAGGTCGCGATGAAATTAAAGTGATGCTACGGTACCCTCGGGAGGCACGACGAAGCACTAGCGATTTCTTCAGTGCAAGAATTCGATTATCGGACGGGACAGAGTTGCCGTTAACCACGGTTGCACAAGTTTCCGAAAGTCGAAGCTTTTCCGCGATTGATCGCATCGACGGTGTACGAGTTGCAACGATTTCAGCCGAAGTTGATCGACAGTACATGTCCACTGGTGATGCTGCGAAAACTGTAGGTAGAGAAGTTTTACCCGAACTAAAGAGTCGTTATCCGAAGCTGGAAATAAATACCGCGGGCTTTAGTCGTGATCAAACTGAAGATTTCGCATCATTGCAAGCTCTGGCGATAGTAGCTTTAATCGTAATTTACACAATGATTGCTGGTTTGATGCGTAGCTATGCTATGCCAATCGTAGTGTTAAGTGGGGTCCCGTTTGGTGCAGCTGGAGCAGTTATTGGGCACTACTTACTTGGCTTTGACGTATCAATGATTTCAATGTTCGGGATGGTTGCATTGAGTGGCGTAGTAGTAAATGACTCCCTAGTTTTGATCGATCGATATCGACGTTTGAGGCTTGAGGATCCGGAACTCTCCGTATTAGATGCGATTGTAGAAGCTGCGCGCTTACGTTTCCGGGCAATTTTTCTCACCACCGTCACGACGGCGTTAGGACTTACACCTATGTTGTTTGAGACCAGTATCCAAGCGCGTTTTTTAGTTCCAATGGCGGTTTCCCTAGCTACGGGTATTGTTTTCGCGAGTTTTGTCATCCTGTTTTTAGTACCAGCTTTAGTAGTAATTAAAAACGATTTAACTCAATTGGTTACAAGACTCGTTCCAAGGAAGCAAGAGCTCGTTCCGGAGAAGAGCTAACTTTCACAGCCATTACAATGCAACGGGTCGGGACCGTGGTTAAGCACTTGAGGAGAAGATAGCGTTGGTACGAAAGGTCATTTCCGCATTCGAAAAAGGGTACAGTTGGTTTTTAGGAACACTGAATCACATTTCCGGTCTTCCACTCCTCGCACTACGTATTTATTTATTCCCAATCATGTTGCAGGCTGGTTGGAAAAAGTTTGCGGCGTTTGAGAGTACGGTGAATTGGTTTGGCAATAGTTTAGATCTACCGTTTCCGGTGCTGATGGTCGTTCTCGCGGGTTTGTCAGAATTTGTCGGTGCTATACTGCTACTCTTGGGATGGTTCACCCGATTGGTGGCGATACCATTGATGGTAACCATGTTGGTAGCAGCGTTTCTAGTGCATGGGGATAATGGTTGGCTGATCACATCTGACGCATCTTCGTGGCTCGCAGGTGAACGCGTAATCGAAGCAGACAAAAAGAGAGACGAGATTATTGATATTGTCAGAGAACACGGGAATTATCGAGAGCTCACTAGTTTTGGTCGTATCACAATGTTGACGAATGGAATGAAACTGGCGATTACTTATTTCGTTATGTTGCTAGTGCTGTTTTGCTTTGGCGGCGGACGATACGTTAGTGTCGATTATTGGCTTTCTAAGGGACTTAAACGATGGAAAGGAACTGACGATGAACGAAAACAAAACTTTACCTAACGATGCTAGCGTCGATGACTTTCTAGCAAGCATCACCGATGACAAGAAACGTCTGGATACCCAGGAAATCATGGATATGATGGCGGAAGTCACAGGCTCACCACCGATGATGTGGGGAAGTAGTATCATTGGCTTCGGTGCATACCGGTATCACTACCGTAGTGGGCGACAAGGAGAGTGGGCTTTAGTTAGCGTTTCGCCTCGGGCTCGCAATGTGACCGTGTATATCATGCCAGGTTTTTCAGACTTCGAACACCTCATGAACAAGTTGGGTAAGTACAAGACAGGACGGTCATGTTTGTATCTCAACAAACTTGAGGACGTCGACCGGGCCGTACTCTACGAACTCATTAAGGAGTCGGTCGCTTACATGAAAACGAAATACGATACGTTTGAACCAAGTCTGACTAGCGACTAGTCTTGTTCGCACGCACTTCTAGACATTGAAGCGAAAGTAAATTACGTCGCCGTCAGCTACGACGTAATCCTTACCCTCTAAACGCATTTTGCCCAAGGCCTTCGCACCTTGTTCGCCGTTTGACTGAACAAAGTCTGTGTGGGAAATGACTTCTGCACGAATGAATCCACGTTCAAAGTCCGAGTGAATCTTACCCGCAGCTTTAATTGCAGTGGTTCCGATAGGTATAGTCCACGCTCGTACTTCGTTGTCGTTAGTTGTAAAGAAATGGTGTAGATGTAGCAGCGCGTAGCCTGCTCGGACGACTTTATCCAAACCAACTTCATCAATCCCAAGTTCGCTCAAGTACTCCGTACGTTCAGCTTGTGAGAGTGCTTGTAGTTCTTCCTCGAGAAGGCTGCAGATTACGACGCACATTGCATTTTCTTGTGCGGCAATATCTCGAACTTCATCGACTAAATTGCTGTCTGATGATTGTTCCGCCACATTCGCCACATACAGAATAGGCTTGGACGTCAATAGGGGAATGGACTGTAGCACCTCGTCGTACGCTGCTTCAAGTTGCATGGAGCGCAGTACCTCGCCGTGATTCAATTTTTCACTGAGCCATTGAAGAAGTTCGACTCTGGATCTTGCTTCTTTGTCCCCAGTTTTGGCAAGCTTCATAAATTTTTGCTGGGCTCGTCCTATGGTTTCTAAATCTGCAAGAATGAGTTCAGTATTGATGATTTCAATATCGCGTTTTGGGTTCACAGAACCAGACACATGGACGACATTCTCGTCTTCGAAGCAACGAACTAGATGAGCGATTGCATCGACTTCTCGAATGTGTGCCAGAAATTTATTACCTAGACCTTCACCCTGAGAAGCACCCTGTATCAATCCTGCTATATCTACAAACGTCATAGATGTTGGCGTGGTGCGATTAGGTTGAACCAGCGCGCTGAGTTCGTACAGTCTAGGGTCCGGCACCGGTACAACACCAACATTGGCATCAATCGTACAAAAAGGAAAGTTTTGCACGTTCGCACCTGCGTTTGTGAGAGCGTTGAAGAGTGTGGACTTTCCTACGTTCGGAAGTCCGACAATACCACAAGCAAAGCCCATCAGCTGATTATTAGCAACTAAGAGGGAACTGGGTTAGGTTCTACTCGAGTGGAACAGTCCCATCGCGCGTTGCATTTCGCCGTCAAGCAGAGCTTCAAAAGCGTCGGTTTCAATGGTTGCAGAAGATGCGGCGAGTCTTTGTTCCTCTTGTGGCATTTCATGTTTAGTCAAATAAGCTGATAAAGAACGAGAGTCACCTGGATGTCCCACTCCAACTCGCAATCGTACGAAGTCTTTGTTTCCACCGAGTGCTTGAACAATACTCTCCAGACCGCGGTGTCCGTTTAGACCTCCGCCAACCTTCAACTTCGATACACCTGTTGGAAAAGCTACTTAATCTTGCACGAGCTTCATTTTCGTATGTTGGATCTTATAGTAGCGAAGGAGTGGCGAAACACTTTGTCCAGAGAGATTCATGAACGTTGTGGGAATCAATAGGCGAATGTCGCGGTTTTGAATCTTCCCGTGACCGATCGCACCCTTGAATCGTCCCTCATTCTTTAGTGGAATCGAGTACTCCGCTGCTAGTGCTCGAACCCAACGTTCGCCAGCGTTGTGACGCGTGTTTGAATACTGTGATCCCGGATTACCCAGTCCAACTATGAGTTTGAGTGAGGGTGTCGATTGTGTTGACTGTTGTTCTTTAGATGAAAGACGCCATTCTCTTAGCTTGTCAAAAATCGACAACACTCAACTAACTCATGATTCATCTTCGTCAGGAGTAGGTTCTTCCTCCTCACCGATATCTTCCTCTTCCTCTTCCTCGACTTCTTCCTCTTCGACAGCACCACCTCTTGGCAGGTGAACTGAAACGACGAGGACATCGTGTTCGTCTCCGTGCGTAAGGGAGACAAACGATACTCCTTCAGGTAATTCCAGATCGGTCAAGTGGATGGTTGTACCCAACTCGACGTGTTCAAGGTCGATTGGAATGAATTCGGGTAGATGTTTTGGCAAACAACTGACTTCCACTTCGGTGAGATTTTTAGAAATTACCCCACTCTGTAACCGGACACCGGGACACTTATCCTCATTGAGGAAATGTATGGGCACGGAAATGTTAATTACACGGTCTTCACTGATTCGCAGAAAGTCAATGTGCAAAACTTTATCCGACGCAGGGTGGCGTTGAAGTTCTCGTAGGACGACTCGCTCTTTCTTTCTCGCGATCACGAGCTCTAGTACTTGGGAGTAGAAAGCTTCGGCCTGAAGCGCTTTTGCGACATGCCGATAGTCAATAGAAAAGTAAACAGTCGGCTTATCGCCACCATAAACGACTCCGGGCACTTTATCGTCTTGACGCCGTAATCGACGTGCGTGCCCTTTACCTAGAACCTTTCTAGTTTCAACTTTAAAGCTAAGTGCTTCTGACATGTTTAGGTCTCGTTTTAGATCGAAATATGTTTTAAATGGCTGGGGTGGCAGGATTCGAACCTGCGAATGACGGGTTCAAAGCCCGTTGCCTTACCGCTTGGCCACACCCCAAGAGAGCACGGAATTTTATTTAGGCAGTATACGCAGTCAATGAAAAATTCCTAGTCGTTATTTCTTTCGTTTGCAAGTTTGCCTGGAGAACAGATTGAAAGAACAGGCAACTAGTTCTCGAACTTGGTAAAGAAAATTCTAATTTCTATGTCGTCTTTGCGCATTTCTAGTTTCTTAAGATTCGTGGAGTCCTTATCGGAATCTTCGTACGAGAATAAAAAAGCCCATTGTTCACTGGAAAATGCTTCTAGTCTTCCGTACTGATCGAATTCTTTTGTGTCCGCATCGTCAATGAGTTTACACTCCAACGAAAAGCACTTCCACAATTCTTTGAAGGGGAGGGCGAGTCCAAGGTTCTCTTCGATCCAATCATCGAGATTCACGTCTTCTTCCTTTTGCCCGTTGGAATACTCGATTGTAACTTGATTGTCAGTACCTTGGAGGCGCACGCCGCCCAGAGCGAGTCGGTCACGCAGGGTTAATTCAAAAACCGAGTCCGACCCCACCCAACGAAAAATTGTTACAAATGATTGGTCTGGACTCTTGAACACAATTCGACCTTGATACGTCTTCGTATTCTCCTCGTCGATGGCGAGTTCCGATTTTGAAAAAATTTGGCAGGACGCGAGCCAGAGAACTCCAGTTAGAACGACACAAAATTTGAGCACAAAGCCTATATAGACTCTAAATTTTGAAGAATTTGAAAATATCATCTGTTCGTATAATTTTTACGTTAATTTACGTTTTAACATATACATTTATCTACTTTTATGGCTAT
>VYFT01000061.1 GCA_009842245.1 Gammaproteobacteria bacterium | reverse complement strand
CGCCCGCTTGATCTCGCTTCAGCAATACGGCATCTGTATCTTCCTTTACTGTCAAGTGAAACGTTCCTTTGGATCATCGACCGCGAGATTTAAGCAGACCACTGGTCAAAAAAATTTTTAAATATTGTAAAGCAATTCGCATCTCTACGACACGTGCGACGAGTCTACAGTTACCTCATTCTTAGTTTGTTAGCGGTGACGGTCAAAAAGTTCCATGAGCATAAGAGTGCCAAAACGTCTTACCTGTTATGACAGTCACTTGGACTAATGACTACGGACGACCATGAGTCTTGACGCAGATGTTCTGATCGTAGGTGCTGGTGCAGCCGGCCTAAGTACCGCTCTCCATCTTGCGGAATCTCATCGCGTTCTATTGATCGCGAAAGAAGATCTAAATGCCGGGTCCACAACGCAAGCTCAAGGTGGTGTTGCTGCTGTGACCCACGAAGAGGACTCCTTGGAGGTACATGTTGAAGATACACTAAGTGCTGGACTTGGTTTGTGTGATCCCAACGTAGTCCGGATGGTTGTTTCTCGAGCAAATTCAGTTGTAGCGCGTCTCATCGAACTCGGTGTGCCGTTCGACCGCGACACTAAAGGCTTCAAACTCGCGAACGAAGGTGCACACAGCTTTCCTCGTGTGCTCCACGTCGCAGACGGAACCGGTCATGCTATTGCCGCGACACTCATTCGGCATGTTTGCGAACATCCAAATATTGAGGTTCGCGTTAATCGTGTGGCAATTGATCTCATAACCAGCAAGAAGCTTGGTAAACAAGACAACCGCGTGCTCGGGATGTATGTGTACGATCGCGGTCAAAAAATCGTGGAATCGGTAGCGATTCCTTGTGTAGTACTTGCTACTGGTGGGGCTTCCAAAGTCTACAAATACACGAGCAATCCAGCCGGGGCCACTGGGGACGGTATCGCGATCGCTGCCCGTGCCGGATGTCGCATTTCGAACATGGAATTCAATCAATTTCACCCAACCTGCCTATATCATCCAAGTGCTACTACTTTTTTGATATCTGAGGCTGTAAGGGGGGAAGGTGGAAAGTTGATCCTACCGAACGGTGACTCCTTCATGCATCGATTTGATGAACGTGAGGAACTCGCGACACGCGACGTAGTTGCACGAGCAATTGATTTCGAAATGAAACGGCTCGGGGTGCCATCGGTATACCTGGACGCTAGTGGATTATCAGCTACTCACGTCCAGCAACGTTTCCCAGCGATTTACGAGACACTAATGAGTGTCGGGATCGATATGACACGCGAACCCATCCCCGTTGTTCCTGCTGCACACTACACTTGCGGAGGCGTATTGGTCGATCACGACGGGCACACCGATATCGAAGGTCTCTATGCGGTGGGTGAAACCGCTTGTACGGGGTTGCATGGCGCGAATCGCTTAGCCAGCAATTCGCTTCTTGAATGTTTAGTTTTTGCCGACGCGACCGCAACCCACATTAGGAAGAATTGGACAACACTGAAGCAACAAAAGCTCGACATTCCCACTTGGGACGAGAGTCAGGTCACAGAGTCTGATGAAGATGTGGTTCTTTCACAAGACTGGGGTGAATTACGAGGATTTATGTGGAACTACGTTGGGATCGTGCGAACCAACCAACGGCTAGAACGTGCGTCTCGCCGCATTGATATGTTGAAGCGTGAGGTACACGAATATTACGCAAAGTTTAAGGTCAACAGCGACCTATTGGAACTCAGAAATTTAATACTGGTCGCCGAGCTTATAGTTAAGGCGGCGCAATGGCGAGAAGAGTCCCGAGGACTACACTTTAACAAAGACTATCCTGAATCTAGTCCTCGCGCGATACCAAGTATCATTCGTCCGTCAATGGACCCACTTGATGTTTTTTGACCGATGTCTGCATCAAATTGATGTCTGCAATCGTGCCAGAGGTTCGAAATTGGAGCACCGTTCTTATGAGCGAACTGTAGGTAGGGATTTGATCTGGTTGCTGTGTTAGCTCTAACAGTTCGAAGTCGTCGCGTTGCAGTAGCTCATCTAAGGCAATTTGCATCTCTGTTGAGAGTTGTGTAAAACAAGATTCCACAAAAGGTCGAAATAGCAGATCAAGTTCCAGCATTCCTCTCCGAGAACGCCAGAGTGCACGCTGATGCAGTACAGATTTATCAGAACTCTTCACGACTTGAAAGCTATAGGAAACAAGACTACATTATCCAATAGGCATCTCAATTTAGATCAACTATGCAATATCTCGTATCTCTAACCGTCATTGGTATTGATGCGGCCACGTTTCTTCAGGGCTACGTCACCTGTGATCTGGACGATATTCAACCGAACCAAGGTTTACCCATGGCACTTACCGAGATTAAGGGTCGAGTAATCGCGAATGGCTGGTGCTATGGAACACCCACTCAGGTTACGCTCCTATTGCATCACACGTTGGTTGACACAGTTAAGAATCACTTGGGACGGTACATGGCGTTTGCTAAATCAGAATTTTCCAGTGAGACAGATGCACTAGGTCTTACGGCTACCGCTTGCTTAGGGGACGTTGAATTGGCTCCCTTCGGGTGGGGCTTGGTGCCTGCTGAACACGCGGACAACCAACTGAGTTTCCTTACGGTCGATCGGGAGTTTCCAATCATACAAGAAAGCACGAGCGGATCGTTCTTACCGCAAATGCTCAATCTCACCCAACACGGTGCGGTTAGTTTTACGAAAGGGTGTTATCTTGGTCAAGAAATCGTAGCGCGAACTGAACATCTCGGTCAAGTGAAGCGACAACTATTCCGATCTCGCTTAGCTAATCGAGACGTGTCGATTGGTTCAACGATTAAGCTTGCGGATCGCGGTACTTGCACAGTTGTAGGTGTCGGTCAAGACCAAATGCTCTTGGTCGGTCGAACATCAACCACCGATAAGTGATCGCACACCCAGCACTAGAATGACATGACCCAAATATAAGGAGTAGACTGACACCTTGTACCAGATTCTAGAAATCGCACCCGGAATCGTTTTTGTAGCTTCATACTTCATAGTTCCACATTTCCTTCCTGAAGCTCAGCCGATTTATTGGGCTACTGGGCTCTTCATGATTGCTCTAGCCGTCCAATTCGTAATCTGTTTGCTCTTCAAATTGAAAATCTCTAAGCTAATGTGGGTCGTACTAATCGTTGGTATGACCGCGGGTGTCATAACCATCGTGTTTCAAGCGCCGATCATTATTAAGTGGAGACCCACAGTGATTTCGTGGGCAATGAGTGCCGCATTTCTATTGACTCACGTTTTCGGTCGGCGGAACATCCTGAAGTGGCTTCTCGAAGACTACGTACAACTCTCAGACCGCCTCTGGAACTATCAGACCTTAGTCTTTGGGATTGTGTTGCTCCTTTCGGGCACTACAAACATAGTCGTTGCTTACTCGTACTCAGAGGAAACTTGGGTCTTTTACAAAATGGTCGCATGGGTTGTCTGGCCGGTCCTCTCCGCTATCGCGCTGGGAATTGTTTTCTGGGTCGAGAACAAAAGAACCGGGGGCGCGATCTTTGAACAAGATACTAGCGGCACAAACGACGCTATTACACAGAAACTTGAACCCAGTGAACGCGAACCGATGAGCTAGTTCACTTCTAAACGTCAAAAATCAATCGTATTACTCATTTACGGAACTCTCGCAAAGATACAACCGATTCGAAGTCAGAGCGATCTTCCGTAGCTTCGAAACCGTCGTTTAAGTCAAACTGAGTCCCACGCTGTTAATCGGACGTAGACCGAATTCGAATTGGTGCTGTCGCTCTGTTGCTAAAATCGAATTGTCCGCAAGCAGAGAGATTTGAAATGTTGAACTTACTAACTGACTTCATCGCCGCGATCGTTTTTGTGGTCTCTTACTTCTTCTTCTTTGATCAGAATATCTATTGGGCCGCTATTCTGTTTTTATTTGTTTTAGCAGTTCAGTTCATGATCTTAAATTGGATCTTCAGGGTGAAGATTTCCAATCTAATGTGGATCGCATTTGTTCTCGGGATGACAACAGCCTTAATTGCATTCGCGCTTCAATTCCCAGACGCTATCAAATGGCGACCGACAGCAATATTGTGGACGATAAGTTCAGTTTGCTTACTCGGTCTTGGTCTTGGACGTTTCAATGTCTTTAAGTGGATTGCTGGGGAGTGGATGGAAATTGTTGAATTTATGTGGAAGGCTATGTGTGTGGTGATCGCGATCGGTTATCTCTTTGCCGGAACAGTCAACCTTGTAGTTGCCTACGCGTTCAGCGAGCAGGTATGGGTGCTTTTCGTAGCTTTCGCGTGGTTGTTATCAGGTTTGATTGTGAATGGTGTTGTTCGTATCGTGATCCCATTGATGCGGGAAAAAATCGAAAGAGAAGCGTTTGAATTCTTAGACGAACAACCCTCTACAGATTAAGTGAATACAGCTCTATCGGTTAACGTCAACAAGATTGCGTGGTTGCGCAACGCCCGCGAAGGCATTCGACCTGATATCGGTGCAATAAGCAAAAAAATCATCGACTACGGTGCGGCTGGAATCACCGTGCATCCAAGACCAGATCAACGGCACATCCGACCAGACGACGTCTATCAGCTTAGCACAATAACTAAGACTTTCAACGTGGAATACAACATTGAAGGTAACCCAACGGCGGGTCCACAAACCAACGGCTACCCTGGATTCATGAAGTTGGTTCGTGATACTTGTCCGACGCAATGTACGTTGGTACCCGATACGACGAATCAGCTAACCTCAGATCACGGTTGGAAATTACGTGAATCAAAACAAAAGGAAACCGTATCCCACTTTGTCAATGAGGCGCACGAATTGGGTTGTCGAGTGAGTATTTTCGCAGACGCGGACCCGGAAATTGTCAGACTCGCACACCAGACTCGGACTGATCGGATTGAACTGTTTACAGGACCTTGGGCTACAGCCGTAGCAAGTCATGGAATCGATAGTACCGAAGCTAGAGAGTGGCTTGCTAGATACGTCGAAGCCGCCGAAGTCGCTCACGAACTTGGACTAGGTGTCAACGCTGGACACGACTTAGACTTGAACAACTTAGCGGAATTCTGTCGTGCGGTCAATGTCGCGGAAGTGTCGATTGGACATGCACTGATCGCGGATGCCTTGGAATATGGTCTTGAAGCAGTCGTACAAAGATACCTCGATGTCATCAGACATGGATGTAAACTACGTGACCTTCAAAGCGGTCGAGAATAAAATAGTTGGCGTGAACAACTAAGCAAATCTGGAGAAAAAAATGAAATTTTGGCGAACGGTTTCTGTTGCAATCATAGCACCAATGCTAGCATTGATAGCCTCGGCTGAAGAGGTCGAACCCGTAGAGCTCAATGCCGGCGACGAAGCACCGGACTTTACGCTGCCTGGTTCCGACGACGATGACTACAAATTGGCTGACCTGTTGAAAGAAGGACCCGTTGTACTCGCTTGGTTCCCAAAAGCAGATACCCCAGGATGTACGGCACAGTGCAAGTCAATTACTAAGGATGGCGAACTGATCCGTGAGTACAAAGTGAACTACTTCATGATCAGCGTAGATTCCAAAGACGACAATGCAGCATTCGCAGAAAAGTATGGTGCAGACTTCACGATTTTGTCCGACGAAACAAAAGAAGTCGCTAAAGCTTATGGTGTATTGTCGAAAAGCGGGTACCCAAAACGACATACCTTTTACATTGGCGAAGATGGAAAGATCTTAAAGGTGGACCGTAAAGTGTCCGTAAACACATCCGCTGAAGACATGGCAAAAACCCTCGAAGAGTTGGAGGTCGAAAAAGTCGAAGATACCTGATTCGAAACACGATCGAATCTAGTTTGTCCTGAAGTTGTAGGACCACGCGTCCGCGTCCTTTTTCGTATTGATCCGGGTAACTGTGTCGACTTCGACTATAGCGTATCGAATGTGTGCGCGAGCATCGCTTGCTTCCTTTTCTGCTGTATTGATTGTGTCAGTCGTCTTTGGAAACGACGCCCCAGACGACGATCAGTTAAAAGTTGAGGAAATTGTTGTTGAAGGCGATCCCCGCGATGTACCAACACGATCTGAAGTTGGTAGCTTGACAACCATAGATAGTCACGCGCTCGATCTTGTACGACCCCGTCATCCTCACGATGTGTTTGCACGCACTCCGGGCATCTGGATTGTTAAGAACTCGGGTCAAGAGCATCTGACGGGACTTCGGTCCGCCGTGCTCGCTGGATCCGGTGCATGTGGATCCTACCTTCTACTAGAAGACAATATTCCGATTCGTCCCGTTGGACTGTGCAATGTCAATGGCTTGTTCGAACTAAACATCGAACAAGCTGACCGTGTAACGATTCTGCGTGGCCCCGCAAGTGCAATCTATGGTGGGAACGCCTTGCGCGGAGTAATCAACGTACGCCCCTTCGTTAGTGGTGATACAGATCGTGCGGTTAGCCTAGAAACCGGCGTCAACGACTATCGACAAATTCGCGTTGCTTGGCAACACCAACGCGTGCAAGCCAAATTTCATGCCACGGCTACAAATGGATTTCGAGACGAGACTGGGTTTGAACAACAAAAACTCAATGTGGGCTGGACTTCAAACATTGGAACCTGGGAAGCAAATCACGCGGTATCGATGACGTCTCTGAAGCAAGAAACTGGTGGATATGTCATCGGGTATAGATCGTTCCAAGACAGCAGATTGCGAAGTACGAACCCAAATCCCGAGGCTTTTCGCGACGCGGTGTCCTTTCGAATTTACAGTCAATTTAGCAACGGTGAAGATCTTTACATGTACCCTTTCGTGCGCGTCTCGAGAATGAATTTCCTTCAGCACTTTCTTCCTGGACAGCCACACGAGGACAACCAACAATTTAGTGCGGGGGCAATTTTTTTTCGAATGTTCGCTGTTTACACGCTCAAATTAAATATAGGCGCGCACCTTGAATGGATGAATGCCTCGTTGGTACAACGCCAATGGGAACCCACAATGGGATCGAACTTCTTGAGAGCGACCCGTCCAATCGGCACACACTATGACTTTGTCGTAACTGGACCGACACTGGCAATTTTTCAGAGCACAAGTGGGACGTGGCGCGATCGACACGAAATTGAACAGAGTGTCCGTGTCGAGAGAACTCACTATCAGTACGACAATCGGCACCTAGATGGTAATACCCGAGATGACGGTTCTATTTGTGCTTTTGGCGGTTGTCTGTACACCCGTCCTAGTGATCGAACGGACACGTTCACGAACATCGCTGCTCGCGTCGGTTACAAGACGCGGATCACCAGCCGGTCAAATTTTTGGATAGTCTCGTCGATTGGTTATCGACCACCGCAAATTTCTGAACTGTATCGACTACAAAGCGGACAAATGGTCGCCGATCTTGAGAGTGAGGAGACTCGCTCGCTTGAGTTCGGTTGGCGAACTTCAGGACATAGAGTTGACCTCTCTATCGCGGCATACTTTAATTCTAGCTCCAGTCTAATTTTTCGAGATGCTGCTGGAATGAACGTAAGCGACGGTGCAACAAACTCTCAAGGTGTCGAGATCGAATTTCATTGGCGAGTCAACGAGAATCATGAAATTTCCGTCGCGAATTCCATTGCTAACCACGAGTATGACTTCACACGGAGTCTTACGCGCGGTGAAATGATCATGGCTGGAAATCAGGTGGACACTGCACCACGAGTACTAGCAAATGCAAGATGGCTAATGACTTTCGGTTCAATTGGCAAGGTCGAGTTAGAAGTCAATCGCATCGGCTCTCACTACCTTGATGCAGCGAATAGCGCGCGTTACGGTGGACACAATGTGGTGAATTTTCGCACAGAATTTCGACTACAGACGCAATGGTTTCTCTTTGGTAGAATACTCAATGTCTTCGACAACTACTATGCGGATCGAGCGGATTTCGCATTTGGAAACTACCGTTATTTTCCGGCGGATTTACGGCAATTTTTCGTAGGAATTAAACGGCGTTTTTAGTACATCTGGCACGTCTTGCGTGCGCAAACGAACCGAGTTCAATCATTCATTCATCGTTGAAATTCTGCTTTCCCAATCGTGTTTAAGTCGTTAGCTCGAACACTAACCGTCGCGCGCGCGCAAATCAGAATCTGCAGATCCTTGGTGCGATTCTGGGTAACTAGTGCACTGCTCACCGTAATTGTGTTGGTTGGCTACATTCAGTCTTGCGTGTGGCAGACATTAAACGCGTCCTATTCCCCTTCCTTCAGTTTAGCTCAACCTAAGTATCTTCTAGGTAGTGTCGACGCGCTAGTGTTTCTTGCGTTTCAGTTCGCCGCAATTCTGTTGGTCTTCGATGTCCGTCAATACCACAATAGAAATCGTGTTCAGACAGTCTTAGAGAGCCGGCAACTAACCAATATCGAGTATCTCTTGGGTAGTGTCTTGGGCGTAACGTTTTTACTCTATCTAGTTGTTCTTTGCAACATCGCGATCATCGAAGGGCTTGGGGCTCTCAGCTATTTCCTTGGTTCCGCATGGGGGGGATTCTTAGAGCCTGTGTCGGTTTTCAATCTGCTCATTGTTGACGTTTTCCCATCACTATTTCTGTGGAGTTGCGTTGCCCTTGCTCTCACGAGTATTCTTCGATCAGGCTTTGTTGCCGTGATCATCGCTTCGAGTCTTCTAGTGGTGTTTTATATTGGTAGCTTGATAGTTCCGTTCTCTTGGCTTGACGTGGTAACACCATCTACCAACTTCACTGCTTACATCTCCGAATTAGTTCCGAACTTCGCGTCCTCAGAGGTGATTGGGATGCGCGCGTTCACGGTAGTCGGAGCACTAGGTCTGATCGTTTTTGCCGCATTCGTTCTGGACCGACGTGATGCCCGAGTCGGCTTTGTGAACTTGCCATTGGGACTGGCCATGGCAACGCTAGGTGTGTACGGCTTTGGTATGTTGTCTCACCAGTTGATCAATCAATATTTCGAACCAGAAGATTGGTCCAACATCCATGCTGCCTACGACCAAAGTGTCGAACTTGACATTGATGAGATTCAAGGTTCCGTGACAATAGATCCGGGGCATCGCTTGATGCTTGATCTCACGTATGATTTTCGATTGACCCAGGAAACGGATATACCGCAACTAACATTCACTCTAAATTCAGGGTTGACTATCAACCTGATTGAATTGAACGGTGACGTCGTGGATTTTCAATTCTCCGATGGACTCTTGATCGTGCCTACCGGCACGCCATTACGACGAGGAGAGACGCAAGAAATGGTCATTCAAGCCGAAGGAATCCCAGATCCTCGCTTTGCGTACTTGGATAGTCCTTTCAATTACTTCAACGACCGCACCGTACCTCGCCGAGCTCCGCAACTGTTCGGAAAAGACGGTTCCATCTTCTCAACAAAATATGTTGCGCTAATGCCAGGCATGTATTGGTATCCCGTGCCGTACTCCCAGAGTCTGGCACGCTCCTCTGTTGGAGAAATTGACTTTTTCCAAACCGACATCGAATTTTCTTTGACTAATCCGAACTGGTTACTGGTCGGCACCGATATTAAGACATTGGAGAACGCAGAAGCAACGTTCGAGTTGCGACCGGACACTCCTATATCAGAGATTGCAGTGTTCGGAACAAATTTTGTCAAGCATTCCTTGACCATTGCAGATATTCAATTCAATCTTTATCTCCACGCAAGCCATCAAAAGAATTTCGGCAAATTCAATTTT
Organism: Gammaproteobacteria bacterium; assembly: GCA_009842245.1. Taxonomy (GTDB): domain Bacteria; phylum Pseudomonadota; class Gammaproteobacteria; order Pseudomonadales; family Azotimanducaceae; genus Bin55. Next base: position 23,747 of record VYFT01000061.1, on the reverse strand, counting down.
GACGACGAAAAAGTGCGAGAAGAGATCGAGGAGATTTTCGTACCCTTCGAAGAAGCCGGACTGGGATACCCTTTCAACGAGTTATCGTTTGTAGAGGTTCCCAATCGACTGAGAACACTAAGCGGCGGGTTCAAAACCGAAAGTGTTCAAGTACTCCCCGGTCTGATTCTTATGAAAGAACGAGGATTCCCTACCGCCCATTTCGATACGCGGATTAAGCGGATCGAGCGTTGGGTGGAAGATGAGGAATGGGTGGAACACCGTAAATATTGGGCACTCGCGGATTACTTCGGAGATGCGGTGGGAACAGACAATCTTTGGGCGAGCTTTTCCAAAACATTCTGGACACATTCGACCACCATTAGTGGTACAAAAGCGACAGTACTAAACGATCTTGTTCAGAATGTAATCTCTCAGATCTCGGAAGCTCCGGATCTGTGGTTTTCTCCATACGCGACGTACCAAGTAGCCGACTTCACACAAGTATTTCTACCCGCTGTCGAATGGTCGATTGATGAGGGTGGAGGAGGCGAATTAACCGATTGGGTCCGCAGTTTGTCTCAACGTTACTTGAATCGCCACTCGGTCTGGGAAGCTATGGAGACCAAATCGTTGTTCGATCTCCCCACCACAGAATCGCACCAAAGTGATCTTGAATTTATGCTAGCGAAAAATCGCATGATTGCACGAGTTTTTGTGCAGGCTAACGACAACGATGCCATCTTAGCGTGGCTCAGTAGCCTACGGAATGCCAATCAAGGCACGTCCTTCACTCCGGAGGAATTGGTGGCTCAAGCCGAAGCAGCTGAACTGAACGTACATCCCTATCTCGACGAATGGCTTACCGGTAGTAATTTACCAGGCTATCTAGTCTCCGACATTACGCGCCGGCAACTAACCGATGACGAGGACGGGAACGCAAGATACGAGTCTTCTTTCTATGTATATAACCCTAGCGACACAACTGGCGTGTTTTGGGCAGCATATCCTCCGGAAACGAGAAGAAATTGGCCACGTACTCCGACTGTGACTGTAGAAGGTAAGTCGTCAGTGCGAATCAACGTGGTTACAACACACGAAATAGATTACATTCACCTATTCCCGAATCTGTCGCTAAATCGGAACGAATTCGGAACTCGCCTCGATGAGTCTTCACTTTGGCAGGAAAACGATGAATCACCAGAGCCTCGTCCTTCATTTGAAGTGGTAGATTGGAGGCCGTCTAACCCCTGGATTGTAGTAGACGACTTAGATCCTGGTTTTGCAGTGGATCAGCCGCCAGCATTTAACAGTGCTTCATCAATCGGGCCGTTAGGTTGGTTGCGCATTCCGCGATTGCAAGCGGACAATGACAATGGTTTGCCGGCGCGCGCAAACTATGCTTACCGAACGAGCCGCGGGGTTTGGGGGCGGATACAAGACGACAATTCTTATGGACACTTTCGGCGGACCGCCACAGTTACAAGATTTGCCCCGGAGATACACCCGGTAGCATTTTCAACGGAGATACCCGATACCACGCGGTGGAAACTCGAGTACTTCATTAATACTGACTGGTTTCGTAGAAGTAGTAGGCGAGGTGAATACCACTTGGAAATCGAGCATGCGGAAGCAACCGAGCGACGTGATTTGAGCTTTGAAGACTCGATCTACGGATGGAATGAGGTTGACGAATTTGAACTGTTGAAAGGAGATGTAAACGTACGTGTAATTAGTGCTACGAACGACACGCCATGGCTGTATGCTGATGCTATCCGTTGGGTCCCAGTTAGTACAACCCGGAACATTAACTTTGAAGGTGGTGGAGGCGGCGGGAGTTGAACCCGCGTCCGCCAGAACTCGATCCTCGGATCTACATGTTTAGTCCAGTTCTCAAATTTAACTCGCCGTTAGCCCAACCGGACAAGGCCACGGTAAGCGAGTCCGAAAATTTAGTATCCGTTGCTCGGACCGGCAACAAACACGAGCTCATGCGACATGATCCCGTCTAAACGCCCATGAGCAAGCAAATAGACAGAACTAGTGGCTTTAAGCCGCTAGAGCGTAGTTGTCGTCGTTGGCAACTATGTTTGAATTGAAGGATCTATTTACGAGCTATCCTACACGCTCGACATGCACCTGAGACTTTGTATCCGTCGTCGAATCCAGATCGCCCCCAGAACGTGTACGTGGAAATTTAATAATTTCACACGTTCTCTTATTATATTTAGTGATTAGCGCCTAATTTGAACCCTACCGAGCCAACTCACCCAATGGGCGAAGCACTCCGAAATACCAAACTGATTTTCGACGCATTCGTGAAGGTTAGTGGTGCAGGAGCCAAAGCTATACTACCGGGTGACCTCGTACAGTACATGCGAGAGCAAAACGACCCTATGGGAATCTGGAAAATTGTCGGAGAACTCAACACGTTAAACGAATTGGGACTCATTCAATTTGACGAAGAATCCGCGACGTGGCACTTGATCGAAAAAAGTTGGGACCCAACATGGTCTCAAACTGCAGTTTGACCAAATTCAGTGCTGTCGATACACGCACTTCTCGGCAAGATTTCTTACTAAAGTCATATCCCCTTCCACGGACTCAAGGACGCCGAAGGCTTCATTCAAATATTGAATCGCTCGCTTCCTAGTCTCGTCGACTCCTAGGAACGCGACCGCATTCTTTTTCCCAGCGAGTGAATCCGCACCAGCAGGTTTGCCCAGTTGTTCATTTGCTGCTGTTGCGTCTAAGTAATCGTCCGTAAGTTGAAAAGCGATTCCGATGTTGGTTCCAACGCTACTCATCGCCTGAAATTGTTTCGAGTTTCTATCAATACCCGAAACGATCGTACCCATTTCTAAAGCAGCACGGAACAACGCGCCCGTTTTACCTTCGTGCATGGTGAAAAGTTGGTCTAGGCTCTGTGCACTCTGATCCATTAGCTCCATGTCCATGGCTTGCCCACCCACCATGTAGCACCAGCCGCTCGCGTTCGCGAGTATCGCAGCACAGTCCGCGCGCTGTTGCGCGGACAGTTCCGTAGCATCCAAAATAGTCGAGAACGCCAACGTCTGTAGCGCATCTCCGGTAAGAATGGCGATCGTAGCGCTGTATTGCTTATGGCAACTTGGCCTGCCGCGACGGGTGTCAGCATCGTCCATGTCAGGTAAGTCATCGTGTACCAGCGAATACGCATGGATGAATTCAATCGCCGCTGCTGGTGGCAATGCTCTGGAAAACTCAGCTCCAAACCCAAGTGCTGTCGCACACACAAGTACTGCGCGCACCCGTTTTGCTGACCCGCACACCGAATATTTCATCGATTCAACCAATGTCGATGAGTGTACCGAAGTCAGTTGAAGCCTAGTTTCTAAGTCTGCTTCAATTTGGTACCGAATTTGATCTAAGTCGCGCATGTTCAACCGTGAGAGTTGGTCAACCTGCTAGTCGTCGGACTCAAAGTTCATTTCCTTCATGAGTTTCGCAACCCGTGCTTCTGCATCCGCGAGCGACCGCTGACAGCGGCGCGCCAAACCGACGCCTTTTTCGAACGCAGTGAGCGATTCTTCCAGGGTCAGTTCACCGCTTTCCATTTTGGAGACTAAAGCTTCCAGCTCAGCGATGTCTTTCTCGAAGTCAACCGCTGTATGTTCTTCTTTCTCAGACATAAACCGTCCTTGATCAATAATTTGTTAAACAGAGAAGATGAGTGATAGCCAATGCTATCGCGGCAGCAATCACATCATCCAAAATTACACCGTACACACCTGAAATTTTTTTCTCTACCCAAGAAATTGGCCAGGGTTTGACGATGTCGAAAATTCTAAATACGACAAACGCCACTACGTACGCCCACCACTCGGTGGGTACAAGAAATAGTGCGATAGCCATCCCAAGAAATTCGTCTACGACGACACAAGGTGCATCGTGTGGTCCGTATTTTTTAACCACGGATCCGATGGAAATTCGCGCTCCAATGAACAACAGAAAGACTATCGCGTAATGCAATATCAAACGCGCTTCTACAGAGTCTGGCGTCACGAAAAAAAAGAGTAGCGCCATCACAAGGGAAGCAATAGTTCCAGGCGCAAAGGGAATCCAGCCAATTCCGAAACCAGTAGCGACGACCACGGCTGGATCTTTTAACGCTTGTGCTCTTAACTGCTCTACGTTGGATTCGCTTACTGGCTTTTGCTCTTGCATCGTCGATTTCTATCAGAAGTGAGAATATCCTGAAACAGTACCAATCACAACACCTTCTGGCACAAATACACGTTTCGACGTTGATTGGATACGACCAATGCGGGAGACTGGCGTGCCTGAGTCTTGAGCGTGACTCAGCACGATCTCTCGATGCTGTTTTGATGCCGTGAATAACAGCTCATAGCTATCGTCTCGGACGAAAACCTCCTCAATCTCTACTTCAGGCCAAAGTGGAATTTCACGTGTATCCACATGATAACTGTTTGTAGAACCAAGAACCAGCTGCTCCAACTCGAAAGCTAGTCCATCGCTTATATCAGTGCAAGCACTGGCACAGTCACGTAAACAGCTAACAAAGTTGGTCCGAATTGGCGGGATCAGATACCGCGCAAAAACGTCTGTACTGGTTAGGTGTTTTAGTTCTGAGAGCGGCTGCGGAACCCAACTAGCGATAGTAGACACTGCAAGCACCGACGCGCCTAATCTGCCAGTGATCCAGATGTCATCGTCTGGTCGGGCTGTATTTCGTTGAATTGATTGTGCGCACGGCACCATACCAATCCCTGTGATCGTAACCTGTTTATTCCCTTTTGCGAGATTCCCACCGATCACGACCGTGCTGGCCGCCTCACATCCGTCTCGCACGCCCTCGGCGAAATCGGTAATCCATTCGGTATCTGCGTGTTCCACTGTCAGAGCGATAGTCAAGTATCGGGGCAGTGCACCCATCGCAACTAAGTCCGATACGCACATCGCGACACTTCGATACCCAACCAAATCCCCTCGACAACTGTTCGGTACGTGAACTCCGTCTATGCAGACATCCGTACTGACAACCATTTCCCGGTCTGATTGCCACGCAACGACTGCAGCGTCATCGCCCGGGCCGACCTTTAGTCGAGCATCGCGCCCTACTGAACCGAGCCGATCAAGAATGAGGTCTATCAATTGGACTTCATTCATGTGGAGGCCTCGTGGTTCGCGCTACGGCATCAAGCACCGCATTGATGTAGCGATAGCTATCCTGAGCACCGAACAATTTGGCAAGTTCGACCCATTCGTTTATCACTACTAGTGTTGGAACATCCTCGCGTTCAAGCAACTCAAAACTCCCGCCGCGTAGGCAGGCCCGTTCCACAGGAGTAATGTCATCGAAGGATCTATCCAAATACGGAGCATAGGTACGATCAAGGTCGTGCACACCACGCATTATTCCCTGTAAACACTGAGTGAAATACTTTTTGTCCGCGCGGTCGAGAGATCCTTCGTCAACCATAAATTGTTGTAGGTCTGCCGCACCAGTCTTGGCTAGATCCCATTGATATAGCGCTTGCAATAATGCTCGACGACTCTGTCGACGTTGTTTCGGCGAAAATTTGTCCGCTTTAGTCATTGGACGCACTTTTGACAATCACAAGACGAAGATCATCTCCGACTAGTTGAAGTGACTCTAGTCTACCTTGAATCGCATCGCAGAGCTTCTCAATCTGTAGCTGTGAAACAGGACGCGCTCGCGAACCAAGCAACTTTGGTGCCACGTAGAAAATCAATTCATCCCACAAGCCCGTCTTCAGATAGCTGGATGTAAGAGTCGGACCAGCTTCAACCAAAATTTCGTTTACCCCAACATCTGCCAATCGCTTGTGTACGTTGTCGAGTTCTGCGTGATCATTTTCGTGGTCCCACTTCGTTACGCTTGCTGGCAACTTCGCGGAGGTATGGCATACGACAACAACTTCACCTGGATGTTTTAATAACTCAGCTTCTGAAGAAAGTCTACCTTGAGTATCAAGAACGACGCGCATCGGTTTACATGACGTGAACTGTTCGCCTCGCACAGTGAGACGAGGATCGTCCGTGAGTACAGTATTTATTCCTGTAATGATAGCACCGCTTCGCGCGCGCAATCGTTGTACGTCTCGTCGAGCATCCGCACTCGTAATCCACTGACTGTCTCCATTCCCCATGGCGACGCGACCGTCCAACGACATCCCAGACTTTACTCGCACAAAAGGGCGACCCTGTGAAATCCGTTTATAAAAGCCAGGATTCAAGGATCGTGCCTCCGGGAGTCCTAATACTGTGACAGGGATCGATGCTTCCTGAAGTGTTTGTACTCCAGCACCGTTTACCTCGACACTCGGATCAAGTTCTCCAATGACGACTCGCTTAATCCCAGCGGCGATTAACGCGGTTGTACAGGGTGGTGTTCGTTTGTGCACGCAACAGGGCTCCATACTAACATACGCAGTCGCTCCTGAAGGGTCTTCTGATGTTGCTTTAAGCGCTTCTACTTCGGCGTGCGCACTTCCATCACTTCGATGAAAACCACGACCGATCACCACCCCATTTTTTACTAAAAGACATCCTACTCGAGGGTTGTTTCGCGTCACGCTATAGAGACCGTTAGCGGCGAGTCGTATAGCCGCGCGGGTGTAGAGCTGGTCGACAGTTGGTCGGGGCATTACCAGAAATCCTGGATCGAAACTCGACCGAAGATGGTTTTAGAGAGGGTCAATCACGGCGAGTAAACCGGATGTTTTCTACACAGTTCTCGCACTTTTATTCGAACGGAAGCAACCATGTTGTCGTTGGAAATATCGTCAAGAATGTCGCACATCCATTGAGCTAACGTACCACATTCCTCGGTACCAAAGCCACGACGAGTCGCGGCCGCAGAGCCTATGCGTAAGCCACTGGTAACGAACGGGGAACGTGGATCGCCAGGTACCGTGTTCTTATTCACTGTGATGTTCGCTCGATTCAGTGCCGCGTCAGCTGCCTTGCCCGTGATATCTTTGTCGATCAGATCCAATAGGAACAAGTGGTTATCGGTTCCACCAGACACTACCTTGTAGCCGCGGTCCACAAATCCATTAGCCATTGTGCGAGCGTTGTCCACTACCCGAACTTGATAGTCTCGAAATTCTGGGGTCGCAGCTTCCTTGAAACACACAGCCTTTGCCGCGATGATGTGCATTAGTGGTCCACCTTGCGTTCCAGGAAACAAAGCTGAATTAAGCTTCTTTTCCACTTCAGGATTTGCTCGTGCTAAGATCAATCCACCGCGGGGACCTGCTAAAGTTTTGTGCGTAGTCGTAGTTACAACGTCAGCATGTGGGATTGGATTCGGATAGACGCCAGCGGCTACCAAGCCCGCAACGTGAGCCATATCCACCAACAGATATGCCCCGACCGAATCTGCGATTTCCCGAAATTTACCCCAGTCCAACTTGCGACTATAGGCCGAAAATCCTGCTACAACGAGTTTAGGCTGGTGTTCTTCCGCGAGAGCGAAGACACTGTCGTAATCCACGAGTCCATCATTTGACCGTACACCGTATTGAACCGCCTGATAAATTCGACCGGAAAAGTTAACCGGTGAGCCATGCGTCAAGTGACCGCCCTCGGATAGGCTCATGCCGAGTACTACATCGCGCGGTTCCATCAATGCTAAGTAGGCTGATGCATTAGCTTGACTACCGGAATGGGGTTGCACATTCACGTAGTCAGCACCAAACAACTGTTTTGCCCGTTCAATAGCAAGGACCTCTACTTGATCTACATAGTCGCAACCTCCGTAGTACCTCTTACCGGGGTAACCTTCGGCGTATTTATTGGTCATGCCACAACCTTGCGCTTCGAGCACGGCTGGGGAGACATAGTTCTCTGAAGCGATGAGTTCTATGTGCTCTTCCTGACGACGATCTTCGGCAACTATGGATTCCCATACCTCAGGATCTAGGTCGCAGAGTTTTTGTTGATTGAACATTAGTAGGACAACAATTGCTGTGATTTAGAGAGGGAACTATTTTAGTGTTGTACCAAAGGAGGATTTGGGAATGGCAATCTCCAACAATTCAGACAAATCTGTAGTGCAGCAATCAACTACGAAATGCTACCAACATATCATTCTATAATTGCGTCGCCGTATTTTGTGGAGGGAACATGGGAGCTGTTTCGCGACAGCACATCCGACTACGCACCTTGCTTGTGACAGTTTCTGTTGCAGTGATTGGTGCTGTTCTTGCACATGCGCTTGTGATTTCCGCGACCGACGATATACGTCTCGAGGAAATTTCAACTCCACAAGCAACCTACCCCAAGGGTGTTTATCAAAAGGGGCACGAGGGATATGTCTCGGTAGTGTTCGACGTGTCAAAACGTGGACACGTACAAGACCCCTGCATAGTCGACTCTTCGTACCCAGGTCTCTTCGATCTTTACGCGCTCCAAGCCGTTAAAGACTATCGGTACAAGAACACGACAAGACCCCGCGAGCTCATACAAGGAGTCACCGCGACGGTTCCCTTCAACTTGGATTCCAATCCGACAATTTATGTCCCACCTGAATATCCGCGCGACGCTTTGGAATTCGGTTATGAGGGCTATGTAGTAGTTTCTTTCGGCATAAAACGAAACGGAAGAGTACGGCGTCTACAGACAACCGGAGCTGTACCGGTAGAGATTTTTGAGAAAGCGGCGCTAGACGCTGCAAGACAGTTCAGGTTTGCAACGCAGCGCTTCTCAAGGAATGAAACCGTGCAGCATAAGTTTTCATTTTCGTTGGATAGCAAGCCCAACAATCTCGTTATACCTGAATTTCCTGATGCCGCCAAAGAACAAGGACTGGAAGGTCATGTAGTTGTGGAATTTAGCATCATTTCCGATGGTAGTGTTGACGGTGCCTACGCGCTCTACTCTAGTGATAGGTTGTTCGAACAAGCTGCTATTGATGCTGTCAGAGAGTTTACTTTCAATCAAAATGAACCTGCACACAATGTGCTACACAAAGTGGAATTCATCCTGAATCGGAACCACCGAGCTATTTTCAAAGCAATACCGAAGTACCCCAGAGAAGCAGTGTTTCAACGCGTTGAAGGGGAGGTAATAGTGAATTTTGATGTCAATGAATACGGTACTGTCGACAATCTGTCTGTGCTTGAAGCAGAACCTCCCGACATCTTCAATGAATCTGCATTAGAGGCGGCAGCACAGTTCAAATATTTACCAAAGTACGTCGATGGAAAACCGGTTCGAGTTGAGAATGTGCGCAATCGGCTTCGCTTCGCACTCGGACTCCCAAGTCAGCAAGAAGCGGTTCGACAGAGTGGTCCTCTAGCTCGACCTGCGAATCAACGACAAAGATCGGGGAGTCAAGGTCAGCGACCATCGACTCGAAGAGGACGGTCAGAGGAACAAAGTCAGCAACCAGCAATTGAGGACCGGCGACCCGAGTCATTGCGTGATATAAAACTAGAACCTATATACGCGTTGCATCTGGGCGATGGGAACTACGCGGATGGGAGTGTAATAGTTCAATTCGACGTGAATGTAAGGGGCTACGTTGAGAGACCGAAAATAATCGAAATGATCGGTACTAGCCTATCGAAGGAAATTACCGAACGGATTCTTGACGAAGTAAGTTATTTTTGGTACGCGCCATACATCGAGAATAATCGTCCGATGCGCGTAACCGGTGTTCGACACAAAATTGAGCTATACTTCGGTTACGAATAAGAAGGGGCCGCCACTATTGGCTGCTTGAATTTTCGCAAGAACTGTAGGACTCTCACGACAAAAATTAAGGTCAATCTCTTACGACCGTCATCTACTGTTGTACAGGCCGATGAGGGTTGCCAATAGATCGATCACCCTACGGCGTGTTCGGTACCGCGTTGTCCTTCACTCAGAAGAACAATAAGGGATGTACAGTCGAGTTTAGAGCGAAGAAAACGATTTATAATGCTTTTAGCAGCACTCACTTGGAGGAGATATGCGAACTGATAAGTCGAAGCAAAACCAGCTTCACGTCTTTATATTTTTTCTGACCACAGCTTTGTTTTGTGGTGCGTTGGCGCACGCGGCAACGACTGTCCCGTCCGAGGGAAATCTCCTCAAAGAAATCGATGCCCCGCTTCCAGAGTATCCTAAAGATGAATGGGAAGAGAATCCCGAGGGAACGGTCACTTTGATGTTCGATGTAACCGAAGAAGGTAATGTCGAAAACGCCTGCGTCGTCAGCTCGTCCCTCCCTGGTAAATTTGAACTCTATGCGGTACAAGCAATTAGAGGTCATCGTTATGAACAGCTGGGTGGACCTTCCCAGTATATGTCCGGAGTCAAGAAACGCTTTTCCTTTACTCTCAATTCAAGCCCAACAGTTCCCGTAAACATTGAGTATCCTCAAATTGCACTGGAACAGGGCGCGGAAGGATTTGTCATTGTTCAGTTTGGAGTAACGGAGACAGGTACGGTCCAGGATCAGGTAGTCGTTGATGCTGAACCGTCCGGGTTCTTTGAAGCCGCAGCACTCGAAGCTGCAAGCAAGATGAAATTTGAACCAAAACGGTTCAATCCAGACGACAAAATACTCCACAAGTTCACGTTTTCTCTAGATAGTAAACCTCGTACAGCCGTAGGAGTTGAATATCCAACCGAGGCAAGGGAATTACTGCTCCACGGGCACGTAATCGTTCAATTTGATATCAATGAAAACGGCGAAGTCGAAAACCCAGAAGCAATTTATTCTGACGCTGGCATATTCGAGATATCTGCACTCGCTGCAGTATCTGAATTTCGATTTGATCCTAACAATCCTCTGAATGGGGTGTTGCATAAGTTTGAATTCAACTTCAACCAAGAACGGCAACCGCTAAGCAAAGTTGAGCCAGAATATCCAGAGAAAGCACTGAAAGAAAACATCGAGGGCTACGTTCTCGTTGAGTTCGATGTCGACACGACCGGTTCGGTAGACAATGTCTCTGTCATAGAATCAGATCCTCCAGATGTCTTTGATAAATCAGCTGTAAGCGCGGCGAGACAGTTTAAATACACCCCCAAGTACGTAAACGGCCAACCTGTACGCGTGGAGGGTGTTATCAACAGAATCTTTTATGAGATTGAGGGTGTAGAGGGTGAAGAGGACAACGACCCCGGACGCGAGCTGAGAGACAACTCCCCGGACGTCGATGAAGGGCTACCCATCATTATGCCTCGTATTGATCCAACAGAATTTTTCGAACAACTTCGAGACGTTTCACCCGCACAACGAAAACAGATGATCGACGATTTAATGAGTCAAGGGACGGTAGTACGCATAAGAAAGCCGACCCATACGTTGTCGATTCAGGGGAAACAAGCAGACGGTATGGTCATCGTCGAGTTTGACGTAAGCGAAGAAGGAGCCGTCGAACATCCTAATATTGTTGAGGTTGAAGGGACGGTTCTTTCACAAGATGTCACCCAACGAATTGTTGAAGAAGTAGGCTACTACCGGTACGAACCCTTAGTAATCGATGATACTCCTGCAAGGACTGAAGGAGTGCGCCACCAAATCAATCTACGCTTCCACGAAGACTAAACGCTCAATTCACGCAGCCGTTGGGGTATGCTTATGGGTCAGTTAACAGTACTCAACGGCTCAGAATTTCACTCAAAACATCGAGTGCGCTACTCAGTGTCGGCACATACGAAACTTCAACGCCAGCGAAAGGTTTTTTCGCTTTGTTCGCTAATGGGACGATGGCTCGAGTAAAACCGTGCTTTTGTACTTCGCGTAAACGCTCTTGTCCATTCGGTACTGGACGTATTTCACCCGTTAGTCCGAGCTCACCAAACACAACCAAATCGTGAGGTATCGCACGATTTCTAAAACTGGAGTAAACTGCCACGAGCGTAGCTAAGTCCACGGCGGTTTCCGCAACTTTGATTCCTCCAGTGACGTTAGCAAACACATCCTGATCCGCTAGTGAGATTCCACAATGCCGGTGCATGATGGCTAAATGCATCGCTAATCGTTGAGTATCTAAACCTACCGACACACGGCGAGGATATCCGCCCTGTACGTCGTCGACTAAAGCTTGAATTTCAACCAAGAGCGGACGTGTACCCTCCCACGTGACGCTTACGACACTACCAGGAGTCGGATCGGTCGTGCGTTCTAAGAATATCGCGGAAGGGTTAGCAACTTCACGTAGTCCTCGGTCAGTCATCGCGAACACACCCAACTCATTCACTGCGCCAAACCGGTTTTTAATACCACGTAGCGTGCGAAAACGACTACCAATAGGAGCTTCTAACATCACAAAGCAGTCAATCATGTGCTCCAATACTTTGGGTCCAGCAAGATTGCCTTCTTTGGTCACGTGTCCGACAAGTACAAAGATCGTGCCAGTCTGCTTCGCTAACTGTGTGAGTTGAGATGCACACTCCCGTACTTGGCTGACGCTCCCAGGAACACTCTCGATTTCATCGGAGTGCATAACTTGAATCGAGTCAATGACCACCACGGTAGGTTGAGTCCTATGAACTAATTCAATCACTTGAGCTACGTCTGTTAAAGTGGCTAGTTGGACGTCCCGATCCGAAATCCCCAAACGAATCGCGCGACTAGCGATTTGTTGAATGGATTCCTCACCGCTAACATAGACGCATCCTAACTCACGCGCTAATTCACTTGCCATCTGTATGAGAATGGTCGATTTTCCGGCACCAGGTTCACCTCCTATCAGAACGACTGAGCCGGGTACTAGGCCGCCGCCTAATACGCGATCAAATTCCTGAATGCTGGTAGGAATTCGTTGGCTTGACTCTAATTTGACCTCGGATAATCGAGTGACCTCAGTAGAGCTTCCGGCATAGCCGACGCCCGTTGCACTACTGGAAGTCTTCTGTTTTTTTGAAACCTTGACTTCTTCTAAACAGTTCCACTCCCCGCAAGTAGCGCACTGTCCTTGCCATTTAGGATATGAAGCACCGCATTCGCGACACGCGAACAATGTCTTCGTTTTCATCGGTCTAGCTATCCGTCAAGACTCTTTCGAAATTCCTATTGAAAGAGTTCGTGGACTCCTGAACAACTAACCCCAGCTCACTAGAAATGCGTCCCAAGCATCGCGCTGGAGACGCGAACTTAATCTAAAGGTGAAACATCATCAACAATGAGTAGCACCTACCAACGTATCGTACCACGAAGTTCAACGCTGTGATCCGGGGCTAGATTGAACCTTTCTTGACGCCCAATCTTCAGTCCTGCGTTGAGTCCCTGACCGGATCGAAACTGCAACCCTACCTGCAACAAACGGAATTGATCATCACTGTCTGTACCACGGTATGATGTCCATAAACCAAGCCCATACGGTCGATTGAAGTCGTACCGTACCGTAGCGTGAATCCATGGCGCCGGTGTCAATCGGGCTTCGCGCTGAGTTCGAGCTCGCGCATCTTTAAACCACCCCACTGTATCCTCACCAATGTCTCTATTGATTAGCCCCCACGCGGACCCAAGGGACATAGACAATCCTTGGCCGTTGCTGCTCGGTTCGTACGATACCATACTACTGAAACTCCAATCGGTGTAGTCATCGGCATCAGAATGCGTGACCAAGGTCTGAGAGTCTAGTTTTACCATCAGCCGACCAACCGTATATCCGATACCAGCGCCAATCTCGAGACCAGAGCCTGTTGTTCCGTCTCCACCATCGTGCCTCCAACCAGCTTCAATCGAAGGCGTGAGCACTGCTTCCGATGCAAGTTTCCGAGTGTATAAACCTTCCAGCGACACCCGGTATCGGGAAGCCTCCAATGATGTCTCTTCGATACTATCTCCAGCGTCGATGTCAGCACTCGTGAAAGCTGTGTCAGTGTTCAACTTGAGACTTGTCGTACCACCACCGATGAGTTGATCGCTGGACATTAACGAGAAATTCAAACCGGCCGCGAACATCGATTGGGATATGTCAGTAGACTGTTCGTTGGTGGACTCTTTAAAGTCAACCTGACCACCGCCAAACCCGGCGGCTGCCCACACCCGAGCATTGTCAGTGATTCGCCATCCTACAAATGGATTGACGCTTGTCAACGAAGTCGACAACTCACCCTTTGCTAGCTCTGGATCTGTGTAATCTGTCGTTCCTCGCGACAACGTCAAAGAAACGCCGCCCACCAGACTTTCACCTATTTTGCGATCGATCCCAAAGTTAGCACTGGTCACGGTACCGTCATAACCCATAACCTCCATGTTATCATCAGTGAGTTTTCGATAGTCGAAGTTACCCCAAAACGTGAATTGACTGAGTAGCTTATCCCCAGCGTGCGTTGCATTCAACGGTAACAAGAAGTGCGAACCGTCTGCAAGCCAGTTGGATAAAAACGAACCCTCGCTGCGGTTACGTAAAGCGGCAGACAACGTAGTGGGACTACCTAAATTTATAACCGTTGATGCAGATGCGCCGGAGCCTGACATGGCCTGTTGGATTCGCTCCGCGATAGCGTCCACGGTACTCGCTGTAGTGGTGCGCATGACCTGCGGGAGAACGGTCTCCACGACCTTGTTCTGGCGTAACGCGACGACCGCGGGAGATGTCAAGTAGAATCCCGATCCAACGATATAGTTCGAAGGGATTACGGCCCCGCTAAATGTTTCGACGGTCCCGGCAAACTCGCGAGCATATCCTATTTTCGGAATGTCGGCACTATCTGTGTCATCCGTCGGATCGTCGAAGTAATAGCGCACAAATCCTCCTTCAGGTCCGCTCTTCGCAGCGTCGATGACATTGTCCAGGATGTACTCGCCGGTAACAGCATCTCTGACGGTCGGAATCAATGGTCGAAACTCAAACCGATTAGCATCCGCACCGTGAAAGAAAATTATGTTACTTCTGAGGTCCAGCACATAAATGTACACTGAACCGTGTCGCCATGGGCCGTTCCGATCTCGCATTGCAATTTTCGCGACCGAACCAAGGATTGCATCTCCTGCATCTCTCTGCGCTTCGATGAAGTAATTTCCAGCTTCAATGACAAATTGCTTAAGTGTTTCTCGGTCCACCACGTCGGCTGCAGTAACAGAAGGATCGCCGTAATCAATCATTTCTTCAACAACGTGCCTAGAACCTAGGTCAAAGCCACCCAGCACCAACAAAGGAATCTGAAATGCTCTTCCAACATAGACTGCTACATGGCCTTTCGCACCTGGGATACCTGGTCGTACACCGGGTATGGGTGCGGTAGCGTCGAACGCAGCATCCTTTTCTTCCGCTAGTGTCATTAGTATTGAGCGGCGCGCTCGGTTACGAGTATTAACATCAGCAGATCTCAGGTCTGCTATATCTTGACGAGAAACGCCTAATGCTGAATAGATTGTCCCTAGTACGGCAGGGTCAATCAGCCGGCCTGAAAGAGTCATGTCTTCGGTGTGAAAAACGATTCTCCCAAAAGGAGTAACCAGAATAGGATAGACGGTGCTCGTGCGCCACGGTCCCTCTTCCTCTCTAAGGACACAGCCGAAGTAAGCGATTTGAGTAACGCTGGTAACCGTCTGGGAGTAGCTCTTGAATCGATCTCGTACTAGACGCGTGAATTCCCCCAAGTTAGTATCGTCGGCAACGACTTGCTGCGCAGTCACTTCTGGATCTACGACCGGAGCGGTGTCTGGAGGAACCGGACACTCGTTCACTGCCTGCGCTAAGGCTGTGTGGGTACCGAAAAGAACTCCTACCAGAAGAAATACGGCACGAACGACACTCATCGAGGTCATGCCAGTCTTTCTTGTTGAACATCCTTGCGATAGCGCACCGAACACGGTGTCGGATCGAGGAAAACGCAAACTCTGTCTTTGGTTCGCATACGATTCAACTTGCGACTGTTGAGAGATGTTGGATTCAAGATTCTGTGTCATTTTTTACCTCATACGTACTGAGCAACCACCGACTGCACTACCTGAAGCGTACAGAAGATGGCACGATTTCTATGGATATTTTCATTGTAGTCAAACCCACAACTGAAACTGAAGGAATTAGAACGGTGGTTTTCCATCATCTAAATCTTCGTCGTCGTCAACATCAGACGTAGTAGCGAGTTTATCCTGACTGTACTCTACCGGTGCACGATATGCCGTGTCGCCTTCGTTCGAGAATTTCATGAGATGAGTTTGAAAATCGAGCGTGAGATCACCTCGAGGACCGTTCCGATGTTTACCGATGATGATCTCTGCTTTTCCTTTCTGTGCCGAGTGTTCGTCATACTCTTCATCGCGGTAGATAAAGAGAATTAAATCGGCATCTTGTTCGATTTCGCCGCTATCGCGCAAATCCGCCATGCGCGGTCGCTTGTTCTCGCGGTTCTCCACGTTTCTGTTTAGTTGAGCGACGCTCACAACTGGAATTTTGAACTCCTTAGCGAGAGCTTTAAGACCGCGAGAAACTTCGCCCAGCTCGATAACTCTACTTGACCTATCGCGGGACGGTTTAACCAACTGTAGGTAGTCCACCACCACCATAGCGAGTTTATTATTTGCGTCTTTCTGATCACGAAGCTCACGATTGATGCGTCGTATCTGGGACTTCATGTCTTCCAATGTTATATTGGGGCGATCTACAATGAAAAAATCAACTTTGGACAGGCTTAGCCGAGCACTCTCTAATTGCTGCCAGTCCTGCGTTGTCAAGCCTTCTCCTCGATCAAGTTTACCGTGGGACACACCTGCAACCGCCGAGAGCATCCGCCGAATCAGTTGTTCTCGATCCTGTTCCAAAGAGAAAAACAGAAGCGGTTTTTCTGCGTTCAATAGGATGTTGGTACAGATATTCAACGTGAGCGCTGTTTTGCCCATACTAGGTCGGGCAGCTACGATGATCAAGTCGTTGTCGCGAAAACCCGACGTGAGTTCGTCCAATCGCTCAAAGCCAGACTCGAGCCCGGGAACTTGGCCACCTTGCTTGGCGAGTTTTTCGATGTAGCGCACCGCGTCGTCAACTCGATCTTTTAGCCGATCGAATACTTCCTCGTCGTCACGCTGCTCACCCACCTTCAAAACTTTTGTCTCGGACTCGGTAAGAAGCTCTTCGACAGTTCGATCTTGAGGGTGCGTCGCGATCGTTTGAATGTGTTGTGAGACACGTACGAGTTCTCGACGGATCGCGGTTACGCGCACAAGTTCTTTGTAGTCAAGTAGCTTCTTTACATCAAATATCGTCTCCTCAATTTCCATGAGGTAACTTTGACCACCGACTTTGCCAAAGAGATCAGAGTCCCGCAGAGCACCGCTGACACTGATGGGATCCAATGACTTGTTCTGCTCCGCAAGTAAACGCATCGTGGAAAAAATGCGGCGATGTTTGTGATCTGAAAAGTCAGATTCATGGATGAGACCTGTAAGACGGTCCCAAGCACTCTCTTCCTTCATTAAACAAGCCAAGATGGCTCGTTCGGCGTCTAGATTAGTTAGCGCTTCGTTGAGATTCAATGTTTGCGAGTCGCGGACATCATCGTATCCAGCTCTCGAGTCATATAGTTCGTCGTCTGAGTCAGAATGCATCTACTTGTCTCCCCTTACAGTGCGCGCGGATTCATAGTAGTATTAAACACTAGACAGAACGCTTCTTCAACCCAAGAGACGAATTTATGCCTCGATTGGGTCAGCCCGATCGGACAGAGGTGGTGTCGGTTGGATAACCGAGTGGAAAAGTCTTAGCTAAAGCGGGACAACTATGCTGGAGCAACAATCACATGGACGGTACGAGAAACGTCTGCGTGAACCTGAATATCCACATCAAACTCTCCAACTTCACGGATCGGTCCGAGTGGCATCTTGATTTCACTTTTGTTCACCTCAATGCCGAGATCGGCTAGAGCGCGAGAGATTTCCACCGGACCTACAGATCCATATAACCGGCCCTCGCCTAAAGCACGTTGTAGGATCGTTACTTCGAGATCTTCTAACTGTGCTGCTCGTTTTTCCGCGCCTTCCAACTTTTCAATCGCTTGTGCGCGCAGTTCTTCCTCGCGATCTGCAAAAATCTTTCGATTCTCTGGTGTTGCTTTAAGTGCTAATCCCTGAGGAATTAAGTAATTTCGAGCATATCCATTCTTCACTCGAACTTCATCGCCAATGTCGCCCAGGTTAGTCACTCTATCTAGGAGTAAGACGTTCATGTTTATCCCTCTCTTAGTGCTGGTCTGTATAGGGCAACAATGCGAGATAGCGCGCACGCTTAATAGCACGTGCTAGTTGCCGTTGATAACGTGCACTGGTCCCCATCATGCGGGCGGGAGTGATTTTCCCAGTTTCGCCAATGTATTGTTTAAGCGTATCAAGATCTTTATAGTCGATCTCTTTTACGCCGTCAGCAGTGAATCGGCACGTACGTCGACGTCTAACGGTTCTAATCATTCCTGTTTCTCCTCTTTTTCGTCTTCCTTCGTCTCAGCTTCAGGTTCGTTTTCCGTTTCGTCTTCCTGAGACTCTTCGTCAGTTACGACTACCGTCTCTTCGGAAGTCTCCTCTGCATCAACTGTCGCGGGTGATTCGTCTGCTTCTTCGACGTCGGAGGATGCTGTGTCATCTACTTGAGCTTCTTCAGTTTCGGAATCTGCGTCTCCATCCGTGTCTTCGGAATCTTCTTCTTTAAATTCTTCCTTAGACTCCACTTCCTCACGGGCGCGTTGACGAGCCGCCATATCTTCTTCACGCTGTCTTTCGCGCTCACGCTCGCGCTCTTGTTCACGCAATTCGGCTGCATAGAGTTTTGACATCTCCGTTACAGGTTCTTTTCTCGACAGAATCAAATTGCGTAGAACGGCGTCGTTGAATCGGAAGGAACTCTCTAGTTCGGCTAGTGTGTTTTCTGGGACTTCAATGTTCAAGAGAACATAATGCCCTTTGTGGATTTTCGCGATGGGATAAGCTAACTGGCGTCGGCCCCAGTCTTCGCACCGGTGAATCACGCCGCCATCACGTTCGATCATTGTTTTGTAGCGCTCTATCATTCCCGGGACCTGTTCAGACTGGTCCGGATGAACGATGAACACAATTTCGTAGTGTCGCATGGAATGCTCCCTTTGGCAAAAGTCTCCGACCACACGTTGAGTCGTGAAACAAGGAGTTAGAAAATACAGTTAGTTAACTGCAGAGCGAGGTATTTTACAAATTACTTTGAGACCGATACGCATAAGAACGAGTAGTAATTAAGTGCGTTTCTAACGCTTGTATGAGAGGATTACAACCTTGATTCCTCGTGATGTTTGCTGCGGTCTAGCCCAATCAACACCAATCAGAAATTTAGAGGAACCATATTGTCGCGATACCTCTTACGCTAGTATGTTCTATGACCGCTACTCTGCCTGTTGGGGTGTTCTTTCAAAGTAATTGTGAGTCTTTACTTAGACGCTTCACCAAATTTTTTAAATAGTGCTCTTCCAAAGAACAGATAGGAGCTAGCTAAAGAAACCACAACGGTAAACAAACCGATTCCAAATCCCCCAATGAAGATCAGCAACGGAGAAAAGTAGCTCTGGTTTTGGAACGGAAATATATTGAAACAGCAAAAAAGAATACCAAAGAGACCCAAAACTAAGACTTTTGAGGCAGTGTTTGTCTTATTTTGATTTTTATTGAGTCGCCAATCGAAACGTGCTAAGTACGCCATTCCATAGAGAGCACTCAGAAAGATCAGGACTACATTCACGCCGCCTAAGATGTATGCCCATAAAGGACGAGTCGATCCGTAGTGAAAGAAACACACGAACAGTTCAAACACTACTAACGCGATCGTTATTAAAACGAAAAGGCAACACACAAAGATGGTATCAAACGCCAGTATTGATTCTTCCCCCAAATTGCTCGAACCAGATGAATTCGATTCTTCACGGGTGTATGAGTGTGTGTTCATTCTGAATTAGTCGGCAGCACTAACTAGCGTATTTTCGTAGTGTTCAATTGTATGTTCTATGTTCGTTGCCTCTTCGCCTCGTAGAGCAAAATACCGGTCGCTACAGCGACATTTAGACTAGGAACTGACCCGTACATTGGAATGGAAACAATTTGATCGCACATCTCTGCTGTTAGTCGACGTAGGCCTTTCGCCTCGCCACCGACTACCAACACAGTCGATTCGCGATAATCGGCTTTCGTGTATTGTTGATCTACGCGATCGGACGCACCTACAACCCAGCAACCTCGCTGTTTCAGTCGCGAGAGCGTTCGTACTAAATTTGACACCTCCACTAAAAAAATTGAATCAAGCGCGCCGGCTGAGGTTTTGTGCACAACACCACTGAGGGGAGCACTACGATTTTTGCCGACAATCACAGCCTGTACTCCCGCAGCTTCGGCAGTTCGCAAACATGCTCCTAAATTCCGCGGATCCTGAATCGAATCGAGAGCCAAGATCAATGGATTGGTCCACTGTTCTATCGCTTCATCGAATTCAGTCTCGCTGTACGAACGAAAAGATCGTATTTCCAAGACTACTCCTTGATGGGCAACATTGGTTGCCATTCGATCAAGAAGAGAACGTGGAACCGATTTAGTCTGAATTCGATTTTGTTTCGCTAACGACACAATTTCGTGCAACTTTGCACCGTGGTAGTTTTCGGCAACGAGCACACGGCGAATCTTATCAGGTTGCGTGGCGAGAAACGACTTAGCACTATGAATGCCGCAAACAATGTTCGATTCGTTGGACACCTTCGTCTATTCCTTCAAATCAACGATGGAATTTAAGCTTACCACGGCGAAATTCATGCTGTTTTTGACGTGGCTTCGCTTCGATCAAGTCAATACGACCCAACTCTACATCCACTGACACTACTACCACTTTTAGACGATCACCTAGGCGATAGTCAATCCCACTGCGTGTTCCTTGCATTACCGGCCCGACAGAAATATAGTAATCATCGCCAAGATCGGTGACATGAATTAATCCAGAAACGCAGTAATGATCAAGTTCCACAAATATGCCAAATTCCTCAACCCCAGAAATAACACCGTTGAAAGTTTTACCGCTCAACTTCTTGAGCAGTCGACACTTCAACCAAAGATCTACTTTCCGGGTTACACTTGTTGCGCGACGCTCGCACTCAGACAAATCCTCCCCTAAGTACGCGAGCTCCGGCTCCTTCAACCACTTCCTGCTAGAAGATGTAAAGGTAGATTTGATCAGTCTGTGCAGATGGAGATCTGCGTACCGTCGAATGGGCGAGGTGAAGTGAGCGTATTCAACAAGCGCAAGACCAAAATGTTGATTCTTGACGTACGAGTACCTCGCTTGATGCATCGCGCGGAGTACTTGAAGTTCCCATATCCATGCATCTTTGGTCGATTTACGTAGTTCATTGAGCAAATGCTGAATCGTCTGCGAACTACAGTCCTCGAGATCAAAGTTGTAGATGTGGCATTGTCGTAGGGTACTCTGCAGGGCTTCGAGTGCATCTGGACGAGGACTAGTGTGCACTCGATAAAGGGGATTGAGATTGTGTTGTTGTAAATATTGCGCGGCACAAACATTCGCTAGGATCATGGCTTCTTCGATCATCTGGTGAGCTTCGTTTTGTTGCACCGCGTAGACTTCAACCGGTTCACCGTCTTGTACCCTAACTCCCGTTTCTCGAGAAGTGAAGTCTAAAGCTCCGCGCTGCTCGCGCACTTCGCGAACAACTCGAAAGGCGTTGTAAAACTCGTTCAATGACGTATTGACCTCAGAGGAGCGATCACGCAAACCTTCACCACGACACACTGAAGCAACCTCTGAGTATGTAAGTCGTCCAGCACTCCGAATCACCGCTTCGTAAAACTTAAACGATTCGGTCTTTCCAGCTTTAGATAGCTGCATTTCACACACCATCGCGAGTCGATCGAGATTGGGTTTCAGTGAACATATTCCATTGGATAAATCTTCTGGCAACATGGGTACGACCCGATCGGGAAGATAGACGGAATTACCTCGTCGTCTTGCTTCACGATCAAGCTCGTCATTGGGTCGCACATATTGCGCGACATCTGCAATAGCCACTAACATCCGCCACCCGCCATCGGACGAAGGTTCGACGTACACTGCGTCGTCAAAATCTTTTGCTGATTCCCCATCTATAGTTACGAAGGGGTACTGCCGTAAGTCGATCCGATCCTGGACAGTCTTAGCGTTGATGAACTCGGAGAACTTTTTACGTTTTGGATCCCAAGGATCCCCGTGGGGCACCTCGAAGGCTGTTAGGAGTGCAAGCGCAGCGCGGCTTGCTTCATCTTCGGCAGGAATCTTAGATACTACCTTACCGTGATAGTGATCAATATCAACCTTATCGATCTCTACGGTAACTATTTCTCCGTCATTCAGACCTTTGCTGCTTCTAATTTGAATGTCTGGAGGAGACTGCGGTGTCAGAGAACGCAGGTACCAACGGCCTTTAGCGTACTCGGCTATCCCAGTGTATGTACGATCTAAGATTCCTGGTAGTTGTTCCAGTCGCCGAGTTCGGCGCGACAGCAGGTAATGACCGCGCTGATCACACAGGATCGTTTCAGAGTCTTCAAGGGACTGTAGCACTTCCGCAAGTTTCTGCGGAGCCGTAAAATTTTCTGCTAGTTGTGCATAACTCAGTGAACTCGATTTCTTCAGTAAACTAAGTACGCGGCTAGGCGTAGCTCGTTTCAAATTGTTAGTATCTTATAACAAACTAGTCGAGAAATTGAGATGTTTTTTTTATATAAGTCATAAGTGGCTAGTGTGTGATCACTTGCCGAGATTTCGGTAACGGGCATCGCTGACAATGGGACGTCGAATGAGGATTATGACCTCAGACTTCTGAGAACGTTCGCAAGACCTAATCACTGACTTATTCTGATCATCGCTGCCGAGGTGGTGAAATTGGTAGACACGCCAGCTTCAGGTGCTGGTGGGGGTAACCCCGTGGAGGTTCAAGTCCTCTCCTCGGCACCAACGAACTCAAGACGCGTGTGGTCTCGCCTGAAATCCACCTGAAACTCCCTTCGCTACCCAGCTAACGACGTTGTGTGCGTGCAAACTTTCAAAGTGTTCGACTCGAACTAGGAAGTCCAGTAGATCGGGCGTCTCGTCGAGCGTTTTCTTGAGCCGACGACTAGCATCCTCACAAAACATTGGATTTTGTCCATTCAGTAATGCGAATTCTTTCTCATCTTCTCTCTTTACCGCGGTTTGCACTGGGGTCGCGATTGCTTCTTCCACATGATTTATCAAAGTGGTCAGCGGAAACACTGTAGAGTCTTCGGACAAGCGAACTGTGATGTCTGCTTTGCTTCGCTGGCCATGGGGAGTAGCAACAATTCCTTGAGCAGAACCCAACCAATTCTGGATGTGTTCGGAATCAACGGGGTTAGAGTGTTTGAAAGTCTGTTCGAACTCTTCTTGAATAGATTGACGAGACAAAGCTGCTGATGCGGGGCAAGTGCTTGAGTATTTGATGGTAAAACACATCTCCACTGTCGTCTCTGTTCTACTTCTGATACCTCGAATCAACGCCGGGTAGCTGCCCCAGCCGGTGTAGCCGGACACGAGCGCAGCGCGCCTTAGTGGTCGTTCGAACTGAATCTCTAAATACGCGCGGGTTGACAACTCAGAGTGAGAATCGAGCATGTCGCGTAAGAATTGTTGCAATGAAACGGGCGAAAAAGTACATTCACGACTAGCTTCGTCCAATAACACGTACAAACGCGACATATGAATTCCTTTCGCTTTCGGGTCAACAAGGTCGACATACATCTGCGTCGATCCTATGACCTCACACGTTTCGTTACCGTCTTGTAC
>VYFT01000074.1 GCA_009842245.1 Gammaproteobacteria bacterium | reverse complement strand
TCGTTACGGGACTTAACCCAACATCTCACGACACGAGCTGACGACAGCCATGCAACACCTGTCACACGGTTCCCGAAGGCACCTTCACATTACGATCAGTTCCGTGGATGTCAAGAGGTGGTAAGGTTTTTCGCGTTGCATCGAATTAAACAACATGCTCCACCGCTTGTGCGGGCTCCCGTCAATTCATTTGAGTTTTAACCTTGCGGCCGTACTCCCCAGGCGGAGAACTTAGCGCGTTAGCTACGCCACCAAACCCCGAAAGGCCCGACGGCTAGTTCTCATCGTTTACAGCGTGGACTACCAGGGTATCTAATCGCTGTTTGCTCCCCACGCTTTCGCACCTCAGCGTCAGTGTTAGTCCAGGAGGTCGCCTTCGCCACTGGTGTTCCTTCCCATATCTACGCATTCCACCGCTCCACAGGAAATTCCACCTCCCTCTACTACACTCTAGTTTGTCAGTTTGAAATGCAGTTCCCAGGTTGAGCCCGGGGCTTTCACATCCCACTTAACATACCGCCTACGCGCGCTTTACGCCCAGTAATTCCGATTAACGTTCGCACCCTCCGTATTACCGCGGCTGCTGGCACGGAGTTAGCCGGTGCTTCTTCTGTAGCTAATGTCATGACGAACTGGTATTAGCAGTTCGCTTTTCCTCACTACTGAAAGTGCTTTACAACCCAAAGGCCTTCTTCACACACGCGGCATGGCTGCGTCAGGCTTTCGCCCATTGCGCAATATTCTTTACTGCTGCCTTCCGTAGAAGTCTGGACCGTGTCTCAGTTCCAGTGTGACTGATCATCCTCTCAGACCAGCTATGGATCGTCGCCTTGGTAGGCCATTACCCCACCAACAAACTAATCCAACGCAGGCTCCGCTAATAGCGCGAGGTCCGAAAATCCCCCGCTTTCACCCTTAGGTCGTATGCGGTATTAGCACGAGTTTCCTCGAGTTATTCCCCACTACTAGGTAGATTCCTACGCGTTACTCACCCGTCCGCCACTAGGTTCCGGCCGAAGCCGGCGCCTCGTTCGACTTGCATGTATGAGACCTGCCGCCAACGTTCAATCTGAGCCATGATCAGACTCTTCAATTAATAGTACTGTGTTGACGCATCCCAAGTGAATGGGGTACGTCGATGTTTTGTCTGTTCGTGGCTCTGCTTCATTATCGAGCGCCCACACGAATGGCTTGTGTATTGTTAAAGATCACGCCGCAACCCGACAAGGATGCACGCGCCGGGCGCGCAAATCCCCGTCGATTTACGACAAAGGGAGGAGAATTATAAGGGATGGGATGGCAGAAATTCGACTAAATTACAAACTTTTTTTAAATAATCGAAATTCTGAATCTTCTGAATTCAGGTGAGATGTCGAGCGATACCCCAGGACTTGCGGCCTCGTCGCAACAAATGAAATTCACCAAAGAGTGCGTCATTACGTTGCAGTACAAAATTCACGTCCGACACAGACGTACCATTCACCGCTATGCCACCGTTGTCGAGCAGCCGTCGCGCCGCACTTCGTGATTGTGCCAGCCCCACATCGCATAGTACAGCCGTAAGCGGCACTTCATCAGTCAGCTCAGTTCGCGCTAAGCCATCTTGCCATAACTGCCGCAGATCCGCGACTGTGAGTTCTGCAATCGTACCACCGAAAAGAGCATCGGTTATACGCTGCGCCGCCTGTAAGCCATCCTCACCGTGGACCAGTTGGGTCAATTCCTGTGCGACAGCTCTCTGTGCTAAGCGTTTTTCCGGCTGTTCCAGAGATTGTGCTATCAGTTCTCCTCGAGAGGTCTTTGACTTGGCACTAAAAGTGTGGACAGTACTCTCTATTTCCGAATCAGCTACATTTACCCAGTACTGGAAAAAACTGTAAGGTGAGGTCATGTTGGGGTCTAGCCATACCGTTCCACTAGCTGTTTTACCGAACTTGCTACCATCGGTCTTCGTTAACAATTTAAAAGTTAAGGCATGAGCTTGACGTTGCAATGCTCGACGTACCAAGTCGGCACCGCTGACTATGTTACCCCATTGATCCGATCCTCCGATCTGCACGGAGCATTCATATCGTCTTGCTAGTTCG
This sequence comes from Gammaproteobacteria bacterium, assembly GCA_009842245.1. Taxonomy (GTDB): domain Bacteria; phylum Pseudomonadota; class Gammaproteobacteria; order Pseudomonadales; family Azotimanducaceae; genus Bin55. The sequence goes on along the minus strand of VYFT01000074.1, from coordinate 3,845 downwards.
AGATAGTCATTCGCTTGCAACAGCATATAGCTGAACTCGGTAAACGAGATACCAGAGCCTTCTCGTTCTAGTCGGTTACGAACGCTATCGCGGCTAACCATCGCGTTCACTGAGAAGTGTTTTCCGACATCACGCAAAAAGTCGAGAAGTCTAAACTCTTCAGACCACTCTAAATTGTCGACAACTTGAAGCGCATTCGATCCAGAATCATCGAAATATTTGAAGACTTGTGCTTTGCACGAATCAACCCATTCAGCTACTCGCTCGCGGGTATTTAGCGACCTTTCAACCTCTTTCCCGGAAGGATCTCCAATCAATCCCGTTGCACCTCCAATAAGCACGATAGGACTATGACCTCGTTGTTGAAATCTCTGCAAAGCAAGTAATGGGACTAAGTGTCCGATGTGCAAGCTTGGCGCTGTCGGATCAAATCCTGAGTAAATGACTCGAGGAGACGTACTCAAGTGCTCGTCAAGAGCGTCCAAGTCTGACGTTTGCGCGATGATCTCTCGCTCGTGCAAGTCGGTCAGAGCCGTGTTGGGTGTCATTGGATCAATGTTGTGGAGTGATTACAGGGTACCTATTTCAGCTCTAGTCCGGAGTTGACGTCGCAAGGGTCGAAGATTAGAACTTGAGAGCCAGCACAAATTATAGATTCACGTTGTAATGTCATCACTCGCACAATTCACAGACACACATTCACACAAAACCTGTCCTGCTCGTGATTTCTCGAAATGTGCAGACGAAAAATGGAAAAATACTGAATCCTATGAAAATGGCTTAGAAACTTCTTATAATCGACTTCTTTTCGTATCAATTGTTTCCGACGTGCTCTGCGTTAGCGGGGTCAATCGGACCAAGGTGTGTGCGAATAGGCTGAGTCCTCTTGTGTCTCGGCCAAAAGTTTTACGGTCTATGTTTATCTATAGCAACGATTGGATTGGACCCAAACAAGGATGTGTCGAATTGCACGCGACAAATGAAAGTTGCTCTGTGAGGTGCCGGGTTAATGCGTAAGTTTTCGTTCAAAAGTCTTTTTACGTGCTGCATTGGTTTGGGGGCTCTAGTATTAGTCCTCATCGTTTTCACTGATCGACCTACGGCCCTGAACACTTTGAGTTCGGGAAATATCTCTGCATTACCCATGAACGACTCCGATGAGTTGTTTCTGACTTTGGACGAAAATGTACCGAACGAGGCTAGCGCTTCCGACTTGTCAAGCTCGGATGAGACACTAGATACCTTGAGCGAACCGTACCTTCAAGTAAGAGTAAGAAGTGGCGATACATTGAGCACGATCTTTCAACGGGTTCGAGTTCCACAAGAAGATTTACTTGCCATTCAAAAGGTGTGTCCAGAGGAATGGAAGAATCAGTACCTCGATGTAGGTCAGAAAATGAAGTTCCAAAAGAACGTTGAAGGAACTCTGGTCTTTTTTGAGTTTGTCAAGGATCGTTTGACGAGTTATGTGTTTACCCGCATCGATGATACATTTACCGCGGAAGTACGAGAAAAGAAAGTCATTTCAAAGAAGACCTACCACAGCGTCGAGATTGAACGAGGACAATCTGTCATTTCTGCAGGATTGGCTAGCGGGATCAAGCAAGAAACGACTTTGTGGCAGCTACCTAAATTGTTGCAATGGGATATTGACTTTTATCACGATATTCATCCTGGGGATTCCTACGAGATACTTTATTTTGAAAATTACGTTGAAGGTGAGTACATCGGAGACGGTGACATTGTGGCAATCACATTTAACAGTGGTAAGACAGTGCATCAAATCGTACGCTATCGTCCCTCGGAAGAGGCAATGATCAAATACTACACTCGAGATGGAACGTCGACTGAAGGTCAATTTTTACGAGCCCCATTGGAATACACTCGAGTTTCGTCGCATTTCAATCCGCGTCGGCTGCATCCGATCGAAAATAAGATCATGCCACACAATGGTATAGACTATGCAGCGCCAACAGGTACCCGGGTTAATGCTACAGCTAACGGTGTAGTTATTGAAGCAGGATGGAAAAGGTTGAACGGAAATTACGTGGTGTTAAAACACGGTGTTCAATATCAAACCAAGTATTTACATCTACACAAAATTGACCCGAAAATTAAGGTGGGCGCAAAGGTTGTTCAAGGGCAACGCCTTGGGAGCGTCGGTATGACTGGTCGAGCCACTGGACCACATCTACATTATGAGTTTCTCGTGAACGGCAAACACAAAGATCCGAAGACCGTAGACCTCCCTCGGAACGAGAAGCTGGAAGGCGATGAGTTACTACCGTTTGAACGTCATGCAAATGAAGTGTTTAACTTGATGGCGTCGTTTAGTTCGAGTCAAAAGAGACTTCAAGCGGTAGATACGACGCCGTAAATTCTGCGCATCCATTCACACGAATGGGCTACTTTGTTGGAGCTATATCGGGTACTAGCATCGATGGGCTAGATCTAGCACTCATCGAAGTCGATTCAGATTCCGTTAAAGTTAAACATGCGATCACGGTACCCTTTCCGCCCAAACTTCGGTCTAGCCTACTAGATCTCACCACAAGCGCTACTCAAGATATTGTCCATCTTGGCCATTCACACGCTGATCTAGGACACTTTATTGGGGAACAAATCGCCCAATTCATTTCTACCCTGGGATACTCAAAATCCGATATTGTGGCGATAGGGTCCCACGGTCAAACTGTCCGTCATGTACCGAATGGTAGCTTCAGTTTTTCATATCAAATTGGTGATGCGAACCGGATTGCAGCTGTGACAGGAATAGACACGGTCGCGGATTTTCGCTCTGCCGACATTGCCGTGGGGGGACAAGGAGCACCACTAGTGCCGATATTTCACGATCGTGTTTATCGGTCTGACAAAGTAGATCGAGTCATCGCTAACATCGGTGGAATTTCAAACGTCACGCATCTTCCTAGTGATTCGACTAGCGTTATTATTGGGTTCGACACGGGACCTGGTAACGCTTTGCTCGATGCTTGGACTCAACACCACTTTGATCGTAACTTTGACCACGACGGCGAGTTGGCCAACTCTGGTGCGGTCGTCGAAGACTTACTAGGACAGTTTTTGACGGATTCGTGGTTCGCCATTGAACCGCCGAAAAGCACTGGAAGAGAATACTTCAATCTGAGTTACATAGAACAAAATATTCAATTCGCGGGTGTCAACGGCAGTCCGATTGACGTGCTTACTACACTGGCTGAACTTACGGCGATGTCGCTTAGCCGCGCTATCTGTGGGTGGTGCTGCGACTCCGGAGATGTCGTCGTTTGTGGTGGGGGTAGATTAAACAAATATCTAATGAGTCGATTGGAGTATCTATTACCCGACCACAGTGTTCTAAAGAGCGATGCACTCGGCATTAATGGAGATGCAGTAGAAGCGGCTACGTTCGCGTATTTAGCGTACCTCTTCGTAAGTCGAGAAGTAGGAAATATTCCCTCAGTGACAGGCGCGAACCGCGGGCGCGTACTCGGTTGTCTATATCCTGCGTAGCCTAGATCGTAAAAGAATTTCCGCAACCGCAGGTGTTGGTCGCGTTCGGATTGGTTACGACAAATTGCGATCCTTGAAGATCTTCTTTATAGTCAATTTTTGAACCGACGAGATAAGGATAACTCATCGAATCGATGATCATTTTGATCCCATCCTGAACGACCACGGAGTCGTCAACCTCGACACTTTCGTCGAAAGTAAATCCGTAGGAGAAACCGCTACAGCCACCTCCCGTGACGAAGACACGAAGATTCAACTCAGGAATTCCTTCCTCTTGAATCAATTCGGCTACCTTGGCAGCAGCGCGAGAGGAGAACTGAATGTCAGAAGTATTC
>VYFT01000041.1 GCA_009842245.1 Gammaproteobacteria bacterium | reverse complement strand
CATCGTTCGAGAAAAGCTCTAGGAATCGACCTTCGAGTAGTCTCAATCACATTGTTCACATAGCTGTTTCGCGTCGCTTCGAGTTGCGCAAAGATCTTCGCTTCTGATTCACCAGCTCTTTTCGCAAGCAAAACGCGCTGGACGGACTTGATCCAGTTTTGACGATGGCTCAACATGTTGGCGAGAGTATCGATTGCGTGATCGATGTTGTTCTCGAAAAGTGCTAGAATGTCGGTCGCATATTGGGTATTCGATCCTCTTCGAAGTACCTGTTCGAAAAACTCTATCGCCGCCTCAAAGTAAATTTCATCAGATTTTTCCATACTTTGATAATCGAGACTAAGCTGACACTCGATTGGCATCCGCTGCACGATACTGTATGCGAAACTATCGATCGTTTGAATCTTCATACGCTGTGGATAGAGTTCGAGATCCCAATGTAGGCGATTACTACGTTCGTGAACTCTTGCTGCGATGCCGTCCTGTAACGCTAACTCCTTTAGCACGCGTGATTTCATTTCACGCGCTGCTTTGTCGGTAAATGTGATTGCGAGAATTTCTTCCGGTTGCCGAACAACGGTCAGCAGGTTCAAATATCGACGAACGAGTAGGGCAGTCTTTCCCGATCCCGCTGGAGCTTGGACAATGAATGAATCAGTGGGTGAAACAGCCTCATCACGAATCGGGCTGTCCGACGCAAGACTGACGCTTCCGACGAGTGCGGTGTCGTTATTCGACATCGTCTAGCGCTGGTGTTTCTAGTTCAAAAGTTATGTCGGTAAACTGCCGACAAAAGCCCATTAAGTGACAGTGTTGACACACTGTCTTGACATTAATCGGATCGACTCTAGCGTCTCCATTCTTGTACTGCTCGACGGTTGCTTCAATCACATGCTTCCACTTTGCTTTGGCGTCCGAAAAGTCGGTACCCAAAGTGTCAGGGACTGTTTTCAACTTCCTTCTTTGGTCTTGTGTGTCGGCAAACCCCGTCATTGTTATTTTTCCGGTTGCAGGAATTTTTTGATAGGCTAAGCCATCGGTGTCTGGTACCACCACTGAATATAACGGCATTTGAGGTTCGTTCAGTCTCGGTGGTAACCAGGAGTTGGGAGATGCTGTTCCTGTCTTGTAATCGATTATCAGGCATGATAGCTCTTCCGTTGTGTCGATTCGGTCAACTCGGAGGGAAAGATCTAACCCAGCTATCTTGGTCGAGAATTTTTTCTCAAGAGCGACCACCTTAAAGTCGTCCCGACTTACTTCAAACTCGATCCACCGATGTGCGAGTTTAGTGAGCCGTTCACGTTCTCGGTCGATAAACCCAGCGGGTAAACGTCGTCGCCGTTTTTTGAGTACCTGATTTACCGCTTCGGCGATGTCTTCAGAACCAAGTTGGTCGATCTGAGCCCGGTTTTGAGCTGTTTTTAGAAGTTTTTCTGTGAGTTCGTGAACATCCGTACCACGATCGAGCACGTTGGGTAATCGGTGCGGTGAAATTCGATCTGGTAAGTTCAATCGATGAATCGCCCAAGCGCGGAACGGACAGCGCGACTGGTCTCGGATCGTAGACGTACGAATCCATGTAGTATCTTCAGGTAACTTGGTTCCTCGTTCAGGCGAATATTGAAGCAACAGTGACTCTCTCGCCTGAGAACCCCACGGATGATCCCGTTCCGCAACTTCGGGGTGTTCTAAGAGGGTTGCAACTTCAACTTTTTTATGCGGTGCGAGTAGGCGACTTGATTCCAAAAAGAAGTCCGCATTGTCTTTTTCTTCGTCTACAAAACTGAATACTGCGTTCGGAGCCATCCGCGCCCAATCTTCGGACATCTTCTTTGCCCAATTCAAGATTTGTGCTTGAGTTACACGCGGTACACGAGCTTTGCGCTGGACAGAAATTGGAATCATAGGATTCAGATCAACTTTCGGAGGCCATTGTTCTTCTGATGTACCCGTTACCCATAAAGCATCAAACACCAACCCAGTGGCTTCTTCCCTGGAAAAAACTTGGACGGGTGTGTTCCTTATATCTACAGTGAGGGTTTGAGCTCTCAACTCATTTCGAATGAGATCAACTGCCCGAGTCCATGTAATCGAGCCGAGTAATGGTGAAAGTTTGGTGAGTTCGCTGAACAGTAACATGAACGCTGCTTGAGCGCGCTGAGTTTCCGCGTCTTTATATAAGCTCCATCCAGCGGTTTCTAATATTGCGATAACCCGATTAACCCACTCATGCAGAGCTTGTTTTTTACCAGAACATAGTCTCAAGATTGATCGTAATGCCGGTATGGTCGCTTCGTCCTTTTCTCGGACAACGTACTCACGAAAGTACATTCGTTCGGGATATGTATCTGAGAACGCGTCGGGAATCGCTAGATTTCTCAAGAATGGGGAACGACCAAGTTGGAGAATTTCCTCATATCCCAAATCACGAGTTGTCCAGTCCAAGAACTGCACCACATCTTTACACAAACGAGTGTCTCTTAGCGGAAAGCCTAATCCAATATTGACCACCCGATCAACGCTGTAACAATCAAAGAACGACGCCTCAAATTGACTACGCAGGCGAGGTGCGCCGGTCGCGAGATCCGGGACAATCACGCCAATGCGACGATTTGAACCTAGGGTACTGAGTTGGGCACGTATCCAAGTTACGAGCGTACTTCGCTCTCGACTGGAGGTCTCGAATTTAATAGTACGGTGGCGTTTTGATTCTAATAGAGGTGGCTGAATTTCTGATACATTACAACCGTGTTCTCTCAGTTGGTAAATGAGTTCCTGTCGAGCAGGAGAAACTTCCTCCAATCCAAAAAAAGTAACCTCCTTAGGGCACCAAGCTGAGTCATTGAGCGCGAGAGTAATGAGAGCCGGTAGATCGGCAAGCGTGATGATCTTCTGACGTTTTTGGAAGTTTTGAAATTTGCGCACCCAGGTTCGAAATAACCTCCCATTTTCGGTTACTTCAAGATCGGGCCCGACTCTTTGAAGATTCCATTCCACGTACGTACGCCAAGCTCGAGTGGTGGCTGCTACGTGTTTCACATAGTCAGACTCGGGAGCACACAATTGAAATGCCAGTCGGAGCGACGAATGAGTGATGAGAAATCGTTGTGCATGCGGTATCCCTATTCGAACCAAGTCTTCGTAAACTCGTTGCAACCATTCATCGAACGAATAAATCTCGGGGCTGGGGAAAGCTCTTACACCATCGAGAACGTTCTTGTGCATCCACGAGTACTTCAACTCATAGGCCTGGCGCGCAGTATGCGTTACGACGATTCCCCTATCGATCGCATGCTTCAGAGTCGCGGTTAGTGGTATTAACGGTAGTCGCATCGGATGGACGAGCTAATATGAAAATTTGATATTATACATATGTTCATATTTTTAAATATGGCATGGGCTCACTAATATCACTCAAGGGAGTACCATTCATGGAGCTCGCAGAATGTGATGTGGAAATTTGATAATTTCTTAAAATATGCGCGTCGTTGTACAAGAGCAAACAAAGATGTGGCGAACACTGTTTAAAGACTTTTTAGAACAACCCTTATTCATGAAATTGTTCGTGCTCTGGGCTTGGCTCTGCGTCATCATCATGATTGGTGCGCTCTTAGCTCCCCATGTGGAGTCGATTCTCGAGTTTATGCCATTCTAAACGCACGGGCGCGCTAGCCCGTTGCATCCAACATCACCTTTTTTGCCGCATTGAGTTCCGCGGCCAAGTAGCTTGAACCACCTTTGTCTGGGTGAAGTTTATCCATCAATCGACGATGCGCGGAAACGATTTCGTCCTTAGTTGCCGTGATGTCTATTCCAAGAATGTCTGCGGCGCGTTTCAGAGACATGTCATCGCCATCGGGTGGTTCATTAGTCTCGTTTGTCGTCTCGTTCAAGTGCGGTCGATGTCGCGCGACATAGGCTTCCAATAGTCTCTTTGATTCTTCTTCTCGAAGTGTTTGATATACCTTGAGTAAGTCTTCATCAGACAGCGATTCGAGATCACACCCTTCGAATTTTCCAACGAGAACGGTACCTGTCATCGTACCAGTCTGATGGTTGAGTTTCATGGAAAGTTCAGTTGTTTGAGTTTTACTATCAGCATTATGAGGCGGAGCTGTATGAGGGTTAAATGTAGATGGACCAAAGCCAGGAATGTTTCTAAACAACGTTTGAATGTGTCTTAACAACACGATTGAAACCGTGGTTCGTATCAGACTTCCAATAACTCGTAGGAAAGGTACAAGCATCGTGACCGCAGCTACGAACCAGGGCATTCGCGATAACATGACGAGGACGCCGAGAACACCAACAAGTACTAAGGACGCAATTAGGATGATTCGAGTATTTTTGCTAGGTCGTTGCCCACTCCACAACAGCTTGCAAAGGAGTAAAAATGCACCGAATCCGACAACGCCTAGTGCGACGTACATCATTTTTGCAGTTGTTCAAGCAATCGTTGTGTAAACTTGCCTCGCAGTTTTTTAAGCGCATCGACACCACCAGTTGCATAGGCTGCTACCGCGCGCAGTAGTTCGGCAAATTGCTGCGCCGAACCAGGTTGAAAGGGAATGTGTGCCCCATTTGTGATTTGAGCGATCCCTGCAAAGACCTCAGCAACACGGGGATTGTGTCCTTCCTGAAACATGAACGCTGGAAGACGGTACAAAGCGAGTTGTCCAGCCAATTCGTAGAGCATTTGTGGATCTTCTTCGCATGCGTCCCCAACAAATGCGAGTGCTTTCAGCGTTGATACGTGCGCTTCTCTTATGGTGTGGGACAAAACACGTGAAATCTGAGTGATTCCGGCATAGCATTGAACCTGCTGCATAGTTTGCAACAGAGCACTAGCTGAGTCACTCCAGTGTGTTGTGTGAAACTCGTTAGACCCTCGATAATATACCAATTGGACTCCCAGGTCCTCCTGCCGTGCCGTAGCAAAGAGTTCCGCATGAAGACTTGTTGCCAAATCCCAAGTGGGTTTTCGACTCTGGGTCGCATCCATCGCGAAGATTAGGCGAGTTTGGGATTCACTTGGAATCGGAAAGCGCTTGGCAGTTTCGAGAAATTCACCTACTGAACTGTTACTTGTCGGAAGTCGTTTCATTAGGGAAGATCACATTTTGCTCTGAACGAGTTGAAGAAATGAAAAGCTTGAGCACAAGACTCTAGAGAGAATCGTCGAGGAGAGGGACAGTTAAGTAACATCTTTAATTAACATTATGTTTACGTGATTCTTGGTCACAGAATTTTTTGTTCAGAACCACAACACTCAAGGAGACCTGATTGGTAGACGAAAACGAGACGCAGCAAACCATCGAGCGACTTCGCGTCGAACACCGAGATTTGGACGAAGTCATTGATGTGTTGATTAGGACCGGGTACGAAGACGAATCTAGAATTCAACGATTAAAGAAAAAGAAGTTAAGACTTCGAGATCAACTGACTTGGTTAGAAAACGTGCACGGAGCCCAAGTTAGTAAGTGATCTCTGTTTGATGCCGTCCTAATTTTTATAAATTACTGCGGATCGATCGCTTAACGAACAAGCGACCATGGGTCGTTATTGCTGTACTTGAAACTGTAATTATTCCGTTTGATCCACGAGTCCCGACAACGAAGACTCAGATTACCAAGATTGAATATCTCCTACACGCACATCGTGTGCTAATGTTCAAAACGCCCAGCTAGTTTATTTCTTTCTTTCGAGGCACAGAAAGAACAGAACGACGAATTTGCTAAGCCGTTATATCTACTATCAGTCTCTTCGAATCAATCAACTCCTTGACTGATAAAACAGGCGTTATTTTCCTTACAATATACGCGTTTTGTAATCTATAATAAACGCGTTGATTAGTTCTTTTCTGACGATTTTGCTGATCTGGATCAGGACATTTCTTAATTTTGACGCATCTGTTTAGGTTGTTTGGAAGCTTCACATTAAAAA
>VYFT01000067.1 GCA_009842245.1 Gammaproteobacteria bacterium | reverse complement strand
AACCTTAATTGTCATCGAATCTGGAATTGTGATTCCCAACTCATTGCTGATGGTCATCTTAGGATTTGCCAAAAGTGCCTGCCTGAACTGTTCGTCCACAGCAGACTTCTCGACAATTTGTTGTAGCATCTGATCGCCACTTCTCATAACTGATTCCTCATAATTAAAAAGTGATGAATTATTAGTTTCGACAATTATAACACAATCTCAAAGAGCGCATCGCTCAATCAGCACGAGTTCCGTGACGTTCAAGTCCGCGTTTTCGTGTCACAAATTCCTACAAAAATCTAGTAGATCGGTTCTTAAAATAGCGGATGAGTTTGACAAATTACGCGGAAAGGTTGCGTGGCTTCGTAGACTCATACGAACCTTTGCAAGATCGGGGTTTACGACATACAGAACTGACTACTACATTCCCCGAGGGTGAGACTATTTATTGAGACCAGCCTCGGTCACCTACAACACCGATCGAATTTTGATCCAAACGAGAGAGTTCCAGAATGGAGAACCACGTATTCAGTGTTCAGCACGCACTTAAAGTGCGCATATTTCGCAAATCCAGAGATTTTGTTTTGAGTGTCAATCCGTGCCTCGTAGTTTTCGCGTTGACCATAGTGGTGTGGCTTTCTCCAATTTCAACTGTCAGTGCACAGGAAGAGACTGCAGAAGAGAAAGGCATGAGAATTGCCCTAGCAGCGAGCGAGAGCAATGACGGATTCGGGGACTTTTCGGCTGAGCTAACTATGCTGATACGTGATCGCCGGGGTGGTGAAAGCACAAGACAAATGCGGTTCAAAGTACTCGAAGTACCCGACGATGGCGACAAGAGTCTGTTCGTATTCGACCACCCAAGAGACGTTAAAGGAACTGCGCTTCTTACCCATGCTCATATTAATGCCCCAGACGACCAATGGATGTATTTACCTGCACTAAAAAAGGTGAAACGCATCAGTGCTTCCGAGCGATCTGGATCGTTCATGGGTAGTGAGTTCGCGTATGAAGATATGCGAGCCGGAGAAGTAGCAGAGTACACATACAAATATTTGCGCGACGAACCTTGTGGCGAATTGACATGTACGGTAATTGAACAATATCCCCTAGACGAAAAATCTGGATACAGTAAAAAGGTAATCTGGCAAGACACTGAAGAGCTGAGATCATGGAAGATGGAACTGTACGACCGCAAGGATTCGCACTTAAAAACACTAACATTCGCAAGTTACAAACAGTACCTAGACATGTACTGGCGCGCCGAAGAACAGACTATGGAAAATCATCTGACTGGTGCTAGCACGGTTCTGAAATGGACCGAGTTTGAATTCGGCAGCAACCTCGACGAAAGCGAGTTCACCCAGACAGCTCTTCGACGCATTCGCTAATGCGATACAGCGTAGCCTTCGCACTGCTCGGGTTCATTGGCGCGACCTGTGCGGTGGCACAAACATTCGATGTGACCAGTGAAATTAGCTTGCAAGGACGATGGTACCCCGAATCACCAGCTTTTTTGGAGCAGAGCTCAAGCAATTTCGGAATGGTCGCAAAGACGACGCTTCACTTAGAAATTACGTCAAAATCCAGCTTTACGTTTACACCTCTTTACCGATACGACAACGCTGACTCCCAACGCACGCACGGAGATGTTCGAGAAGCGTATTTCTTGATGTATGGAGACTGGAGAAACAATTCTTGGGAACTTCAGCTAGGGCAAGCAAGTGTGTATTGGGGCGTTGCCGAGTTGTATAACCTGGTGGATGTCGTTAATCAGGTCGATCTAGTTGAACACCCGCGCAATCGTCCAAAACTGGGACAACCGATGGTGCATTTAACTGTTGCGGGCGATTGGGGAATCGCTGAATCGTTCCTGCTACCGTACCACCGCAAGCGAACGTTTCCGGGACCTGCCGGACGTCTTCGATCCCGCTTTCCCATCAGTGAGAATGCGAGTTATGAACACAAAGATGGAGAACGTCACATGGATGTCGCATTTCGCTACAGTAATTCAGTAGGACCATATGACTTTGGATTGAGTATGTTTATTGGGACCAATCGGGAACCCGCTTTCCTAGCCTTCCAGCAACCAGAACCAACTACACACCAGACGCTAACCTTGCAACCACACTACGAACAGATGGAACAATTTGGCGTTGACGTACAACTCACTACTTCTGTCTTGCTGTACAAGCTCGAAGCAATACAAAGACGCGGTACACGAAATCTATTCGGTGAAGAAGAGAACTATCATGCCGTAATACTTGGGACCGAACATACGGTGTTCAACTTGTTTAATTCTGCTGCGAGTCTGACCGTACTCGCGGAATGGTTGTACGATGCGCGTGGATCACGGGCGACCACCGTTTGGACTAATGACCTATTCCTATCGGGCTTCCTCTCCTTCAATGACGTCGCAGGTACAGAACTTGTTGCAGGCTTACTCGCAGATTTAGAGTACGACTATCGCTCGCTCAACCTAGAATTCAAACGCCGATTGTCGGATTCATGGACGTTCCGTCTGGAGAGTATCGTAAACTTGAGCTCAGATCCCGCGGATATAACGTATGATGGGAGAAAAGACAGTTTCTTGGGCATAGACTTCACGTTTGGTTTTTGAAAGCTACAACAAAAGTATTTCCGTTTTGCAAACACATTGACAGCCACCCTAATATGAGAAAATATGAACCATCGACTGCTCCTAAGGATCGAAGTCGATGATCCAGCCAGGCAGAAAATCTTTAAACCGAATCGCAGTTATCGGTCGCGGAACTGCCGGATCCTTAGCGGCCGCTAGTATCACGCGGCAGCTAGCAGATGACGAATACGAACTTCACCATATTTATGACTCTCGTATCCCAGTAATTGGAGTGGGTGAAGGTAGCTGGCCGAGTTTGGTTCAAGAGTTAGCACAGTTAACGAACCTTCCTCATGAAAAAATTCAACAACAGATTAAGGGAACGCGTAAGTATGGCGTTGCATTTGAAGGATGGGGTCAACGCAATCGTGATTTCATTCACTACTTCACTCCGCAACAGGTGTCCTATGCTTATCACCTCGCCGCTGATTTGCTAGCAGAACTACTTCATGAAAGTGCAAATGCAACACACATTGACGCGAAGGTTCTCAATATTTCTAGTGAGGACGATCACGCACAAGTAGATTTCGAAGGTCGTGAGTCTGAAAGGTACGACCTCGTGTTCGACGCTCGAGGATTTCCGAAAGAACTGAATCCCGATCAGAACATCGACATTTCCTTCATTCCAACGAATACGGCTGTGATTCGTCGTTGTCCCGCGATCATGCATAGCGAAAACGGGCTGGTTCTAAAACACACGTACACTCGCGCAGTAGCGAGACCACATGGTTGGGTATTTGTGATACCCCTGACCGCACACACATCCTATGGGTACATTTTTAATCGCGACGTGTCTGACCTTGAAGCAGTGGAGTCTGACTTCGATGCGCTTCTTGAGTCAGACGGTGTGCCTGAATTTGAGCAGCGCGCGGTAATTTCGTTCCCCAATTTCGTACATCGGCAACTCTTTGATGGGGTCGTCGCTCGGATCGGTAATGCTGCAGCATTTATGGAGCCACTCGAAGCAACCGCGATTGTGTCCGCGCAACTACAAATAGGAATGGTCTTACACATTCGGCTAAACCGCGCTATCGATCACTTAGAACGCGACGCGCCAGTAGTAAATCGATTCCTGGTCAATACGATTCTTCGATACGGCTTATTTGTCGGATGGCACTACTCTTGCGGTTCGATGCATAAGTCGGAGTTCTGGGACCATGCTCGCGAACACGTTTGGCCGACACATCGGATGGTAGCCGATCCACAGCAAGTCGATTGCAACGCCTTGGCTAAGTTTGATGAAATGCTTCAACTCCTCAGTAGTCCGGTAATCGATAAAACAGATTGGCACAAGATGTGTGCGGTACCACTCACGAGTTATGCGCAAATCTCTCAGGGTCTCGGTTGTTGAATCCTGAAGTAACTATCTAGCTCACAGATTAGTACGACCTGGTGGTCGTTCTCGAACACCGTTCACGTACAAAGCTTCTAGTAGGTAACAGTCCTCGTGTAAGTTAACCGAATCAATTAAGTTAAAACGAAGCAAAATGGCGATCGTTCAACCAACGAACTCTTCTCATTGTTCCGCCTCTCATTTCGATCAGTGCCGTTGCGTCGATGCTCAAAGTACAATTTTGGTACGTGGAAAAGCATGTATCTCAGCGAGTTTCGTTCGTGCGATTATTGGTCGTAATCGCACTGATACCAACAGTGCTTCTTCCCGCCTACTTCGCGTCAGTCGCAGGCGAAAACACCTCGAATAATCAATCTAACACAGAGAAACTCGGTTATACGACACAGAACAGTACCGTATTGAGGTTCACCAGTGTGGATGTCGCAAAAGCGGGTCTGACCCGAGAGTATCCGCACACCTACTCAGAAGACAACAGAGATTTGGCGTTTCAATTCGCTGCAGGACTCGCAGCCGGAGATGTCGATGATGATGGAGATGTAGATCTATATGTTGTCGGTGGCAACACCATCCCCAATGCGCTTTACCTAAACAATGGTGATGGTACCTTCTCTGACGTAGCAGAAGACAAAGGTGTTGGTATAACTCATTGGGGTAGTGGTCCTGCCTTTGGAGACATCGATAGCGACGGAGATCTAGATCTGTTTGTAGGTGCAGTCGAAAACGATCCAATTTATGTTTTTGAGAACCGACTGGGTGATTCCGATAGTTCATTCGTTGATATTACAGAGGACTCTGGAATTTCACTGCACGCAAAAAACACTGTTTCTGCTACGATGTCAGACTATGATCGAGATGGTTGGGTAGACGTGTTCCTGACCCATTGGGGAGAGGTTCGGTTCGAACTTTCAGATACCGAGACCGTTTGGCGAAACGAAGGCGGCGGTCTTTTCTCCAATGCAAGTAACAAGTCGCATATCAGTACTTCAATATTGGATCTAAGCACAGATTGGAGTTACACTGCCAATCTATTTGATATCGATAACGACGACGACCACGACCTACTCCTTGCGAGTGATTTCAATACGAGCCAAGTCTTAAAAAACTATGATGGCAAAAACTTTTATAGGATCACCGATCGACAAGTTATAAAGGATCAAGCAGGTATGGGAGCTGCGGTCGGTGACTACGACAACGATGGAGACTTTGACTGGTTTGTTACCTCAATCTACGATTTACCGTTGGGAGGCAACTGGATTGGCAATCGACTTTACGAAAATGACGGTACCGGGGAATTTACCGACATCACGCTATCGGCACAGGTTGAAGCTGGGAATTGGGCTTGGGGAGCATGTACTCAGGATTTCGACAATGACGGATATTTAGACATATTTCACGTTAACGGTTGGTTTGAACTCCCTAAGTACAAGAATATTTCTTCTAGGTTCTTTCTCAATCTTGAAAACAGCACGTTTGAGAGCGTCGCCGCGGAAGTAGGTATCGACGATACAGAACAGGGCCGAGCACTCGCCTGTTTCGATGCCGACCGCGACGGGGACATCGACATCATTGTTGTAAACGTAAGCGAACGACATATCGTTTACTACCGCAACGATTCCGAATTCCTAGGCAACTCGCTAACCATCAAGCTTCGAGGTGCAGGACTCAATACCTACGGTATCGGAGCTAAAGTGAAAGTCACAACGAGTAGTGGCTCGCAAATTCGACAATTGGGCGGAAGTAACAATTACGCGTCTCATGATCCGTTAGAAGTGCATTTTGGGTTAGGGAGTGCAACAGCAGCAGACGTTCGGGTGGAATGGCTTGATCGCGCGCTAGATGTCACAGAATTGCTTGCTGTCGAAGCCAATCAAGTTTTGACTATTCATCAACCGGGCGAGAGTGGTCTACGTCTGAGTGTTCGTTTTGGCGATGGCGACGGTCTGTACGCGGCAGGCGAGGTCGTGGATATTACGGCGTCGGAGCCGGCAGAGGGCTATCACTTCAGCCATTGGATTGTCTCCG
>VYFT01000054.1 GCA_009842245.1 Gammaproteobacteria bacterium | reverse complement strand
GTTCCACACGTACCGACACGCGCCCGCTAAACACGCGAGTTGTCGCGCTCGGGCTCTAGTGCCAGGTATTAAACGATATGTTATGCCTCTATATGACACAGTCCTATTATAATTGGTGTGTAGTTTCGTATATAAGAAGTCCCCAAAAATTCTACTATTCGATGAAAGCGTTGATTCAGCGAGTAGCTAGCGCAAGTGTACACATAGCTGGCGAACAGACAGCAGTTATTGGAACAGGCATTTTGGTGTTTTTAGGGGTATTGAAAGGGGACACTGAAGCAGACTCAGTTTGGTTATCCAACAAAGTTTTGAATCACCGCATTTTTCCCGATGGGAGCGCCGCGATGAACCAATCGGTTCAAGATATAGACGGGGAACTTCTAGTAATTTCACAATTTACTTTAGCTGCAACATCGAAGAAAGGCAATCGCCCTGATTTTTCTCAAGCGGAACAGCCACTTCGTGCCGAAGTCTTGTATCAACACTTTGTTCAAGAGTTAGTACGGAAACATCCAGCGGTGAAGACGGGAGTTTTTGGCGCAAACATGCAAGTCAAGTCGATCAATGATGGCCCAGTCTCTATTCTGATTTCTTCTTCCTGACCATTCGTGCTAGGAGCAGACCTAGCTCAAACAAAATCCATGCCGGCAGTGCTAACAAAATTTGGGAAATGACGTCCGGTGGTGTTAGGAACATTCCTACCACAAAGCATCCTACGATGATGTAGGGTCGTGCTTTGGACAACGTTTTCGCCTTTACGAGCCCCGTCACAACAAGCAGAAAAATAACTATTGGAATCTCAAAAACAATACCGAAAGCAAAAAATACTTT
Source organism: Gammaproteobacteria bacterium (assembly GCA_009842245.1). Taxonomy (GTDB): domain Bacteria; phylum Pseudomonadota; class Gammaproteobacteria; order Pseudomonadales; family Azotimanducaceae; genus Bin55. The sequence continues at coordinate 5,295 of VYFT01000054.1, read as the reverse complement.
AAGAATAAAAGATAGATAGATGTTTATGTCTGGTTGGTACTCGACGTTATCTGGTGCAGTGTACGAAAAAAAACTGAATACAAGTGGTAGTACAAAGAAATACGCGACGACAATTCCGGCGTAGAAGAGTACTACACTAGACACGAAAAGTGGAATCGCAAACTTTTTCTCCTTTAAATAGAGTCCCGGAGCGATGAACTTCCATAGCTGGTGTAGCACATAAGGCATGCCCGCGAACAGACTAAGGTACAGGGCAAACTTTATCGGTACCAGAAACGTAGACGCGACCTCAACCGCGATCAATTTTTGTCCTGCGTCATCTTTGATCAGCGCTTCATACAACGGCTTCGCGCCAAATTCCCAGATTTGATCACTGAAAATCAAAAACGGAATGAAGAAGAGTCCTATGACGAGAACGGATCGTAGGACACACCCACGAAACGCAACTAGATGGGCGAGAAGCGGTTGCTCGTTTTGGTCGACCTTCTCGTCATGTTTTTTCTCGCGTTCTGCCTTGCGTTCAGCTGAGGACTTCATCCAATTGGATTAGATTTTGAGGAATGTAAAACGTCGTCGTTCTCGTTCGGTTGAGAGGATGTTTCGCCCACAATCGCGGAATCTGCATCGTCAATAATAGAATGTGCCTCTTTTTCTAGAGACTTCATCTCGGCCATGATTTGCTCGTTGTGTAACTGCTGACGAATCTCGTCCATACCCACTTCGCGCTCAAATTCCAGTTTAAAGTTATTGAACACCCGTCGTATTCGACCGAACCACAGACCAAGCGTACGTGCGAGTTCGGGTAACTTTGTCGGACCAAGAATGATGAGAGCCGCGAGAAAAACCACGAGGATCTCCCATCCTCCGAAGGTGGGCATTTACTAGGATTTAGTCTCTGATGTTGTTTGATCAGTCGTGGTCGAAGTCTCTTCACTAGCGTCTTTAGGGTCATCTTTAACGGAATTGCGAAATCCCTTGATAAAGCCACCAAGATCCGAGCCAAGATTTTTAATATTTTTAGACCCAAATATGAGAAAGACAATCAAGATGATGCCAAGCACGACTAAGAATTGGAAGATGCTAGGACTCATACGTTCCTCCAAACAGGTGAATAGTCATATGATACGAATTTCCAACGTCTTTAATATGAGCTCACACAGGAGCGAATTAGCTCCCCAATGTAAGCTGGTTTTCAAAACGGCAAGGTGATACTCCGTGACTTCGATTAGAAACACGGAGAGTCTTTCGCGGTTTAAACATCGTTCGGTCACTCTCGTTCATCGACTTAGTAAGAATATAAGACCACAAATTCCAACCACTGCCAACAATAAGGACGTGATAAAAGAATTTGGAGGCGCTCGTGTTATGTTCCACGCAATTACCGTAGCACCCAGCAGAAGAACCCCTGCAAAACGGCGCGCAAAGCTCGCGCGTTTGGCTCGTTGGAGACTTCTGTTCAACTCGTTAATTCGCTGTTGTTGGTATGCCGCCTTGTAGTTCAGTTTCGTGATAGTTCGCCGGGCTGTCGCGAGTAACTCTGGTAGGAACGGCAACTCCAACATAATTTCTGGTGCGTGATCAAGAGTAGCCTGAACGGTTTTTAGTGGTCCGTACTTGGTTTGCATCCATCGTTCCATGAACGGCTTTGCCGTGGACCATAAATCTAAGTTGGGATCCAGTTGTCGCCCCAGCCCTTCGATCTGCAATAGTGTTTTCTGCAACAGTACTAATTGAGGTTTCACCTCCATTTGAAACTGTCGTGCTGCAGTAAATAGATTAAGTAAAAACTGACCAAACGAAATCTCGGCGAGTGGTTTTTCAAAGAATGGCTCTAACAGTTCTTGAATGAGCTGTTCAAAGTCTTCAATCTTCGATTCATCGGGGACCCAACCACTTTCAACATGTAATCGGGCTATTTCTCCGTAGTTTCGATTAAAGAATGCGATGATATTTCGCGCAATGAAAGTTTGATCCTCGGTTGACAATGATCCAAAGAGCGCACAATCAACGGCTATGTAGGAGGGTTTCTTGGGATCGGTGACATCGATAAAAATATTTCCAGGATGCATGTCTGCATGGAAGAAATTGTGGTCGAAAACTTGCGTAAAGAATGTTTCAACCCCTCGCTTTGCGAGCAACTTTACATCGGTACCCAATGCTTTTAAAGTGTCCAGCTCTGATACCGGTACTCCTCGAATTCGTTCGAGAACGAGGACATTCTTAGTGGTTATGTGTGTATACACGCGAGGGGCGTACAGCAACTCTGAACTTGCGAAATTCGTGCGTAATCGCGTCGTGTTTTTCCCTTCTTGGGTTAAGTCCAATTCAGCGAGGATAGCCATTTCATAGTCGGTCACTACCTCGACCATGTGAAGACGGCGCGCTATGTCGGACACTCGTTCCAAAAAGTTCGCCACCCCCTTGATCATCCGTATGTCGCGATGAATCGCGTCTTCAGCATCGGGGCGAATGACCTTGACGACAACTTCTGAGCCATCCAGCAACGTAGCCGCATGCACCTGCGCTAACGATGCAGATGCTAGCGGTTCCTTTTCAAAGGATTTGAAATTGTCTGTAAGCGAAGTGCCCAGCTCTTCTTCTACTCTTTGTATCGCAACTTTAGAATCGAAGGGTGGTACGCGTGCTTGTAGAGTGGAAAGTTCGTCAGCGAACTCTTCGGGCAAGAGGTCGCGTCGCGTCGAAAGCGTCTGCCCGAACTTCACATAGATAGGCCCAAGGTGGATTAACGCTTGCTTGAGCCGCGTCGCTGAAGTTGTCTTTGGCTTGGGGAGATAGGTGGCTGGCAAAAACCAGCGCAACCAATGATTTGCGACGAAGTCAGATAATATCGTGTCTAAACGATAACGCAGTCCGGCATAAAATACCCGAAAGACTGGGCGGATGGGGATCAAGATTTACCAAGTGTCTTCACATAGTCTTCGAGACTATTAAAAGCTTTCTGTAGTTCTTGTAACTGAAGTTCAAGCTCCTCAATTCTTGCTTGGTCTCGACGATTTGTAGTGAGTTCACTCGCTAATCCCTCTATGGCAGACTTTGTCGCAGCCACGCCGTACTCTGCGGTCGCTCGTAACGTGTCGGCCATTGAGTCCACATTGAAACTAGGTCGAAAAATGTGCTTTAGTAGTTCAATTTTTGTTTCATCGCCATCCACTTCAACGTCTTGCGCTCGACCAGACAGTAAAGTTCCCCCCACTGCTACCACAGTGCCGGTTATTGTCAGTTGCGGTACTTCGTCGGTATAGCTGGCGACCTTTACGGTACCATCTTGAAAGAGAACGTACAGGGGCCGGTTTTCCACGTTGATTTTGACAAGTGTACCGTCTAGTTCCTGGGCGACTGAACGAGCCTGAGGATCAAGAGCAAGCCGTGCTTTTATCGATGCTTCTAACGCATTTGATGTAGTCGATTCGATTATGGTCATTTAACTCCTCGATGAATTGTGACGATGCCACCCAAAAGACTGTGGTGAACACTAGCACGAAATCCTGCTGATTCTAAAAACATATCCATAGCTTCCGCGGAAGGATGTCGGTCGATCGACTCAACTAAGTATCGATAAGGATTGGAATCCCCGACGACGAATTGTCCAATGACCGGCCAGGTTTGGCGGTATATGTTAAACAGGACACGAAGACTGTCTATTTTTGGATGTGAGAATTCTAACACCGATAGGCGGCCGCCCACTCTGAGTACTCTCCAACACTCTGCCAATGCGACATCCATGTGGCTCATGTTGCGAATACCAAAAGCTATGGTGATGCAGTCGTACGATTCGTCCGATATTGGCATTGATTCCGCATCCGCAAGGATGTAATTTACGGACGCGAAACCTGCGTCAAGTAGGCGGTCGCGACCTTGTCGTAGCATGGATTCATTGATGTCGAGTATCGTAATACTGCCCTGCGAGCCTACGACTGGTGCTAGTAATAGTGAAATGTCCCCCGTACCGCCAGCTACATCCAGAACGTTGTTGCCGGGGTGTACTCCGGTGGACTCTCGAAAAATACTTTTTAAGAAACGATGTGTCCCAAATGACATGATGTCATTCATCAGGTCATAACGTGGTGAAGCTACATCAAAAACTTCATTGACTAACTGAGTCTTTTCCATCGTGACTTAGTGCAATTCAGGATGGCGGCGACCAAGATCCCAAAGGAATGGTCGCAAGGCGCGATGAATTTGCTGCCGCTAGTTCGGCTAGATATTGATTCCAATTGGAAGCGTGATTGTCACTCAACTCGCGTAAATATGCCCAGGAATAGATACCACTGTCGTGTCCGTCAGAAAAAACAATACGAATGGCGTAGTTGCCAACCGGTTCGATCGAATTTATCGCGACATCCTTCTTACCTGTCTGGAGAACACGTTGGTCTGAGGAGTGTCCACGTACTTCAGCAGACGGCGAAAACACTCGGAGATACTCCGCAGATAACACAATGGACTCAGTATCGTCATACGAAATCTCAAGTTCGCGAGCTTCGGAGTGATAAGTGATCGATTTTGGGTTCACGCTAAGTAGTGAACGAAGCTACAGTATGTAGCGAGATAAGTCTTGATTCTTAACAAGTGCGTTAAGTTGCATGTCTACGTACGTCGCGTCGACATGAAGAGATTGTTGAGTATCTCCGCCGCTAAATGAAATCTCTTCCATTAGTCGTTCCAATATGGTATGAAGTCGACGTGCGCCGATGTTTTCCGTATTTTCATTTACTTCACAAGCGATCTCAGCAATGCGTTCGATCGAGTCTTCAGAAAACGTGAGAGAAACTCCGTCAACTGCTAGTAATTCACGATACTGTTCCGTTAACGATGCTTTTGGTTCGACAAGAATACGCTGAAATTCTTCCGCACTAAGCGCGTTCAACTCAACTCGAATTGGTAGCCTTCCTTGCAATTCAGGGATCAGATCGGACGGTTTTGCCAAATGAAACGCACCTGAAGCAATGAATAGGATGTGATCAGTTCGCACCATACCGTAGCGGGTCGACACCGTACATCCTTCGATCAGAGGCAGTAAGTCTCGTTGTACTCCTTCTCTGGAAACGTCGACTCCGTGATCAGTTCGTTTGGCTACTTTATCTAGTTCGTCTAAGAAGACAATACCAGTTTGTTCCACGCTTGTCACCGCTTGTGACTTCAATTCATCATCGTTCAGAAGTTTCCCTGCTTCCTCGTTTTCTAGTCTCTTTCGGGCATGGAGGACCTTCAACTTGGACTTCTTCTTCCGTCCAGAAGATACTTGTTGAAACATGTCCTTCAAATGGGAAGCCATAT
>VYFT01000076.1 GCA_009842245.1 Gammaproteobacteria bacterium | reverse complement strand
AACCATTAGAGAGCATCAACATAAAAAAATCTGAACATGAAATCTATGTCTTCAAAGGTGAAAAAACACTACTAAAAGTTGAACTACAATGGAACCCGAAAACACTAACCTGCGACCTGATTGTGGATCAAAACACACAACCAATATGGCTAGTTAGCCAGCTGGCTATCGGAGACCTACTGTTTGGCCGAAGATGATGTGCTAGTTCGGCACTTTGGTATGTAATTCCCTTAATTATGTCAAATATCCATCAGACTCCGAACAAGCATCATTAATCAAAAGCTCAGCTATTTCTTGTTCCGTTTCTTCTGTTTAGCTAAAGCAGCTCGGAGCTCTGGTTTCCGTAGTGCTAGTGCCAATTCTTCAGGAGTTCGCGGTTCGCGTATCTTTTCGGTTAGCGGTTTCGGATTCTTCAAGAAATTAGACCTTTAAGTGGGTTGGGTTGATTGACCGGAATACTAATGCGTAATTTGTTTAATTGAACCAAGTTGAATTTTCTGTAATAGTTAAAGCGCCACTTTTCATTATTGATCGCAGCACAAAGAAATATCCCGATCTCTTTGGAGTTGAAGGGTTCTTTCAAATTACAAACAAACACATCTCCATTAACCGCTGTTTCGTAATCGTGGTAAAACGCGCAACACGATCCACCATTTGATGAGATCGTCACGATTCCAGCCGAATAAACCTTACTTACGCTATCTCGATCGACGAAAGACATTATCCCATTTTGCGATTCCGATGTTGAAATGAGTGGCAAATCCCCGTGGGGTAAATTGATGTTCCTACCGCTCTTCCCCTTCTCAATGTCAGAAAAAAATGAGGTGAGCAAATGTCGCTTATAGTTATCGAAAGTGGTGCGTTGTTGCTTTCGAGATATGAGCGAATTTGCTCTTTCCAAATTCTCTTCCACAAACCCTAAGTTCATTTCCAGCAAATCTTGGTCGTTTCCGCCAATGTTGTTTTCAGGAGAGAGATCAAAGTCATTTCGTCGCAATAATCGACAATCAATTTTTTTTGCTACGTATTGAGGTTCAGTTCGAGTTGCAAGGTAATTACCTAGTGCCTGTTTGAAAAAATCCATATTCCCCAAAGAATCTTTTTGTGTTTTTGAATAAGCAAGGCCATCATTCATCAACCCGAACAATACCTTGTCGTTTTCCACTACATGAGGCCGATGAGCTTCAATCACTATTCCGTAAGTGCCTTTACTCACTTTTGCGTGTTTGAATAGTTGCTCAGGTAATTTGATTACTGCGACAAGTCTATGACGTCTAAGCATTTCTTTACGCCAAGTTAATTCCTTCCTACCATCAGTTTCCGACATCATCGTTGTGGTTGGAACTATCGCAAACAATATTCCGCCCTCTTTCATCACTCCTAATGCTCGGTCTACAAACTTCCATTCATACTCAACATCTAGTGCAAATGGAGGATTCATAAACACTTTGTTAGGTTGAATGGGAATCTCCGTAACAAGGCTATTACCTTCAATAATGTTGCTGCTCCCATCACCTCGAAAAATCATATTTACCAATGCTAGTGTAGCAACCATAGCATCTTGTTCGATACCATGTAAATTGCCCGGATTGAATTCTTGATTTTTGTCTCGTACGAGATCAAGTGCAGAAACTAAAAATCCTCCCGTGCCACAAGCGGGGTCAAAAACAATGTCATTTGGTGCTACACCTATTGTTTCAACTGCCCATCGTGTTATGTGTCGGGGCGTGAGAACAATCCCAATTTCCTTTGCATCGTTGGCGTATCTCAAAAATTGCTCATAAAACTGACCAAGCATATCTCGACCACTATTGATCGTTGACGCAATATTTAATGACCGCAGTATCTCGATTACCTGACTCAGAGCCTTCCTATGCTTCTCGTGATTTTCTTTGGAAGGAGGTAGCGTGATTTTGATTTGATCGAAAAAGTTTTGCTTCCCGTAGTTTTCTAATGTCGATCTAGCCCGCGAATTGATGTCCGCAATCAACGTGGTAGCATTATCACTTAGCCTAAATGTTTGATCTTCAGTTAACGCTAGCAGAATACACGCTAACGCACCAGCTCGATTTCTTTTGTTGATTGCTCCTTGATGAAGTATATTGTTAATAGTTTCGGTCCGACGATTAAACAAGTCATCGTCAATATCGTAGTCGTAAAGTCGCCCTTTTTCTAAAGCATCACGCATTTGCAAGGGAGTAATAAATCCCGTAGCAACACGGTCATTGATTGTTAAAACAACCCACTCATGATTAATCAAACATCTTGTTTCGACGTTAAATGCATCATCCGGGCTACCTGCTATACCAGTAATGATCCGACAAGATAACAACTTGTTGGAATTGATTTTTTCTGCGTAATCCTTTGCTTCTGTTAATGCCGTGCTTAGATCACGAATGTCTGATTTTGCTTCAATAACCCAGTGTTCAACACTATCCAATGCAACAATATTCTCTGGTGCTTCCAATCCTAAAGCGTCTTTGAGATTGTTGTTTTTTCGCAGTTCGTTTTGGGTGTAAACTTGACCCCCTTTGTTACATGGCCTTTTATCCCAACCTAGCCTTTCTAGTTGGTCAAGTATTTCGCCATGCCACCGCGCTTCGCTATCGGTATCTTTTGACACAAGGAAGATCTACCCAACAAGCTCTTTGTACTGTAACTGCTTCCCCTTCATCAACCGAGTCACGCAGATCATCTGCTCGATGGTATCTAGGTCGCGAATGTTATGTCGACCTACAAACTCGTTGACATATCGCTCTAAATGCTTCACGCTCATTTTGTGGTATGTGCCCATATACCCGCGCTTCAACATAGCCCAGAAACTCTCTATTCCATTGGTAGATGCCATTCCCTTAACAAACTCTCCAACACTGTGCTTGACTGATTTGTGCTCAAAGTCAACTAGTCCTTGATATGCGGTTGCGTCGTCCGTATAGATGGTCGAACCTTGCACTACATTCTCTTTCACGAATCCTTGTAGAGTTTGGCTATCGGTATGCTCTACGACCTTTGCTATTATCTGCTTTGATCCTCGATTTTTGACGCCAGTGACCGCCGTCTTTCCAACTGTACCACGGCCTCGCTTTAACTTCTTGGAATCGTGCTTGTTCGTTTCCTTTCCGCCGATATAGGTTTCGTCAACTTCGTTCTCACCCTCAAACTTTTCACAAACAAACATGTTCCACGCTTCACGTATCCGGTGCATTAAGAACCATGCAGTCGTCTGAGTGGTTTTAAGGTCTCTGTGAAGTTTCATACTGGACGTACCTTTCAAACCAGTAGTCATTTGATAGATCGCAACAGCCCACTTCCTCAAAGGGATTTTACTGTGTTGCATAACTGTACCATGTCGGACAGAAAAGAACTTGCGACAATCCTTACAACGATAAGGTAGCGGTTTCTTATTCTTAATCACAGAAGTTCGCTCACTTCCACAATGACCACACACTCGACCATTCGCCCAAAACACATTCTCAAACCACTCGGTTGCGGCTTCTTCGTTCGGGAATAAATCAAACAGTTCAAAGACATCGAGACCAACTCGTTTTGACTTACCCGACATTACTAACTCCCTGTGTAACTTGTTTCTTCATATGAGTATTTTACACACTTTTGGTTAGTTATCTATATAATTCCCATTTTTTACGTCAACGCTTGGTTTGATTTCACTATAGCGTCGCGGCTAGCGCCTACGGAGATGCCTGTGATCTCAACCCCCAGCAATTCTTGCAGGCGTTCGATATACCTTTTTGCATTTCTGGGTAGTTCAACATAGCTTCGAATGGATGTCGTGTCTTCTTCCCACCCCGTGAGGCACTCGTACACTGGTTGGACTGCACCGAAGCAAGAGGGATCGTACGAAGTAGCTGAACCAGTCGTAATTTCATTCTCGTAATCGACACAAATTTTGACTTCTTTAAACGTATCGAGAACATCAAACTTCATGAGATAGAGTCGAGAAACTCCGTTGATCTGAATTACTCGTCTAAGTGCTTGAACATCAAGCCACCCACAACGCCGCGGTCTGCCAGTAGTCGAACCGAACTCTTGTCCCCGCTGAGCGAGAGACTCTCCATCTTGGTCGTGAAGTTCTGTGGGGAAAGGACCTGCTCCCACCCTCGTTGTATAGGCTTTAACCACACCTATCACTTCGTCTATCTCAAATGGACTCGCCCCAGCGCCCGTCATTGCAGCGCCAGCGATAGTGTTCGACGAAGTCACAAACGGATAGGTTCCAAAGTCCACATCAAGTAAAGATCCCTGCGCTCCCTCAAACAAAATCGTACCGTTTACATTGCTCAACAACTCGACAGAATCGCAAGCTAGCGGTCGAACAAGTTCTGCGAACTGTGCTAATTCCTCCTGTGTTGCATGTACGTCAACCGGATCGACGCCAAAGTATTTCGTTAAAACAAAGTTGTGGTAGTCATACAACTCAGCGACTCTTTCGCGACAGGATTGAGTGTCGAAAACGTCTCCAACCCGTACTGCACGCCGCGCTACTTTGTCTTCATAGGCAGGACCGATCCCTCGTCCGGTCGTACCAATCTTAGTCACTCCTACCTTCTTTTCTCGCGCATGATCTAAAGCGATATGACACGAAAGCACAAGTGGGCATTCAGTGCTAACCTTAAGACGAGAACGTGCAGGAATCCCTCTAGATTCCAACACTTCTAGTTCAGTCCGCAAGGCATCAGGAGATACTACTACACCATTGCCGATTACATTCATTACTCCCTCTCGAAGGATACCAGAGGGAATCAAGTGCAATATTGTTTTTACACCTTCGACGACTAACGTGTGGCCGGCGTTATGCCCGCCCTGAAAGCGGACGACAGCGGAGGCCTGGGATGATAGTAGATCAACGATTTTCCCTTTCCCTTCGTCCCCCCATTGCAGACCGATCACTGCAGTGGACTTACGCGTAGTCGAGGTCACAATCATTAAACGCCTAAAACGATGAATTCGGCAGTCGCCAGAAACACTAGATGTCGCAAACTGAAGTGCATTGACTCAATGAGAACGTATGTCTTCGTCTTCGAATCAATAAACTGGGCTTAACGTTCACCCATTAACAATTACTCAACCAACATCTGGTAACTCAAGCGCGCCTGATTTCGGCTGGGGAATTTCAACACTCCACTCTTTTCATGCGGCAAGCAACTCCCACGTGCTCACCACAAGCACAATTTCACTGAATAAGCAGGCTCGCTTACCCGTCGCCTATCTTCGAAGGAAAATTATTCTCCTGTACCGGCTTTCATGTACTTGAAGAAATCACTCGAAGGATCTAATACCAACAACGAGTTGCCGTCCCCAAATACGTTAACGTACGCGTTAATACTCCGATAAAACTCATAGAATTCTGGATCCTGTCCATACGCTTCAGCATATATTCTCGTCGCTTCCCGATCACCTTCGCCTCGAGTCTGTTCAGCTTCTCTCTCTGCTTCAGCGCGAATGACCACTCTCTGTTTGTCTGCATCTGATGTAATAATCAACTTCTGCTCCTCTCCTTGAGCTCGAAATCGATCTGCTTCAATTTTCCGTTCCGACCGCATACGTTCGTAAACTTGGGATGCGACTTCTGCTGGTAATTCGATTTGCTTTACACGTACATCAATGACTCGAACTCCAAGTTGGTCTCGCGCGGTATTGTCAAGTTCGTTAGTGAGTTCGGACATCAATTCATCTCGGGCTTCGCCAGAGACAACATCCAACATGGTACGACCACCGATTTGATTCCGCAGTCCCTCATCAACACGAGCTGCCAAACGCGAGTGCGCGTTTTCCTCAATCCCTTGTGTCGCCTCGTAAAATCGGGTCGTGTCGAATATACGCCACTTCACGAAAGAATCCACGATTAAAGGTTTCTTCTCTATCGTAAGGTATCGACCCTCGGGTAATTCCCGTGTAACAATGCGACCATCGAACTTTTCTACCTTATCAACAAAAGGTATCTTGAAGTTCAAGCCTTCCAATTCACTCTTGGTCTGGACTACTTCTCCGAAGCGCTTTAGAATCGCTCGCTCTCTGGCATCCACAATGAAAAATGAATCCAATGCGAGGACACAAAGGAGGATCAAGACTACAACGATGACAATTGTTCTAACGTTCATTTCTATACCTCCTTAATTCGTCGTCTGTGAACTAGCGCCACCCAGCGCGCTAGGCAGTCCCTGTTGTGTCGAAGAATTGCGTAGCAATTGATCCAAAGGTAACAACAAAAGATTGTTACCACTGTCGACGTCAACCAAGACTTTCGATGTCGAGCGAAGGACCGTCTCCATCGCTGTGATGTACAAGCGATCTCGAGTTACATCCTTCGCAAGTTGATACTCTGCCAGAATAGCAAGAAAACGATCTGCTTCCCCTTGCGCGCGTTCGACTACTTGCGCAGCATATCCCTCCGCTTCGGCGATGATCTGTTCAGCTTCTCCACTCGCATTGCGAACGACCGTTTCGCGATAGGCTTCCGCATCATTTTTAAACCGATTTTCGTCCTCTTTAGCACGCTGAACATCGTCGAATGCGTCTTGCACTTGGGCAGGTGGTCCAGCATTGTTGATGACAACCTTACTAACTGTAATACCCGCAAGATACTTCTCGTCGAGTAAGCTCTGCAGGCGGGATTGTACTAACGTCGCTACCAGCTGTCGATCTTCTGTGATCACACTATCCATATCGAAACTTCCAACTACGTGGCGCAACGCACTTTCAGTTGCGTGTGCCAAGCTCGTTTCGGGATTGCGGATTTCCACAACAAAGTTCTTAGGGTCTCTAACACGGTACTGTACTTGGATATCAACCACTACTAAATTTTCGTCCCTAGTCAACATCTGGGACTGCTGCGAAACTTGTTTCACCTCGGTGAAATTTACAATCTCTATCTGATCAATAAAACGGGGACGCCACTGCAAACCAGGTTCTCGCAGGTCCTCTAGCAACTTACCAAGACGGAGTACGACAGCGCGCTCTTGTTGATCAACCGTATAAAAACCGGATACGACCCAAACCAAGATTGCTGCGCCAACAATCGCCAAAATCATCCAAGGACGCAACTTGAAGCCTTTGCCGCCTCCATTCTTGTCGCCTGATCCGCCCCCACCAGAGAACATATTTTTAAACTGATTTTGGATTTTCTTAAACGACTCGTCTAAATCTGGTGGACCTTGCTGTCCGCCCTGATTTCCCCAAGGGTCTTGTTTCTTCCCGTCGTTATCACTCCATGCCATATTGACTCCTGTTAAATAGATGCAATGATTTTAGATATGTACCCTAACCATGCAAACGAAGCTTATACGTCTCAATTAAGTGGTTTACCTGGTCTGCTTTAAGGTTTAAGGTAAACCGCGAACTCCCGTCTCGACAAATTTCCTCATTTTCAACCACTTGCATATCGTACAAGTGCGAACGAATTTTGCCTTCGTTTGGTTTTAGTTCTGTCTGGTACTTTTGGTGCAAGCCATAAAGGCTGTTTAAGATATGTTCCTTCAGCTCTTCAACACCGATCCCATTTAGCGCACTGACACAATTCGCATCCGATCGTCTCGTGGTTACATCCGGTGCGATGTCGATCTTATTGAGCACCGTGATCGTTGGAATACTTGCGGCACCTATTTGCTCAAGTGTCATGTCTACCGATCGACAAATCTCATCAAGTCTCGGTTCCGTTGCATCGAGAACGTGCAACAAGAGGTCTGCCCTAGTAACTTCTTCTAGAGTGGATCGAAATGCCGCCACAAGCTCCACCGGTAATTCTCGAATAAAACCCACTGTATCTGCAAGCAAGATCTCCTGTTCCGAGGCATTCGCCAGCTTTCGTACCGTTGGATCCAGTGTCGCGAACAGTCGATCATCAGCGTATACTCTCGAACGTGTGAGAACGTTAAACAGTGTAGACTTCCCTGCGTTTGTATAACCGACTAAAGCGACCGTGGGAACTTGGTTTCGGGTTCGCTTGTGTCGTTGTCGATTGCGCTGTTGTTGAACTTTCTTGAGTCGAGATTGGGTTATCTGCACGCGTTTTTGCAGCATCCGCTTGTCCAACGAAATCTGTGTCTCGCCCACTCCGCGTAGACCAATCCCACCTCGTTGCCGATCTAAATGAGTCCAACCTCGGACCAACCTCGACTGTGCGTGGGACAACATCGCAAGTTCAACTTGTAGTTTCCCTTCGTGAGTCTGCGCCCGATCCGCAAATACGTGGAGAATCAACTCTGTTTGGGTCATTACTCGTACTTTGAGTTCACGCTCCAATTTACGTTGTTGCGAAGCAGTGAGTTCATGATCAAGTACGAGTAACTCCAATTTCTCACGCTGAATTTCTTGTTGGAGATCCGAAACTTTCCCTGGTCCAATACAAGTTGATGGATGCGGCGCGTCGCGACGTACCGATAGAGTATTTAGGACCTCTAGTCCTGCCGATTCAGCCAATTGTGCAAATTCGGCAAGATCGTGTTCTGTAGTCGTAAATTTATCGAAAGAAATCGACAACAACAACGTGCGTTCACCCTTGCTAGGGCGGTCGAAAAACATTTAACTACTTACTCATCGATTCTGTGCGAGCGACAGGCTGGACACACGCGCTTTCAAATAGGTTCTCCATTGAGTTGAGAGTCGGAGGTTGATTAATTTGATTGTAGTTTGGAAGTGATGCCCAATTACGAAGCCAAGTCATTTGGCGGCGAATCAATCCGCGGTTCGCAACCAAAATACGTTCCTTTATCGATTCCGTTATCGTGCTCTCAGGGCTCTTGTCGAAGTGTTCCCAAAGTTGTCGATAACCTACTGTACGCATCGAACTGGATGAAGCGGACAATCCCTGACGCTTCCGCAGCTGCTTCACTTCTTCCGCGAAACCCTCAACCAACATATCTTCCAGTCGTTTCTTAACTCGTTCATGAAGTTCCTCACGACGTTGATGAGTAAGTGCAAACTCCACATATTCACATTTGAGTCGGCGTACCGCTGGGATACCAGCATTCTCTTTTAAGAACTGCGACATCGGTGTTGAAGTCTGTGAATATATCTCCAACGCACGCTCAATTCTCGGGTAATTATTCGGATGAATCTTCCGGCATGCTTCTGGGTCTATAGATTGTAATTCTCTGTGTAGAGCTGGTACTCCTTGTGTCTGCGCCCGTTCCTGTAACTGTTTTCGAAACTCAGGATCCCTAGGTGGTAATGGAGATATGCCTTCGCGGAATGCTTTGAAGTACATCATGGTTCCACCTACAAGTAACGGTGTTTTATTCTTGACAAAGCTGTTTCGTACGGCTTCGTCCGCGAGTTGAATGAACTCACTGACCGTAAAACTTGTTTCCGGTTCCACAACATCGACAAGTGCGTGCGGATATTTTTGAAGAATTTCTGGTTTCGGTTTCGCAGTACCAATATTCATACTCCGATAGACCATCGCGGAGTCCACACTGATCAGGGCAAGGTCGTAATGTTTGGCTAGCTCGATGGCGAGATTCGTCTTACCACTAGCCGTAGGTCCTAACAGACCAAGCACGGTGCGTTGCGAGGTCACAACCAAATTAAAACAAGCACGCCGCTCGAGACTATCGCCCTCGAAGAAATTCGTTGTCCAGAAACTTCATAGACTGGACCCGAAACGTTGGTCTGCCATGATTGCATTGCCCAGCATTTTCCGTTTGTTCCATATCGCGCAGAAGAGCATTCATTTCCGGTATCGACAACTTTCGATTAAACCGTATCGCATCGTGGCATGCGATGGTAGCCATGATTTCGTTTTCTCTATTTTTTATCGATTCGCTAGTACCGTGATCTTGGGTTTCGTCCAAGATGTCCATTACGAGGCGTTTCACGTCTAGGTTTTGCAGCATAAACGGTATCTCTCTTACGGTGATCACGTTGTCATCCGATACTTCAAAGATTAATCCAAGGTCAGCAAACACTGACTGACTCTTGCGCGCAATTTCTGCGTCTTGAGAACTCACCGAAATCTCCACTGGAATGAGAAGTCGTTGTGAAATGCGTTCTCGTGAGTCGCGGGCTTTCTTCATTTTTTCATACACGACGCGCTCGTGTGCTGCATGCATGTCGACTATGACGAGACCCTCGGCATTCTCCGCCAACACATACGCCCCTCGAAGCTGAGCTAACGCATATCCCATTGGTGGAATTTCACCTGACTCGGTGGGGGATGGATCAGCTCCAAGCTCGGTGCTCCTCTCTTGAGAGACTGGTTTGAGATGCGAGTGAGTTGTTCCATGATCGAACTTCAGTGCAGTTGGTTGATGGGTCTCTAAGTCCTTACCAAACGGACTCTTCACACCAGTTTGTGAAGGATCGAATTCCAAGTGTGTCGGCGCGTCTGTACCAACACTCTTTAGTCTATGGTGCATTCCTGACATAAGAAAGTCGTGAACTCGACGGGCTTCGCGAAACCTAACTTCTCGCTTGGTCGGGTGAACGTTTACGTCGACACTTTCTGGATCTAAGGTCAAGTTGAGTACGAAGACAGGATGTCTGCCATGAAACATCACGTCGTGATATCCCTGACGTACCGCGTGTGCCATCAATCGATCGTTGACCGGTCGTCCGTTAACAAAAAAGAACTGACGGGTTGCGGTACTGCGAGTGTGAGTGGGTAATCCCACCCATCCTGTCAGGCACATATCATCTCGTAGTAGATCTATCTGTATCGACTCATCCATAAACGAGATGCCGAGGACTTTGGCGACCCTTTCGTTTGGGACTTCAACCGCAGGTAGTTTCTCTATGTCGCGACCGTCATTGGTGAGCCGGAAGGAACAATTTGGGTTCAGAATCGAGAGTACTCGGACACAGTTAGCGACATGTCCAATTTCCGTACGCGGCTGTTTCAGAAACTTTCTGCGTACAGGAGTGTTAAAAAATAGATCGGTCACATCGACCGTCGTACCTGAATTTCTGGTGCTCGGATTGAAGTCGACCTCTTCACTACCATGCACTGCTAATTGCCACGCCGATTTCGCCTCAGCCGTGCGGGACACCAAAGTCAATTTGGAGACTGCAGCGATACTAGCTAGCGCTTCCCCCCTGAATCCCATGGTGCTCACAGCAGCAAGGTCGTCCGCGGTTTGTATCTTGCTAGTCGCGTGCCGTTGTACAGCTAGTTGAAGGTCATCAGGTTCAATACCAGAACCATTGTCCGAAACTCTAATACGTCGAATCCCACCTTTTTCGACTTCGATCAGAATATCGGTCGCGTTTGCATCAAGACTGTTTTCAATTAGCTCCTTAACAATTGACGCAGGTCGTTCAACGACCTCACCAGCTGCAATCTGATTCGCAACATGCTGATCCAATAAATGGATTCTAGAGTGACGCATTAATTGCTGCTGGTGTGATTTGGAATGTTGAGAATCTGATCTTCAAAAATATTTACCGAGCTACCCAAATTATTTAACTGTTGAATCGAGACGACGCTGACCTTGTATGTTCGAGCGATTCCTGATAACGTGTCGCCTCTGCGAACACGATGTTGCGTAATGCTAAAGTCTATGGAACATTCGTACGTACCGTCGTCGAGGTAGGTATGGTAGGGCGGATTGTCACAGAAATGTGCTAAGATTCCTTGCGCGATCGCGTGCCCCACTTTCTTTTGGTGCGCAGGTTGGCTCAATAGCGCGGCATCTTTCGCATTGGAAAGAAACCCGGTCTCTACCAAAATTGCGGGTACTTGCGTATTTTTCAAAACCGCATAGCCGGCATCGGTTACCTGAAAATTGCGCTGGTCCTTGGTAAACGCACGGGGATGTAAGTGTGTAACCTGAGCCATGAAGTTCAAAACACTTTTTCCCATTTCCACCGAGTTTTCGATCACGGCATCGGCAGCTAGGTTATTGAGAAAGTGATATTCTTCGGGGTCGTCGAAGCACTCCGAATTCACCCAAGTGGCGACTCCGCCAACCCAATCCGCTCGGTCTTCGTTGTGGTGAGCCCATTTAGCTAACTCCGACTCGGCATTACCGGAACCCAAGATAAAGACGCTCCCACCTCGTGGTTGTGAATTTCGAAATGAATCCGCATGCACGGAAACAAACAAGTGCGCGCGTTCCCGTAACGCAATGTTGCGCCTAGCTTCAAGCGGCACTTCATAGTCCGCGTTTCGGGTAAGTACAACTTCAAATCCGTCTTGTTGCTCGATGTAGTTTTTAGCATGTCGCGTAATCGCTAGGTTGACGTCTTTTTCTAAGAGCTTGTTGATCCCAACCGCACCTGGGTCTTCCCCGCCGTGTCCCGCGTCCAAAACGACTACGACATTTTTGTGTGGCTCGGTGTCGGTGGAGCAATCTTCTTCATCAAAATCAATCCCACTCGGCAAATCTATGACCAACCGATGTCCATACGGAGCGTACGGTTCTAAACGAAACACCGACGGTTCGACGACCTCGTTGAGGTCAAGTACAACACGATGATTGGTCCCATCTCGAGGTGAGTGTCGAATCCGTAGCAAAATCCTACTCTCAATCTCTCGAACTTTAATTGTTCGAAGCAATATCGTGTTCTTCAGATCGATGTAGATTCGGGGTGGGTCGTCTAATGTGCCGTATGTATAGTCTGCCTCTTCGCTGAGATCCAACACAATTCGTGTGTTGTTCGGACCTTCATTCCACCGAATTCCCAACAATTCATTTGCTGTAAGTGGAAGAGCAAAGGTAGTAAGTAGTGCACCAATCAACAATCCTTGTAAGCGGGTGTTCATACTATTCCATCTTTTGATTTTCGACACTGATAGTAGCCTGCCGGTGCGAGCCATCATATTCCAATCGGATATCTAGATCCGGTTCTGGAAGACGACTATTTCCTCGTTCCGGCCACTCCACAAACTGAAGTTGGCTCGTTTCTAAGTGTTCCAACATACCAATATATTCAATTTCACATGGATTTGCAATACGAAAGAGGTCAAAATGCAGTATTTGAGTACAGTTAATCTCGTACGGTTCAATGAGTGTAAACGTTGGGCTTTTAACTGGTCCCTGATAACCCAATCCACGGAGCCAGCCGCGAACTAGGGTCGTTTTTCCAGCTCCCAATGGACCGTGAAGGAAAACGAGTCCTTGCTGAAAGCGTGATGCAAGTTGTGCGCCTAGCGCTTGCGTGTCTGCTTGAGTACTCAGACGTATCAACGTTTGATTCTCCAAGTCTAACCTCATATACGAATCGAGTCGATCAAATCACTCGCGATGACCGACTGACCTGGCTTCTCCCGTAATGCACGCGAACCCGATGCGCCGTGAAGAGACACTGCGGCTTCGGCCGCACGAATCGGATTGCCGCTACGTGCGTACGCTGCTGCTACGATACCGGTGAGTACATCACCGCTACCAGCGGTAGCTAACGAACCATTGATCCATTGCGAGATTGAACACAACTGACCCTGAGAAGCAATCAGAGTGCCAGGACCCTTGAGTATGACGGTACATCCGTAATCGCGCGATAAATCCTTTGCGAAATTTGGTCGATCAGCTTGCACCTCCGAAGTAGATACACCAGACATAAATGCGGCTTCTCCCGGATGCGGTGTAAGGATGCAACCCACCGGTACTCTCCATCTGTGAGACTTCAATGCTCGTAAGGCATCTGCGTCAAGTACGCAGCAATCTGGTTGCTGGGCGAAAACTTTCTTGAGTAGAGAGCTACCCCAAGAGTCTTGACCTAATCCAGGTCCGATCGCGATTACATCAGCTCTCTCAACGTAAGAACTTAAATCGGTTGATTCGTCCACTCCAACTGCCATGACTTCCGGCGTTCGAGACAGAATCGCCGGCACGTTTTCGTTTCGAGTGAGAACCGTTACTAAGCCCGCACCGGTGCGTAAAGCTGCTTCCGCGGCCAAGATGACGGCACCGCCCATACCGTAGTCGCCACCAACGACAACCACGTGTCCGAATTGATACTTATGTGCTAGTGCATCCCGAGGTGGTAGAACTGGGCGTTTGCTAGTTGTGTCGAGAAGAGGTACGCCCGACACGTTTCGATAGACCTCAGGAGGCACCCCAAGATCGGTAAAAACAAGGTCTCCTCGATATCGCAACCCAGGACCAGTGAACAGTCCGAGTTTAGCACTGATGAACATACAAGTGAGCTCCGCGTCTACTGGATTCTCAGTTAGGAGACCACCGTTGCTGGCATCGACGCCGCTTGGAACATCGACCGCAACTATTGGAGAGTGAGAGTTGTTGATCTGAGCAATCGCGTCCTCATAATCTGAAGCCACAGCTCCGTGTGCACCTGTGCCCAGAAGCGCATCGACGACTAAGTCTGCATGTGTGAGATCGTCCACAATCGCGACCTCGGTTTGCTGTAGTTGTTCCCACGCAAGTAGCGCATCACCGCGTAGGCGTTTCGTCGCTCCCACTTGGAGCACTTTCGTGTCGATTCCTGCCTGATGGGCAAGTGTCGCAATGACATATCCATCGCCGGCGTTATTTCCCGAACCGGCTACGACGAGTAGTGATTGAATTCCGGGCCAACGGTCTTGCATCGTTGTAAAGACAAAAGCGCCCGCGCGCTGCATGAGAGTATAACCCGGTATATCATGTTCCTCAATGGCTAAGCGATCGAGTTCACGACACTCATCCGCGGTATACACTTGAGAAATAAGACCCATAATTTAATTCTAAGTCATGGACATAGTGCAATTAACAGAACAAGTCCAAGAGTGGGCGCACGAACTTGGGTTTGCTGATGTTGGATTTAGCGATACGGACCTCAGTAGTGCGTCTAGAGAATTCCGTGAATGGTTGCGACGGGGATTTCACGGAGAGATGTCTTACTTGAGCAGAAATCTTGAGAAAAGGTTCGACCCTCAACAACTTCTACCAGGTACAGTGAGAGTCATCAGTGCGCGCATGGATTACTCGTCCGAAGCGTTTCCCGATGCCCTCAAAGATCCTTCCATTGCCTATGTTTCTCGATATGCATTAGGACGCGACTATCACAAAGTCGTACGAAAGAGACTAGCGAAGATTGCACGTAAGTTGGTCGATGCAGCCGGTGGGACGCATCGAGCCTTCGTTGACTCAGCACCGGTCCTTGAACGACCTCTCGCGGAAAAAGCGGGTCTTGGTTGGGTTGGAAAAAACACACTCATACTAAATCGTGATGCTGGCTCCTTCTTCTTTCTCGGGGAGATCTTCACAGATATTCCGTTTCCCGTGTCGGAACCAAATAACAAAGACCATTGTGGATCCTGTACATCTTGTATCACATTGTGTCCTACCGGGGCGATCATCGGACCACGAGAACTCGACGCAAGGCTGTGTATATCGTATCTAACCATAGAGTACAAGGGTTCGATTCCTATGGAACTTCGTCCCTTGGTAGGAAATCGGATCTTTGGTTGTGATGATTGTCAATTGGTTTGTCCATGGAACCGTTTTGCACCACAAACCCAAGTAAGTGACTTTGCACCTCGACACGAGCTTGATCGAGCCAGGATTGTCGATTTACTCGGATGGGATAAGGAAACATTTAGAGAACGGACGTTAGGTATGGCACTGCGACGGATTAACTACCAACAATGGGTGCGTAATCTAGCGGTTGCCGCGGGAAACGCCCCTTACTCCGAAGATCTAGTTAGCGCTTTGCAATTAAAGCAAGTAGAAATGACCGCACGCAATGATGCGATTTGTCTTGAGCACATTGAATGGGCACTCAGTCGCTTGGTACCCGAAACTGTTCCTCGATAAAGTGCTCGCGGTAGTAGGCTAGCTCTCGAATTGACTCTTTGATGTCGTCCAAAGCACGATGCTTGTTCGCCTTCTTAAACTGTCGTTTCACCTCGGGAGCCCAGCGCTTTGCGAGTTCCTTGACCGTACTGACATCGATGTTTCGATAGTGAAAGTGTGCTTGGAGAGTGGGCATGTAGCGACGTAGAAAGTTTCGATCCTGCGAGATGGAGTTCCCACACAGCGGGGACTCACGAGGTTGGGTGTGGGTAGTAACAAAGTCATAAGTCACCGCCTCGGCCTCTTCGATAGTAATTTCTGATTGTCTAACTCTATCGATCAATCCTGAGGCTGTGTGATGCTTCACATTCCAATCATCCATGGTGGCCAACGCCTCTTCGGGTTGGTGAATGATCAAGGAGACACCATTGCCTATGAAGTTGAGATCGTCGTCGGTGATGACTGCAGCAATTTCCAATATCACGTCAGTTTTGGGATTCAGACCGGTCATTTCGAGGTCGATCCAAATTAGTGGTGGTTTCATGGACTCGCTTCAACAAATTGATAGAACTGAAAACAAAGCACTCTGTTCACTTCGCTAGATTGTAGAAGTTCTTAGAAATTCGTTCTCTGCAACTCACGGAATAGGTCAATTCGGTTGGCGCGTCGTCGCGGGTGACATTCCCGAACTCTAGAATCATGAACGAATGCATATCCTCAACGTAGAGTAATCACTGTTGGCTTCTAGTTCTAAGATTGAATGGACTGACACTACTTGGAATCCCGTGACCGGGTGCACCAAGGTCAGTCATGGTTGTAAGCACTGTTATGCAGAACGAATGGCAGATAGACTCAAGGCAATGAAAGCAGAAAAGTACGCTAATGGCTTCCAAGTCACCGTGCATGCTTCGACATTAAACGACCCACTGAAGTGGAAGACACCACGCCTGGTTTTCGTCAACTCTATGTCGGATCTCTTTCACGAAGACGTAGCTCCTTCTTTTATTCAATCAGTATTTCGTACGATGAATCTCGCTGAGCAACATATCTTTCAAGTACTCACAAAGCGACCGGCTCGCGTCTTAGAACTCAACGACAAGTTAGATTGGACTCCAAATGTTTGGTTGGGTACAAGTATCGAGTCGATGCGATGGATTGACCGACTGAATCTTTTAAAACTCACGAGTGCCAAAATAAAGTTTCTGTCACTCGAGCCCTTGCTCGGACCGTTGCCTTCGCTTCAATTAGATGAGATTGATTGGGTAATCGTTGGGGGTGAATCAGGCCCAGGTGCGCGGAAGATGCGGGGTTCTTGGGTACGAGAAATTCGCGATCGCTGCGTTGAGTGCAATGTGCCATTCTTTTTTAAGCAGTGGGGCGGAGTTTTCAAAAAAAGACATGGCAGAACCTTAGACAATCGAACTTGGGATCAAATGCCAATGTACGCAAGCGAGCTCAGAACCATTTGAGTGCGAACTCTGAAAGCAGGTCTAACTATCTGTCGCGGATGTACTGTGGGCGAGGTGTATATCGCGGATTTCTCCAATGTAGTATTGGCATGAGGGCCATGTATCCGACACCAGACACTCCTAACCATACACCGAAAAATTGACTATAGGTCTTCCAAATCATCATGCCCAACAAGAGTAGGCTCACACCCACGAGATGCATGGATGCGCTTACTGATACTTTCGAACCAAATAATCGGAAAAGCATTTGAGCGAACGACCCTGAGGGGATTTCTCTTCGCTCCCCAGAAGTGCGCTTGGCAGTAACAATTAAGGTTGTGGATTGAAAGAACAAAGAAATACAAATGCAAAAACCGCAGAATGGAAGATATTCGAGAATTCTGCCTTCAAACCACCATGCTACACCGCCGACTACGCAGATGCATGTCGAAACCAAGCATCCCAATAAATACAAAAACAGCCAATGTTTACTCAGCATCCCCATCTGAGACACTTCGGTAGCTGGAACAGTCTTCATTAGCTATGAGTTCGGTCGGTCACTGTCAACCACTTTAAGTCTTTCGAATCCATTGTACAAAGAATTGTATCGGTCTTGTCGCCTGCGAATCAAAAATGGACATTAGTGGAAATCTAAATCTGATCTTGTGCAAACGTGAGCACTTGCTGGACAATCTCTGCACCAACCGCAACCGCAACAAGTCGATCCAACCCCACAGCGACACCAGCACATTGAGGAAGACCGGATTCCATCGCTTCAATCAGTCGATGGTCCTTCTCAACATCTGTTCGGCCCAGCTGTTTTCGTAAGGTCCGATCTCGTTCCATACGTTGCTCAAGTTCAATTGGATCGCGCAGTTCGTTATAGCCATTCGCGATCTCTAGTCCTTCAACAATCAATTCAAATCGGTCAGCGACTTGATGTCCATCGCGTTCACGCACTTCAGCCAACGCGCTTGATTCAGTTGGGAAATCGAGAACAAAGTATCGAGAGTCTCTGTTTTTCTCGATAGCCGATGAATACAGAAAGTCGAGAACTTCCGCGCGTCGAAAATCATTGGAGTAGCCGTTTGCACGAGCAGTATTTAGTAAATCTTCGTCGGAACATTCAAAACAGTCAAGTTGAAACTCTTGAAACAGAAAGTCGCGAAACGTAAATTCGCCTACCTCACTTGGACCCAGTACTAGTTCGACCAAGTCGATGACTTCCTGTCGTAGCTCTGACGAGGTGAATCCCAGGTGGTACCACTCAAGCATAGTAAATTCGGGAGTGTGCCATCGACCCGTTTCGCCCTTACGAAAGACAGGGCCAAGCTGATAGCAGGAGGGCATGCCAGCAGCAAGCAAGCGTTTGAGGAAATACTCCGGCGATGTTTGCAAAAATTTTCCGTTTGCTAACCGCACCGACTCGATGTTTGGATCCGAAACAGTGTGGGAACCGACGACTGGAGTATGTACTTCGCAAATTCCACGCTGCCGAAAAAATTCTCGAATTTTCCAAAGAATCTCGCCACGTTGTTGGAGATTCTCAATTGTGGCTGATGGCCGCCACCGGGCAGTCATGTTTCCTTGCTACGACCCACGTATTGCCCTGTCCTAGTGTCGACCCTGAGTAGATCTCCTACTTCTATAAAGAGCGGTACTCGAACAGTTGCGCCTGTGGTCAGTATCGCCGGTTTACTACCACCCTGCGCGGTGTCTCCACGCACACCCGCATCAGTTTCTTTGACCGCTAGATTCACAAAATTTGGCGGTGCGACGGAAATGGGAGCATTGTTCCACAAGGTAACTTGGCACCGATCTTGTTCCGTAATCCACTGTTTCGCTTCCCCAACTACTTTTTCATCGGCCGCGAACTGTTCAAAGGACTCGTCGGTACGCATGAAGTGCCATTGATAGCCATCGTTGTAGAGATACTCCATTTCGAATTCTGCGACATCTGCAGCTTCCATAGTGTCCCCGCTTCGCAATGTGCGTTCCCACACTCGACCAGTAACTAGATTTTTGAATTTCGCACGTGTAAACGCTTGCCCCTTACCCGGTTTTACGAATTCAGCCTCCATTAAAACACAGGGTTCTCCCTCCAACAATACTTTCAATCCAGGACGAAATTCGTTTGTAGAATAGGTTGCCATGACTCTCCTTGTGCGACTTCTCGCCGAAGAATGATACACGCACTGAATATTGATAGCGATGAAGCTATCTGGCAAGGAATACTCCGATCATCGGTTCGATCCGTGGTCGAGCTAAAGCACTTGCTAGAACTTCAAGAATCGCAAATCGACTGGGTCGAAAATCCTGAATTTCCGTTGCAAATACCTCGAACGTTCATCCAACGGATGGAGAAGAGAAATCCACTTGATCCGTTGTTGCTTCAAGTTGCGCCATCTCGCGCGGAACTAAATTCCTTCAAGGGCTACACAACCGATCCTCTCATAGAACGTGATTTCATCCAGAGCGGAGGTGTGGTTAAGAAGTATGCAAATCGTGCGCTCGTGATTGCTACAGGGGCATGTCCTGTACACTGTCGTTACTGCTTTCGGCGGCATTTTGATTACGCTGCCAATCAACTCGCCGATTTTCAGAAAACTCTCGAGACGCTAGCCGGTGACCCCTCGATCGTTGAAGTCATCCTGTCTGGAGGTGATCCCTTGACACTGTCGACATCGAAGCTAGACGCGTTCGTCCAACACTTAGAAAAACTAGCTCATATCGCGATCTTGAGAATCCATACACGTTTCCCTGTAATGATTCCACAGAGAATCACACCTGCATTTGTAGAGATTCTGTCCAAAACTCGGCTCAAAGTCGTAGTTGTGGTTCACATAAATCACCCAAATGAGATTGACGATAGCGTCCATCGAGCAATCCAGCAACTTCGAAGTGCTCAAATTGACGTATTTAACCAAAGCGTATTGCTGAAAGGCGTCAACGATTCGGTTGGAATTCTCTCGGAACTGATGTTCCGCGTTTTTGAGATTGGTGTCGTTCCCTACTATCTGCACGTATTCGATCCTGTAGCGGGTGCGCATCACTATGACACGTCGGAGAAGACTGCGCTAGCATTGTGGAAGAAACTTCAAGCTCAGCTCCCAGGTTACTTGGTACCTCGCCTAGTGCGTGAAGTACCCCACGAAGCGGCAAAGACTATTCTTTGCTAGACAAGTCTGACCTTAGACACTTTAGTATAGCCTCGCGGGAGGCGCTTACCTAAGTTGCCGCGCTTTCCAACATATTCGGCTATTTTTTTCGATGTCATGGTCATAGTTCTTTGGCCAGCGGTGATTGCAACTTTTTCTTGGGGAGCAACACTGATTGCGAATTCCAGTGCATCGTCATCGCTGAATAAGTCCTTACGAGAGATGCCGATAAGACGAACACCTTTACCGCGTTGCCGTACTGGAATATCATGACTCTGGAGAGCTAAAATTCGACCGCTTTTGGTAATAAGAACTACGAAACAGTCAGGTTGAATTGAAACCGACGTTATCAACTCTCGGGAGTCGTCTAGGACGACCACTGCCTTTCCACTCTTCACTTGAGACAACGCAGCACTCACAGGAAGTCTAAATCCTTCACCGTAAGAATTCGCGACTAATACTTCAGATATGACGCTACTGACGCATCCCACAAAGCGCGAGCCTGCGGGTGGCGAAAAAATACTGGTAAGGGGTTCTCCCTGGCCTCTAGCTGACGGTAACGCTGTGATTGGAGAGGAGTACGCCCGACCCGATGAGTCAAAAAATATGCACGAGTCGTTCATTCGCGCCAAACTTGAACTCAGATAGTCGTCGCCTTCGCGGTAATTTAGATTGATGGGATCTACTGTTCCATGTCCGCGAGCAACTCGCACCCACCCTTTCTGTGAAAGCACAACAGTCACTGGTTCATTTGAAACTAGATCGGCGTCTGCATATGCTTCCGCGAGACCAGAATCAGCAACAATAGTCGTTCTTCGTGCATCGCCAAACTTTTCTGCGATTGCTTGAAGTTCTTTTCGTATCAAGGTGTTCAGTCGCTGGGTAGAGTTCAATACGAGTTGGTGCTTTGCTAGTTCGTCTGACAGTGCATTCTTTTCGGCGTTGAGCTTTTCTTCTTCTAAACGACTCAGTTGTCGTATACGCAAATCCAAAATGGCTGTTGCTTGTAAGTCCGATAGCGTAAAAGTTTGTATGAGTACCGGTTTCGGATCGTCTTCCTCCCGAACAATTCGAATGACTTCTTCAAGGTTTAAGTACGCGATGAGTAGCCCACCGATAATCTCAAGACGGCGTTGAATCTGTTCCACACGGTGGAAAATTCGTCGACGCACGGTCAGCTTTCGGAAACGGAGCCAATCCCGAATCAGTTTATTAAGCGGATAAACCCGTGGTTTTCCATCGAGCCCAATCACGTTAAAGTTCAATCGAACGCTGCGCTCCAAGTCCGTAGTTGCGAATAGGTGGCTCATGAGTCTTTCGACATCCACTCGATTCGATTTCGGAACGATTACGAGACGTACTGGGTTTTCATGATCTGACTCATCACGAAGATCTACCACCATAGGAAGCCTTTTGGCTTGCATCTGTTGCGCGATCTGCTCCAAAATACGAGACGGCGAGCTTTGGTACGGCACTTCGGTGATAACAATGTCACCATTCTCTCGTTCATAACGTGCTCTACAGCGCACAGACCCTTGACCACTTTCGTAGACTCGTTGAAGTTCTTCAGAACTGGTGGTAATTAACCCGCCGCTCGGAAGATCAGGACCGGATAATTCTGTCAACAGTTCACTCACTGAGATTCGTTCATTTCGAAGCGCAGCCACACATGCCTTCACTACTTCGCCGAGATTGTGAGGGAGTACGTCCGTCGCCATTCCTACAGCGATGCCCGTGCTACCATTCAACAACAAGAATGGAAGTTCGGCGGGCAGGCATACCGGTTCCTTGAGAGTACCGTCAAAATTTGGTACGAACTCTACCGTACCTTGGTTGAGTTCTTCGTATAGGAGACTAGCTTCGCGAGTAAGTCGAGACTCTGTATAGCGTTGAGCAGCGAACGACTTCGGCTCATCCGGAGCGCCCCAATTTCCCTGTCCATCGACCAAGGGATACCGAAAAGAAAAAGGTTGTGCCATCAACACCATCGATTCGTAGCACGCGTTTTCCCCATGTGGATGAAACTTTCCGATCACATCACCAACGGTACGAGCACTCTTCGAGTACTTCGCTTGGTAGGTCAACCCTAATTGCCGCATAGCATAGACGATTCGACGCTGTACCGGCTTAAGTCCGTCGCCCAGGAAAGGCAACGCGCGGTCATTGATTACATACATCGAGTAATCGAGATACGCCTTGGAGGTGTACTCGTGTAAGTCGATGTCGTCTAATTCGTGGTCAAATATGCTCAAGATCGGTTCCTGAACAATGTTTTATCACCTAGTCGCGACACCCGCGCTATCTGTCAAATAACGCTGGATATCAGCTTCATCGCCGCATGACTCTAGCCAGTTGCGTCGATCTTTCGCACGTTTCTTTGCAAGCATCATGTCCATGACATCATGCGTCTGATCGGGTTCATGTATCGTTAAGCGAACCAATTTTCGCGTGTCGGGTGCCATTGTGGTTTCACGTAGTTGCAACGCGTTCATTTCGCCAAGGCCTTTAAATCTTTGAACAACCGGTTGAGCGCGCAATTTTTCGGTTTGCAGACGGTCTAGGATACCCTGTTTTTCGGACTCATCGATTGCATAAAAAACTTCTTTTCCCACATCAATTCGATACAGCGGCGGCATCGCGATGAAGATGTGCCCTTCGCGCACCAGTATCGGAAAATGCCGTAAGAAAAGAGCGCAGAGTAAAGTGGCAATATGAGCACCATCTGAGTCGGCATCCGCGAGAACGCATACTCGGTGATATCGTAACTTCGTCAGATCACTTGATCCCGGTTCTACCGCAAGTGCCTGCGTAATGTCCAGTACCGTTTGCGATCCAAGAATAGTTGCCGTATCGACTTCCCATGTATTGAGAATCTTGCCTCGAAGTGGTAATACTGCCTGATACTCCCGATCTCTAGCTTGCTTTGCCGATCCGCCGGCAGAATCGCCCTCAACAAGAAACAATTCACAATCTGGTGCATGCTGGGAGGTGCAGTCCGCTAGCTTACCTGGGAGCGCAGGGCCAGACGTGTAAGTCTTGCGCTTTATTTTCTTCGCGGCTTGAATCCTTTTCTGGGCATTGGAAATACCAAACTCGGCAATCTGCTCGCCCTCATTAGGGTTCTCGTGCAACCACAGGCTGAAGGCATCTTTGAGAACTCCGCCAATAAATGCTGTCGCTTCACGGGACGCTAGCCGTTCTTTCGTCTGCCCGCTGAATTGCGGTTCCTTAAGCATGGTTGACAGCACGTAAGAACACTGACTCATGACATCTTCCGCGGTTAGTTTGACCCCTCGCGGAAGTAAATCGCGGAACCCGCAAAACTCGCGCATTGCGTCGGTGACGCCAGTGCGTAATGCGTTTACGTGAGTACCACCTAGTGGTGTGGGGATTAAGTTTACGTAGCTTTCCGTTAGCTGATCTCGCCGCTCTTTAGACCAGCCCATAGCAACGTCGACAGACTCATGCTCGCCGATCGCTTGGTGAGCAAAGGGGTGTTGCGGTACCAGATCACCATTTGTACTCTCTTTAATGTAGCCCACCAAACCACTCTCATAAAACCAAATATCGGTGCACTCTTGATTGTCCTCCCAATGCTTAAGAGTGACGGTGAGACCCTTACACAGGATTGCTTTGGCTCGAAGTAAATGGAGTACGCGTGGCATCGATAGTGATTCCGTATCGAAATACTGTGCGTTGGGTTTGAACGTGACTACCGTCCCAGTATCCCTTTTCGCAACGTTACCCATCACTGACAACGGGCTTTTTGTCTCTCCACCTTCAAACCTCTGGTGGTACTGTACGCCATTCTGTCGCACTTCGACTTCCATCCAATCCGACAAAGCATTGACGACAGATACACCAACCCCGTGGAGACCGCCTGCGAAACGATAGGATTCATTGTCAAACTTAGCACCGGCGTGTAAGGTGGTCATGATCAGCTCGACACCGGACATCTTGTGTACTGGATGTTCGTCGACTGGCATGCCCCGACCATTGTCGCAGACTCGAATTCTCCCATCTGGTAGTAGCTCGACGTCGACACGATCTGCAAACCCAGCAAGCACTTCATCTATGCAGTTGTCGACGACTTCCTGGAGTAGATGATTCGGGCGACTAGTGTCCGTATACATGGCGGGTCTTAGTCGAACCGGATCTAGTCCTTCAAGAACGGTAATTGACGCGGCTGAATAGTCTTTGATCATGTCATGAGACTCCGGCAATTTCACTCATTGATAGTCGTTCGACTCGGGTATCGATGGTACCATCAGGACGCAACTCAAGCCATCGCCAACCGGGAGCAAGAGGAGAAAGTGCAAAAGAATCAATGTCGCTTTCAAACTGCCAACAGGTGGAGGGAGTTGTCCATAGCTTCAACTGTCCATGCTGTTTTGTCGACTCTTGATGTACATGCCCGCAAATATAAGCCTGCACTTTCGAATGCATTTGAAGGATCGAGAGAATGTCAGCAGCATTCCGAACTTGATGCGCGTCCAGCCACGCAACGCCAATGTCAACGAGTGGATGATGACCCACGACCAGAACGTGTTCGGCTGCGCGTTCTAAGCTTCGTTGCAACGACAAAACATTAGCGTCTGAAACCTCGCCTGATACTCGACCCTCGACGTGCGTGTCTAGAGGTAGGATCGTCCAATTATTGAATTCGACGGGCCTAAGTTCGAAAACTGGTTGCATACAGTCCCAAACGTCGTGATTTCCTGGGATTGCTAAGAACGGACCT
Source organism: Gammaproteobacteria bacterium (assembly GCA_009842245.1). Classification (GTDB taxonomy): domain Bacteria; phylum Pseudomonadota; class Gammaproteobacteria; order Pseudomonadales; family Azotimanducaceae; genus Bin55. The sequence continues at coordinate 9,669 of VYFT01000076.1, read as the reverse complement.
TCGTGAAAGGACCGAACTAGATCAAAAAACATGCGATAAGTCGTTGATGTCGGATCATGTGCGTTGTCTCCTGACGCGACCACAACATCCGGTCTCTTTGTAGCAAATGCTTCCGTCAAAACCGCGCGTAATGATGTATGCGGATTAACCCCGTTTTTTAATTCGTTTGGGTCTTCAAATAAGTGGCTGTCCGTGATGTGCAGGACAGAACAATCATTTTCAATCACGGTTTCCAAAACTTCCTTGTTTCTTGCTGGACTCCCTTCCACTTTACCGTGTTAGCAGGCTAGGGTTGAGGATCGCTCCGAGAGTTTCCGACCCTTCGCCACGCACAGTTCCAAAATCTCTCCTAAGAACCGCGTGTTCTGTGTTTTCTCGTCTGGGGATCGCATGCGCGTATTGGGATAGGTGTACCGGGGGTCGTATTCTCGCTCACCCTGAAAACTCAGTAAATCGGTACATTGCAGGTCGTGGAACACTCGGACTGTAAACTTCAGATCACCTACTCGACTGGGCATTTTGCGAGTGATCTTAACGGTTTGAGTGTAACGAGTATTCTCGAGTACGTCAAAAGTTGTTTCCTCATCTACAGTACCAAGAGACACCACGGTCGACCGGAACGCAGACGTGTCTCGACAAAGTATCTGAAACAAGTAGACATAGTTCAAATCGCACTGGTTGAGGTACTCCAGCAAATCAAACCTATATCTTTGACCGAGAGGGCGCATGAGGTAAATGTTACCGTATAGTTAGTGAGATTGTAAACTGAAGCGGAAAAGTACATCGAATGACAAACTAAATATTATATACATACATATAGTTTTTAGGGGCCATACCTAAGACAGAGACTTAACGATTTCCAAAGTGCCTTTCTGAATTCTCGAAGTCGTGGTCGACGGTGCGAACTTGGAAGCATTTTTGGTAACCCAGCGCAGTCGAACGAACTGAAGAATCGCGGCTATGAACAATCCGAATACCAAACCATACCAAAAGCCAATCACACCGATTCCGTTGAAATTTCCGATCCCAAAAGCCAAGAGGAAGCCAACTGGCATACCTAGTGCCCAATAAGAAATCGTGGCCAGAACCATGGGAACCGTAGTGTCTTTGAAACCTCGCAAAACACCCACGGACACGACTTGACTCGCGTCAAACACTTGAAAAAGCGCACACAACAATAGCAGTTGAGCAGCAAGCGCAAGTACGACAGGATCTTCACTGTACAGAGTAACGATTTGGTGCCGTAACGCTAACAGTATCAGTGCCACCAAGACTGCGATCATCAGAGCTACGACAGATGCAACACCTACGGTTCTGCGTACTACATGAAAACGAGCAGCTCCTACATTAGTACCGACTCTAATCGTCGAAGCCATGCCGAGCGCGAGGGGAATCATGAAGCCTAGACCTCCAATACTCATTGCAATTTGATGTGAGGCCGTAGCTTGCGCGCCTAATTTCCCAATCATCAAACCAGCAAAAGAAAAGAACGACACTTCAACAAATATAGTTAACCCTATAGGAAAACCCAATTTGGTCAGTTTGCCGATGACACCGAAATTGGGGGAATCAAGCCGCGTAAAGACTCCCGAGTGCCTGATACGTGTGATCGAAATCGCGATCACGACACAAAGTAATTGAAACCACATGATGATAGCAGTCGCAATGCCACATCCGACACCGCCAAGGCCAGCAAATTCTCCGATGCCAAACACCAACGCGTAGGTCAGCGGAATTTTTATCGTCAATGCCGAGATCAAAATGATCATGCTCGGTACTGTCATACCCATGCCTTCACAGAGATTTTTTAGCACAAAGTAAAAGAGCAACGCTGGGACACCGAAACTTACAGCTTGAAGATAGCTGACCGATATGGGAATAGCTACTTCATCGACACCGATAAAACGGTAAAGCGGTTCCACGTTGTTAAGCGCAATAACTATGACGATCGCAAGAAGGAGAGCGAGCCACAGAGCTTGTCGGACGACGAACCCCGTTTCCGCGATTCTTCGGGCACCATTTAATTGGGCGACGGTTGGAGTTACCGCCATAAGAGTACCGGTTAACAACAACATGATGGGCCAAAAAAGACTCGTTCCAAGACCTACACCAGCTTGATCCACGTAGCCGTATCGACCGGTAATAACTACGTCGACCACCGTCATGCCCATTTGTGAAATCTGGGTCACTACAAGCGGCGCGGTGAGAGTCCCGAGACGACGAAACTCCCGCATATAGCTGATTGGAATGAAATTCATTTCAGTATTAATTAAATTCTTTTTGAGACAACTCTCGAACAGTCCATTCAGTCTTACATACCAAAAGACAAAACTCTCAGACTTTGATCCCCATACTGCGTCCTCGAAGTGGCAACTGTTGGAGACAAACTCGAGTCAGTCAATTGATTTGCACATCTTGACCCAAACGACTTTCGAGAATAAAGAGTGTTGTTGCCGAGCTTTGATCAACGCGCGATTCGGTTGCGTGATGCACAATCAAGGACATCGGAAAGATTCAACAGATTTCGCTAGTTCAGCGACTGGCGTACGTTCAAGTTCAGCCATCGACACCGTCTAAGTGGAAAACGCTCAATTCCCATGAGCGTTTCGATATCACGGGGTCGCTTCGACAAGTCGTTCGACACGAAGATTTCGGATTCTCACATCCTCTCTCGAGAATGTTCGATGTGTTGCAGTATTGTACATATAAATAGGGTTAAGTTCAAAGTTTTTGAGCAATGTTGAGGACAGGAAATTAGCAACGAGACGTGAGTCCGAAAAACTGAGCATATCTATAATTTGTGCGCCATTTATATATGCTGAAATCACAATATGGAGACTAACTTATGACTGAAGCCAGCAACTGTCCAGTTTCGTCTGGCTTGGGGAAGAAAGCGTCGAGCGACGGTACCACAAATCTTGATTGGTGGCCGAACCAACTAAACGTTAACGTCCTGCATCAGCACACACCTGAGTCTAAGCCAGATCAAGACTCTGACTATGCAACGGAATTCGCGAAACTCGACTATTTCGCGCTAAAGCAAGATCTTTATGAACTCATGACAACATCTCAGGAATGGTGGCCCGCCGACTACGGACACTACGGACCATTCTTTATCCGCATGGCATGGCACATGGCAGGAACTTATCGTGTTGGTGATGGCCGAGGTGGTGCCGGAACGGGAAACCTGCGATTTCCACCTATTAACAGTTGGCCAGACAACGGCAATTTGGATAAAGCCGTCCGGCTGCTATGGCCAATTAAACAAAAATACGGCAAAAAAATATCTTGGGGCGATCTCATAATCTTAACAGGAAATTGCGCGCTTGAGTCCATGGGATTTGAGACTTTCGGTTTTGGTGGTGGACGAGAGGATGTGTGGCAATCTGAGGAAGACATTTATTGGGGTTCGGAGACCGAATGGCTAGGAGACAATCGTTATACCGGAGTCCGTGACTTAGAGAAACCGCTTGGTGCAGTACAAATGGGCTTGATCTACGTTAATCCACAGGGTCCCAACGGCAACCCCGATCCAGTCAAAGCTGGAGTCGACATCCGTGAAACATTCGGACGCATGGCTATGAATGATGAAGAAACCGTTGCTCTCACAGCAGGTGGACACACGTTTGGGAAGTGCCATGGTGCAGGGTTAGAGTCCTCACTCGCGGCGGAACCGGCAGGCGCACCCATTGAACAACAAGGTCTCGGCTGGAAAAGTAGTAATGGATCAGGTGTCGCAGAGGATGCGATTACCAGTGGTATTGAAGGCGCATGGACGACTCGGCCGACTAAGTGGGATACTGGCTACTTTGACAATTTATTCGGATATGAATGGGAACTGACAAAGAGCCCCGCGGGTGCGCATCAATGGGTTCCCGCGAACGGTGAAGCTTCCGATTCGGTGCCGGACGCGCACGATCCATCGAAGCATCATGCTCCAATAATGACGACGGCAGATATGGCTATGAGAATGGATCCCGCTTACGAGCGAATCTCCCGTCGATTCCACGAAAATCATGACGAGCTCGCAGAGGCATTTGCGCGAGCATGGTTCAAACTCACGCACCGGGATATGGGACCTCGAGTCAGATATCTTGGTCCGGAAGTTCCAGCAGAGGAACTAATTTGGCAAGATCCAATTCCAAGCGTCGATCATGACTTGATAGATGCGAGTGACATCTCGAGTCTCAAGCAAAAGGTTTTGGCTTCAGGATTGTCGGTATCACAGCTCGTTTCAGCTGCTTGGGCTTCGGCTTCAACGTATCGTGGATCCGATAAGCGCGGTGGCGCAAATGGGGCGCGGATTCGACTGGCTCCGCAAAATCAATGGGAGGTCAATAATCCTGATGATCTCGCTTCGGTCCTTCAGACACTCGAAGGTACTCAAAGTGAATTCAATAACTCAGCGGGAGGAAACAAAGCGGTCTCTCTAGCCGATCTTATTGTTTTGGCGGGCTGCGCGGCTATTGAACACGCGGCGAATGATGCCGGTCATCGTGTTTCTGTCCCGTTCGTACCTGGTCGTACCGATGCCTCAGCCGAACAAACTGATGCAGAGTCCTTTGACCATCTTGAACCAACCGTGGATGGCTTCCGCAATTACATTCAAGAAGGACACATCGCATCGCAAGAACAACTGTTGATTGATCGCGCTCAACTATTGACCTTGTCCGCACCCGAAATGACGGTATTGATCGGCGGACTACGGGCGTTAAACGTCAATGTCGGTGGTTCGCAACATGGCATTTTTACCGATCGACCTGGTGTTCTTTCGAATGACTTCTTCGTGAATTTACTCGACATGAGTACCAACTGGGTACCCACCTCAGATGCGTGCGAACTGTTCGAAGGACGTGATCGAGGTACGGGGGCAGTTAAGTGGACTGGAACTCGAGTCGACCTAGTGTTCGGCGCAAACGCCCAGTTACGAGCACTATCCGAATACTATGCCTGCTCAGACTCGGACGAACAGTTCATTGAAGATTTCGTTACCGCATGGACTAAGGTAATGAATCTAGATCGGTTCGACCTCTCGTAAAAAGCTAGTTCGGAGGGCGTTCCGCGTACTTGCGGAACGCGCATAATCACTCGAGTCCGTTTCAGGGCACGGTCTATTTAGGCTGTAATATATCTGTGGACAATCTGTGCACGACCTGTGGGGCAGTTTGCTCTACCGAGTGTTGCTCGTAGTAAATCGTTGCGTCGACACGTTTATCCACTACACACTTGAACGATCTACAAACCTAACCCACGCGGTACATACGCACCATGTTTGATATCCTTTTCTCAGATTCAGAGTGTTTAGTAATCGATAAACAGAGTGGAATAAGCGTACTTCGAGATCGAAGCGGTCAAGAGAATCTATTTGAACAACTGCGATCGCAACACCCCGATGCAAAGCTGGTACATCGACTTGACAAAGGTACAAGCGGGGTCCTACTTCTGGCAAGAACGGACAACTTTAGGAAAAGTGCTTCCAAAAAATTTGAAGATCGGCAGGTTGTCAAGTTTTACGTAGCTGTAGTAACTGGCACTTTTCCTGAAGGAAAGACCTACTCGATCGACTTGCCATTGCGCCGAGGACGTAAGAGTCGCTACCGTGTTGCTGGGTTGAGATCCGACATCAGAGCATCACGACAGGGTTGGACGATCGATTCGCGCGAGGGATTAGCGAGCGTTACTAAAGTTCGTGTGTTGCAGACGGGGCCACATCGTAGCTTGCTGCTTCTTAAACCCCATACGGGTCGTACCCACCAATTGCGAGTACATCTTGCGTGGATCGGCTATCCGATTGTCGGAGACACACTTTATGGCGTGCCAAATTCTGACTTACAGTCATACTCGAGATTGATGTTGCACAGTCACCGACTAATCTTGACTACCAACTACAACTTCACCAGCGCGCTGCCTGAGACCTTCATGCAAGCGCTTCAGGAGTAAGAAGCGATACCTGTTACCTTGGGTTCTGCTTCGTGAATTTTCGAGTGAGTGCGTAGCCTGCGGTAGCAAGTGTAAAGGATCGCGTAAGAGCAAGGGTTGCCACTGCTATGCCTCCGCTTAGTAGTAGTGAAGTCAATTGGGGGCTGTGTCGATTTCCAGTTGCAGCGCGCGAGACTGTGTGCTCACAGTTGTTGGTGAGAGGGTTATACCTGCGGCGCGGATATAACTTCGCACCCCATAGTGCTTCTTCGCGAGTGAATTCATCGGTTGGTTCCGCGTAAACATTGCGGTTTTTACTGAATGCCACAAAGGAAGACACATGCTCACCACGCAACGGAGTATTGTGATAAACCGATCCATCATCCAACAGAATACCCTTATGCATGACGATTCCTTTACGACGGGAGAGGATGGCTCCCGGTTTGAAGTCTGACTCTCTATCCATTTTTTATTCGCTTGCGAGTTCGAAATAATCTTCGTGTTTCAGCTACACAAAATTTAGCAGAATGCAATGCTTTTTCACTTCATGCTTTGATTTGATTGTATCATGCAAAAACTATTCCGCTTTTGTGTTCTCTTCTTCTGTCTCTTGCTCATCCTCCAACGCAGCGAGCATGTAATCCACTGCGTTACCTAGTTCTTCAATGGTGCAACTTGGACAATTTCCCATTTTTGGCATTCCAGGTGGCATGCCATCTCGAACGTTGGCAATAAGTGCTTCCCTACCTTTCTCTATACGATCTTCCCAATCCTCTTTTTTACCGAAAACGGGGGATTCGACGATTCCGCCTTGGTGGCAATTCGAGCAGTATTTACGGTAGATTTCTTCGCCGGACCGCGCTTCCTGCACGACAACCGGTGCATTGGTTGGTGCTGACCCGCGGCTACAAGAAACCAACACGAGCAATGTCAAACAAACAAGTGTTGTTAAAACGCTGGTACGAATTGTCGCACCTCTTAAAAAAATGAAAAGCATGACGTTGGAGAGAACATATTTTAGAGGTGCTGTTTTACGTGATTCCTTACAATTTGGGTAATCTGTTGTTGCTTTTAAACTCCCTGTAGTGAGAAAAAGCAAAGTTGATGTAAATCCACAAGGATCGCAATGCACGACTACCGAGTCGCAGACATTTCTCTAGCCGATTTCGGCAATCGGGAGATAGCTTTAGCAGAACAGGAAATGCCTGCGTTACTCGCGCTACGGCACCGTTACGCAGACCAACAGCCACTTCGCGGTGCAAAAATCATTGGATGTCTCCACATGACCGTACAGACCGCTGTTCTGATTCAGACTCTGCGCACGCTTGGGGCTGAAGTTCGATGGTCGTCTTGCAATGTATTTTCAACTCAAGATCACGCTGCCGCGGCGATGGCGGTCGATGGCGTTCCGGTGTTTGCGTGGAAGGGGGAGACTGAAGCGGAGTACGATTGGTGTATTGATCAAAGTATCCTTGTCGACGGAAAACCCTGGGATGCAAATTTGCTGCTCGATGACGGTGGGGATTTAACTCAGACCATTCACGAGAAATACCCCGGTATGCTCGCTCACATTCATGGTGTGAGTGAGGAGACGACTACTGGGATCCGTCGTTTGTTCGAGTTACTCGAAAAACAGCAGTTGCAGATACCTGCTATCGATGTGAATGCCTCGGTTACGAAAGCTAAGAATGACAATCGTTATGGCTGTCGACACAGTTTGAGTGATGCGATCAAACGAGGAACCGACGTCCTACTCAGCGGTAAGAAAGCACTCTGTATAGGCTATGGCGACGTCGGTAAGGGGTCCGCCGCGAGCCTTCGACAAGAAGGGATGATTGTTCGCGTCGCCGAGATTGACCCCATTTGTGCTATGCAAGCCTGCATGGACGGCTACGAAGTAGTTTCGCCCTATTTGAACGGAAAAAACACTGGTCAGCTCGAAGATGTGAATGCGATACTTCTCGGAGAAACTGATGTTGTAGTAACCTGCACCGGGAATGTGAGAGTCTGTGACCAAGCCATGCTCCGTAGTTTGAAAGCTGGTTGTATCGTCTGCAATATCGGACACTTCGACAACGAGATTGATACTGAGTTTATGCGTCAAAATTGGAAGTGGAATCGAGTAAAAGACCAAGTCCATCAAATATTTCGTAGCGACGACCGTACGGACTACTTAATTCTGTTGTCGGAAGGACGGCTGGTGAATTTAGGCAACGCAATGGGCCATCCCTCTCGGGTGATGGACGGGTCGTTCGCGAATCAGGTGCTGGCGCAAATGCACTTGTTTCAACAGGCATGGGCGACCAAGAAAAAACGAGACAGGGAACCGGTTTACATTCAGGCTTTGCCCAAGAAACTAGACGAAGAAGTCGCTCGTCTCATGGTGGAGGGATTTGGCGGTACCGTTACTCAATTGACGGCAGAACAGAGTGAGTACATCCAAGTCTCGCAAGATGGACCCTTTAAGGATGAGCTATATCGTTATTAACGCGTTCGTACTAACTATTACTAAAAACGCGCAAGCTTAACTTCTTCGAAACATCTAACAGAGGAACAACTATATGAAAACGAGAGCGGCTGTTGCTTATGAAGCGGGAAAACCACTTCAGATCGAAGACATTGAGTTGGCTGGACCTCGCGAGGGAGAGGTCTTGGTCGAGATTTACGCAACCGGAGTCTGTCATACTGATGCGTTTACATTATCCGGTGCAGACCCAGAAGGGATATTTCCAGCCGTGCTCGGACACGAAGGTGCAGGCATCGTGATCGAAGTCGGTTCGGGTGTAACCAGTGTCGTACCTGGTGATCACGTGATTCCACTATATACGCCTGAATGTCGCCAGTGTAAGTTCTGTCTTTCGGGTAAAACCAACCTGTGTCAGGCAATTCGATCGACTCAAGGACGAGGACTCATGCCGGATGAAACGTCTCGATTCTCAGTGGGAAGTGAGACGGTGTATCACTATATGGGAACATCTACGTTTTCAAATTTCACAGTATTACCGGAGATTGCACTAGCAAAGATTCGTAAAGACGCTCCTTTTGAAAAAGTCTGCTACATCGGTTGTGGAGTTACCACCGGATTGGGTGCGGTGATGAATACAGCAAAGGTAGAACCAGGAGCTAATGTGGCGGTCTTCGGTCTTGGTGGAATTGGTCTCAATGTAATTCAAGGTGCAAAGCTAGTTGGTGCTGACAGGATAATCGGTGTGGACATCAATCCAGCGAAACGCGAACTCGCGGCGAAATTTGGAATGACCGACTTCATCAATCCGTCAGACTCGGAAAACGTCGTTCAAGAAATCGTTGACCTCACCGATGGCGGAGTTGATTACTCGTTTGAGTGCATCGGAAATGTTGACGTCATGAGGCAAGCCTTAGAGTGTTGTCACAAAGGCTGGGGAGAGAGCATTATTATTGGAGTTGCTGGAGCTGGTCAAGAAATTAGCACGAAGCCCTTTCAACTCGTCACGGGTCGCGTTTGGCGCGGAACAGCGTTTGGTGGCGCGCGAGGGCGAACGGAAGTACCCAAAATTGTAGACTGGTATATGACCGGAAAGGTCAACATTGACGACTTGATCACGCATACAATGCCCTTAGAGCAAATTAACGATGCGTTTGATCTCAAGCACGAGGGTGAATCGATTCGGTCGGGGATTCAGTTTTAAGAAGAGTATTTCTAAATTTGAGCTCCCGAGTGATGAGAACACCCACTCAAGAAAATCTAAACCCTATCGGACGGTTCTTATG
>VYFT01000064.1 GCA_009842245.1 Gammaproteobacteria bacterium | reverse complement strand
CTTCCCATTCCTCGAACGTGTCATCGATGGAGATCATCAAGATTTCGAATCCATTTTTGTTGAAATCTGAGTAAATCTCCCTTAAAGCTGGAAAAGTAGCAATACAGGGACCGCACCAAGAAGCCCAAAAGTCAATGTTGACCAGTTCATTGCTTTTCAAGACATCATCAAGAGCAACATCAGTACCGTTTAAGTCCAGCAGCGTGAACTTAGGAGCTTTTTGTCCGGGTTGGAGGAGTTCGTCATTCCGCTGTACAGCTAGCCGACGAGCAAGTTCGTTCCGGGGCCGCATCACCCGTCGTTCGACCAAGTCTTCATCTTCGAGAGTTGTTGTAATCTTGTCGTATAGAGGCAACGCTAATTGTGTGTCGTCCCGATTGATACCGGCAAAGGCACCTAATTCCAACGCTAACAACGTATTCAACGGATTTGTGGAATTTGTAGCCAACTCATCGATCGCGTCGGAGCGCATCTTTTCTAACACTTGGCGTGAGACGACCCAATCCGGGTATTGAAACCCACCAGAAGCACTCATGAATGGGCTCAAGCCAGGGATTACGTCCTCTAACGGTACATGCTCGCATCCTTCGGCTGTGCGGGGCGTGGAGATTTCTGCGACATCGTCCGATTCACCATCGCTCGCCTCGGAATCGTTTGGCTCTACAGATGCTGTGTCGTTCTCTGTTTGCTCTGTGTCCGCTGACTCTTGAGTCTCCTCACCATCGTCAGAAGATGTGTCTTGCTCGTCATCTAAATCGTTCTGAACTACCTCTATATCTGAGGGTGGTGTCTGCGCTGCTCTTTCTTTTGCTTCCCAAGCTGAAACGTACTTCTTCAAATTCTCTAAGTATTCGTCGCTTTGTTGCCAACTCTCGATGAGTTTGACATATCTGGGACTTTTAGTGCTAGCCATTAATGTGTTAGGAGCACCATCAGATGCCACGGTGACCACAGACTGGCGACCAATAATAGCGGGAGTGTAGGAACGAAACTCCCAACCCGCTTCGACACTGATCGATAAGCTAGAGACCTCGCTGATATCGGCTTCAATGACAAATTTGTCATCACGTATCAGAACTGAACCGTACGGTACTCTCTGCAGACTGCCGTTTTCGTCGTACTCCGACCATTTTGCGACCTTCGATCGCCTAAATTTCTCTCTCAGTAGCGAGCGGAGATTCAGTGCGATTGTGCCAACCCGCTTGCCTCTGCTGGATGACGATTTCTAGAACAATTGAGAAAAAACTGTTAATCGTCTAATGGGGCGTCGTATCGGAAAGCAGAAATTCCTAAAGTATGTATGTGCAGAACTCTTTTTGAATGATGCATCAACTTGAGTCTCCTAAATGTCTATTAGAAGTCTCTCATACACCATAGGAAATAGGAATCTGAGTCTCAATCACTTGGAAACGAACTATTGTACCGGAGAATGCATATTTACCTGAAGTTTAACTGAAAGGCTGTGCAAATCACACACGATTGCCCCTGGTACATCGTGTTTCTCAGACATGTTCTTCCGACCCTCATATGTATCGTCCTAGGACTCAAACACGATTTCAGATCCGACGTTTCGAATTTCCGAATGTAATTCGTTGATTTTGAGTAACTGATCAATACAATGGGCACACCACGATACCCAAAAGTGTAGCAATAATACCTCATTATTAACGAGAACTTTCATACGTTATTTGGTTACGGAAGTTTTCTTGTGTACCCTCATGGAACAGTATGCGTGGGTCACAGGCTTTAAACAGCAATTTGTCATATTTACAATCGAACTAGTCGAATCAATTACACCAGCCTTTTTGCTTTACAACAACATTTGTAATTCTTACTCTAACGTGAATGACACATAGCCAAGTCTCAAATATTACTTCCTAACATATCGGTATAAATTAACTGAATTGCCAAGACGATGTGTTGTCGTCTTTCGCAGTTTGAAAGTTAGAGACGTATGAATGGTTAACCACGAACGTATATCTTGTAGTATCGAGCTTCCATTCATTGTGCATTTCAATTTCATATTCAATCATTGCTCACACTTTTTTCTTTTCTTTTGTCTCAGTTGTGTAGAATACACCAACCAAAGACATTCGGTCTCTGGAAAATTCAATTCAACTGGAGAACAACGACGGAAATTACAGAAAAGCAAATCTGATTTATGCAAGGGTCAACAGCAGTTATCGCGCTGTAAAGATCCCCCGTTAGTTCCTCTTTCTACCAAGGATCAAATCTGAGTTTTGTTTTAAGTGTTTAGAGTATCGCCCATGATAAAAAAGGGGATTATACATTTAACTTGACAAAATAGGGTCGGATATACACAATTCCGACCTATGAATAAGCTTAATTGTAAGAACCGCACACTGTTTCACGGGGACAATCTCAAGTTCCTTCGTGCCTTAAATTCCGAGTCCGTTGATTTAATCGCGACCGACCCGCCGTTCAAGAAGGGTAAGGACTTCCACGCGACGCCCGATAGTTTAGCCAGTGGTGCTAAATTTCAAGATCGTTGGCGGTGGGATGATGACGTACAACCTGAGTGGCTTGATCAGATACGCGATGACTTCCCTGAGATATGGCTCGTCATTGACACCGCGAACTCTATTCACATGCGTAAGACGCGTAAGAATCTAAGTCAACCGCGAGAGCAAGTAGGTTCGGACATGGGCGCGTTCCTTTGCTTCATGGCGGTTCGACTGCTTGAAATGCACCGATTGTTAAAACCGACAGGGAGCATTTACCTACATTGCGATCCAACGGCTTCACACTACTTGAAACTCATTCTTGACGCGATTTTCGGTAAGAAGAATTTTCAAAACGAGATAGTGTGGGCGTATCGCACAGGGGGGGCTTCAGATAAACAATTTGCAAAGAAACATGACATCCTATTAGCTTACAAAAAGTCTTCACAATACGTACATCGTCCGTTAGTAGAGCGACTGTACTACGAGCAAGAATTTTTTACAACAAATAAGAAAGACGAAGAGGGGCGTATATACGAAGATGTCTATATGCGCGATGTTTGGACGGACATTAAAGCACTACTCAATCTCAACAAGGAACGAGTAGGTTATCCAACACAGAAACCCCTAGCACTCTATGGAAGGATACTCGACGCATCTAGTGTCGAGAATGATGTTGTACTAGACCCGTTCGCGGGGTGTGCGACCACGTTGGTAGTAGCCGAACAATTGAAGAGACAGTGGGTAGGAATTGACTTATGGGAGAATGTTGAAAATGTCGTTAAAGAGCGATTAGAGAAAGAGTCTGAGAAACTGTATGGCACGTTGTTTGCCGAAGAGATACACTTCACTGACCAAGTACCAGAACGGACGGACGACCAACAAACCGCCGCGCCCGAACTCAAGGTCAAAGAGAGTGTAAGAACACCCGAACCGCCAGGCGCGAGAATGACCCGTGCCGAGATGTACGAACACTTGATCATCAAGCAGGGTTCGCAGTGTCAAGGTTGCGACCGCGAGTTTGACGATCAACGCTATTTAGAGCTAGACCACAACGTACCAAGACGCGATGGCGGTATCAATCACATATCCAATCGGATTTTGTTGTGCAGTCCGTGCAATCGCTTGAAGGGTGCTATCTACACGCTCAGTGGACTGAGGCGTGAGAACAAGAAACAGGGATACATGAAATGAGCGAGTACGAAGAAATTGTGAAGTTACGCGGCGAACTTGCGGCCGCAAGTAGGACAATAGCGGTGTTGTTCGCGTTGGTCATTAGATACAGTGGCGACGACGCTACTGCCTTGAGAGGCAGTCTTCCTGAGGTCATTAGGCAGATCGCTGTCAGTGATGGGTCCGACGCGGGCGATCCGCTTCAAGAAGGAGTCGACAGATTCACCGAAAACTTGCTGGTGCAGTTTTCGAAATTTTGCGATGTTCAAGATGAATCTCCTGAGGACACATGGAATTAGGGTAAAATGGTATCCGAAAGGAGAATATTTATGCGACCAGTTTTAGACCCGAAGAAACATCTTAAGGGAGCGACACCTGAGAAGTTAGGGAGAGCATTGTTGAACTTACGACCGAGCCGTAGAACTCAGTCCGTTGTCAGCGATAAGGTCGACGCGAAGAAGGTTACGCCCGACAAGCCGTAACACCGTGTCTTGCATTTGTCCGAGCGTGTCTAATTCTCGGATGTTGTGCTTACCCGCAAACTCTTGAACGTAGCGGTTCAAGTGCTTTGGACTAATCTTGTGGAACGTGCCTTTGTGGGCACGTTTTAGCATTGACCAGAAGGACTCCACGCCGTTGGTGTGCGCCATCATCTTAACGTACTCACCAACGCTGTGCTTGACCGCTTCGTGCTCTCTTGGAAGCCCTTTGTACGCGGTCGCGTCGTCCGTATAAACAACTGCGTCCTTAGCCGCTACTCCAAGTACGAAACCTTGCAAGGTCGGCTTGTCAGTACATTCAACGACCTTCGCGCGTACTTGATTTGTCGCTCGATCCTTCGCACCAACAACCGCAGTTTTACCGACTGAACCGCGTCCTTCCAGCTCTTTACGCTTGGACTTGGACATGTTGCTGCGCTTACCGCCTACGTAGGTTTCGTCTACTTCAATCGGACCTGAGAAGGTCTCATCGGACTCACCAGCCCACGCTTGACGTATTCTGTGGAGCATGAACCACGCAGTTTGTTGCGTGACTCCTATGTCGCGTCGTAGCTTTCTGCTTGATACGCTTTTCAAGGAAGTAAGACAGAGATAAATCGCAATGACCCACTTACGCAGGGATACACGCGAACATTCCAACACTGTACCTGTGCGAACACTAAAATAGGAACGACAATCAGAGCACCAGTAAGGCATGGGCTTACCACTCTTTACGGGGCTAGTTCGCTTACTCTTACACTTACCGCACTTGCGACCTTCGTACCAAAAGACATTTTCAAACCACTTCGTCGCGGTTGCTTCGTCGGGGAACATGTCAAACAACTGCATAAGGGTAATCCCTTCGCGTTCTGCTTTAACTGGGGCTTGTGCTGTCATACTTTCAACTCCACAATTCATAGGTGGTAACTATAACATAAAACTAGTGTTTTGTCAAGTTAAATGTATAATCCCCATAAAAAAACTGTGTATTAGTTTAGCACTTTTTGGCACTTTCTTCTACCTTTCATCTTTGAATGCGCAAGAGGATCTCGGAAATGAGGATCACCTTGACGAAGAGTCCTCTGCTGAAGCGGATGAGGTGGACTCCGAAAAAGATGATGAAAAGTCGTTGGCCAAATACGAAGAGTGGTTAAAAGAAAACTGGCTAGAACCTACGGAAAAGGCAGAGCAGAAAGACGAAGATGTTGATCTAGACTTCTTGAATGTTCAGGAGGAGCTCGCAAGTGAGGAACACGTTGGCGAAGAATCCTCGGGTGTCGAGGGTGAGGTGGAATCCGAAGACGATGACGAAGTGTCCTATACCACACGCGAAGAGTGGCTAATACGAACTAGGTTAGAACCTATGGAAGAAGCATTGCGGGAAGATGGAGATATCGACGAAGAACACGTAGAGATACTATTTCAGTCTATGAGGAAATTTATTCGGTCTGGTGAGCTTCCTTCTAAAATCCCCCCAAATGTTAGAATTGGAAGAAGCCTAAAAGTGCTTGAAGGTCTGATACCCGAGTTGTTTGGTACATCCAAGACTTGGGAGGATACAGAAGTTGCCACTGATGTGTTTTCCCCTGTAGTTGTTGGATTGGCTCGATATCATAAACTATCGGATGCCGGTGTGAATAAATTGTCATCTACAATCAATCAATTTATTGACCTAGGGACAAATTCAAGGTATGAAAGAGACCAGGTAGAATCAAGCACATATTTGTATTTTTTCAGCTTGGTGCTATCTTACACTGAGTTTTTACGGAAAGACCTTTCCCTCTTAGAACAAGACCGGGAAGAATTGTTACAGGTCCGTGCCAAGCTGCTTTCGACAGATCCTAAGAAGAACACTAGGCAGATTGACAAGTTTGTGTCCTGTGTTGACTCGATACATAAAAAAGCAGACAAGGAATTTACCAATTTGTTTGCAAGATTGACAAAGGCATTAGAAAAGACTGTAACTTCTATAAACAAGGCACAAAGTATCGATAATGAAGAACTAAAACAGAACAAAATTGACCAAGCAGTGCGCCAAAATTTTGTTAAGGAAGCAAGTGGAAGCAAGATTCTACATTTAGTTAACAAAATCCGTAGAAGAGATTGTTACATTGAGGTTGATGTTGACCGCATTAAATTTAATTACCAAGAATTCATGGGAGGAAAAATCAATGAATAAGGGTACTTTATTATTTACACTGTTCGCATTCTGTTGTGGTATAGGAATGGGTGTCCATGCCCAAGAAGATACACAATCGTGTGACGCTTTGGAAGCAGAATGTTTAGCTAGTGCTAACTTTGACGATTTCGATACAGAAGCTGCTATAGATTGGGCGGTTGATGAATGGAAGGAGACTGTGTGTGAAGCAAATTATCAAGAATGTAGAATATCTTCGGATTTGCGATTCATCCCACTAGGCTGTCGTGCGAGGTGGAGATGGTGGTGCAAAGGAGTTGGCGCATGGTTTTATAGAAAGAAACTAGAATTTGCGTTTGAAGAAACTGCGGAAATCGTAGAGAGATATTGTGATCATCTCCATGATGCATGTATAGAGGCGTTGGAACAGGAAGAGTAAAATTTTTGGAAGTTACATGTTGTTTAACACACAGTAACTAACACTATGTATTTAATACTTCCAATGTTGTAAATATCGATTAGATAGTAG
>VYFT01000029.1 GCA_009842245.1 Gammaproteobacteria bacterium | reverse complement strand
TCTTGACGGTTCTTCTCAAATTTAACCTGTTGTCGTCTGCAAACCTATCAGTCGACCTCGAAGTTAGACTTGCAATACGAGCGAGTACACTCATGAGCGGAACCATTAAAGAAGAGAACCAACATTTGATCAATGTTCGTATATTATACACATATACAGTATCAATTTGTGGCGAAGATTGCTTACTAACACATTTAATGGCTAGGGCTTGTCGCATTTAGAAGACGCTCTATACACTGGTTCAACATAGTTCTCGGTATCGCGAAGTTTAAACGAACAAAACCCGGACCCTTAAATTCAACTCCATCCGACAGTCCAAGTCCAAATGATTCGAAGTGTTTCTGTGGACTCGAAACCGGTAGTCTCGTCGCGTCGATCCACATGAGATGCGTACCTTCGACGTTTGTCGTTTGCAACAATTGCGAATCTTCAATCGCGCGTTGTAGTAGATCTCGATTTTGCCGAAGGTAAGAATTCAATTCCTGTAACCATGTCGTTGCATCGCCGTATGCTGCCGTTGCACCGGCAAGCGCTAAGGGCGAGATCGTGGGATGAATTCGTGCGGCCTGCAACTTGACTGCTTGACGAATTTCAGGGTCGGGTACTACTGCTACCGCGGCCGAAGCTCCCGCCACGTTGTAAGTCTTGGTGTGTGAAAACAATGAGATAGTCTTTTCGGCTATTTCTGTATCCAAGCTAGCTATTGGAGTGTAGGCTAAGTCCTGTTCGAGCACTAATCCCCAATGAACATCGTCAGATATCAAGATGGTGTCGTTTCGCATGCATATGGATGCTAGTTCACTTAATTCTTCTGGGTTGTACACTCGGCCAGTGGGGTTTTGAGGATTGGAGAACAAAAATGTTGGAGCTTTCGTGGTAGTACGACGTATGTCATCGAAGTCCATCTCCCATCGACCATCATGTTGAGCTAGAGGAGAACACACTCGAACCCTGTTCTGTCGTTCTGGTACTGCAAGGAAGGGTGGATATGTCGGTACGGACATAACACATGTGTCGCCACTGTTTCCAATTACGCGCACAGCAATGTCGACACCCGTCATCACCGAGTGCATCCAAACTAGCCAATCGGCGTTGATCTTCCAATTGAACTTTCTTGCTGCCCATTCAATGAAAGTTTCGATGAGGTCGTCTGGGACTGAAGAGCAACCCAAAATCGGGTGCTCTAATCGATTACGTATTGCTTGAACTAAAAATTCTGGGGTTGGATAGTCCATATCTGCAATCCAAAGCGGCAATACATCGAGATCGCGATATTTGTCCCATTTGATGCTATGCCACGGGCGTCGGTCGATTACTTGATCAAAATTGAAGTTCAATGTCTGTGTTCCTAAGTAGTGAAACGGAAAGTTAAAGCATGTACTTTAGTTAAACCCTGCACAGTCAGTCTAACGATGTACTCGAGGCGTTGAAACCAACGGTCGGGTCTATGAAATTGAGAAGAATCATAGAGAATACACACTCCAGTGCCCAGTCACCGGAATCTGTTGAGGGTCGACAGCAGATTACAATAGGCGTACCACTAAAGAATAACGAGATAAACGCATGACTGAAGACATTGCCAACGCGATTAAAGAACAAATCGCTAATAATCCAATTTTGTTGTATATGAAAGGCTCACCGCATGCTCCACAGTGTGGATTTTCAGCACGGACAGTGCAGTGTTTGATGGAGTGTAATCAGCGTTTTTCGTATGTGGATATTCTGAGCAATCCGGCGATCCGTCAATCGCTTCCGGCAATCGCGAATTGGCCTACGTTTCCACAGTTATACGTGAACGGGGAACTCATAGGTGGGTGCGACATTGTGAGTGAAATGCACGCACAGGGTGAGCTACAACCGTTACTAGAATCGGCGACAGAAGGAACTGGAACGTCTTAGATCGAGATTATTGCTGATCCTGTCAGTCGTTAATGCTTGTACTGATCCAGTTTACGTTGAAGTTGCATTCGTTGACGATCGTACAGAAGAGTTCAGCAGTCACCGTTGCATCGTATAAAGCTGAATGTGCTTTACTCTCGTCGAATTCGATACCAGCCCGAGTGCACGCAACAGACAACACCGAATGTCCGTAATGCACGGCAGCCAATGAGGCAGTGTCGATCACCGTGAAGAGGTGAAAGGGATTCTGCCCAACATCGTTGCGTTGCGCGGCGGCTCGAACAAAATTGTGGTCAAAGTATGCGTTGTGTCCGACTAAATATGCTCGAGTACACGACGTTGCTTTTAGTCTCTTCCGAATAGACCGAAAACACTCCCTAAGGCAAGTTTCTTCCAGTTGTGCATTACGTGCTGGGTCGAACGGATCGATTCCGATCAAGTCCAGCGACGCGTCTTCTATGTTCGTGTCTGTGTGTGGTAAAACCGCCCAACGACGATGCTTGCCCGGTTGCAGTGTATCGTCCTGCCAATCAAGAAATACGATTGCGATTTCCAGGATCGCGTGGTTGTGGGGATCAACCCCGCCGGTCTCGAGATCTAGTACGACGGGTAGATAACCGCGAAACCGATCATTTAACTCCATTTGTTTGCAATTGTCTTACTAAGTTTTTGTTCTAGCGTTGATTTCGAGTTGTATGTTGGTTCGAGTCAAACGCGAAGTTCCTTAGTGTTTTATACAGAACTTCCTACTAATGTAGATTTACGCGGGATAAATGTTGTTCAAATGATGCTCAATCAGGTGCTGGAGTCTTGTCCTTGAATTCACACAAGTCCTCGATCTCGCACAGGTAACACTTCGGCTTTCGCGCGATACAAATGTACCGACCATGTAATATCAACCAGTGGTGTGCGCCCTTTTTGAATTCTTCGGGGAGCCACTTGGTTAGTCGATCTTCAACTTCTCGAGGATTCTTTCCGCGGGCGATCTTCGTACGATTCGCGACCCGAAAGATGTGAGTGTCTACCGCTATGACTGGATGGTCGAATGCGGTGTTCAAGACGACATTTGCCGTCTTTCGACCAACACCGGGAAGACGCTCTAGCTGTTCCCGTGTCTTGGGAACTGCGCCGTTGTGTTCGGCAAGTAGGATTCTGCAGGTTTCGTGAACATTTTCGGCTTTCGCGTTGTAGAGACCGATGGTTTTAATGTATTTCTTCAGACCATCGACTCCGAGCGCAAGCATTTCGCTCGGAGTTGGTGCTACCGAAAACAGTTCTTTGGTCGCCAAGTTGACGCTTACGTCGGTTGCTTGTGCTGATAGGATTACAGCGACCAACAATTGGAATGGAGACTGATATTGCAGTTCTGTGTCTGGCTCGCTATTCTTCTCTCGAAAGCGCTCGAATATCTGCTTACGTTTATCGAAGTTCATGTAACACGAACGGTGACCTAGTCGATTCCATAAAACTCTGCCAAATACTCGAACTTGGCACGGACGCGACTTTCTCGAAATAACCCACTGTGCGCTTGCGTTGCCGCGGTGCTGGATATTGGTACCGGGTTTCGAACTTTTAAGTGTGCCTCCGCGACACGTTCTAAAGTTACAAACCGTACTACTGCACTCGCTACTGAAGCACCCGTCGTCAACAACCCGTGATTGCGAAGAATGATGGCATGTTTGTGTCCCAAACATTGTGCGATGCGAGTCCCACCTTCCAACCCTCGAATCTGAACTTCTTCATCATCAAAAAGCGCGCAGTCGTCGTGGAAGATACATGCTTCTTGCGTTATTGGCAAAATCGGTTGCACTTCTGCAGAGAACGGTGTTCCCCAAGGCGTGTGGGTATGAGCAGCTGCGTTTAAGTCAGCTCGAGCGGTGAGGATTGGACAGTGGATGTTAAACGCTGGTGCATTCACTCTACCTTCACCGAGAACTGTGTCGCCCGACTGATTAAGCATTACTAGGTCATCCACGCTTGCTTGGGTGAATGGGACACTGTCTTTAAGTAGCCAAAAACAATCGTTTCGCTCTGGATCTCTCGCACTAATGTGACCGTCGCCTAGATCGCCCCATCCTATCGCACCGAATATTCGGTAACTTCGGACTAAATCGGAGAGGACTTCCGACCTACTGGACGACCCTTTCATGTTCCTCATGTCCAATATCTTGTTCTTGCGGTGGTTGTTTTGAGTGTTCCGAAGGCGAGTTTCCCTTCAGTAAATTGATCATAGCCAATGCGAGGCCGATAACAAAAAAAGAACCGACCGGTTGAGTCGCAAATGGTGTTAATAGCCCAAGCAACTGCCGTATAGCTCCGAGTACTACGAGCACTATTGAGAATCCTAGAGCAGTACCCAGTGCAGTTACAACAGACGTTTTGAACTCCTTCTTTGATGCTACTGACTCGACATGACCAAGAATCATACAGTTGGTAACAATGATTTGTACGAAGAGTGCGATCTGTTGATAGACATCCCACGCGTAAGCTTGCATGACCGTGTGTGCGATTGTCGTGAACGTCGCGATGACCAGTACAAAGCAGGGCAGTCTGATGTTCTCTGGAATTCCGTTCCTGAATAGAGAGATCAAAAAGGAAGATGACACCAATACAAACGTACTTGCGATTGCCAAACCGACAGCATTCTTTACGTTATAGCTGACAGCGAGCAGGGGACACAACCCCAAAAGCTGTGTTGTCGCGACATTTCGAGTCCACAAACCGTCAACAAATCTCTGTGTTAGAGTCACGGTTGTCGACCCTCGCGTTCACGAAATGAATCTTGGATAGTGCGTATTACTGCAGTGGTCGTTATGGTCGCACCGGTAACAGCGTCTATGTCTTCAACCGGTACGTTTCCATATTGACCAATCCACGCTGACGGGTGTAGCGTGTCAGAAAATCCTGGAGTTTCTCCGTGGCTGACTGCTCGCACACCAAGAAGTTCGTCATCTTGCCACGCGACCACAACTTTCATTGTGCCTCCATACCCCCCAACGTCTAAGGTGATTAATTCAATACCTTGTTCCCGCAGCAATTCTGGATCTGTTGTGTCTACCAAATCAGCCAGCACCTCAGCCTCGGCATCACGTTGATTTTGATTGATTCGGTCCGTCGTGAGTGAGTGAAGAATGGCAAGCAAGCACCCAGAGATCAGTGCTAACAGCGTGAGTTTAGCAATTGCCTTCATGAACTTGAAAGTCTTTTTGGTTCCAAAATTGGCAACAACGCGTTACCCAATAAGATAGCAAAGGCGAATCCGTCTGCCCATGTACCGAAACACCGTATGAAAAACGCGACACTCCCAACAAAAAAACCAAATATTATTTGGGGTAATTTTGTCGAAGGTGAGGTCACGGGATCGGTCGCAATGAAAAATGCAGTGAGCATGGTTCCACCCGCAAACAAGTGAAACCAAGGAGTACCGAAATTATGTGCTTCCGTGATGGGATACAAGACGAGTGCTGGAACCACGACGCCTAAAAGCACACTAAGAGGGAGTATCCACGGTACGATACGAAGTAATACGAGATAGATGCCACCGACTAGAAACGCCAGATTTAACCATTCGAACTGTCTCGCGCCGATTGAACCAAAAGCAGGATGATTGGCAAGAGCGCGCGTTGAGTCCCCCTCGTGATGCTTCAGGACATCTAGTGCCGTTGCACCGGTCATTCCGTCTAGATAGATTAGTTGCATAGGAAACGCCACGAGAACCAGAGCATATCCAACCATCGCCGGATTGAAGAGGTTTTTACCGAGTCCTCCAAATACCAGTTTTCCCAAGGTAATTGCGCTTATCGCTGCGACAATGGGTATCCATAGAGCAACTGTTGGCGGTAGACACAGACCGATCAACATGCCAGTGATGACCGCACTACCGTCGCGGACACTCTGAAACGATCTAGTACCGACCACTTCCGTGATTACCGCCGCCACAGTGCTAATAACAACCACGATTAGCGCCTTGGACCCTAATAACCAGACGCTAACTCCTAGACCAGGCAGAAGCGCGACTGCCACATGAATCATGACTCCAGTCGTCTGGAACCTAGATCGGTCGATTACTTCCACTTGTGCTGTTGTTGCATACGTTCGGTGCGCGTGGAATCTACTTCAGCAGCACGAGAGCGTAGTCTCTGCTCGCGCGCCTCTACCCGTGCACGTGCGAGTGCTGCTCGAGATATTCGCTCTTGCTCGTTCAAGTTCATGCGGCGGAGATCACGCAGGTAATCGAGGAGATGAATGTTGCTTGGACAAGCGACTACACAAGCTCCACAGTCATTACAGCGACTTAGTGCTCGCTCTGTTGTTAAATTCGGTTTTTGTTGTTTCGCGATGAGATAAAGCGACTCGACCGGTATGTCCCGAGGACATGCGTCAGCGCACCAGCCACAGTGAATACACGGTAATGCATCCACAGATTTGTCGATTGAAATAGCATTGACTTCAGCAGATACCACTTCATTTACTCGGGGACGGTGTCCAGTCGCATAACAGCCCACGCGAATTGGATTTTCTGCACCCAAAATCGAATCAACAGGTGATCCAAAGTCAACCCAACGAGTCTCGCTGTTTATGGTCACCAGACGTTTAGTCAATGGCGTACCGGAGATAGCGTGAGTGACTGCGAAGAGCGTGTGCACGTTTAACACCACATAACCGTCGAATGCAGGAAATCTATTCTCATTCACAACATGTCCAGTAAGAATTTGTATGAGTTCTCGTTCGGCACCGTTTTGATATGTAGGTTTGAGATATCGTACCGTTTCGTTAACACTTAGAAACGCTTCAGCGGCTTGAGCTGTTGCCTCGTTCGAAACAGCGATGTAACAGTGTGCCGCCGAGAGAATTCTTGCGACAATTCTCATCCCATTGAGAACTTCGTGCAAGTGTTGCTCTAGTAGCATTTCGTCAGCACTGACGCCTGGGTCGGTCTCCATGCCGTTCGCGATGACGAAGTTAGGAGGATTTTTTCGTGCGAGTGCGACTTTCTTGGCAGTAGGAAAGCCAGCACCACCCATCCCAACGATGTTTGCTTCCGCGATGCGATCTAGGAGGACGTCTGGAGTCGCTTGTTCCCAATCTATCTTCATCGCACTAAGGTTTGTCTGACAGCGTCAGTAGAACTCCCACTAACATTGGTTAGCTCGATGAGCTCAATACAGTCTACCGGACATGGAGGCAAACACAGTTCACATCCAGTGCAATGGACTTCGAGTATTGAGTGAAGGTAGTTAACGGCACCGACTATCGCATCCACAGGACAAGCAGCCGCACATAAACCACATCCGATGCAGTCGGCCTCTCGAATGCGCGCGATTGGTGGGTGCGGGTCGCTTTGATACGCGTGTTCTATAGGTCTGTTGAGTAGTAAGCTGAGCGCACTCTGCGTCGTCGCGCCTCCGGGTTTACATAGACTGATGTTCTCTCCTTGTGCAACTGCTTTGGCATAAGGTAAACAGCCAGGATAACCACATTGCGCACACTGTGTTTGCGGCAATTGCTCGTTGATGAGGTCAATCAAGTCGTCTGGTTTTTGCTTACGTCGCAATATTCGTTCCGTCAGAACGATCGAGCAAGCAAGCAAGAATGCGCTAGAGCTTAGCACCAGGGCAGGTACAACGATTGGTGCGTTCACAACATGCCTTTAAAACCGAGGAAAGCGAGTGCCAACATACCAACCGTGATAAAAGCAATAGGAGCTCCACGGAATACTCGAGGAATACTCTGTTCATCCAACCGAGCACGCAATCCTGAAAACAAAACCAACACTAGAGTGAACCCGATAGCGGAACCGGCCCCAACGGCTAAGGACTGCAATAAAGACAGGTCGGCAACTGTGAGCACTACCCCGAGAATGGCGCAATTACTAGTAATCAACGGTAAGTAGATTCCCAGCACTTGATGTAATAGTTTGCTGGTGTACTTGATATATCGCTCGGTTAGTTGAACCACGCCGGCAATAACTGTGATGAAAAGAACTAAGCGCAGAAATTCAATGTTATAAGGTATTAATAAGTATTTGTTAAGTAGATTTGTTAAGAGTGTAGAGATCGTTATGACGAAAGTCGTCGCAATCCCCATTGGTAGCGCGGTGGCGAGACGATTGGAAACTCCCATAAAGGGGCACAAGCCAAGGAGTTGGACGAGAACGAAATTATTTACTAGGGCAGCACCCCCAAGAATTGTTACTAGATCGAACAAGAGCTACTGTGGTCAACTCACTTCCATGCCGGCAACTGCACCTTCGTCCGGAGATAACAGGAAGATGTCTTTATCGCCCGGTCCAGCGGCTAGCACCATACCTTCGGACGTACCAAAACGCATTTTGCGTGGTTTCAGATTCGCGACGACCACGACGTACCGACCAATCAGGTCAGCCGGTTCATAAGCAGAACGAATGCCGGCGAAGACCGTACGACTGTCTTTACCTACTTTAAGTTCGAGCTTGAGCAACTTGTCAGCACCGTCTACTACGCTGGCGTTCTCAATCTTCGCGACTCTGAGATCAACTTTCTGAAATTCAGCTAGATCTATTAATTGCGGGTTGCTTCTTCCGATATCGGACTCATCGGCTGTTGAGTCTTTTGACGCTCTAACGATCTTATCGATCTGCTTTAGATCAATTCGAGACATCAGTCGTTTGAATGGAGCTACGCGATGCCCAAGCAATGGTTGACTTACGTCAATCCATTTGAGTTCACCCGCATTGAGATACTCTTCGCTACGAGCTACGAGCCCAGGTACGATTGGTTTTAGATACACACATAGCGTACGAAACATGTTTATAGCCATAGTGCAGACTGCTTGCACTTCATTCTCCCGGTCGGGAGTCTTCGCGAGTTCCCATGGGGGGTTATTTGCGATGTATTGATTGGCACGATCCGCTAAAGCCATGACTTCCCGTACGACTTTACTAGATTCTCCTTCTTCGTAGAGCTCCTCAATCAGTTGCTGTTTAGCTGCGAATTCTTCATACAGTTTGGGCTGTTCTAACTCGGTCGAGAGCATTGAATCGAAATGTCTATTCAAAAAGTTTGCGCATCGAGAGGGGATATTGACAAATTTCCCAATCAAATCTGAATTGACTCGGCTTACGAAATCCTCAAAGCTGATGTCAATGTCCCCCATTGAAGCATTCAGTCGAGCACCGTAGTAGTAGCGTAGTGTATCTGGATCTAAGACGTCGCGAAATGTCGAAGCATTGATAAACGTTCCGCGAGACTTTGACATTTTTTCCCCGTTCACTGTGATCATGCCATGAACTCGAACTGATGTCGGCGTACGATATCCGGCGCAATGGAGCACTGCAGGCCAAAACAGAGCATGAAAATTGACTATGTCTTTACCGATGAAGTGATGAACTTCGGCTAGGCTGTCTTTGCTCCAAAAGTCATCGAACTTGATGCCAGCTTGATCACACCAATTTTGGAAACTCGCCATGTACCCCATAGGTGCATCTAGCCAAACGTAGAAATATTTGTCCTCAGTGTCAGGTATACGAAAACCGAAGTAGGGTGCATCTCGACTGATATCCCAAGCTTTCATCCCACCGTCTAACCATTCCTTGAGTTTGTTGGAAATTTCGGGTCGAACGGTACCGCTCTCCGTCCACGTACGCAAAAAGTCTTCGAACTTGGGAAGATTGAAGAAATAGTGCGTAGATGATCGCAAGACTGGAGTTGCGTTTGTGTGTGTTGAGCGCGGATTTTTCAGCTCGGTGGCCGCGTAAGTTGCCCCGCAATTATCGCAGTTGTCCCCAGGTTGGTCTTCAGCACCACATCGGGGACAGGTTCCTCGAACGTACCTGTCTGCCAAAAACAACTCTTTCTCTGGGTCATAGAGTTGCTCTACGGTAGCTGTATAAATCGCGTCATTTTCTTTGAGCTTCGTGTAGATGTCGCGGGCGAATCGCTCGTTCTCCGGTGAATGCGTGGTGTAGTAGTTGTCGTGGCCGATCGAGAATGCGTCAAAGTCAGCGATGTGTTGTTGGCGAAGATCTTCAACCCACACTTCTGGCGAAACTCCCGCTTCTTCGGCACCAATCATGGTCGCCGTACCGTGAGTGTCTTCAGCACAGATAAAGTAACATTCGTTTCCACGGAGCTTTTGAAAGCGCACCCAAATGTCAGTTTGAATGTGCTCCAATAAGTGTCCTAGGTGGATCGCACCGTTCGAGTATGGCAGTGCTGCTGTGACCAGAATTCGTCTCATAGTGAGCGTAGTCGCTTTGGATATAACCTTGGATTGAGGAAGTACAAATTGGACGAAAGCTTAAATCTTACAATAGATTCTGCGTCCAATTGATAAATTTTGCATGACCCAAACAATTTCAAACTTTCTCGACCCTATTCTTGATAAGACGTGGGGAGAGTTGCCTACTCAGACGAAGTCTAAGTCTATTGACAATACGACGCACATCCGCGTTGAACTCGGGTATCCAGTGTCTGGTATTGAGGAGAGACTCAGTGATTCTCTGGGAACTTGGCTCAACGACTCAGAATTGAAATTGGAGTTGGAATTTCGCTCACCCAGAACATGCGAATTAGCAGGTACCAGAAACGTAGTTGCAGTTGCATCTGGCAAAGGTGGTGTAGGAAAGTCTACTATTGCGGTTAACCTAGCGCTGGGGCTGGAGCGAGCCGGTAGTAAGGTGGGACTCCTTGACGCGGACATATACGGTCCAAGCCAAGGAGTAATGTTGGGAATTGAACCGGACCGTCGGCCCAAAGTGCGAGACGAAAAGTATTTTGAACCGATCAAAGTTTCTGGCATCGAAGTAATGTCGATGAGCATGTTGGTGTCAGACAAAACACCCATGGTGTGGCGAGGACCGATGGCATCTGGCGCGTTGCAACAAATGCTGACTCAAACATTGTGGAACGATTTAGATTACCTGATCGTCGACATGCCACCCGGTACTGGGGATATTCAACTGACGCTCTCTCAGCAGGTCGCTTTGGCCGGGGCAGTAATTGTGACTACGCCGCAAGATATCGCACTCTCTGACGCTCGTAAGGGAATTGAAATGTTTACTAAGGTCAACGTACCCATTCTCGGCGTCATCGAAAATATGAGCCATTTCGTCTGCGACCAATGCGGGAAATCGCACGCGATCTTTGCGACAGATGGGGGAAGTCGAGTAGCCGAGGAATATGCCACGAAGTTGCTAGGTCAATTTCCGCTCGATTCCCAGTTGCGGGCATACATGGACAATGGCGCACCACCAGTTGTTGCGGATCCGTCTAGTGCGATTACGGAGTCGTTCATCGACTGCGCGCGTCAGATTGCAGCGCAACTCTGGGTGCACGGGTTGCAGGCAGCTCCCCCACCAACTATTAAGATGACTTAGAAATGACAATTAAAGCTGACAGTTGGATACGACGCATGGCTAAAGAGCATGGTATGATCGATCCCTATGAACCGAACCAAGTCCGGACGGTGGGGAACAATAGAGTGGTGTCGTGGGGAACCTCGTCGTACGGTTATGACGTACGTTGTGCACCTCAATTCAAAGTGTTTACCAACATTTTTTCGGCAACGGTAGATCCTAAAGAGTTTGATGAACGGAGCTTCGTTCCAACCGAAGGAGAGACGTGTGTAATTCCTCCTAACTCATTCGTTCTGGCCAGTACCATAGAGTATTTTCGGATTCCGCGCGACGTATTGACAATATGCGTCGGAAAGTCTACCTATGCACGCTGTGGAATCATAGTAAACGTGACACCGTTGGAACCAGAATGGGAGGGGCACGTTACCCTCGAGTTTTCAAACACGACCAATCTGCCGGCGAAAATCTACGCGAACGAAGGTGTCGCACAAATGCTCTTTTTCCAAGCTGATGAGCCATGTGAAATGTCCTACAAGGACCGGAACGGCAAATATCAAGGTCAAACCGGAGTAACTCTTCCGAAGTTGTAAGTCGCGAGGACCTTGGCTACTATTTGGTCAGAAGGATCGAATCGGGGTGTGGTTTGGCGTCGCGAGCGACGACTCTGCCGATGGTATAGACTCGCTCACCTTGTGCTTCCATTTCAGCTTTCACTCGAGCTGAGTCTTCTTGGCGAGTCGCAATCACAAAGCCGATACCACAGTTAAATGTACGCATCATCTCGATCGGTTCTAGTTGGCCCTTGGCATTAATCCACTCGAAGCTTTCGGGTTGCTCCCAGACATTCGGTTTGAGCTCAATCGCGAGTTCTTCGGTGAGCATTCTCGGTGGGTTTTCAATCAGTCCCCCACCGGTGATGTGCGCCATACCGGTGGTTAGATTCGCGACATTCAGTACTGTCGGCCCGTAAAGGCGAGTAGGGGTCAATAGCTCTTCGATAATCGGTGCGGGTGCTTTGTGTTCCTGCAGCAACTTTCGGATCAGCGAATAACCATTTGAATGTGGTCCATCGCTTGCAAGTCCGAGTAACGTGTCTCCAATTTGGACTGTACTTCGATCATCGAGTGTTTCTTTTTCGACGACGCCCACGCAGAATCCAGCGAGGTCATAAATGTTTGGAGCATACAAACCGGGAAGTTCCGCTGTCTCTCCACCCGCGAGAGCACAGCCAACCTGCTTGCAGGCATCAGCAATTCCAATTATTACTCGTTCAGCTATATCAACATCCAGTTTTGCAGTTGCAAAATAGTCCAGAAACAAGAGTGGTTCAGCCCTGTACACCAAGATGTCGTTGACACACATTGCGACGAGATCCTGACCGATCACTTCGTGTCGATCGTATTCAATTGCAAGTTCCACTTTCGTGCCAACACCATCCGTACCGCAGACTAAAACAGGCTGCTTGTACTTTGTTGGAAGCGTCGCAAGAGAAGCGAATCCGCCTAGCTCCGTCAAGATTTCCTGTCGGTTGGTCTTCGCGACCGGGTCTCTAATGCGTTTGATCAAGAGGTTAGCCGCGTCAATGTCGACCCCACTCTGCTGATAAGTAATTCCCATGTTGCAGATTATCAGGAAAATTTGGCGCGCTTACACGGTCTTTGCCATAATAACTAATACCTATGGAAATTAATATTCTGAACTAGCTCGCTACTAAATCTCAAATGCACAGGTTCTGTATTCAATTTGCGGTGTTAGCGTTTCTACTTGTAGGAAATGCTCTTCGCGCCGAACCAGTGGACTGGTTGTATGACGTGGAGGTACCCGTGAATGCTCGGACTCAAGCAGACGCGGAGGTAGCGCTCCAGCGGTCAGTTGACGTGCTACTCATGCGTTTGACTGGTCTTTCAACTATTCCACGAACGCCTGAGGTACAGACAGCGTTTGCTAATTTGAACACATACGTGAAACAGTACGAATTTACTAGATTACGGGCTAATTCACCACTGGGTAGTGGCGACGCACTCGTTGCTCGATTCAATAGTTCCTTGATTCGAGAACTCATCAAAGAGGCTCGCTTTCCAGTTTGGCCAGCAGACCGACCATCGGTGGTAATATGGCTCACCATTCATGAGGGTACGGATTCAAAATTAGTCCAGGACACCACGCCAGAGGCGTTAGAACTATTAAACAGGGCACAAGAGCGGGGGATTGAATTGGTGATACCGATCATGGATTTGCAAGAACAGGCTAAGGTTAAATCTACGTCTGTAGTTGGTCAGTTCTGGGGTGATATAGAAGTCGCTTCAGATCGCTATAAGACCGAATTTATCGCAGCAGTCTCCTGCCAGAAAGACCTGTTTGGTAGCTACCAAACGTCCTTCAATTATTGGTATCAAGGAGTCGAGCATTTCGATCATCGAGAGTTTTCTGCGCGCGAGGACTTACCCGTGAATATAGTCGATCACATCGTAGATATTCTCGTGAGCAAACACGCGATCATACGAGAACACGAAGAAATTTACCGCATCGGTGTGATTGATGTCACTACTGTAGAGTCTTATGCCGCGGTACTAACGCACTTGAACGGGCTGGACTTTATTGACGACTTTGTACTTGTTTCACTCGACAATGAAGTTTTGATTTTCGACGTATACACTCCTTCATCCGCAGATCTGTTCGTCGAACTGGTTGATGCGACGGGATCGCTCAAAACAACAGATCGCGAGGACCGAGTCATTGACAAGAAAATCATGCAGTTATTTACTTGGGTACCGCCACAATGATGGATCAAATCCCAAACGTAATTTCGGTGCTTCGGCTCTTCTTGATCGTACCGATCGCGTATGGCATCCTGTATGGACGCTGGGCGTTCGTGTTGGTCATGCTAGTCATTGCGGGTTTAACAGACTTACTCGATGGCTATGTCGCACGCCGCTTTGATTGGACGTCGAGATTTGGAGAGATTGTTGATCCGATTGCGGATAAAGTTACATTTGGTGGTGCGTGCATATTGCTAACACTGGTTGGAATTTGGCCGGTATGGTTACTTTGTATCGTACTTGCGCGCGAAGGTGTGATAGTAGGTGGCGCCGCCGCGTACAAACTGCTGTTTAAGAGTATCGACATCGAGCCTACATTGTTGAGTAAAGCCAATACGATCATACTTGTGAGCGTGATAGTACTGACGGTAGTCGCACAGATAGACTTTGAGTATCAGGAGATCGCCGCAAGCGGTCTGGAGTGGTGGGGAGGATACGGACTTGTAGCTTTGTTTTCGATCGCCTCAGGAATCGACTATGTGCGATTGTGGGGACGCCGCGCTTTCGTGGAACACAAGAAGCAGAATTCGACCGATAGTAGCGTACTACCTTGAGCGAACGGTTGGTACTGCCACTCGAACCAAAAGATACGTACACCCGAGAAGACTTCCGAATCGGGGTAAACAAAAACCTGTTTGGTACGCTGCGTGTGCACGATCATCTATGGCTGTTTGGTGCTCCTGCCGTGGGTAAGACCCATGCGATGCACATTCTGGTGGCTGAACTTGATCTCGCGATCCTCGTCACCGACTCTGATTATGAGTTGAATGGATTAGAGTCATTCGATACCGTCGTATTAGATGGCGTCGAACAATGGATCGGAGCAGAAGAAACAGAAAAGTCACTCTTTGGCTTGTACGAAAACTTGGTGCGCGCAAACCACCGGCTAGTCCTGACTTCTCGTTCGAATCTTGAATCGCTAGATTTCCTGATGCCGGATCTAAAGTCGCGATTTAGCATGTTCAACCGTGTTCACCTGTTGCCGGTTCCACCGCATGAACAGGTGGGGTTCGTTAATGACTTGGTAAAAAGATTCGGTACGACTATCAACACGGAGGTTGCTCATTTCCTGCTACGACATCTTACCCGTTCACAAGCGGGTCTGGTACATGCTGTGAATCGCCTCAACAATGAATCAGTTTTTCGTAATCGTGTTATTACCATTCCTCTTGTCAAGGAGGTATTCGGTCTTTGAGTACTGAACGCACGATAGTCTTTACGGGTGGCGGCACTGCTGGACACGTACTACCGACAAAACCTGTTATCGAACAGTTTCTAAGTCGAAACGACCAAGTTGTCTTTATTGGTTCTAGGAGTGGATTAGAGCGTAGGCTTGTTTCAGATTGGGGCATTGAGTTCAAAGAAATCACAACGGGGAAACTTCGCCGATATTTCTCATTTGAGAATTTGATTGATGCGTTTCGCGTACCCATAGGAATATTGCAAGCGTGGTTGTTGTTGTTAAAAGTAAAACCCAACGCAGTCTTTTCTAAAGGAGGCTACGTTGCATTTCCCGTAGTGTTTGCTGCGTGGCTATTACGAATTCCAGTCGTTGCTCATGAATCTGACTTGTCCCCGGGGCTAGCCACGCGATTATGTACCCCGTTTGTTAAGACGCAATGTGTATCGTTCGCTCAAACGAGAACAAAGGCTAAGCGAGTCGTAGTCACCGGTACTCCAATACGTGCTGAACTCCGCGATGGAGATGCGGTGAGAGCTCAGGACTGGCTCAATATAACCTCAGACTCAAGGGTGCTAGTTGTCGTAGGCGGCAGTCTCGGGGCCGAGGCAATCAATCAAGTCGTACACGCCTGCATCGAAACACTCGCGCAAAAATTTGTAGTGATACACGTATGTGGTAAAGGCAATGTCAAAGAGAATCTGCGCTCGGTTGAAAACTATCATCAATTTGAATATATCAACGAGCGTTGGGGTGATGTCCTCGCATTAGCAGAAGTCGTTGTATCCCGATCCGGGGCGAATGCCTTGTTTGAGCTCTTGTCTTTGCGTAAACCAAACCTATTAATACCCTTGCCGTTGACACAAAGTCGCGGCGACCAGATTGAAAACGCAGAATTAGCTGAAATTAACGGTTGGAGCCTGGTACTTCCCGAAGAACTGTGTAACCCAACTTCACTTCTTGCTTCACTAGAACTGATCACTGAAAATTTGACGCACTGGCAAGCAAAATTACAGACTTTTGAAGTGAAAGATAGCGCTAATTTAATCGTAGCGGAAATTGAACAGAGGTTGAACTAGTGTATCGAGTAGTTTGCGATGACCAACGCATAAAGTTCATCAACCGTCAAGGAGAGTGATTGTTGGCAGAACCTAAGCCGAGTGCCGAGCGGTTTCAAATACAAACATTTAATCAAATAGCTCCACGCGGGCTAAAGTTGTTGACTGCGCCTCAGTACCGTGTGAACAAGGATGAGGGGTCTCCACATGCGATCATATTGCGGAGTCATCCGCTTACGGTAGCTCATCTGTCTTCTGAGTTGTTAGCCATCGCGCGGGCTGGTGCTGGAGTTAACAATGTCCCCATCGCTGAGTGTACCGAACGAGGAGTAGTGGTGTTCAATACACCGGGAGCAAATGCGAATTCGGTCAAAGAGCTTGTGATTGCAGCATTGTTGCTGTGTGCTCGCGATGTAATCGGGGGAATTGAATACGTAAACAGTTTACCGAGCGTTATTCCTGAAGGTGACCTCAAGCAACATGTCGAAGAAGGAAAGCGGCTTTTTGCTGGTCGAGAGTTGTCTGGACGAACCTTAGGCGTGGTCGGATTAGGCGCGATTGGGGTTCCTGTTGCAAATATTGCGTGCACGCTCGGCATGCAAGTACTTGGATTCGATCCATTTCTTTCGGAAACAGCAAAGCAAAATGTCGACTCCCGTGTGGAGCTAGTGGATGAACTGAAAGACTTGTTTGCTCGTGCGCAGTTCATTTCTCTTCACGTACCCCTTAGTCCCGAAACGCATACATTCGTCAATGATGAGCTCCTAAATTACTGTCATGAAGGGACGTGTATTTTGAACTTTGCGCGATCTGAGGTGGTCGCGCCTGATGCGATTTTGCGCGCGTTAGATCACGGACAATTGTCCAAGTACTTCATCGATTTTCCTCGCAGGGAATTTCTAAACCATCCCAAGGTCTTTACCACTCCTCATCTCGGCGCGAGTACTCTCGAAGCCGAGGAAAACTGTGCAGTTATGGCAGTGCGACAAGTACAAGCTTTCCTGGTTAACGGGAATATTGAAAACTCAGTCAACTTTCCAGCTGTGAAACTTGAGCGAAGCTTAGATTATCGGTTCACGATATTCAACTGGAACAAGCCTGGAGTGTTGCGGGAAATATTGGCAATCTGTTCCAATGCCGGCCTCAACATTACAGACATGATCAACAAGAGTAGGGATAACGTCGCGTACAACATACTCGATGTCGATAGTGAGGTCTCCGATTCACTCAGAGCGCAGTTGCTTTCAGTACCAAATGTAGTTCGAGTGCGCGTCTTGGGACGCAGGAGCTCGCACGAACTCTAAGCGTACTCGGTTTCGCGCACAAGCTCTCCGCGCAATGAGTTAGGTAGAGCTTCGGTAATAACAACATCCATCAATGGGGCACTGTTTTCTGGTGCAAAAAAGTTTACTACTCGATTGTTTTCGGTACGTCCTTGAACCGCGCCCTCTGTTCGTCTCGATGGACCGGTAACCAATACTCGCTGGGTTGTACCTACCATTCTTCGGGCATGGCTGTCCGCTTGTAAGCGCAACTGTGTCTGTAGGTGTTCCAGACGGTCTTGCTTAACACTCTGAGGAGTGGAATCCAGCATTGATGCAGCTGGGGTTCCCGGACGAGCGCTATAGATGAAACTGAAGGAGATGTCGTAATCTAACTCTCGGACTAGCTTCATCGTTCCTTCAAAGTCTGCATCCGTCTCTCCAGGAAATCCGATGATAAAGTCGGAAGAGAGTGCTATTCCAGGACGCGCATCGCGCAGTCGACGAATTTTTGATTTGTACTCTAACACCGTGTGACCACGCTTCATCATGGCAAGTATTCGATCAGAGCCCGATTGCACGGGCAGGTGTACATGGCTTACAAGTTGTGGTACGGTACGGTACGCGTCGATCAGAGTATCGGAGAACTCGACCGGGTGCGAAGTTGTAAATCGAATTCTCTCAACTCCGTCGATAAGTGACGTGTAGTAAATTAACTCCGCTAGATCAGCGATGCCGCCTTTGAAGTCACCGCGGTAAGCGTTGACGTTCTGTCCCAAAAAGTGAATTTCACGAACTCCTTGGTCGACCAGAGCGACGACTTCTTTCATCACATCACTCACCGGTCGACTAACTTCAGGTCCTCGGGTGTATGGGACTACACAAAAAGTGCAAAACTTGCTACATCCTTCCATGACAGATACGTATGCGGCAACTTGGCTGGTATTAGGCTTAGGCAGGTGGTCGAACTTCTCGATTTCCGGAAAGCTGATATCAACCACGGGCTGTTTGAGTCGTCGGGTTTGCTCAATCATCGCGGGTAATCGGTGGAGCGTCTGTGGTCCGAATACGAGATCAACATATGGCGCGCGTTTGGTAATCGCTTCTCCTTCTTGCGAAGCCACGCACCCACCGACACCTATCAATAGATGCGGTTTTCTGAGTTTCAATTTTCGATAACGGCCAAGCTCGTGAAATACCTTTTCTTGGGCTTTCTCTCGGATGGAGCAGGTGTTCACTAGGATTAAATCTGCTTCATCCGGAGTCTGTGTCTCTCTCGCGCCATGGCTTGTCTGCAACAACTCAGACATCCGCGCGGAGTCGTAGTCGTTCATTTGGCAACCGTAAGTCTTGACGTAGAGTTTCATTTGTTAAAACGGTCGTATTTGTTGCAGATACGTAGTATTTGTGCCTCGTTTTTCGTTTGAAATGATCTCCAAACGTGGATTTCCATGATCACGATGAATCCGATAAGAACCGTTGATGTAGTAATCTTCAAAATAATAAACTGTATCTTACTCTGGGTGCTACAACACTCTCACCGTCTATGCTCAGCGGGTCGAAACGAGAGCTTTTAAGCACAACACATGCGATATGTTACCGTAGTACTTAATGAGACTTGATTACAAAATTATCGGGTTGTTCACGGATCCCTGCTCGTCGACATCAAATTCGAACATCACTTGTTCCTCATAGCCGTCCGACTCTCAAATTTTTACACACTAGTTCGGCTTCCATATCGAGAACTGAA
The DNA here is from genome assembly GCA_009842245.1 of Gammaproteobacteria bacterium. Taxonomy (GTDB): domain Bacteria; phylum Pseudomonadota; class Gammaproteobacteria; order Pseudomonadales; family Azotimanducaceae; genus Bin55. The sequence goes on along the minus strand of VYFT01000029.1, from coordinate 18,307 downwards.
ATTGCGGGTCCACCTTTTCTAGATAGGATGTTCTCATCATTACAAATTGAAGCTCTTTGAGAGCTTCCCAAATCTGCGGATACTGTTAGTGCAAACTGGCGAACTGTCCTCGCCGGTAGTTTGTGGATTCCTCAACATACGCTTATCGAAAGACACCCACATTAAATATATGCATTCTGAATAGGTTAATTACGGAGCATATTGTGTCGGATTTCATAACTACGATGCATTATGTCAATACAGTTGTCATGCGACATGTCAAATGACAACTATAGTGACGAAGTAGCTCTACCCACGCACGTTGGACTTGTCGTCCATTCTGACATCTGGATCATGTTTCTTTCTAGGGCCACGCATGACAGGGAAGTCCACACTCATTCGCGAAACCATTCCAGAAGCTTCAGTATTTGATCTGCTAAATATTGACGTGCACCTCTCTCTACTCGAGAAATCATTCTCGCTCGAAGATGTGGTTTCTTCCGACACGGAAATCCTTGTAATTTCCGATCGTTAAAAGCACTCAATGAGGAAGAGATTTTTCAGAATTTAGTCTGTGTGTATATGGGCTCGCTACCGAAGTACGTCGATGGTATTGAAATACTACCGTATACAACATTTCTAGACTACGTTTGGGAAGGTAAATACGGCTAAATCATCTTTAATTGGGCTAGGCTTCGCTTTGAACTACCAATGAGGTACAGTTAAGTTTTTCGCTACGAAGGTACATTTACTTATTCCGCACTCGAGGGTCAATTGCATCACGCAACGCGTCGCCGATGTAATTGACACTTAAGACGGTCAATGAAATTGCAATACCCGGTGCAAAGACCCGCACTAGCCAGTTCGTGCTATCGATTCCAATCCAGGGAGCTCCGTCATAGAGCAATCGACCCCAGGTAGGGAAGTCCGACGGGAAACCCAGCCCTAAGAATGACAGTGCCGATTCGGTGATTATCGCGCTCGCAACTCCCAAAGTTGCCGAAACCATGATTGGGCTCAAGATATTCGGCAGTATGTGCGTGGAGATGATGTGCAATCCACTTGTACCCACACTCGTCGCCGCTAGTACAAATTCACGCTCCTTAATCGCGAGAGTTTCACCTCTGACGATTCGAGCAGTCTGCATCCAACTTGTAATCCCTATTACAAAGACAATGAGTATGAATATTCCAAATTCAAGACCAAAAATATCCCGTAGTGCATCTCGGAACAGCAATATGATGACCAGCAATAACGGCAAGAGTGGCATTGCTAGAAACAGATCAGTCAGTCGCATGAGCGGTCCGTCGAGTCGCTTGTAATAGCCAGCAATCACACCGACTACAGTGCCTAAAAATAGCGACAGTAGCATCGCGGCGAACCCAACCGCGAGCGCGATCCTACCACCAGAGAGGACCTGGGCGAGCATATCGCGTCCTATATTGTCGGTACCTAACGGGTGTTGCCAGGAAATTCCCTGATTTCGGACCGCATAATCCGTTAGTTGAGGGTCAACGGTGTAAAAGAGGGGACCCACTAGCACTGCGAGCACAATGAATGAGAATACACCCGCACCCACAAGCGCTCCTTTATGACTCTTTAGCGCTATCCAAACTATCATCCAAGGCGACGGATGTTCGCGTGCTTGTTGGATCGAGAGATCCGCTCTAGCTAAGTTTTCGAGTTTCATAATTACTCGTACTTAATCCTTGGATCCAAGATGCCATAAACAATGTCCGCGATAAGATTGAACGCAACAATCAGTACGGCAAAGAGAAACGATAGAGACTGAACTAGGGGTATGTCGGCACTGTTAATACCGGTGATAAGTAGCTGTCCTATTCCGTTCACTCGAAAAATTTGTTCCGTGATGATCGCGCCCGTAAAGATTGTGGGGACCCCTAAAGCTATCATCGTGACAACAGGGAGCATGCTATTTCGCAGAACATGTTTCAGCAATATGGCACGATCGCGCAATCCTTTTGCACGTGCCGTGCGGACATAGTCTAAATTTAGATTTTCAAGTACGGAAGCGCGCATGAATCGGCTGAGTTGCGCGGCGTTGTAGAAAGCTAATACCAGCACAGGCATAGTCATTTGTTTGATTTGATACCATAACGACGACAAGTCTGTGATGTCGTGTGTTGTATCGTACGTAGAAGGTAACCAGCTTAGCCACACACTAAACACAACAATCAGGACCAATCCCGTGAAAAAGGTTGGTATTGAGAACCCGACCATGGAGACAAACGTTCCAATTTGGTCAAACCAACTGTACTGTTTGTAAGCCGACACTACTCCTATTGGTAGTGCGATCAATATACCAAAGACGTAGGAGAGACCAACTACCCACAACGTTTGCGGGAGCCGTTCAACAATCGAATCCACTACTGGACTATGCGAGGACCAAGAACGGACACGCAATCGCGACTCAGAATCACCAATCTCTAGCCCCGTAATTTCTTCAATCAAGTTCAGTGGTTCGTTGATGAAGAACTGCTCCATCCATTTGAAATAACGAATGTGAAAAGGTTTGTCGAGACCTAGAGAAGTCTTGATTTCTGCCCTTACTTCCGGCGGAATCGTAATCGGTAGATTACTTGTCGGATCATTGGGTGCTAAATCCAATATCGCGAAGAGCGCAAAACTGATTATGAGGAGCGTAGGGATTGCAAAAAACAATCGCTTACTCAAGTACTTCAGCACTTGGAAGTCACCCTGTGTGCACTGGAATTACACTATCGGTAAATAGTACTACTCTCGATACCAGTCTGCAATGCTCCAGATTTCAGAATCCCAGCCGTTCAATTCGAAGCCTTTTAACGAGTTAGCTCTCGCAGATACTCTAGCACGGTGGATCAAGGGAATCTCCCATACATTTTGAACTACCTTGTCGTTAAGTTGTTTAATAATTTCGACCCGTTCGGTTGCGTCAAATGTTTCAGATAAAGCGTCAAGAAGCGCGTCGACTTCTTCGGAGCAACCACGAGAGATGTTCGAACCAACCCACGAATTGTGGGGTCCGGGGACATTTCCACACTTCCAACTCTCGACGTAATTTGAAGGATCGTTTCCTTCAAAACTATTAGTATACATTTGCACATCCGCGTAAAATCTCGTTAAAGTGAAAGGATTTGCAGCGTCAGTACTAAAGAACACGCCGCCGTCAAAGTTCTGTAACTCAGTTTCGACGCCAATTTGTTGCCACCAGTCTTTTATAAGCGACTGAGTGCTTTGTCTTACCGAATTTGTAGAAGTCTGATAAACCAGACTTAAACGTATTCCATCCTTCGCGCGAACCCCATCCGAACCCAATACCCAACCGGCTTCATCGAGAATCCTATTTGCCTCTTCAATGTCTTGTGTTAAACAGTCGTCGTTGTTTGTCGAAACATACTTTTCCGGAAGCGGTATCACGTTACATGTAGGGCGGCCCGATACACCGTAGAGGACATCGACCAGAATTTGTCGGTCGATCGCTAACGTCAGGGCGCGTCGAACATTGATATCAGATAGAAATGGGTGTGCATTCTTACCATCCATGTAGACCGAACGTTGCTCCTCATTGAGCTTTGGATCTGGATTGGTCTGGTTTACCATAATCCGTTCCACTTGGGAACCGAAACCTGTGAGAATCTCGCCTTTTCCGGCACCTCTCATGCTCTCTAGAATTTCAGGTTCAACTTGTAAATTCCATGCATAGTCGAACTCACCCGTTTGTAGTACGGTACGTGCAGCTGAGGTGGCATTGCCACCACCTTTGATCACAACAGTCTGAAAGAAAGGTTTACCCTCGTCCCGATACAGTGTATTGGCAATGTACTGTACCGTGTCATTTGCCTTGAACTCGAGTGCTCGAAAAGGACCTGTACCAATGGGGTAAAAATTTTGGTCTGTACACTCTTTTGCGCGAGCGCCAAGACAGTCCTTGAACTGCTCGCGCTGAAGAATTGGACTCACAGAACCCACAAACGGGCCATACGGGTAGGGTGCTGGTTTGACGAATTCGATTCGTACTGTGTGATCATCTATTGCAACGACCCTTTCCACGTATCGAAAAGAGTCTATTGCAGTACAACCACCACCTTCAGCTGTGCAGTACTCCCATGTAAAGACTACATCGGTTGCGGTTAGCGGTGTGTTATCGGACCAAACAATGTCCTGCCTTAAATGCCAAGTGATGCTCGTACGATCTTCTGCCAGTCCACCGTTTTCTTTTGTCGGTATCTCCGTCGCTAATATCGGTACCATGTTTGCATCAACATCGTGGTGTGCCAACGGTTCAAGAACGATTGAAGCGGCCTCGATATCTTTGGTACCACTGGACAGATAGGGATTCAGTGTTGTTGGTCCTTGCCAATACAGAATCTTTAGATGCGTATCTACATCTAATGTGCTAACTGCTACATTTTCGTTTCCTTCTACTTCGTCTGGAGCTTCGGGTGTAGTTTCTCGAGAACAGGAACCGAGTAACAAAATGGGTAAGGCGAGAAGTAAGGTTGCTACGATGCGTCTCATGAATAGATTCCTCTCCACAGGGTGTTCGAATAGAAACGAAACATTAAATTTTGCATGGAGTCGATGTTTTCGTCACAAATTACCGTTTGTGTCGCAGAAACGGATTAGGTCGACGAATTTGACGTTCTGAAAACCTATCTGGATTTATGATGCTTAAACACTCCTGCCATGCAGGTGCGAGTTCGCCGAAAACTTGGCTTGCGAGAATCTCGGCACAAAAGGGAGTACTCGCGGTACCAGCACTCCCGTGGGCGAGATTTACCCATTGATTGCGATCAATTTGACCTACGATAGGTAGTTTATCGGAAGTAACGGTACGCAAACCACGAAATTTTCCTAGGTGCGTCCAATGTTCTCTGCTCGTGACTTGTTGCAATTTCGCTAAGTTGGTCTTCGTAGCTAAGCCTGGTTTCCATTGGGTGTATTCGTAGGTGGATCCAACAACACACGCGGATTCAGTCGGTACGATGTAGCCATCTTGAATTAGCACTCGGCGAGGTATCGCGTTATTGTTCGAGTGAGCAAAAGTGTCAATCTGTCCCTCGATTGTCAAAACTTCCCATGCCTCAGCTGTCTTTCCAAGTACCGACGTTGAGGCTGTCGCATAAATAGTTAGTTCATCGTCTATCGGAGCGAAAAGTTCTTTGGCGACTACTTCAATGCGGGGATGATCCACAAATGAACGACAAAGTTCTATGCCATTTACAACGATCGATTTCGGAAAGAAAGTTGATTCGTATCCCTGTTCCGTGTTAGTGAGCTCGAGACAATCTGCGGCGTCGAGCCATCTTGCCCAATTCTTACCTAACGTGTCAGCAATATCTTTTAATCGTTTGGCTACCATGTTCTTACTGGAAATTTGGACCGCACCTGTAGTCGCATGTTGAAGATACTGACTCAACAAAGCTGCGGCGTAGAAGTAAGTTTGCGTCCGAAAATATGCGGGTTCTTCCATACTTGCGCTCAAGCGGGGATGTAGAACGGCTGTAGGAATACTCGAAGTAGCATCTCCGACACCTCCACTTGGCGTCATCAGTTGAACTTGAATGCCACGTCTTGCAAACGCATGTGCAGTCGCTGTACCGGCAAAACCACCCCCGACGATTGTGACTTTTCTCGGTGGTTCCGTGGATTGCAATCTCGATTCGTTTAGCGTCGCGAGTAAGGTATGTCGCTTAAACGGCGTCCCTTCGATCTTCTGAACACTAAATCCGTTGTCTTCTAAACTACGGCGAACGGTACCCGCCGAACTAAACGATGTAACCGTGCCATTCGCTTTCGTGCACTGTGCTAGGATTGGAATGAGTTTGGCATCCCACATCTGTGGATTTCGAGCTGGTGCGAAACCGTCCAACATCCAAGAGTCGACGCCAACCGAATCTTGATCTACAAATTCGGTCAAAGCGGTTTCGATATCTGCAAATATTAGAGTGAGTTCGACTCTGTCGTTTGCAAACAGCTGCCGGTAGATTCCAGAAACTAGTGGTGGGTAAAAATCTAGTAACCGACGAGACAACGACTTGTCAATAGCTGTGTTATCGTGCACTTGACGAAGAGTGTCGTGTTGAAGTGGAAACGCTTCGCAACTGATGAATCGTAAACGAACATTTGGCTTTGCGAGCTTGAGAAACTCTGTGCTGGTCGCGAGCAAATTGATGCCCGCACCGAATCCAAATTCAAAAATCGTAAACGTGTTTGCTCGGCTCATCCGCGCCACGAGATTGGCTGGGTGGATGTGGACGTGAGCGGTCTCCGCGACGGGGTCACGTGCCGCGTAATAGTCGTTAAATTTAGGTGAAAAGAGTCTGCCGTCGACGAAGTGCGCGACGGCTGATTTCATCCGGTAACGATGGGTCGAGAGGAGTCTTCGATCCATTCACTCCAGGACCCTGAATATAGAGAAGGCTCTTTGTGTCCGGCAAGGATTATTGACAGAATGTTGTGCGTCGCACTGATGCCCGAACCACAGTAACAGATTACCTCTTCATCGTCGGTCAATACGTCAAATCTCGATCCATCTCGCGTAAATTTGAACGATTCGTCTAAATTCTTACTGCTCGGACGGCAGATAGCACCCGGAATGTGTCCTGCTGTATGATCAATCGGTTCGACTTCTCCTCGAAATCGGTTTTCGGCGCGGGCGTCGATCAGAATTCCATTGTGATTCAAGACGTCCTCGGCATCGACAAGGCTCGTTAGTGCTGTCTTAGCTTCAAAAGTGCTGCGACCGTGTGCGCTCACATCAGTGCTGACCGGTTGCCCAGACGCTTTCCACGCACTCATGCCCCCGTCCAGAACTGATACGTTTTCGTGTCCAAGCCAGCGAAACATCCACCATAGTCGACACGCGAATATCGCAAGCCCTTGATCGTACGAAATCACGTGAGAGTCGTTGCTAACTCCCCAGGAACGTACAGTCTCTAAAAACTTTTCGCGCGTGGGTAGAGGATGTCGACCGCGTTTACCTGGTGGTTCGGCCAGGTCTCCGGTGACGTAAGCAAAAATCGCGTTCGGAATGTGCCCTTGGGTGTATATTTTGAGGCCCGCATCCGGATTTGTTAATTCGTAACTACAGTCAAATGTAACCGTGTTAGGGTCGTCTTGAATCGCGACTAATTCATCTACGGAGATTAAATTTTGCTCGGGATTTCGCATGGGTTCATTTCACCTCATATTCGAGCACGACTCGTTTCTCCTCTTCGATCTCTTCTTTGAAAACGCGCGGATATCGACCAGTACCATATTTATCAGTAAATGCTTCCAGTATTTCAGGAAGTTTTTCTTCGTCGTCATAGATCGAACCTTCTATCATGAGCTCAGGTCCTTCTTTGTACTCTTCCTTTGCTCGAGTCCAAACTCCGTAGTCACCTATCCAAATACGCGCATCCTTGAGATCTTTACGAATTGCTTCAGCGCGCCACGCATCGGTAGCAGTGGTCGTGTATATCTTCGAATCTATATACACGAACCAGACTTCGCCTTGACACTTGCTTTCTTCACCGTCTGATTTGATTGGTGTGAGATATATCAGTTTGGAAGTTTTAAGCTCCTCTGGAATTTCGGTTTCAGTTGTCTCTTCTTCCGTCTCGGCAGCGTCGACTTCCGCGGCCTCTTCATCTGTTTGACCGATCAAAGACCGAGTTAATACGATGGACAGTGGAATAGAAGCGGATGCGATTGTAAATTTTCTTCGATTGAGCATGGTGGTTTTCTGTTCTCCCTACGTTTTGAGCACGTTAAGACTCGCGCATAACCTAGAGCTAGCTATTCTAACTGCTTGTGAATTCGTCGTCGGAGAGACGCGGTTGAACAACGAACTAACCGATACTTTTGGACAGACGTGTGGAGTTAGCAACTTCAATTGTCTGCGTTTCTTCAATACGGTATATTGTTAAATCTTGACTTCGACCAACTCGTCACTATTGATGTTCTTGTTCACTAGATTCACGATCCCGCTTTCATTTTTCCGGTCATGGAAAATCCAGACTATCATCCAGTACAAAATAATTCCCATAAGAAGGAAAATCATTGGCGAAATGTTCCACCAAGCTTGTTGGTCGAGTGCGCTAAAAAGACATCCGGGTGGAAGATCGAATTTGCGGAGTAGGTGGACATCTCGATATATGAAAAACACGTAGAACAACCAGGGTGCGCCGACAATTTGTAGGATCCGAACACCATGGAACATCGCTCGATATCTGAGTGCTGCCTTGATAGGCATCTTTACAACGTGCAGAGATTTAGTCATCTGTATTCTCCAAGTTACAACTACTAAGGTCGGCACTGACCAACGGTGTGTTGTGTAATCGATTTTGGTACTTGCATTGTAAGAACAATTTCGATGCATCGCGACCGCACCTATACATACAATTCCTCTATTCCCCACAGCTTACGTTCGTGAGCTACATTTAGGAGAATGTTCATCTCATTTTTAAACAAATAGTAAAAGGGTTCATACTTAGTGGATTTATTTGACTGGGTGTTCGGCGTTGTCGGATTCTCACTGCCTTGGGCGTTGGTATATTTTTTAGTAACGACCCATATCACGTTTGTCGCAATCACTTTATATTTGCATAGGCATTCGGCTCATCGCTCGCTTGACTTACACCCGGTACTGTGCCACTTTTTCCGATTTGTTCTTTGGATGTCTACGGGGATGATCACGAAAGAGTGGACTGCTATCCATCGAAAACACCATGCAAAAACAGAGACAGACGAAGATCCTCACAGCCCAGTAATTCACGGGTTGAACAGTATCCTGCTTCAAGGAGCTGAATACTATCGAGACGCGATTGATGAAGAGACTATAAGACGCTACGGTAAAGGTACTCCAGACGATTGGATCGAACGTAATGTCTATTCCAAGTACGCCTGGCAAGGTGTAACGGCACTTCTATTTATCGACATCGCACTGTTTGGGATTTTCGGAGTAGTCATTTGGGCATTGCAAATGATTTGGACTCCTTTTTGGGGCGCTGGGGTAGTCAATGGAATCGGTCATGCAATCGGATATCGAAACTTTGAGTCTCCAGATAACTCCCGCAACATCTTTCCGATCGGGATCTTTTTGTGTGGTGAAGAACTACACAACAACCATCATACCTATCCAAATTCCGCACGTTTTGCAGTTAAACCTTGGGAGTTTGACATTGGTTGGTTTTACATTCGAATACTGAGCTATTTCAAGCTAGCCAGACCTGTTCACACTCAACCTGTAGTCACTACAGTTTCCGGCAAGTCCTCCATCGATATGGATACTTTGTGGGCAGTTATCAACGACCGGTTTCGAGTAATGTCCACCTACGCGCGTCAAGTGGTTCACCCGACGATCAAGCAAGAACGCCAAGGTGCTGACAGCTACTTTCGCAAGTTGTTGCGACGAGGTCGCAAAGTTATGAGCGCACACGAAGGCGTGCTCCATGAACGCGATAAGAATCACATCAGACAGATAACCAAGCGAAGCCCTGCGCTAAAACGTATCTACGAACTGCGATTGTCGCTGAATGCTATTTGGGCTAAACGAAGTGGGAATGCAGACGAGATGTTGACGCAGTTTCGTACTTGGTGTCTGGAGGCCGAAGAGACCGGGTTGGAACACTTACGGTACTTCGTTCAAGACCTGAGAACCTACACCGTTCCGAAACGCACGTAACCGTTACATACGTACCGGTAAAGAAATACCTAAGTTCTCTAGTCCTACTCGCAGTATCTGCGCAGTTTTTGCGCTAAGAGACAATCTGCTTTCCCGAATCCTTGCGTTCTCTGCTTTGAGTACTGGGCAATTCTCGTAGAACCGCATAAAGTGCACTGTTAACTCGTAAAGATAGTTGCACAAATAGTGAGGTTTGCGTTCCTCGAGACTCTGTTCAAGTGTCTCAGCGAATCTCAATAGTCGTAATGCTAACGCTCTTTCGCTCACGTGTTGTAGTGAAATTTCATGGCTTAGGTGTGCTTGTAGATCTAAGTCGGCTCGCGCGAAAATAGAACAAATACGAGCGTGGGCGTACTGTAGGTATGGTGCGGTATTTCCGTCAAGGGACAACATTCCATCCCAATCGAAACGGTAGTCATTCGTACGATTCTTCGACAAATCCGCGTACTTTATCGCTCCTACGGCAACGAGTCGAGCAATTTCTTCCTGTTCATCTTGACTCAAATGACTACTCTTGATCCGTACGATCTCCAACGCTCGGTCAATGCCTTCATGAATCAATTCACGTAGCAGAACGTTATTTCCTCCCCGCGTTCTGAATGGCTCGCTATTCTTGTCTAATACCGAACCAAACACGAGATGCTCCGGTATCACATCGTTTGAGATGTATCCTACGAGTTTACCTACGGCGAATAGAAGTTGGAAATGATGAATCTGTCGCGCATCAGTGAGATAGAGGATTCGATTTGCATGCAACGATTTCGAGCGGTGCTTGAGCGCAGCCAAGTCAGTCGTGTGGTAGAGATAACCGCCATCAGACTTTTGTACGATCATAGGCAGCGGAGAGCCGTCTTTACGTAGGAATCCTTCGGCGAAGACACACTTCGCACCGTCCGAAACTTCAAGAATACCTGCTTTATCTAGATCATCCACAATCGTGGCTAAATCTTGGTTATAAGAACTTTCTCCTCTCACATCGGACAACTGAAGAGAAATGTCTAGCATCGAGTAAATTTGCTGCACATGGTCAAGCGAGGCTTGAACGATTTGGTTCCACTTGTCGAGAGTCTCAGAATCTTGTTGTTGTAGCTTTATGACTTCTTGGCGCGCAATTTGGGCAAAGATTGGATCTTTTTCAAATTGCTCGTTCGCCGCGACGTACAACTTTTCAATACCTTGAACAGTCAAGTCTTCAGCTGACTGTTCCTTATCGATATAGGCGATCAGCTTACCAAAAGCAGTACCCCAATCACCAACATGATTTTGGCGAATGACTGTGTGTCCGACAAATTCAAACAAGCGCGCCAATGCATCACCTATTACAGTACTGCGTAAATGCCCAACGTGAAGTTCTTTGGCGACGTTCGGAGAAGAGTAGTCAATCACGATGCGTTCTGGTTGGTCGACCTGTTCAAGTGGCCTCAGTTCTGACACGGCACCTCCGATGAACGCGTCGTTTAGACGGATATTGATGAAACCGGGACCGCCGATTTCGAGTTCAGCACTCAGGCTAGAGAGAGGCTCTTGGTCGACAATTTCTTGGGCAACACTACGTGGATTCCTGCCGACTCTTTTGGCGATCGCCATCGCTCCATTAGCTTGATAGTCGCCAAATTCCTCGTTCGCGGTCGCAAAAACTAGAGCGCGGGGATTGTCAACGCCTAAACTGGCAAAACTCTTGTCGAGATTGTCGGTGAGTAACTGCCTTAAATTAATTGGGTGCGCTCACTGCTCTAACTGAATATCCGTGGCAATTGGACCACGATCGCTAGGAGTCACAACATAACTCACGTTTGGTTTCTTCGTCAAGTCGCGTTCGTTGATGTCTGCCGCAATTGCGGACTTGTGGAAGAAAATCGTCTGCTTACTGTCATCTTCCACGAATCCATACGATCGCCGAATGTAATACACCCGAATTCGACCTTTGACTCGCTCTCCAATAGAGCTAGTTGGGGTGGCCTGGGATCTTACATTTGCTGAAGTGTCGGTGTTCTTTCGGACAGACTGACCTGAAGTAGGAGGCTTTCTGTTTTGGGGTGGTGAATTAGATTTTTTTTGAACGGAGCGTTCCCGACTGGTTTTATAGGACGACTTATTCCCTTGGACTTGTTTTTTATTTTGCCGACGCGCTGTATTCGTGCCACTGGAGGTCTGCAAGAGCTGATTTCGTTTTGCGACTCGGTAGGTAAGGTACGAGGTAGACGTTATCGCGAGAGCTACTAGCACGAAGAGTACTAAAAAGCCGTCTCTCGTTTCGCTTGCTGGGGCAGAATCAGATTCGTCCAAATCCCATTCGGAACTTGAAAAAATGCTGTCATCAGAACTCCCCACATCGAGATATCGAAAGGAAATTTCTGCAATCAGAGCAGCCCACAAAAGCGATGAACCAGCGATTGCGAGGAGTAGTAGGAAGCGTTTAGCCATGTATTAGTCTGCGTCCCCGTTGATTAATAGATCAATGTTGAATAGAGCAGTAGTGGAGTGCTACTCGTACGTTGAAGCTTGTTTAATTACAACGTTGTCGACCGGGAAATGTTTCATGGGATCTTCGTATACTGGAAGCTCTCTCGTTTCGACTTCCACTTCTGCAATCTTTTCAATTACGTCCATTCCACGTATCACTTTGCCGAAAACAGCATAACCATGAGGGTTGTCCGGCCGCCCTTCTTTGTCCAGTCCCACGTTATCTTTCAAATTGATGAAAAAGTCGGATGAAGCGGAGTCCGGGTCTTCTCCGCGCGCCATCGAGAGAGTTCCTTTTTCGTTCGAAAGACCGTTACCTGCTTCGTTTTTCACAGTATCTTCGACTTCTTGATGCTCAATTTCTTGATTGAAACTACCGGTTTGAATCACAAAATCCTTTACCACACGGTGAAAGATCAAACCGTCGTAGTAGTCTTCGTCAATTAACTTCAAAAAGTGTTGGACAGTCAGCGGAGCTTTATCGGCGTAAAGCTCAACCATAAACGTACCTAGAGACGTGTCAAACAATACCTTGGGGTTTTCTTCTTCTTCTTCGGTTTCTTCGTTTCCGTTTTCTGTATCTTGTGCGATTACGTTAGCCATAAATCCCAACGAGAACAATATGATTAAAAAGCGATATTTCTTCATTCGTCAATGTATTTCCTTCGTTACTTGTGTAATCGGACGCTCATTTTAAGGACAGCAAATGTGTGTATAAGTTCCCGAATGAACTGTGACCGACATCGTCCTATCGAACTCATCGAATGGGTCATCATCGTACTTTTGTCTACAGTTATTCTGCACGGGTGCGGGTCGAACCCTTACCAAACTTTTCATGGTGAGACTATGGGTACATACTTCCGTGTCGTGGGAAATTGTAGTCCCACCTTGACCCAAGAGTTTCTCGAAACCGAACTTGAGAAGCTAACCGCCATCCTGTCCACCTACGAACCGGATTCCGCGGTGAGTATTTTTAATCGTACCCTAACTGTCGGCGAGTGGATGTCATTGGACGAAGTATTAGTTGATGTGATTGATATTGCACAGCAAGTAAGCGCGCAAACAAACGGAGCGTTTGACATTACTGTCGCACCTTTGGTTGAAATTTGGGGTTTTGGTGCAACGGAAGTCATAGATCGACCGCCGTCGGATTTGATCGCGGGCGCGTTGAAACGGGTCAATTACAAACTACTCGAGATTGATGAGAGTACCAGACTCGTGCGAAAGCATGCGGACATTCAACTAGATCTTTCAGGAATCGGAAAGGGATATGGGGTCGATCACATCGCGAAGAAGTTACTAAAGCAGCACGATTGTTCAGACTTTCTTGTCGACATTGGTGGTGAGATTCGCGTGCTCGGCCGCAACGACGCTAATAAGCCTTGGCGAATCGGGATTGAAGCACCCGATGAGTCCGGGAAGGTACAAGCGTATGTCCAATTGTCAGACGGAGCGATTGCTACGTCCGGTAGTTATCGGAACTATCGAATTTTCGATACAGTTTTATATCCTCACGTCATCGACCCACGATCGGGTTTGCCCGCTTCACATAATCTACTGGCTGTGACTGTATATCATGAAACCGCTGCCGAAGCTGATGCGTTGGCGACTGCTCTTTTTGTAATGGGATTTGATGAAGCCCTTGAGTTTGCCGAAACTCACGATACTGCTATCGCGCTTACGACTTGGGATTCAGAAGCGGAAGAAAAGCGAGTTAAATATTCAACAGCAATGGAATTGTTGATGAAATCGAGGAATTAACGTGAAGTTGCGAGACTCCAAGGGATTGTCATGGTAGGTCACGGTGCTTGGAACAACATGATTCGCATGGTTGCGATTTGGAAGGTGGAATAGGAGGAGAGATTTCCATGTACCTACCACGACAGTATCCCTACCCAAGGAGAATCACTAACAATATTTTGCTCCGCGACAGTGAAGTAGCGATGAAGAAAAAGTGGAATCATTATTGAGCGTAAAACTCTTGATTCGGTGCATTGAACACATTTCGTTTCTATAGAGCAGCGGTTCGATAACTAGCAAGTGACTATACCTCTCGCACATCGCATTGGGTGGCGATATTTCCGTTCGTCACGAGATTTTTTGCGATCAGTAGCGTCGATCGCGATGCTGGGATTTGCATTCTCTGTTGCGATCTTAGTGGTGACTCAAGCGATAATCTCTGGGTTTGAAACCGAGTTGCGAGACCGCGTGCTAAACCTGATTCCTCACATTACGATCCAAAGCCACGGTGGTACGATGGATTTAGACGATCTCGAAAACCAGCTTGAGGATCTATCGTTTGAGTATCGTGGAAGTCCCGAACTTGAAATCGACGGTTTGATTGTGGTTCATCCACAAGCTGGACTGAATGAAGAAGCGTCAGAACGACGTGGTCGAGTAGAGGTTGCTCGACTCACTGGCATTGATCCAGACAGACACTTACGTCGTTCGACGATAGAAGAATTTGTAGACGCTGACGCGATGTCGCGACTCACTTCTGGTTCTTTTCAAATATTGCTCGGCCGGGATAAAGCTCGAGAACTTAAGGTAACGACGGGAGACTTCGTTACCGTCGTGATGAAGGAAGCTACACTGACTCTAGTCGGCGCAGTTCCCCGTCAGAGACGCTTTCAAGTCGCTGGAATTATCGACACTCGCACTTTTCTGGACGCACTAACGGCCTACATTCACATCGACGATGCTGCTCGACTACAACGTCTCAACGAAGGTATTACGACGTATCGCTTACAAATAGACGATCCCTTCGATGCGGTGAGGTTGGCGAGTGAAATCCTTGCCAGAGAGCTAAGACTCACCAGTTCTTACTCAGTCTCGACGTGGTTTTCTAAGGAAAAGTATGGAGGCTTAGCAGACCGCATCGCGGCTTCACGCAACTTGTTAGTATTAATATTTTCCCTGATGGTAGCGATTGCTGCGTTCAACCTGATTTCAACGGTCGTTGTATTTGTCAACGAACGAAAAGAAGACATCGCAGTATTGCGTACATTAGGCGGTGGAAGAGTCTTGATCGGTTCTTCGTTTCTCATTACTGGGTTCATGATCTCATTACTAGGTCTACTTTCTGGAGGAGTTCTTGGCGTGTTGATGGGTTATGGGTTGGAACTTGGACTACCGATTTTTTCCAATCTCTTGAGTGTCAATCTACTTGAAGGATACTTCGTACAGGAACTAAACATTGAGTTTGTCGTGTCAGATCTCTTTCTGGTAGCTGTCATCGGCTTGAGTCTCACGATTCTAGCCGCGATCTATCCAGCATGGCGTGCAATGAGATTGGATCCCGTGGAGATACTACGTAGTGACTAATACCGTTGTAGTGTCTGCAAAAGACGTATGTAAGTCGTTCCACGATGGAACCCGGACACTACAAATTCTGCAGCAAGTCAGTCTAACCATACATCGCGGTGAACAGGTAGCAATTCTTGGTCGGTCTGGCAGTGGTAAGAGTACGCTATTGCACATTCTGGGAGGTCTTCTGAGGTTGGACGAAGGCAGAGTGTTCATCGCAGGCAACGAGATGAGTCGCGCTAGCGTCACAGATCAGGGTCGCATTCGAAATCAATCGATGGGGTTCGTGTATCAATTCCATCACCTATTACCGGAATTTTCCGCGTTAGAAAATGTTGCCATGCCGTTGTGGATTCGAGGTGGAATCGGAACGAAGGAAGGGAGAAAGAGAGCTTCAGCGTTACTCGAACTAATGGACCTCACAGCTCGTGCGAAACACTACCCACACCAGCTTTCGGGTGGTGAAAAACAACGCGTCGCGGTAGCTCGTGCGTTAGTTGGTAGTCCAGCCGTCGTGCTTGGCGATGAAATCACGGGAAATTTGGACGTAGAAAATGCCGAAAGAGTTCTACAGCTGATCGTCTCCGTACAAAAAGAACTGAGTACTGCCTTCGTATTAGTGACTCACGATCAAGCTGTAGCTCGCCGGATGGATCGTAGACTCTGGTTGGATCGGGGTGCATTACGTCCTTATGACGAATAGATCCAGAATACTATTTATTCTGCGTGTTAGCAGCCGCTATCTGCTGTCGAAACGTAGCGGTCGTAGTCGACTGATCAATTTAATATCGTTTCTCGGCCTTGTGTTAGGGCTTACATTACTCATCGTCGTACTTTCCGTATTCAACGGCATTCGAGATGAAAGAGAAAAGTACGTCTTTAGTGTGTACCCACACGCCGTTGCACGTGTCACTGCTGACGAAACAGAACTGTTGAGCGAACTGCAATCATTACCCGGAGTCTCATCGATTGAACCATTCGTCGACACATTTGGACTGCTAAATGTTGAACGAAGGGTCAGAATGAATGCAGGTGTGTCCGTGTATGGATTTAACGCTGATAGCTCCAATCGAATTTTTCGACAAATGCAGGCGTTCATCAAGGACGAGCTCGAACTACCACCAGCGGGTATGGACTACAACGTAGCTATAGGGTTTGGAATGACGGTTGGAGACACCTTCACACTCACCGTACCGCTAGTTTCTGAGCACGGTGTTCAATCCAAGACGGTTGCGTTTAGGTATGAACGCCCCATGTGGTTAGGGGATCACGATCAATTCTCCAGGATTGTGTATGTCCGAATTTCCGATCTTCTCGCTCATGGGATAGTTTCTAAAGACCAAATACATCACATGATCACGTTAGATGAACCCAGACGCGCGGATCAAATTTTGGGCGACTATCCCGAAGTTACAACTTGGTCGGAACACTTTGGTAGCTACTTTCAAGCTCTAGCGATGGAGAAGACGATATTGTTCATTTTGCTGCTATTTGCGATTGGGCTAGTGACAATGAACATTATCTCAGGACAAGCGATGCTAATCAATCGAAAGAGTAGTGATATAGCGATCTTACAAACCATGGGAGCGGAACTACGCTGGATTTCTATAGTCTTTATGTTCCAAGGTGCGATTGTCGTGGTCGCTGGGATTATTGTGGGGACTATACTCGGGTGCATCGCCGCGCGCTACGTACACAATATCATTCAATTATTTCCTCTCGGCGGTAGAGGCGTGACTCTGCGCTTCGATACCGCGACTGTCGCACTGCAAGATTTAATTTGGACGACATCAGCGGCTTTAATAGTGGGACTTCTGGCAATTCTCCGGCCACTCAATCTGATCTTCAAAAAAGATCCCGTTGAGTCATTGAATCGTATGGCCTGAGTTCGACGGATTCACCACGTTGTGAACAGAGTAGAGTTGTAAGTGTTAAGCATGTAACTGCGAGTCGTCCCGAAGCATCTATAGGGAGCACCACATTCCCTAAAATCTTTAAGCCACAGACCCGTGGCAAAACAGTGAGGAAAACGTGCTAAACAAATGCCTGTTCCTAGCCGGTGGATACGGTACGCGATTCTTACCAGCTACGAAGGCAATGCCCAAAGAAATGCTCCCGATACTCGACAAACCGTTAATTCAGTACGGTGTCGAGGAAGCGATTGCGGCAGGATTGACCGAAATTGGAATCGTAACCGGGCGTGGTAAACGTGCAATCGAAGATCACTTTGACATCAACTTTGAGTTGCAGCATCGACTACGTGGGACGAAGCGAGAAACTAAATTAGCAACTTTAGAGAGACTTGTTGATTCTTGCACGATCGCGTATACCCGTCAGAAGGAAATGCGTGGGACGGGCGATGCGGTGCTTACTGGGAAAATCATCGTGGGGCATTCTCCGTTTGCAGTGGTTTTGTCAGATGATCTTTGCTTGCACCCCTCAAAAAGCGTTCTCGAGCAAATGGTCGCAGTTTATGAGAAGTATCAATGCTGCGTGGTCGCGGTCGAGGAAGTACCACCTGAATTGAGTGAGCGGTATGGTATTATTGATGGTACCAAGCAAGACGATGGTACTTACCTAGTTCGCAACTTGGTCGAAAAACCTCCAGCGAGCGAGGCACCGAGCAACCTTGGGGTAGTAGGACGGTATATCTTGGTGCCGGAGATATTTGAAGAATTAGAACGAACTACACCAGGCTATGGTGGGGAAATCCAGCTGACCGATGCGTTAGGCGCAATCGCACGTCGCGATAAAGTCGTTGCTTGTCAGTTTCAAGGCATTCGATTTGACTGTGGATCGATTGAAGGCTTTGTCGCGGCGACTAACTATTGTTATGAAAATCTACCGAAGTGACTGCAAGACTTGGAAACTGTGTTTCTGCACTTTTTG
>VYFT01000077.1 GCA_009842245.1 Gammaproteobacteria bacterium | reverse complement strand
ATATTAAGCAACTAATTTAATCAGAGATTTATCATTCAATGCAGATACGAGCCACTCTTGAGATCGATTACCTTTTATTCGATTACACGAACCGCAGAGCAACTGTAGGTTTTCTATATGGTCTGTGCCTCCTTTGGAGCGCGGCACTATGTGGTCTATTTCTAAATGACGCGGTTCAAAGTGTTCTCGACAACCGTTGCAATCGCCTCCCTGTGCGCCATATAACGCTTGTTTGTTCTCCTTATGACTGTAAGGTCGAATCGGCACAACATCGGTGCGTTGTGGCGTGTCTGTGCGGTGTGCACCCGTGTAAAACAGTCCGACTTCCTTGTGCATTCGCAACTTCACCAGCTCCGCCGCCTTCGGTGATATGTCTATGCCCGTCCATTGTCGACCGAGCATCTCCGCCGCGATACAAGCAGTGGCACAACCGCAGAACGGGTCGAGAACTATACTCCCCCCCCGATAGTGGATGCCTGTACAATTCTTTTGAGCAAAGCTAAGGGCTTCTGCGTTGGGTAACCGACACGTTCTTTATTTTTAGGACCGCCCAGTATTTTGATGTCTGCCCACCAATCAGTAAATGGCGGACGTCCCTTGTTTTCTTCAACACTGACTTCACGCATTCCTTTCGGTATCTTTTCGGTTTTCACTGCCTTTTCGTACTTCTCTCGATCATAAACTACAACCATCTTTCGCTTATGGTTTGCAAGATAGCCAACCGTCTGAGCACTCTCATACGTTTTAAGGGATTCGGGTGTAGGATCGGTACGTAGCACATTGAAAATATATTCGTCCGATTTACTGTAAAACAAAATGTAATCGTGCTTACTCTGCCACTTTTTCTGCTTTGGATACATTCCTCGATACGCCCACACGACTTCATTTCTAAATTGCTTTCGTCCAAAAATTACATCGAGTAGCAACTTCAAGTAATGACTGGCGTACGGATCGCAATGGAGGTAAATGCTCCCTGTCGGTTTGAGCAACCGTTTCATCTCCATAATCCGCACCGCCATGTAAATGAGGTACGCCATCATGGATTTGCTGTGCATATCCAGCACTGCTTTGAGGTACTGGTAGAGGTCGGGATGTTCCTGTTGAATAAGCGCGTGCCACGCTACCTTGAGGTCGTCTAATCCCCACGTGTCCTTGAACTCTGCTCCAGCCGCTTCGCTCCCTACGGGCGCGGCATAGTTCGCGTTGGAATTGAAGGGAGGATCTAGGTATATGAGATCGACGCACTCCGAGTTCATGCCCCGCATGATGTCGAGGCAGTCACCAGTCCATACGGTCTGGTTCGTCCAATTGGGATCGTGCATTACGACCAGCGCGCGTGTGCAGCTTGTCTGGCTATTTCGCTTCTACGTTCTTTGGATAGTGCCTTCGCTCGGGCAGTGCCGCCCGCTTTACCACTGCGCGCTTTGCCCGAAGGTTTAGGTTTTGTCTCTTCAATCTCACCTGTAGCAATCTTTGCTACATGCACCGCATTTTGAACAGTATCAGCCGGGCGCGATTGACCCTGCGGTCCTGTAGGCATCGGTTAATTTCTCCATGTTGCTATCAATATGATATACATTCCGCGTGAAGAATAGTACACAACGGCTCTAATTTACAATTTCAAACTGAGACACTACCGATTTTTGCTAACTCTTTGTAGTGACTACTAAAGAAACTTGGGAATGCAATCCCTGTAACTTTTCCCATTTGCGTCGCCAAACTTTCAAGTAGAGTCCATGCCCCAACGTACGCGAGAACGGGATGGCGAATCAATGAGATGTGGCAGAGGGAATCGTAGAGCCGATAGAGCTTTTTGACTCTTAACTGTGCTAAAGCGTTATTGAGATCGGACGAAAAACTTATCTCGGTTAATACAACGGGATCGGAACTCTGTTCTGATTCTGTCTCTGTTTCAGGTTTAGTCTTGGAACGATCTTTTGGTCTAGTAGTAGTGTTCGACTTTTTCTTCTTCTTTCTGAAACGAATAGCCTGTTCGATGTAGTCTTCTTTAGTGTCAGGCGGTCGAGCTGATATTTCGGTCCTGATTGCACGGTAGAGTCCATCCATATTCATATCGAACCCCGTTTTCATAAAGTTCACGGGAAAGTCATCAAGATGAATTTCCCCGTAAATACGTTGTGGCGCATATTTATTGGAGGTTCCAAGCAACACTTGTGGTTTATTCTGTCGGTTACCACCTTGGGTTCCAAAAATCACACGTTGATTTCGAAGAAGCCGAATTCCGGGTCCATGATAGGAACCAGTCTCCCTAATCAGTATAAAACCTCTGACAGGTTTATTGTCATGAATGAAATCAAGTTCTTTCTTCCATTTAACAACTGCGTTTGTAATTGGATCACCATTATTGTCAACGCGTGGGTACTCCAAAGGTGATGGTTCAGTGAGTTGCGTCTTTGTAGTTTGAAGCAGCAGACCGTCATGCATGACTTCAATGAACACATTCTTGAACTTGTAAAAAGTCTCTTGGAGATAGGGTAAAACGGTTTCTTCAAACTGTTTATTGGGATCTGATAGTTCTCGCAAACAGTCAATAATTGTAATTTTTGTATAGTGTTTGTTTTCGTCTTCGGGGCTTGACCGCACCTCAATCTTTGTCGTACCGGAAGAAAGTAGCTGATCTAGGTCAAAGGTAGTAGTCAATTTTTCCCCAGATCCTAATGCTGAAGTTTCGATCGACCACCGATTGGAAAACCAAATTGCCGACGACTTCATGCCGATACCATATACCGAAAGGTTTTGTGGTCCAGGTTTGGGATCTGGCCCATAACCCATCCGAATGGCCCTTTGAAAGTTGTTTCGCGTTATTCCACCGGCGTTATCTTCGATAATGATCTGCCTATCCAACGACGAAATTGCAATCTGGACTTTCAATTTTGGTTCAATCCCTTCACGCTGTAGGATCGTGTTTCTCTGATCTATAAAAGACTGCACCGAATTGTCAACAAACTCGGCAAGAGCGGTTTCTATACTGTAGGACTGACGTTGCAGGATTTTGTACAACTCCATCTCGGGAGCTATGTCCACATTAAAGTCTTTATTGGCTATCATGTCGTCCCTTTAACAGTTTTTACGGTTGTGCGCCAAATGTTGGATGCGATCTTTTCAACGACCTTGGCATTGACCGCGTTACCAATAGCTTTAAACGCATCCCTATCGTCGATCGGAATTTTAGTTAGGTCATGCAAACTCTGGAATCTAGCGGCTTCATCTTTTGTTAGATATCGCATACCCGAACCTATTATTGGTACTTGCGTCGGTGTCATTGCGATAAGCGAAGGGAGTGTATGTGGTTTTATGACTCGAATTCCAGATGCACGGAATTGCAGTAGGTGCTGGTTGAGTAAGCGCACATACCGATCTCCTCTCCATTCAAGCACCTGCCAGCTGTTGTAACATTTGTTTAAATCTCTGTGCCATTCGTCCAACCATTCCTTGTTGTGCTTGTAAAAATTGCGGCTGAAATTGATTGACTGAGTTAGCCAACTAGGCACTTTGCGTTGTCTCCTACAGTAGCTGGGCAATTTTCCGAGAATGTCAGCCCAGTCAATACATTCGCGGAGGTTATTCCCGTATGCTCCACGGTACTCTCTGAGCTCTCGAAGAGTGATCTTGGAGAAGTCTAGTGGATATGTCGCACCGAACTCCGGTGATGCAATGGAAACAATCGGCATTTTTTCGGGAAATTGGCACTTCAATAACAAGTGTTGCCATTTCTCTAGCTGAACTCGTTTGTTTGACTCAATAGCCTTGAATGAACTAGGTGTATTTTCGAGAAATTCTGAGACAGTTGGGACTCGTTCTGGAGAAGGCCAATCAAATACACGAGACACATCATGCTTTAAACTTCCGACGATAAACAAGCGTTTCCGATTTTGAGGCACGGCTACATCAAGTGGAGATATGACTTTGTGTGTGAGCTTGTATCCCAACGCGGTAAAAGCCGATGTAATGAACTTCCATACCGATCCATTTTCAACTGTCAGTAGACCGGGTACATTTTCAAGAAAAAGGAATTCTGGTTTTCTAAATCGAGCAATGTCGATCACATGATCAATCAGCCGGCCGAACTGCGGGCAGCTAATACCTTTTTTTTGTCCCGCGAGTGAGAACGGTTGGCAAGGGAAACCAGCGCATAACACTTCGTGTTTCGGTACAGTATTTAAACCAATTTGGGTTAGGTCACCATGAGTCTTCAATCCATGATTTACCTCATACAAGTCTCTAAGTTGAGGGTCAATTTCGGACGCAAAGACACACTTAAACCCACCGGCTTTGGATAAACCATGATGGAAGCCTCCGAGCCCTGCAAAGAGATCAACGAATTTGAGACTTTGGGTCAATGCAACGTATCACATCTTTAGACGAGGAGAAGTCCACTTTTACCGGTAAACGTCTTTGAGAATGGTTTGGTAAAGGTAGTGTATTCCCACTGTGACGATTTTCGTCGACGAACAGTCAGAACAGTGTATGATGCGTTCCTGAAAGGAAACTATCTCGCACTGTCTCTTTTGTTCTTCAAGCACAGACTCAAGTGTGATTATCGGCATGAGGTTGAGAAATTTTTCATTCAAGAGTGTACTAGGCTTCTAGTTTATCTTACGGAAGTGCGCGTTCAATCAAGGAGCTAATTACATCATTGAGATTAGAAAAATCGAAAAATGTTTAATCATAGATCATAACAATGGATTGGTTTCGCCTCGAAAGAACAACAGTCTTTGCCATGACATTTTTCTTTCGATCACTGTGGTATGCAAGTCTAAGCGATTGTTATGTCCACTTCCGCAAAATTGCTCTGATAATACAACCAAGCACGTGGTTGTCGTGAGAGACACCGAATTGCGTGTCAAATTTATGTAGACTTGTTTTAAGTTGAGCACGCTATGGACTCACTTCGACTTGAAGGATTGCGAAACCGCTCGTTCGCAGTCTCGTCGAAAATTACAGCTGACTCATAGCTCGTTCATTCTGATTTTGCTCGTTTCCCATGTCTAGTTTTTTTCCCATCACTCAACCAAGAGTGAAACTCCACAAACAATGTCGACATAGTTCATTAACTTGAACCAATCAATGGCACGATAAGTGCTTGTCTGTCCAGACGAATCCGAGTCATCACCATCTAGTCACATATGTTTGCATCCACGACCAATATTTTGAATGTTGCAAAGGCAGAAGTGAGAACTGCAAGACGACGAGCTCGGTTCTGGACGATCGTATTTTTCCTATCCCTCTTCTCAATCGTGGGATACCTGATTTCCTGCTCCTTTCTTGGTTACGCGGCTTTAACTTCACCCTCGTTCGGCACTGGGGTACCAAAATACCTATTTGGAAACATCGATCCAACATTCTTTCTCTTCTTCCAATTCGCGGTACTCTTCTTGGCTTTTGATGCTGGACACCAGCACAGCAGAAACCGCATTACTGAAGCACTGGATTCTAAATCCATCACGAATTTCGAATATCTAGCGGGGCGAGTATTTGGAATCGCAGGACTATTGTGGATCGTCGCGGTCGCGAATGTTTGCGTGATGCAGCTACTGGGACTCATTTCGACAACCACAAATATTGGTATGGCGGATACGATCGAATGGTACTCATTGATCAATCTCCTACTAATTGACGGTCCTGCTACTCTCTTGATTTGGTGTTCCGTTGTGGTGTTCCTGTCATGCGTCTTGCGCTTTCGCTTGCTTGTTGCGGGTGTAGCGAGTGCTCTAATTTTCGGTTGGTTTTTCCTTGTTTTGAATACGCCATACTCATTACTCGAAGTCGTATCTCCCTCGTCAAACGACTCACTGTTTGTTTCCGATCTGTTTCCACAACTAGCATCGTTGCCTGTCTTCGCGATTCGTACTGCGACTATTCTGGCAGCAATTGCACTCATCGCTATAGGTGCGTTGATTTGGAGTCGTCAGAACGGTGACAACCAACTAGAAAAGTATCTACCCCTGGGAGTGTGTTTGTGTGTTGGAACGACACTCTTTGCTTGGGGTTCGTCCAGTGTCTTAAGCGATCACACCGCCTCCGACAAGTGGCGAACAGTCCACGAAAACCACGAGTGGGATGATCGTATCGATATCGAAGCGATCACTGGATACGTGAAAATCGATCCCAAAGAGCACCTGATCGCAGATCTAACTATAAATTTCAAGACGATCGTGAGTACGTCGACTCCACTTACTTTTGCCTTAAATCGGTCAATGCATATTGAAGAACTGTTCCTCAATGGGATGGAACCCAATTACGTATTCGATGACGGACTTCTCACAATTCCAAATGCGGTACCGCTCGACACGGATACCACTCATACCGTCGACATAGTTATACGCGGTATTCCAGACGAACGATTTGCGTATTTTGGTAGTCCACTCGACTACATGAGAACCTCGGGCGTGTCTAACCACACCGTTTCATTACTTGGAGAAAAGGGTTCTATCTACTCGCCCAAATATGTCGCTTTGATGCCTGGAGTGTATTGGTATCCTATACCTGGTCCGGTGCGTGGCGACTATCGTTCCTCCCAAAAAGGAATCGACTATTTTTATTTGGATTTATCGGTCGAGCTTGCGCCCAGGAGCTGGCAGTTAGTAGGTACAGATGTAGTTCAAGTATCAGACCAAACAAATTCCTACCAAGTGAACCCAGCTAGCCCAGTTCATGAAATCGCGCTCTTCGCATCCGAATTTGAAAGTGCTTCCATCGAAGTTGAAGGCATCGAGTTCAAGTTGTTTCTTCACAAACAACATGCCGACAATCTTCAGCTGTGGGACGAATTTGACGATCACCTACAAACAGTGGTGACCCACCATTTACAAGGTTTTTCTGATCATGGACTGATACTTCCTTTTCGCACCCTCTCTTTCGTCGAGATACCTAGGCAATTGAGGACTATCGGCGGCGGTTGGCGCATGAATTCGTTGCAGACACTACCGGGCATGGTGTTATTGAAAGAGCATGGTTTTCCATCCGCAAGGATGGATCTTGCGCATGAGAGATTATCAAAGCGTGAACAGGACCCAGACTCGATTACTTTTGCACCACTGGAATTACTTTTTGAATACTTTTGGTACGGTATGGGAACCGACAATCCTTGGAAGAGTTTGCCCGAACGATTTTGGTTGCATCGAATCTCAGCGCGCGGCGAATATGCGAACGTGTTAGATCAAATCATGCTCTCCCTGATCGCAAAGCTGCAACGACGGAACCACGAATTTTTCACCGTCTATTCCACCATTCACTTTGCTGACCTTACAGCACTCAGCCTGTTTGAGGGTTCAATAGGATTTGAAGATGGATTGTCGAATGATCGCGTACCTAGTACCATCGGAACCGCAAGAAGGTTGCGAGAAAACTATGCAACTCGCGTATCGGTTTGGAACCATGTAGAAGACACCAGTTTCACAGAACTACCATCGGCACAGGGGAATCAACATGACCTTGAGCTTCTAATCTTGAAATGCAACCAGATTGCGAACGCGCTGATGTCTGTGAATGGAGAGGACAAGGTCTTTGAGTGGTTGGTAGATGTTTTGACTCAACATTCAGGTCATACATATACACTCAAATATCTAATTTCATCAGCTGAAGCACACGAGGTCATGGTTGATCCATTTCTCACGGAATGGTTGCGCACCAATTCTCTACCTGCTTATAAAGCATCCACCTTTACCACCACCCGCATCGCTGACGATGCACAGGGAAATCCACGCTATCAGACTAGCGTGTCAGTTAGAAACACCCAGCCGGTAGCGGGATTTGTCCGCTTGCAATACCCGACTGAAGCAAAGTCGCATTGGTCGCATCCCTATCTCACCGAAAGCAAAGGCGTTCGCATCGACAGAGAATCCGCTAAGCAAATCAACTTGCTGACGTCTTATGAGATTAATAGTGTCTACGTCGACCCTGGTTTGTCACTGCATCGAGATTTGATTCAACTCACTCAGGGACCGGAAACATCGGAGGTCCAACCAAATATGGAACCTACCGACTTTGAAGAACCCAGTGCTTGGACTCCACCGGAAGAGATAGGAATTATCGTGGATGACCTCGATGTAGGATTCGATGTGGAACAAAGATCATTACGAACAACTCGTCCTCCTCGAGCAGGTCCGATTGCATGGTTCTATGAACCCCTTCTCGACGGTGAGTTAGATCGTGGCATACCTGTCAGCGGTCGCTACCTATTCGAGTATCGTCCACCTTCTGGTGAATGGGTCCGATTCACAGAATCCCAAGCATATGGGAAATTTCGAAGAACTGCTGTCTTCAATTACGTTAGACAATCGAGCCAAAAAGCGACTTTCACTACGGAACTTCCTGATTCCGAGGTGTGGAAGTTAGACTACCACGCCCCAGCTCCGCTCGAAAGAGATGGACATAGGGGGCTCAAATACCGGTTGGAGATTTCGGATCAATGTGGTTCACAGGAAGTAGAGTTCGACGTATACAACTGGAAACTGGGATGGAACTTAGTAGGACAATTCAATCTAAATGCGGGCGAGGTCAGAGTTGGTTTACTAGGCACATCGCAACGAGGTCCTCTTTGGGCCGATGCAATACGATGGTCTAAAGTGGAAAAAGATTGAAATGCTAATGGAATACTATCCCTACATCTATGCCGGTCAAACGAAGAATTGCACAACCTAGATGTAGAAGATTCCAGTTTCGATCATGTGCTAACTGTCTTCCGCTGGGGTCCGGGTGTGCTCCTCTGCAAGTTTAGTAGCCATTTTTCTGACTAGTCGTAGAGATCGCTGATAGGTCCAATATAACACACAAATCGATAGTACAAAACCACCCACACCTAGTAGTACCCATTCTACGGTAGCAAACTCCATTACACCGCGGAAGTGCAAGTTGACGGCTATAGTAACGAGTACCAAAAATATTGCGGGAACCAATGCCGCTACCCAACTGAGGACTCGATAGTCCGTCCTTTCCTTATTCGACAAAAGATTCAATAGCTCTTGTGCATCGTCGCGGAAGAAGAATTCGATACCCTTACGACGTACCCAGATTGACGTGAAGGTAAGGATTACACATAAAGTGCAAGCTACTAGAAACTCGAACCAATTCCACAGACTTATGGGGCTACCATCAATCAAGAAAATCACACCCACAATCACTACTACTACAATGAACGCGACAGTCAGAACTGGTAGAAATTTCAGGAACAACTTAAAAATTTTGGCATCTATTGAGTTAATGGCTGACCATGCGCGAACTTGCTCTTCGGACCTTGGTTTCATGAGTTGCTTGTGAAGACTTCTGTGTTCCTTGTTGTAGGTGAATAGTATAAGAGTCCCACCGCTTACATCTAAATACTGCTTGTAAGTGACGTCATCGAGCAGACTGATGTTGATCTAAGTCCTACGCGCGTTTTAGATCACCGACTCTTACTGTGATCACCACGTCGAACTTCAGCGAACAAATCGCTTGTCAATTCGACGATCCCAGAGAGCGGTTACTAAGAGACTCACAGACTAAAATTCAATAGTTCTCGCGTTCCGTAATACCGTTTTCCAACCTACTATTCTCCCATGACTGAGAAATTATTTGATTCATTACGAATCCTTGTAAGTCTGTTTCGACTTGATCTAAAGCACCTACTCCAGAGGATTACTAATCCAATCGTTTTCGCTGTACTCTTGCTAATACTGCTCTCTTTCACTCTCTCACTTGGTACGTTTCACCATCTAGCGTCTGTTTACGCACCGTTGCATGGAGTCTCCAATCCAAAATATGGTTTAGGTGGATACGAACCACTGTTGTTCTATCTGTGTATCGTTGTCGTTTTGATTTTCGCTCTTCGCTTACCCAGTTATCGTGAGGAGTCGATCAAAAACGTTGTTATCACCTATCGTGAACCAAACAACTTTCTCCTCACCCTATCGAGGGTTTTAACTCCGACGCTGGTCGTATTTGGGAGTATTGTTGCAACGGCTCTTGCATACCAAGTCATTGCAAGTATCGATGTTGCGAATAACCCTGGTGTTCTAGAACCGTTCGAACTTCAATCTCTCATCTTCGTTTTAGTCGAACTATTCTTCGGATTGCTATTCTGGACTAGCTTGGCGGTCCTAATCGCTCATATCTTCAAGAGTGCACCAATAGGATTCATCGGTACTTTTGTGATACTGATTCTTCAATCATGGATTAGTCCAGCACTCCCCGGCGAGTTGGGTTCGTTTACGTTCGGTTACGGTGCTGCAAACTTGTACGTTTCGGAAATTGCGCCCACCTACTGGGAAGCGAAACACATCATCTACTTTCTGTCGATAGTTTTTCTCGCTTTTGCGTTCATCTTTGCAACCTCATGGTACCTTGATCGTACAGACCCATCCAAACAAGTCGCATACAGACCAATGATCGTGATTCTCACTTCGCTCGGCATAGTCAGTCAAGTGGTGGTTCAAGCATCAAATTTAGTGGGATACAGTCAGCAACAATCATGGAACAAAGAACAGGAACGTTTTGCTGCCTCAGTCATTCAACAGGCATCAATCAACGCGATTGAAGGTGAAGTATCAATCAAACCAGGTTCGAAACTGAGTTTGAATCTCAACTACAAATTCGTGCTCAATACCACTGAAATCGAGAACTCATCCCAATTCCAACCTCCATACATTTGGCTTGCTCTTAACCCAGGTATTAAGGTTCAGAGCGTTCAGTGTTCTGACGCCGATATGTATTTCTCACATGAAAATGGAACCTTATTAATCGGTCTTTCTTCCTGTGATCCAAACGACAACCAAGAGTACTCTATTGACATTGTTGCGAGCGGAAAGCCTGATCCGCTCTACCTTGTCAAACACATATCGCGCGGTGGTCACGCTGATGTAGAACCACAATTAGTACGGCTAATGGGTCAGAAGTCGAGTATCTTTACGTCGGATTACGTGGCATTGACTCCTTCGAGTCATTGGTATCCCCAGTTGTTGTCTGGATCCACTCCAGTTGATGACTCTGCGAAGACACATGCGACAGATGTATCGCTCAAAATCGATCTAGCTCCCACGTCGTGGAAGGTGATCGCTTCGGGAGGAAAACTCTTAGAAGCATCAAGTTCTCAAGATGGTCGTCGTTTACTTAGTGGAAACTTCCAGACGGTGGGATTAATCGCCGCCGACTTTCGCGTCTCCACCCACTCGAGTGAATCCATAGATGTAAACGTAGTCGTACACAAACGACACGCGAAACGACTTGAAAGGAATCAGATCCTGATAGATGCTCTCGTGGGATATGTCAGCGACGCAATTACCAAATTGGAGTCCTACGACATCGACTATCCTTTCGATGAGTTTACAATCGTCGAAGTCCCCTCAACGCTCTCGTTGTTAAACCACGAAAACAGCGTGAATCTAGGCATGGAATCGATCGTCATGTTCAGAGAATCTAGCATTGCGTTCGCTCGTCTCTACCTAGTGGACGACTGGCAAGCAGAGTTCGAACAAGCTGAAGCTGATGAATCGCCGATGGCAGAGTTCCTAAAGAATCAAGTCGGTTTCATCAAGTCTTTGTACTGGACTAATCCGATTTTCAACTACACCTATGAAGATGCTGTGGTCGACAGTTTAGTGTCTGGCCGCATCAATCGCTCTGACGAGCATTCAAACTTAGCCAAGTTGGTTTTAGAGACACTGCTTTTCAACCTTCTCGAGAGCAAGAATTACCGATTTGACTTTGATCTCGCAAACTCTCTCGCTTCCGAGTCCCATATCAACCTTCGTTACATTTGGGCTCACCGTCGTGGCTCATCGATCAGGCTTGATCTACTGGGCTACCAGGACGGACTCACTAATTCCAATAGATTTTGGGAGTCAATCGAGCGATCGTTCCTGTTCACCGAAAAAGACTCTAGACAGGACAGCTTACTGAACTTCCCGAATAGGCTTCGCATACAACGTTTCCGTGTTCTGAAACTTTCCGAAATACTAGCTGATCTGTACGAAGAGCAAACAATAGCAACCACATTGACTGATATTTTGAGCGAAGGTAAAGCCGCTCCTATTGATCTTGATCTTATTACTCGTGTTGCCACAGCAAACGATATGGAAATTGGCTCGTTAGTTCAGAACACACTTCTGAATACCAAACTCCCAGGCATTAACTTCTCAGTGGCTCGTCAAACTGAGTACGAAGAACCAAATGAAAACGGTGAGCGGTTCAATACGGTGCTAAATCTTCGGAATAACGAGGATACTGTAGCCTATGTCTCGTTCCAAGTTGTGGAAACTCAGGAACTTGTGCAGGGAGGTCAGACTTTTCGAACGGTGGCTAACGACTTTAAACTAGGACCTTTTGAACTTAAAGAACAAAGTTCGTATCAACTGGAAGTGAACACCGCAAATTTCATTGGGAATTTAGATGCGAATACGTTTCTATCACTAAATAGAGGTCAAGTAGAGCTTGCTGTAGGCAATACCCAATCGACGGAAGAACTCAGTACGATAGGCGACGCGACTAATAATTGGTTTTCTTTCGTTGATTCCCAGTGGAACTCGTCGTCAAAGAAAGACGAAGTCATAGTTGATGACCTTGATCCGGGGTTCGAAATTCCTGCAAGTAATTTTCGAAAGCCATCAAATTTTTGGACATTCGGCTCTAGCCTGTTTCGTCAATACTTCCCAATACCGGGAGGCATGGATAACGGGTTACCGATCAATCAAAATCCCAATGGACCTTGGACAAGAAACAGTGGTCGTGGGTGTTGGGGCAAGTATCGAAGCACGTATGCTCTAGCAGACACTAGTAAACGCGGTGTCCATAAGGTTGCCTTTAATTCGGAGATACCCAAGAAAGGGCGCTGGTCGTTGTCTTATTACCATCCAGATGTCGCGTCCTTGCGGTTTCTGGGAATTGCGTTGGGTAAATACGATATTGAAGTCACTGCGAGTGAGCAGAGCTGGAATCTAGATGTCTCCGCTAACGATATGACCGTCGGCTGGAATGAGATTTCGACCTTAGAAATCGATTCACCCGGAGAGATAAAGGTCGCAGTGAGTAACGAATCGGACGGACCGTATGTGTACGCCGATGCGATTAAATGGAATTATCTAGACTAGCGCGTCACGTGCGGACGTGTGCCTATCTTAAATATCGGACTTTCTTGGTGATTTCGTCTTGTTTGAACGGCTTACCGTCTAGATTAGCGTAGGA
Organism: Gammaproteobacteria bacterium; assembly: GCA_009842245.1. Taxonomy (GTDB): domain Bacteria; phylum Pseudomonadota; class Gammaproteobacteria; order Pseudomonadales; family Azotimanducaceae; genus Bin55. The sequence goes on along the minus strand of VYFT01000077.1, from coordinate 25,381 downwards.
AGCTAGTTTCAACTCAACAACAGGTCAAGCATGGAGATGTTCAAAGAACCTAAATCCGGACTAACGCTTTTTAGACGTTAGAGTACGAAGCCATTCATCGGAAACAGACTTGGTGAATCGAACGCTTCCCAAATACGATTCGAAAGTTGGGGTGGTGCCGGAACGCAGATTCGAACTGCGGACCTACTGATTACGAATCAGTTGCTCTGCCTAACTGAGCTATTCCGGCAACATTCTTACACAGAATTTTAATTTCTGCGTTTGAGACATTCGTCATGATTTAACCAATGAAGGCGTATCATTCATCTAATTGATAACAAGCAAAAGATCAGGCACAATCGCATTAAGATCTTGTCGGCGCAGACCCTTTAAATCAAGAAGTAGATGAACATTTACATTGTCTACCCGATCGCGGGATTGGTTGGCTTGATCGTCGGAAGCTTTCTCAACGTCGTGATCTCTCGATTGCCTGTTATGGTAGGGTCGGAATTCCCCGCTGAAGAAGACGAATCCGAGAATACAGACCTCAATTTCAACCTATGGGTGCCTCGGTCCCGTTGTGAAAGTTGTTTGACACCGATTCTCTACCGTGATCTCATCCCGGTGCTGAGTTGGGTCTTATTGAAGGGTAAGTGTCGCAATTGCTCCACGCGAATTTCTTGGCGTTATCCGACCGTAGAAATTCTCAGCTGTTTGTTCGCGATCTTGCTGGTTGGACACTTCGAAGTGACTGTATCTACTCTATGTGCTGCCGTTTGCTTTGCACTACTAATTGCGCTGAGCACTATCGATGTAGAACGGGGGTTGTTGCTTGACGAATTGAACTACCCATTGCTGTGGACTGGCTTACTCACAAGTATTTGGTTTCAAACCTCGGATGTTTTTCCCTCTCCAACTGAAGCCATCATAGGTGTCGTTGCTGGATACCTGAGCTTTTGGTTGATCAATTTCCTGTTTCGCATGGTTCGGAAGAAAGATGGTCTAGGACAAGGTGACTTCAAACTGCTAGCGGCCACCGGTGCCTGGGTAGGTTGGCACTTGTTACCCGTCGTCGTACTCATCGCGATTGCGATTGGGATACTCTTCGGTCTCGTACGAATAATTCAAAAACAATACTCTCAAGATGAAGGAATCCCTTTCGGACCGTTCTTAGCGATGGGATGCATCGTTGCCATTGTCTATCGCGAGGAGTTGTTCCTTCTACTCTTCCGAAGTTCATCATTCAACTAAATTTCTCCTCTGTTTCAAAGTCGTAGTACGGTGCTCAAACCGAGTCCGACAACAATAACAATAGCAATGTAATACATACTCCGCATGGAGAATTAAGCCCCCACCTCAAAGATCCTATTCTCTTTCCCGATAACCAAATTACAATACAATCCTTTAAGCCCCACCGTAGAACGAACCGACCATCAACATCAATTACATCGCAGGCGACATAGTTATGTCAAACCAGGAACGACTCAAACATGACCAGTAAAGAACCTACCACCAAACCAAAACGAAGCACTTTCGCTCAAGCTACTGGATATCTCATACTCATCGGCGTTTCGGTGTTGATGTTAACTGGGTGTGCCACTATGTTCAGTGAGACTGAGTATCCTGTCAACATAGACAGTGACCCATCAAATATGGAAGTCGTTGTTAAAGACAGCAACGGGAACATCGAATTTCGTGGAAAAACCCCTGCCGTCGTAGATTTGGAGGCTGGCGGAGGCTATTTCGTACGCGAGACGTACACGATAGAACTATATGATGGAGGTAAGGTTGTAGGTTCTACAACCATAGAGGGATCCATTGATGGCTGGTACTTTGCTAATCTTTTTGGCTGGACGTTGATTGGCTTTTTTGTAGTCGATCCGATTACCGGCGCGATGTGGACTCTCGAAGAGGATGTAACCGTCTACCCCGATGTTGCAAGCACAGACGCATCAAGCTCTCCTCAGCTGAAAATCGTAAGCATTGACGACATCCCAGAAGAACACAGAGATAATTTGGTCGCGCTGAAGCCTGACGAAGAAACAGCACCTGAGAGTGAACAGGATACTTCCGAACCTACTAACTAAAACGACAGAATTCGTTGTTGTTGGGATCGCGCGACAACAGCAATTAGTTCTTCATGCACGTGTCGTAAGTCGATGAGATCGCGCTTAGTCCAGTGTCCAACGTGTAAAACGTCTAGCGAGTGGGCACCGGACAATCCCTACCGACCTTTTTGCTGTGAACGATGCAAATTGATTGATCTGAATGAATGGATTGAGGAGCGAAGGTCAATTCCGGGTGATCCCGTAGAGGTTCCCCCGCAACAGCCTACTGAAACCGATGATCAGCAGTAAAAGACAATACTGAGCTGCTAACCGACCCCGGACCGTGGCTCAGCGACCCGTCCGTGACACTGTTTGTATTTCTTCCCGGAACCGCAGGGACAGGGATCGTTTCTACCGACTTTGGGTTGCTCTCGGACAAACGGCTTCTTCGCTTCTGGAAGTGCTTTACCTCTAGCTCCGTCCCCTGAATCACTCGTATGCTGAAACTGCATTCTCTTCAGCTCTTCCCGTCGCCGCCGTAGTTCTTCTTCTCGCCGAGCCTGTTCTTGACCTACGTCCATTCGACTCAAAATTCGAACTGTCGCATGTTGAATGTTTGCAAGTAGGGCTTGAAACAGGTGAAATGCTTCACGTTTGTATTCTTGCTTGGGTTGCTTTTGAGCATAGGCACGAAGATGAATACCTTGTCTCAAGTGGTCCATTGTGTGTAAGTGTTCTTTCCACTTCTGATCTAGTATGGACAGCGTGATTTGCTTCTCTACCAAATCTGCATCGATTTCCCGTTCCACCCAACCGGCGCGTTTCTCTTCGTACTTTGCAATGAAGTCTTGCAGGATTCTCTCTTGAATCTGTTCAGTGTTGTCGACTTCACGGTTAGCTATCCACTCTTGAACGGGTTGTGGGGCTCCAAACTCTGTTCGAAGAACATTCTCTAATCCAGTTAAGTCCCACTCTTCGGGTACCGAATTCGTTGGAATGTGATCGGAAACCGTGTCTTCAACAACTTCCGCGCGCATTTGCTCAATAGTCGCCGTGATGCTTTCGAATTCCATCAACTCGTTCCGCTGTGCGTAAATCACTTGTCGCTGGTCGTTAGCTACATCGTCAAACTCCAATAGGTTCTTTCGAATATCGAAGTGTTGACTCTCGACCCGACGTTGTGCTCGTTCAATCGCATTGTTAACCATCTTATGTTGGATGGCTTCGCCTCGTTCTAGACCAAGTGACTGGATCATGTTGTTCCATCGTTCAGACGCGAAACGCTTCATCAGATCGTCTTCCATCGATAGATAAAAGCGAGAGCTACCTGGATCTCCTTGACGACCGGAGCGGCCTCTTAACTGATTGTCAATGCGCCTAGACTCGTGGCGTTCAGTACCGATAATGTGTAAACCACCGGCTGCTACGACTTGGTCGTGCCGTGGTTGCCACTCGGTCATTATCTGAGTTACTTCGGTTTCGTCCGGTTCCTCGCCGAGTTTCGAAATCTCAGCCATGAAGCTACCACCCAAAACTATATCAGTTCCGCGACCTGCCATGTTCGTTGCTATCGTCACTTTTCCAGGTTTTCCGGCCTGAGCGACAATTTCGGCTTCACGTTCGTGTTGCTTCGCATTTAATACATTGTGTTCGATCTTTCGTTTGCGCAATTCCTTGGACAACCGTTCCGAGGAGTCAATCGAGGTCGTACCGACTAAAACTGGTCGCTTCTGTTCGGTGCATTCGTTGATGTCTTCGACGATGGCGTCGTACTTCTCGTCCATGGACAGGTAAATGAGATCGTTCCGATCTTCACGGATCATTGGCATGTGCGTAGGTAGTACAACGACTTCCAAACCATAGATCTGGTTGAATTCAAACGCCTCAGTATCAGCGGTTCCGGTCATCCCAGCTAAACGAGAGTAAAGTCGGAAATAGTTCTGAAACGTCGTAGAAGCTAGCGTCTGAGTTTCGTGTCGAATGGGCACCCCTTCTTTGGCTTCAACGGCCTGGTGAATTCCCTCCGACCAACGCCGTCCTGGCATTGCCCGACCTGTGTGTTCATCGATGATGATGACTTCACGATCTTTCACCATGTATTCAACGTCGCGTTTGAACAAAAAGTGCGCTTTTAATGCAACCGTTACATGGTGTAATAGTTGAAGGTTTGCAGAGGAATACAGACTATCGTTCTCTTCAAGTAAACCCGCTTTTTTGAGGAATTCTTCTACGCGGTTATGACCACGTTCAGTCATTTCGACGGTACGATTCTTCGGTTCAATGAAGAAATCTCCCGTATCTTCCGGTGTTTCTCCGCCCAAAACAGAAGGTAAGTTACTTTCAACGTACTCTTGCTGTTCTAGTCTTGGAGCGATCTTGTTGATATGCTTATAGAGTTCGGTGTTGTCATCGGCTGGTCCGGAGATTATGAGTGGCGTTCTCGCCTCGTCGATCAATATCGAATCTACTTCATCAACGATCGCATAGTGCAGACCGCGCTGATATCGATCTTGAGACCGAAATGCCATGTTGTCACGCAAATAATCAAACCCGAACTCATTATTTGTTCCATAGGTTATGTCTTGCTGATACGCGATTCGTTTTGCTTCTTGATCCTGTCGAGACTGAATCACGCCTACGGACATACCTAATGCCTCGTACACCGGACCCATCCATTCCGCGTCCCGCCTCGCGAGATAGTCGTTTACAGTTACTATGTGGACGCCCTTACCTGACAGTGCGTTCAGAAAGACCGCGAGCGTCGCTACCTGAGTCTTCCCCTCTCCCGTGCGCATCTCTGCAATCTTACCCTCATGTAGCGCGATTCCGCCTAAGAGCTGGACATCGTAGTGGCGAGTGTCGTTTTTACGGTCAGTAGCTTCCCGCACCAAAGCAAACGCTTCTGGTAACAGCTGTTCTAGTGTTTCGCCATCTGCTACCCGTTGTTTAAGCTCAGCAGTCTTGGAACGCATCTGCTCGTCTGTCAGAGCTGCAACCTTCTCAGTCCAAGCATTGATCTGCGTGACCAGACCCTGCATTCGCTTCAATTCGCGCGAATTTCGACTTCCAAAGACGGCTTGAAAAGTTTTCGTTAGCATAAATAAACTATAACGTATATATGCTCAATTTTATGCGTTTCAACACTTCACCTAGTCGCACTGTCGCATCGCTCAACTAAGCTTCAGATGTAAAAAAGTATAGCTGGTAAAGCTACATTGAAATACTACCGACTAAAAGACTCATTAGAAAAGCCGGATCAACGCTACACAAAGCTAAGTCGCATCATTAAAAAACTTGATGCACATCAAGCGACCATTCGGGTTGTGCAATTTCTACTACCAGAAGAAGAAGGAAGTCATTGCACAGGCGCGAGAGTGCAAGGTACAAAGGTGTTCTTGACCTTCGATTCAAATGCTTGGGCAACTCGAGCTCGCTTCCAAGTGCCAACTCTGTTGGGGCAGATGCAAGAACTTGCTCAATTCTCGCACGTTGAAGAAATTGTGATCAGCACAAGCCGTGGAGCACCACCCATCGAATCCGTGTAGTTCCACACAGATTCTTCAATCCCTTACACCAGGGTAGGAGTCTTTATCTTCCAATCGCTGACGAGTGTTCAGTTCAGAAACACTCTACAAAACACTAGAATAAAGTAATAGAAACCTCTGATTTCTGGGCTTAGAAGAACGAGAACAAGGTGACGTTGTCAGTAATCAAACTAACAACAGACTTTTTGGTCAAAGGTTCTATCTTGTTGCCGTTGCGGTAGGTCCCGTCCAAGATAATTGACGAAACTATAGGGTTACATATTCATGAGAAAGAGATTCGAGTTGCATATGAAGTTTGATAATAGGACCACCGCGTGGTTTACTTTGGCAATGCTTGCCTTTGTGTTCTCATGCCTCGGTAATGCCTATGGTCAAGCATTTAATTGTGCTACCTGGGGCGACGAACAAACGCAACTCATCCAACTAGACGTTGGTGAATCTAAGACCTTTCAGCTACCTACGGCGAGTCTCGATCCCAATGGTGCTTCCTGTGTGGACGATGTCGACGATATTCAGTACGAAGTTCGACGTTCTAGCGATCCAGTCTTGCCGGAAGGTTTCACGTTCGACGAAGAGGACGTAACTATCACGGGTTGTACTACCGACGCTCTCTCCGGTCATAAATTCACCTTAGTCGCAACCGGCCCAGACGCGTGCGCATGCACGGCCGCGAGTCTAGAAGTTGTATTTCGTGTTAAAGACACCGACGACGACACCGAAGTAATGTGCCCGACTACTGGGACACCAATGGTAGAGGACAGTGTTGATCTAGATCAAACGCCACCACGCAAGCCGTTTTACGGTTGGAGTCAGGTGCATCTTGGAGGCCGATGGACTCAACCCGTGGGTCCCGATGAATCCGAGCAAGGTGCTACCATAACCTACGGAGCACGTTGCACCGGCAAGTACGATCTCGCCGAGAACTACATCGGAACTTGTCCGGCATTTTTGAACTTCATCGGACAATCCAAATATGAAAACGGGATCGTCTACTTCACCGAATCAATTAAGGACGACCGTAAGAACATAGGCATCTATCGGATTCGCATTACGGCACACAAAGAAGACGTGGCGACAACCTCGCAGACCACCGTCGTACTTGAAGTGGTCGATGATCACCCCGCGCCGGACGATCCGGTGATCACCGCACCTGCATTGAATACGCTTCGCCTGGTTTGGGAAGTCGACGAAGATGAACGTGACTATATCACAGGTTTCGACTTAGAGTTTCGAAAGGCTCACAGTGGTGGTAGATCTGAACTCTATGAGTTGGTCAACACCGTCACGGGTTTGACGATTGGGTCGTTGGAAACCGATACTCTCTACCAGGCTAGGCTGCGAATACGAGGCGGCAGTTGGTCCGATTGGGTACAAGCCTATACCTTAGGTAATAACGCTCCCACTTTTGAAGAAACCGAATACACGTTTAAATTGACCGAGAATGAGTCCGGTCGTACAAATCGGATAAGATTAGGGGAAGTGGAAGCGACCGATCCCAATCCACAAGATGAAGTTACCTATTCACTCGATTCCGCTGATACCGATAGATTTACCATTGGATCTACATCAGGGATACTGTTTTACATCGGCGATGGTGAAGATCACGAATCAACACCGACGATCAACGTAAAGGTTACTGCTACTGGCGGCACCGGTGCACGAAAACTTGAATCTTCTGTGATGGTGACCGTAGAGGTAACTAATGTATCTGAGCCATTAGCGTTCGCAGACGACGCGAAGATTGAAATCTCCGATCTCACGTTGGGAGACTATGTTGACATTCAATTACCGTTGGCGATAGGTGGAGACGGTCCGGTATCGTACTCGGTAGATCCTGACCTGCCCGATGATTTGGAAGTTGTAAAACGAACTGGTAAATTAAAGGGTAATGCGGCAGAAACTACTAAGCGAATTACCTACTCATATATCGCCACGGACGCCGAAGGAGAAACCGATTCTTTAACGTTTACCCTTCGAATTTTTGGTAAAGCACCAAAGGCACCAACAAATTTAGCCGTACAACGAGCGCACGCAGACCGAATTACCATAGTGTGGGAGAATCCTTCCACGCCCTTTGTTACAGTCGTTGAGCACGAGATCGAATATCGGGTCAAAGGAACATCGCGGTGGAAGAGAAAACGAATTGATGCACCAGCGACCAAGTACACAATCACCGGACTCACACGAAATACCACCTACCAAGTTCGAGTTAAAAACGTAGCCGAGTCGGGACATGTTGGCTTTTCTAGTATTCTGGAAGCTGAGACTAGGCCTTACGCGACCCCAAGTGTACCTCGGAACGTAACCTTGGCGGAAGTAGGCACGGAAACTCTAACCGTTGAATGGGATAAACCAGCCGACAACGGTGGCCGGAGAGTTGTGGTCTACGATGTTCGTTATCGCGAAAAAGGCGCGGCGACATGGACCGAAGACGAAACTAGGTCGACTTCGTACACGATTTCTGGGCTCGAACAAGGAACTGAATATCTCGTTGGCGTGCGAGCGGTGAACGTAGCGGGAGCGGGTCCTTGGTCCGATGACCTTTCCGCCACGACGATAAAGAACTCTCGTCCTGTGTTCGATTCCGGGGCATCCATACCAAACCAATCTTACAAAGTTGGAGAAGCGATTTCGACGATAGAACTACCTCGAGCGTCTGAAGGCGATGGGAACTTAGTCTATTCTCTCTCGCCCAGACTCCCAGCGGGTATTGATTTCAATCGCAATATCTTGACCATCAGCGGGACTCCTACTGAAACCCACGCGACAACCGTTTACACCTATTCTGTCGCAGATTCCGATGAATTCGTCGAGGGCGATGAGTCTCACATAACGTTTCAGATTACCGTGGCCGCGAACACCCCACTCGCACCTGCACTGATGATTGAGGACATTGGCTACGAAAATGCAACAGTTACTTGGTCGATGCCAGATGCTCGGGGCTCCAGCATCACGACGTACGACTTGGAGATGCAAGAGTCGGGACAACGGATCCGTACAGTTCAGCGCGATGCTACCACGACGAGCTATACGGCCGCGAATTTGATACCTCAAACCACCTATGAGGTGCGTGTTCGCGCAAACAACGGTGTCGGTGCTAGCGAATGGTCCGCTTGGATCTCATTTACCACAACCAAAGTGCCGGTCGAAATTCGTTCTCGACCTCTGCTTCATGGTTTAGGCGTAGCTGGTACGTTGCTCGGTGAAGGAGCTGTGGAAAGAATTGGAAACCGCGCGAACCTTCCAGATGCAACTCTTCGACAACCCGATGAAGGTTACACACCACCCTATTACTATAGAGAAAGAAATTTCGCTGGGACACCAAGTTTTGACGGACTGAGCTCCATGAATCGCCAGCAACAAGTGGTGCGTTCTCGTGAAAGTTCGTATGCTCGACTAGCCGAAGCGCTTCTTCGATCGAAGAATTTCGTACTCAATAACTCCAATGGATCAAGCGACGAACAAACTGGCTTTGACTGGTCTGTCTGGGGTAGTTTCGATACGACGAGTAGGGAAGCAAACGTCATGGAAGTCCTAAACAATACAGAAATAGTCTCGCCAGTAGATGCGAGTACATCTGCTGTTTGGGGCGGTTTTGAGTTTGCGATTGCGGAACAAGTCCGACTCGGCGTTGCCGTTTCACGAGCCTTCGGTGAGGTCGACATCGATCGTGTTCAAAACGGTACGATTACGGGTGAAGCACAAGACAACGTTGAGTTTTCCATCACGAGCGTATATCCGTACGCAGTGGGAGAGCTTAATGAACAAATCAAAGTGTGGGGTACGTTTGGACGCGGTACCGGCTCAACAACGCTCACGGACCGTTGGGGTGAAATTGACGATCTAGGGCTCACTGCAAACGTTTTCGCGGCTGGAGTTCACTTCGACTTTGATTTGGGTGAAAATGAAAACGGGGATGAAAACGTAAGCGGATTTGCACTGAAAGGAGATCTGTTTCAATCCGATATCGACACTGACGATAGCGAGGACTTCGACGGGGCGCTATCGAGTTCTGTACGCCGGCTACGAATCGGAGTTCAAGCGCAACGATTTTTTTCGGCCATAGATACCGACTTCGTTCTCTCTGGAGAATTTCTTGGAAGATTTGAAGACGGTGGCATTGCAGATGGAACAAACATTGACATTGGTGGACGGGTCGACGTATTCATCGACGCGAATTGGTCAGCAGGAGGCGAACTTCGCATCATTCGATCGATGGAATCCGACGCCTACCAAGCACTAGGATTTCAATTTGATATTCGTCGTGAAAGTAATGCGGACGGATCTGGTCTTAGCCTTCAGTTCACACCGTCTTGGGGGAGCTCCTCAATTCACTCCCACAACTTGAACATCGAGCTGCCTTTGGTTGACCTGAACGATTATCCGATAGCTGGATTGAGCAGTGAGTTTGAGATATCTTACGGTATTGCATCGCACCGTTTTGGCTTAATAGAACCTTATGGTGCAGTCTCTCGGTTTGACTTTGCGAATCAGTTGAAGTTAGGTGTTCGTGTGACCGAAGCACGCCTAGGATCAAGTCGTTTATTCGTCAACATTGCGTCTTTCGTTTCAACGCAAAAAGATAGAACCAATTCGGGGACGTTTATAGAGAGCCGTATTACTCTCTGAACTTCGTCTTCAACAGCAATAGAAAAAGGGTTCAATTGAACCCTTTTTCACTTCCCGACCAACATCGGGGCATTGTCTAGGTGACAGTCTAGTTAATCAGCTTGATCGCGAAACAACGCAGGTATGTCGCTCGTATTGAGCCTTCGTCCTACCTGTCGAGAAACATTTCGAGAACTGCCGCTCATTGCTCGCACTGCCTCCTGTTCTTCAGGTATGACTTGGTTCTGTTCGACTTTGAGTTCTGTGCGTTGTTCTGGACGATAAACCTTAGGTCGCTCGCGCGTCGCTTGGTTCTCTCGTTGACGGGTGTCCGCTTCCATCGATGACGTGCTGTTTACACCCCGATCGACTCCCGTAAGAAGCACGGTAATCTCCAACTGTTCACCCATTGAAGGATCGTCGACAATCCCAGGAAAGACGCCACCAGAACCGCCGGACGCAATCATGATCTCATTAAAGATGCGCATGATGTGTCGCGCTTCGTCAAAACTCAGGTCGTTTGAACGCACGTTGTAAAGCACACTACGCGCACCACTCAGATCGGTGTCCTCCATGAGCGGACTATTCAATGCGGCACGTACCGCATTCTCTGCTCTGTTCTGTCCTGTAGCTAAGCCCTTTCCGATCAACGTTACACCATCTCCGTTAGAAGCAAGGACGGACTCGACATCTTTGTAGTCTAAGTTCCATAGTCCCGCGGTGTTAATTACATCCGCTACGCCTTTAACCGATTCAGCTAGAAAATTGTTCATCTCGTCAAATGCGTCGGAAAAGCCCATCGAACCATCGACCACTTTACACAACTTGTCATTTGGGATCACAACTACGGAATCGGCAATGCCGTGTAGTTCCCTAAGACAGATTTCTGCATTGCGCTTCCGAACGATTTGTTCTTCCATTAACGGCAAGGTAACAATGGCGACGGTCAGAATGTCTTTCTCTTTGGCAACTTCACCGATCACAGGTGCCGCACCGGAACCAGTACCACCACCTAGGCAGGCGATAATGAATACCAAATTTGCATCATCCAGAGCGTCTTCGATTTCCGTTATCGATTCCTTCGCGGCTGCTTCACCGGTATTTGGATTCATCCCCGCGCCAAGCCCTCGTCGACGGGGAGTTCCTAGCTGTAGTTGTCGAACCTGATCAGGTAGAGAGCGTAAGTCCTGTATGTCGGTGTTCGCGGCAATAAATTCCACTCCTTTCAGACCAGAATCTGCCATGTAGGCCAAGACGTTGCCGCCACCACCTCCAACGCCGATTACTTTAACCACAGCGGGAGGGGCAATTTCCTCATCGCCTTCTATCGCAGGCTCAAACTTAAACCGCTCCGGATCGAGCGGCGATTGATTCTCGTCAGGTATCGAAAACTTGAAATTTTCGTGTCCAGTATCTGTGTGTTCCATCACTTAGACCTCAACTTATATTTGTTTGTATGTTTTGTGCAGCCATGTACGAATGGCTCTCCACGAGAATTTGAACCCATTCCGAGTCTCTCTGGGTTCATACATCCACCCACGCTTCCGAGAACAAGCATATACCAGCAAACCGGTACATGTGGAATACGCAGAGTTGTCATATAGGTCGTTCAATCCTTGAAGATTCTTAGGCTTGCCGCTGGACACCGGGAGATGAAAAATCTCCTCTGCGAGTTCAGCAGCCCCCTCCATGGTTGCTGCTCCACCGGTAAGTATAACGCCGGAGCCAAGTTTTTCCTTAGAAATGTTTGCTTCTTGCAACTTGTTATGAACTAAATTGTACAGTTCTCGATACCTAGACTCTACTACTGAAGCAAGCATTTGTCGAGGTATCTCCGTCGCCGGGCGATCAGCAAGACCGGGTACTTTAATAGATTCGTTTTCATCTGTAAGGTCTTGTAACGCACACGCATATTTAATCTTTACCTGTTCCGCGTGCTGGGCTGGAGTCCGAAACGTCATCGCAATATCTCGCGTTACCGAGTCTCCAGCGATGGGAATAATTTCAGTGTGCCTTAGCGATCCATCGGTGTAGACTGCAACATCGGTCGTTCCACCGCCGATATCGAGCAGGCAAACGCCGAGTTCTTTTTCCTCGTCGGTAAGGACCGAAGTCGCCGCCGCAATCGGTTCGACGACAATATCCTGAATATCCAAGCCACACAATCCGATGCATTTCGCGATGTTGCTGAGTGCATTTTTTGCACCCACCACAACATGAACGTTTGCGTCAAGCCGAGTTCCAGACATCCCACCTGGCTCTCGTATACCGGCTTGCCAATCAATTGCATACTCTTGTGGGATCACATGTATGATTTTTTCGTCGTTACTAAGGGGGATCGCAATGGCTGATTCCAGTGCGAGATCGAGTATTGCCGACGTGACTTCACCGTCGCGAATTGCCGCGTTGCCCTGAGAATTGACACACTTGATGTGTTCGCCCCCGATAGCCACATGAACCGCGCTCATCTTTTCTCCAGACATTGATTCAGCTTCGTGAATCGCGCCGCGCACAGCATCTACAGTCGCTTCGATGTTTACGACCATGCCATGTCGAACACCACCCGAGGGGCGAGTACCAATCCCCGTGATTTCAACTGAACCGTCAGGGCATGTTCGTCCCATGCACGCGGAGACCTTGGTTGTACCAAGGTCCAACCCAGCTACTATTTTTCCTTGATCGGAATTCTTAGTCTTAGGAGTCATATCTCACTCTCTTTGCACCGTTTCGACAGCGACGTCAGAATCAACAGGAGAATCTTTGTCGCGTGGTATGGTCCGTATCGCTACGCCATGGTTATACCTTGCATCAGCGTCGACGACCGTGTTCGGTTGCGATGTGTCCAACTCCCTATATACACGTAAAAATCTACCAGCTCTCGCGACTAAATCACTATCCCCTAGCAGTACCATGTGTCCGGTATCTAAGGTGACGTGCCACCCATCATCCGTGAGGTCGAACAGGGATACTTTCTCGCCTGCAAGAGCAAATTTGGCACGCACTTTCTTCAAGGTCGCGACATCAGTTGAACTTTGTTGGCGTGGGTAACCGTGTACCGTGGGTAAATAGCTGGGCGGTTCACGCATCGTTTGGATCACTTCACCGTGGTCAGTCAATGCAGTCTCTGAGTCCACCCGCGCCATGATGTTCTTGACTTCTACGTTAACGTTGATCCTATTGTCAAGCGATCGTGTGATCGAGGCGTCTCGGACCCAGGGCAGTTCGAGTAAAGTCTCCGCTATCCCAAGAGAAGATACCCATCTACCTGATTGTGCGACGACACTGCTCACGGACTCAACGACTGCTATTTTTTCGTCATCGGTTAGATCCCCGTGTACCACGATGCTCGGTTCATAGTCATACACGAAGTGGTAGCCGTAGATCGCGCTTGCAGTAAGTGTCGCGCCCACGAACAGTCCGAAAGCGAAGCGAAACAATTTCTTCATTGTGCTAAGCTCTTCAGCTGGGTGGAAACTTGATCTACATTTCCTGCGCCTTGAACGATTAAAACGTCGTCGTCCTGAATGTTCTCCAGTACGTACTCGAGGGCTACTTGAGTCGTTGGCGCAAACTGCGTGGGTACCGTGCCTTTGTGTTCAATGGCCGCGGTCAGGTCACTTGCATACGCGCCAACTATCGGAGTCTCACTCGCGGCATACGTATCGACAACAACCAAATTGTCGACTCGCCCCAATCCTTCTACAAAGTCATGGAAGAGATCTCTCGTTCGGGTGAACCGATGTGGTTGAAATACCATGAAGATGCGACGTTTAGGGAATAGTTCACGCGAGGTGGACACCATATGAGCAAGCTCGGTCGGATGGTGTCCGTAGTCGTCGAGTAGCATGAAGTTGTGCCCATTAACGGTGAGCGAAGCAGTGTCAAAACGGCGGTGTATCCCTTCGTAGTTCTGCAACCCGTCGACGATATCTTGATCCGGTACTCCCTCGTCCGACGCGATCGCCACCGCGCCAAGCGCGTTTCGCACGTTTTCGTCGCCGGGAAGGCAAGTCTCAACTTCTAATGGTGTTTGTCCGTCGGGACGATTGATCGTGAACTTACATCTTGTTCCTTGATATCGTATGTTTGAAGCACGGTAATCCGCTCCCTCCTTCAAACCATAGGTTACAACAGGTCGCGCGAGCTTATCGAGTATTTGTTGTACTCCGTAGTCGTCCGAACAAACGACCGTTAACCCGTAGAAGGGTAAGCGATGAACAAATTCTTCGAAACTTCGTAATAATTGGTTGTAATCGTGGTCGTATGTGGAGAGATGATCGCGGTCGATGTTGCAAATAACTGCAACCATTGGATTGAGATAGAGAAATGACGCGTCACTTTCGTCAGCTTCGGCGATAAGATAACGGCTACCTCCTAGCTTCGCATGTCGGCCTTCACTACGCAATAATCCACCAATCACGTAAGTTGGGTCCCATCCAGCTTCGTTGAAAATGCTTACGATGAGGCTCGTTGTAGTGGTTTTTCCATGACTCCCGGCAACTGCAATCCCGTATCGTGCTCTGAGAAGCTCACCGAGCATTTCCGCACGAGAAACAACCGGTATGCGGGCATTCCGCGCTGCTTGTAGCTCGGAGTTATTGGCAGGAATGGCCGTAGACACAACAAGGGCATCGACATCGCTCACAAATTTAGCATCGTGTCCTACGTGTACCGTTACTCCAAGGCTCTGTAATCGTTCCGTTGCTTGATTGGCAGTTAGATCAGATCCAGTGATCTGATATCCTTGGTTGTGCATGACCTCGGCAATGCCGCACATCCCCGCGCCACCGATGCCAACGAAATGCACATTGCGGACGCGGCGCATTAAAGGCATTCCTTCGACTCTGTGTTCCGGTATCGCTTTCATCTTATGAGAGATCGTGTCGTCGTAATTCCGGATGCTGTGTTTCTGCGTGAGCTCGACAAACTAGCGCGACGAGTGCAACACAAACCAAAAGGCTGTTCCCACCAAAACTTATAAACGGCAACGTCAGTCCTTTTGTCGGTAATGCACCCATAGTAACGCCGACATTTATCAGAGTTTGAAATCCTAACATCAAACCTGCACCGAACGCGATGTAACCGCCAAAGAAACGCTTTTTCTCAAGTGCTTGTTTGCCAATCTGCCAACATCGCCAAACTAGCGCGACAAGCAACAGCAATAGCAATGCGCCGCCTAGAAAACCAGTTTCCTCGACGATTATCGAAAAGATGAAGTCGTTGTGGGATTCGGGAAGATATTGCCACTTTTGCACACTGTCGCCAATGCCGACTCCTGTCATTTCACCACGACCGAATCCAATCAAAGATTGTGCGAGTTGATACCCTTCATCCGCAGAGTGCGTCCAAGTGTCAAGAAACGCGGTAATTCGATCCCAACGATGGTAGAAAATATAGACCAACCCGCCAGCACCCACAATTGCGAGTAGCAACAAATCACGGAATCGTGCTCCCGCGACATACAACATGCCAACGGTTACGCCGCCGATCAGTACTGCTGAACCAAAATCCGGCTGTAAGATAAAGAGGACTAGCAAGATGCCGACCCAAAATACCGGTCTGAGCGTCGCGGCCGTTGAGGTGCTGACCGAGGAGTAAGTACTCGCGAGATGACCTGCGACGTATACCGGGACTAAGAATCGAGCCACTTCGGTGACCTGCACGGTCATTACACCTAAATCGATCCATCGACGACCTCCACCAGCTACGACTCCAATCCACGGGATTAACACTAGCACCGAGATCACCAAGGTTCCTAAAAACAAGATCTTGTGAAACTTATGAAACAAAGCTAACGGAATGTGTAAAAGAACGCCGAAAACGACGACAGCTAGTGCGATATAGATTGCATGGCGCACGACATAGGGATTGAGAATCTCATCCGCCCGGTAGATGGTCGCACTGACAATAGCAACTAAGCCTAGAGCTATCAGCAAGAATGTCGCACAAACGACAAAAGGATCAAGTCGATTGATCATGCTTGCAGCCCCAATACGCAATTGTTGAAGGCGGTTCCTCGATGCGCGAAGTCGGTGAACATGTCGAAACTAGCACATGCTGGTGCCAACAGCACCCGGTCACCAGACTGGCTCACATTAACTGCTACAGAAACGGCTGCGTCCATAGATTGCGCAAACTCGTACCTCGTGCGTTCAATGCATGTGGCAATATCTTGCGCATCGCTACCGATCAAGATGGTGTGCGCAACGAACTCGTCTATGCACTCTCCCAGCTTCTTAAAGTCGGCTGCTTTTCCATCGCCGCCGCAAATTAATATCAGCTTGGCATGCTCATCATATTGCCTCTTGATGGATGCAATCGCGGCACTAACATTACTTGCTTTGGAGTCGTTAATAAACTCAACACCTGCGACGGAACCTAGACTCTGTGCTCGATGAGGTAAGCCTTCAAACGATCTTGCAGTCCGTGCGACCTCGTTAATTTTCACACCTAATTGAGTGGCAATCGCCGAAGCAGTTAGAAGGTTTTGAAGGTTGTGCGATCCCTTCAGCGCGATTTCATCCTGACTGAGAAACTCACCCTTGATCACTATTCCATCTTCTTCAACTTTCCAACTGGGATCTCTGTTTAACTCGATACCTGGAATACGTTTGGTTGGAATAGTCTCTGGTCTGAGATGGTCGTAGACTGCGAATTGAGCGTCTTGATAGATTCTCTGTTTCGCTGCGACGTATTCTTCCATTGACTCATGATGGTCTAAATGGTCTTCACTGATGTTGAGAATCGAGGCAACCTTGAAGGGTCCTCGTTGTAACCGCTCTAGCTGAAAACTTGAAAGTTCAAGAACATAGCCCTTGGATTTCGACTTCAACATATCGAGTACGGGAGTACCGATATTCCCACAAGCGACAAAGCCTCGTGTTCGCATCATGTCCGCGACAAGACTTACGGTAGTACTTTTGCCATTCGTACCGGTGATCCCAATCACTGGGACTTTAACCTGTTCCATGAACAAGTCAATATCACCTACAACTGGAATTCGTTCGATCTGCGCCCACTTAAGCATGCTGTTCGACAGCGGAATGCCTGGACTTGCAATGACACGACGTGCATTTTCTAACGCGCGCTTGTATCCCTTTGGCGGAATCACATCAACATCCGGATAGTCCGATCGGACATTTCTGAGAAAGGGTATTGCCAGTGCGTCTCGCCCCAAACGAGAGTCGAACACAGACACAGGACACTGCGCGTGTAAGTGGCGAACTACCGAATACCCGGTAGCACCTAAACCCAAAACTATGTCGCGTTCTCGTTTCATCGTAGTTTCAACATCGCCAATCCAATCAGGACGAGCACAAAGCTGATAATCCAGAACCGCACAATCACTCTAGACTCAGGCCAGCCTTTGAGTTCAAAGTGATGATGTAGAGGAGCCATCTGAAAGACTCTTTTTCCGGTTAGCTTGAAACTCGCGACTTGCACGATCACAGATGCGGTCTCAAGTACAAAAATTCCACTCATGATTAGAAGTACGATTTCGTGGCGAACAAGTACTCCGATTACCCCTAAAGCCGCACCAAGTGCAAGAGCTCCAACATCACCCATGAATACTTGCGCGGGATATGCGTTGAACCACAAAAAACCTAGTCCAGCACCAGCAATGATTCCACAGAGAATCGAGAGTTCTCCCGAGCCGGGGATGTTTGGAATAAATAGATATGCCGACAATTCATCATGGCCAACCAGATACGCAATAAATCCCAATGCAGCAGCTATCATCACTGCTGGCATGATCGCGAGTCCGTCTAAACCGTCGGCTAAATTAACGGCATTACTCATACCCACTATCATCAGATACGTCAGAATCACGAATCCAAAGCCCAACGGAATGATGACGTCCTTGAATAGCGGAACGATCAGCTCCGTCTCTTCTGGTATTGTCGCAGTCATGAACAGCGTTACCGCGATACCGAGACCTAGCAGGGACTGTAGGAGAAACTTCAATCCAGCAGAGATTCCACGTTGTTCTCGAAACTTGCGATAGTCGTCGAGAAATCCGATGAGTGCGAAACCCACCAACGAACCCAGTACGATCCACACCCGAAGACTTGTGAGGTCGCACCAAAGAAGCGCAGCAATCACGATCGCCAAAACGATCATGATTCCACCCATCGTGGGCGTACCAGCTTTAGTATGATGGGACGTAGGTCCATCTTCTCGAATTGACTCGCTAATATTTCGATCGGAAAACTGACGGATCACTAACGGACCGAATAGTAGAGTTAACGCAAGTCCGGTTATCGCGCCGACCATCGCGCGAAACGTAATGTAGTGAAATACATTGAAGAAGCCGCTGAATTCGGCCAATTGCTCAGTCAGCCATAACAGCATAGTGCGCTCCACTCAGAATGTTCTCTACGGTCACATAATCATCGATTGGGAGACGTTCCCCTTGTATCTCTTGAAATCGTTCGCGTCCTTTGCCAGCGACTAACACTACGTCTCCAGGGCTAGCGGCTTCAATGGCGAGTTGGATAGCGGATTCTCGATCAAGTTCGACCGCTACCGAGTCCGGTTCAGCCATGCCCTGCAAGATGTCATGGGCAATTGCATCGGGAGACTCATCGCGTGGATTGTCAGATGTAAGATAGACCTGGTCTGCAACAATCTCGGCAATTCGACCCATTTCTGGTCGTTTTCCAACATCGCGGGCACCGCCACAACCAAATACGCAATACACGCGTCCTTGTGCGTGCGCTCGAACGGCAACGAGTGCATGTCGCAGTGCGTCAGAAGTGTGAGCATAGTCTATAACTACCGTCGGTCGCCCGTCCCTTTTGATGAATTCCATTCGACCAGGTACCGTTGGAAGTGTTCGCATTTGCTCTACGACTTCAGCGAATTGTTGATCATTACATAGACTCGTAAGCAATATCGCGGCCGCATTTGCCACGTACATGCTACCGTAGTAGGGCAAGAAGAATTCGTCATTTCCCCAAGGACTCAACCAACGACCGCACAATCCTTTAGAAGTGTGTCGAACACTCGACCAACTCAAATCTGCGCTCGAACTCGTTCCGTAAGTCAAACACTTGATGTTTCGTTCTCGTAGTCTATCGACTATCAATCGACCAAATTCATCGTCTTGATTCACAATTCCGTAACGCAAGTCAGAATGTTCAAAGAGCTTCATTTTTGTGTCCGCATAGTTGCGCATGCTCTTGTGATAGTCAAGATGATCTCGAGTCAGATTCGTAAATACGGCACCGTCAAATTCGACACAATTGACTCGACCTTGAGCTAACGCATGTGAACTGACTTCCATCGCGACTTTTTGGAATTCACTCTCGATGAGCTGACTCAATCCCCTTTGCAGCGCGACTGATCCCATAGTTGTGAGTGCGGTTTCTGCTAATGCGTTCGGTAAGCCCCAGCCCAGCGTTCCCATGAACGCGGTACTGTCCAACAAATTCGCTATTCCGAAAGCTACCGAAGTCTTGCCGTTCGTGCCCGTTACCCCAATGATGTTCAAGTGCCGCGAAGGAAACGCGTGGAAACGCGCGGCGAACTCTGCTTGGCGCTGTGCTATATCAGTCTCTTTGACCCACGGAATTGGAATATCAGGTGGTTGATCAATCTCTGCGCAAATTGCAGCTGCACCTGCTTGTATTGCGTCTTGAACAAATTCATGAGCGTCAAATTGACCACCACGGTACGCGATGAAGAGGTCACCAGGTCTAACGTCCCGAGAGTCGTTTTTGATTCCGGAAATTTCGACTTCAGGTACATCTTGTCGTTTTAAGATCTCGCCGAGTAACATTGCTTAGCGTCCTTGAGCAACGTAATCTGGTGGAATCAACTGCAGCGCGTGTGACGTTAATCTAGCAAAGATCGGTGCTGCTACTCCACCGCCAGAAACTGTCTCACCCTTTGGTTCGTTGACTACCACTACAGTAACGAATCTAGGGTCTTCGACGGGCGTAATCCCAACGAACCACGCGATGTGTAGATTTTCATCGTACTCTCCGTCTTTAACTTTGCGTACCGTGCCGGTCTTACCAGCCACTGAGAACCCGTCTATCGCAGCCTTTGGTGCAGTACCTGGCCATGCAGTGACCGATCGCAACATGTCCATAACGCTAGCCACTTGTTCCGGATCTAAGACTTGAACATCCCTCGGCAACCTCCGAGTAGGATCTTTAACAATCGTAACCGCTCGACGTTTACCGCCTGTTGCAATCGTTAGGTACGCTTTCGCCAACTGTAAGGGGGATACGGTCATACCATAGCCAAATGCAAAGGTGGCTCGACCAATTTCTCGCTCAAGATCGTCCGCCCGCAGAATTCCCGGAGTCTCATTCGGTAGTCCACAAAACGGTACTTCGTTGAACCCTACTCGACTCAAGACATCGTAGATTGCGTGGTGCTCCAGATCCAAGGCGATCTTCGCTATCCCTACTTGGCTGGACTTCACCAACACCATTTTTAGTGTCAGCGTACCGTAGTCTCGAGGGTCTTCAATTAGCTTATCTCCCACGTGGAAGGAACCCGGCGAGGTGGATACTTCAGTGTCTGGCTGAAATTTACCGCTCTCCATGGCCGCGATCGCGGAAAATGGTTTTACAGTGGAACCGGGTTCATATGCATCCTTGATCACGCGATTTCTCATGCGAGCTGGAACCCGATCACTCGAATCATTGGGATTGAAGGTCGGATAATTAGCCATTGCCAAAATCTGCCCAGAACTAACTTCAACTACAACGGCGGAAGCAGATAATGCATCGTTTTCCTCGACCGCGGTTCGCAGGTGTCTATATGCGAGATACTGCAACCCTAAGTCCACTGTTGTGGTGACATCTTGCCCGAAGACGGGTGGTTCTGCGAGTTCGATATCGCGTAGCCGCCGACCATCTCGACCGCGCAATATTCTTCGTTTCCCAGGACTACCACGAAGTTGTTTCTCGTGTGCTGCTTCTAAACCCTCAATACCGATACCATCTGAGTTCGCGATTCCGACTATGTGGGACGCGACTTCCGCTGTCGGGTAATAGCGTCGATACTCAATCTCAAAGCGGACTCCCTTTACTTTCAATGCTTCCACTGCATCCGCTATCTCTCTTGAGGCACGCCGCTTTAGATACACAAATCTCGTATTTCTTCCGTTGTACAACACTGTTCGCAGGCGCTCTTCAGAAACATCCAAGGCTTGGGCGAGTGCTGGAATGTCTTCGTCCGAGATTGTGTCAAATCCTGGATCCGTCCAAAATGAATACACCGGGATGCTTAGAGCCAGGGGTTCTCCGTTGCGATCGTAGATGATTCCTCGATTGGTCGGCACGTCGATAGTGCGTTCCGCGATTGCGCTACCCCGAGCTTGTAAGAACTCTCTATCGAAGTACGCTAACGAAAACATACGGAAGAGTAAGATCAGCACGACAATACTGAAGCCTACGAACAAGAGCCGATATCTGAACGCACTCACTCTTCGTTCTCCAAACTAGCAACCTCCACCTTTGTGGGAAACTCCATCTGGAGTTCGTTCGTCGCAATATCGACGACTCTTTCATAGGATCGTTCGCTTCCGCGTTCGACTTGTAGGCTTTTTAGTTCTTCAAGAGCATCATCGTGTTGCACTCGAAGTTCAAGAATTTGATCGTACAAACTGAGACGCTCGTCGATTTGATAGATGATGAGAATCCCCATGACGATGATGCCACTGAGAACACAAACCCACGCAGCCCACCAGAACCACGTTGGCGCTTGACGTTTCTTTTCCGGAGTTGTTGTTGAACTATTGGACACGTTCAATTACCTGTAGCATCGCAGACCGAGCGCGAGGATTGCTCTCTGTTTCCTGCCTCTTCGGCGTTAAGCCTTTTTCGATTAACTTCATGGGTCCCTTGTTCGATCCACGAATAGGCATGCGGGCTGGCATGGCGGAGTCCACCCACTGCGAAAATTGCCACCGTACTGCTCGATGTTCTAGTGAGTGAAACGTTATCACGGCGATTCGGCCACCTTTGTCTATAAGTTCAAACGCATTTCGTAGTCCTTGACGTAACTGTGTTAACTCGTCATTGACGTGAATTCTGATGGCTTGGAAAGTCCTCGTCGCAACGTGTTTTCCTGCATCGCGAGTCTTACATGCGCGACGAATGACTTCCACAAGCTCTTGAGTTTGGGTCAGTGGTCTCGCTGATTCAATCGCACTTGCAATTAATTTCGCATTTCGTTCGTCTCCGAACTTCCTCAATACTGTGGTGATTGATCGTACCGACGCACTGTTCAACCAGTCTGCCGCGGACTGTCCAGTTGTAGGGTCCATACGCATGTCGAGTGGACCGTTTCTTTGGAAACTAAATCCTCGTTGCTCATCTTCAAGCTGATCGGATGACACGCCTATGTCAAACAGAATACCATCGAACCGTTCAAAACCGTTAGCCCGGCTCGTTTCTGCGATCTGGTCGAACGATGCATGAGCAACCGTGACTCTTGGATCTTCGGTCGCTAGCTGTTTTCCTCGTTCTACTGCTACTGCATCGCGGTCAATAGCTAGAATTCGAGCACTTTCGTCGACTTTTTCAAGAATTGCGCGAGTGTGTCCCCCGCCACCAAACGTGGCGTCGAGATAGTTGCCATTCGGTCGAACGACCAGCATCGACAGTATTTCACGTACTAATACTGGTACGTGTTTGGTAGCAGCCATGGGCTGTTCAAATCAACTTGCTTCGCGCGCTGATCTGAACGCGTGCGTGATATCCACTCGTTGCCTCCATTCATTTGAGAGATCACGTATTTGGAAGGCTCCTGCACATTCGTCCTTCCTAGACCAAACGTACAGAATCTACATTGTTACCTATATTTTACAACATGAACACGAAAAATTCGTACCACTACACAGCGTCCGTCATTTTTTCCGCAACCTCGGTTTTGAGTATTTCGATTAGATTGAGAGTCTGTTTAGAGATTTCTTAGAGTAACACGATGAGTTTCGTAGTCGAAACCAGACTCAGCGAAGAGAATTGGAAGACTGAAAATTCCGATAGTACCGTGTGTGTACACGCTCAAGTTTCGATTGACTCAATCTTAGTTTTAGTTAAACTAATATACACTTCCTTTAACTGAAGTTTGATACGAATAGTTTAATTCCTCGGACTTCACCAGCAACTCTAAGAAATCATATGAGGACATATCTCAAATCACTCTCAACAATTATCGGCTCGACTCTCCTGATCTTGTCGAGTTCCTTGGCTTTGGGAGAGGAGTCACGAGGTTTATATATCGTTGGTAACCTATCTCTATTTAGTGAAGATGTTAATGCGCGGCATGGCGATGGGTTAGGTTTCGGTGCTGGAGCAGGATATCAATTCAATGAATTGTTCGGTTTAGAGCTTGCATGGGATTCAGCTCCGGCTATTGAGGCGTCAACTTTAAATGCTCACTTACAGACACAACCACCAGTTCCGGATACTCCCAATTACTACAACGTGAGACCCGAAGCAAACAGATTTGTGTCATTTGTTGGGACTGCGTCGTTTAGAACAAGTGACCGATTTTCATTTGTGGGCAGAGTTGGTGTTGCACGGTACTGGCGCTTAGAGACTGTCCACTATAACTTGCGGCCCCCAGCTGGCATTGGACCAGCACCAGGCGAGGTAGTCAGAACTAACCTCGAACAACAACAGTACACTCCGGTGGCGTCCGTGGGGTTAAGATTCAAAAAGCTACCGAAGTATGAGAATGCATCGATTGAATTGAAGTTGACTCGATACTTTAAGGACGAAGTTAAGTCTTCGTTTTTCAGCGCTTCAATCAAATTCCCATTTCCAAGAGGCTGACAAACCTTAAGAAGAATGCAGTAAACTGCGTCATCGCTATTACACGACAGTAGACTCCAACCTGAGAGGAGGTTGAGAAACCGGTCTTATCGATAGAAGTGCGAATGACTGAACGGAGACTCCAACAACCTGTTCAACAAGTCCAAATAGTGTTTCTGTTTATGGTCAATCAGCTAAGGCTTCCTCGTTTTCGTACCCGTTCTTAACCATGAACAATAAATATGCAAGAAGTTCATGATTCGGTGTCTCTGCCGGTTCTTCTTGAGAAAGATCTAAACCAAGCTCTTTAGTTGCTGTGTTCAAAATATTTTGGTACGGCTTGACCTCATCGCCGTAAGCACTAATTGAACTCAAAAGCATGGACGCCAATTCACTTGACGTGTCCTTGCGACCTAAGCGACGGATTAACGCTGCAAGACCCTCATCGCTACGAAATCTACCCAAACTATCGATAGCCAGCACGGTTGCGAACGGATTAACATTTTGGTTGAATAGGATTTGTACACGAAATTCGTTAGCTTTGTCCGTTTCAATTTGGGCAACACTCAAGAGGGACAGTAATAACTCTGGGTGATTGGGATTGTGTGCTTGCCAAAGGACTTCGATAATCTCCGGATCACCGCGAAAAAACGTTGCGAGTGTTGCTGGGATAGTCAACCATGCCCATTCCGATTTCCACACGGTCTTCGAGTTTCGGATCTCAACGAACTTTGTAGTCTTCGATCCAATCCAAGGGTTGGAATTTTCGCGGTAAGCCTCATTCCAACGATCTATCAAGTACTCCTTGATTCCAGGTAGAGATCCAATATCGCGAGCGATGTTTTGAGTCGACCGTCGATCTTCTATGTTTAGGTCTGCATATGCCGCAATCCATGCCATCGCACCAATCGTCGCGTTAACCACATCTGAATCACTTTGACTCAATCCCTGTTGTATTGCTTTGAATATTCTCTCGTCGCTCCAGGTAGGATCTTCTACGCCTTTGTGGCCGATCCAGTCTAGCAACTCAATGCGTTCAAGATTCGATGAACCATCATCGGTAGCTCCCGTTAGCGCAAGAATCAGCAGCAATGAACAAAGCATCATTGATGAAATACGATCAGATTCGGTCACATTTTGGGTTTTCGAACACATGCGCTATGTGGTTCTATTCTCTCGGTGTCTGATTGTTCTGAATTACGAAAAGTAATTATTTGACGAACTGATAAATTCGCTCGTCAATAATTTTAGTAGACCAGTAAATTTGCTTCGTATCGCATTGAGTATTCAGCTCAAAAGCACTCTTCATAGTCTAGTTTCCGAGATACCAACCAACATTCTGCTCTCGACGACAATACGTTTTTAAAAGACAAAAAAAACGCCCGAAACGGGCGTTTTTTCTTCTGTTTGAGTTGATTGAATT
>VYFT01000018.1 GCA_009842245.1 Gammaproteobacteria bacterium | reverse complement strand
TAGTGTCGGAAATCGCTCTTATCACAAAATCTCGAACCGCCACACCCACAAGATGCCCAACCAAAATCACGATCGCAGCTAGAAGAACATTAGGTAGTTGTTGCACAAACTTGTCTAAGAGTGGGTTCTCGCTCTGCAGATCAAGAAATTGGAATGCGAACAACGCCATCACAAAGACGCACGCCCACAGCGCAATTGGACCCGCCCGGCGTAGGGCTATCTCGAGACTTTTGGTGGGACTATCTTGAGCTTTACTGATTCGCTCGGCTAAACGAACAAAGATCAACCGTGCAATAAGGCCGCAAATCAGTCCGGCGAGAATGAGTACAAGAGCCCAAATTTCATTGGGTACTGCACCGATATACTCGCCGATACCTTTTGTAGCTTGTTCAGCGGGGGAGGACATAACGTAGTTTATCGTAAATTAGAGTGAATCGATCTTAGTTCGAAGATTCCCCTGAGGGTCGGTTACGATGGATTCAAGGACTCGAACGCGTTCCTCCAGTTGATCGAGATCAGTTTGTGCTTCGAGCGCGCTCAGCCTGGCATCGACATCACTCTTCCGAGCACGGTAACGGGCACGAATCCATTGTGAAATAAGGCTTGAAGCCACGGAGAGAAACACGATAAGGACAATTCCTCCCCACATATACATGGAGTCCATACTAAATTGGTATCCGAACGGATTATTTACCTTGAATATTGTTGTTGTGCCGCGCAACAACGTGCGACAGATTATAGAATTTTGTGGTGTGTTAGCCGTATGTGATATTGGCCTATTAACCACGCGATTAATTTCTGCTTCTCGACGCTAAACTACGCGGTCATAAGAGTTCAAGAACGTGGAAACACAGAGTTTCTCAACCCCTGTCCAATACAATAAGGAGAAGAATTTTCCGCAATTAGAAATGAGCATTTTTCGCCGAATAACCGAGAAACCTTGGGAGGAAACCGATAGCCGAGTTGAATCGCTACATACGAAGTCATTCCGCGCGCATGATCGAAAAGTCGCGCTGTACATCTTCTTATGTGTAGTTGGCAGTGTTTTCTTTTTACTGTTTGCTGCGACTCACATGCGCATCGCCTTAGCGACTGACTGGGTACCAATGCCCGAGCCATTCTTACTCTGGGTAAACAGTGTGGTGTTAGTCGCGGTCAGCATGGCATTGGAATTTTCTCGAAGACTAGTGAATACTAATCGAGATGGACAACTAGTCTTTTTTCTCGGTGGAGTCTTAACGGTACTCTTTTTAGTGTTGCAGATTGTTGTTTGGTCGGAACTAATCACGCTCGGCTATGCTGCACAACGCAATCCGTCGAACGCTTTCTTTTACGTACTTACAGCGCTACATGCGCTTCATTTACTTGGTGGAATGATCGCATGGTGCCGTGCATTTTGGCGGATGCGTAAGAGGGATGCGGACTATGCACACTTTCGTCTTAGCGTCGAATTGTGCGCGATTTACTGGCACTTTTTACTGTTAGTCTGGGTCGTAATCTTAGCACTGTTTGTATCAACTTAGAGTCGCATGAGCACATCAGCCAGTGCCTCGCAGCAACTAAGTCTCTCTATCACAGGCATGACCTGTGGGTCTTGTGTTGAGCGGCTTGAGAGCGCGTTTAGACGAGAAAATGGTGTATTAGATGTAGCCGTCAATCTGGCTGCGGAGAAGGCATATCTCCGTATAGACCCAACTCAATTCGCATTGAAAGACGTAAGTTCTGTTGTACGTCATACAGGATTTGATGTGGGAGTAGACACCTATAGCTATCAAGTCGGGGGAATGACTTGCACCGCGTGCGCAAGTCGAATACAAGATGTGTTGCTTAAAGTTCCTGGGGTAGAGTTTGCACAAGTCAACTTCGCGACAGAGAATGCGACGGTACGTGCCGTCAACGGGCTGGTTGACGAAAGTGACTTAATCAATCGGGTCCGTTCCGCCGGCTTCTCGTTAGTCGCGCCTCTGGAACCCGAGGATGAAGCTGATCAATATCAAGCCGAAGTAACGAAGGAACGACGGTCTGTTCTGCTGGCGTCATTGTTTTCGTCGATGTTGGTGATGCAAATGATAGCCCAATTTATCGGTTGGCGAGAGTTTCATTGGATGCCTGCGGCTGAAGTGCTATTTGCAACTCCAGTACAGTTCTGGTTTGGTCGAAAATTCTACGTCGGCGCGTTTAGCGCGCTCCGCAACCGGAGTGCAAACATGGATGTGTTAGTCGTCCTCGGAACTACATCGGCATATCTATACAGTTGGTACCTGATGATCGTGCAAGGGGAAGCAGCCCAAGGTTCGTTGTATTTTGAGTCGTCTGCGGTGATTATCACTCTCGTACTATGGGGTAAATATTTAGAAACCCGCGCTAAACGAAGGACGTTCTCGGCAATTCGAGAGCTACTGAGTTTGCGACCCCGAGTCGTTCGCGTACGTCTTGAAAACGGCGAGACAGTCGAAAAACCGACAGAGTTACTAGAACTCGGGGAAATCATTACCTGTATTCCTGGCGAACGAATATCTGCTGATGGAAGGGTAATTCAAGGGGAAGCAAATATAGACGAGTCGCTCATCACCGGCGAAAGTAATCCGGTGCACAGGAAAGTTGGGGAGGAAGTGTACGAAGGAGCGGTAAATTTGGATGGTCATCTTGTGGTACAGGTGACAAAAGTTGGAAACGACACGACTTTGAATCGCATAGCGCGTCTCGTCGAACAAGCCCAAGTGGGTAAAACTGACATCCAACGACTAGTCGACAAGGTGAGTGGTTACTTTGTCCCGGTAGTGATTCTGATCGCTCTTGTCACCACTGTCGTGTGGAGTTTACTAGGCAATTTTGAGAATGCACTTATTAATGCGGTATCGGTGCTGGTGATTGCGTGCCCTTGTGCTCTAGGCTTAGCAACGCCCACTGCGGTAATCACTGGTACGGGTGTGGCCGCTAGATCAGGAATATTGTTCCGAGATATTGAAGCACTCGAACACGCGCATCGAGTACGTGAGGTTGTGTTTGATAAAACGGGTACTTTAACTCATGGTAAGCACTCTTTCGTTCGAGGGCAGGCTGTGCGTCAAGGCAGAGCCGAACTGTACGACATCTATTTGAAAGCCGCGATAGCACTTCAGTCTCTAAGCGAACATCCAATTGCAAAAGCTTTTCAGGAGCATGCAAGAGTGCAGGGAATTGATATCGTTGAACCAACGGAATTTCGAGCATATGTCGGCGAAGGTGTCACTGGTAAAGTCGAAGGTGTTAGCTGCGCATTAGGGAGTGATCGATTGCTAAAGCGTTTTGGGCACGAATCGATGGCGACAGAGGAGTCCGATAGTACGGTTTGGTTGATATTTGAGGGTGATATCGTCGCGGAATTTGCTTTTGTGGATCTTGAACGCCCGACGTCCCATGAAGCAGTATCAAGACTACAGCAACGAGACGTTCATGTACACATTCTTAGTGGCGACAGTAAGCAGGTTACAGAGAGACTTGCGCAATCTCTTGGTGTAGCTTCATATGAGTATCGGCAAACACCTGAGTCCAAAGTAGAGCGTGTTGAATCATTGCAGAACCAAGGTAATGGCGTCGCAATGGTGGGAGATGGAATTAATGATGCTCCTGCGCTTGCCCAAGCACGACTTGGGATCGCAATGAGTACCGGCACAGACATTGCGATGGAAGTCGCTGCGGTGACTTTGATGCGTCCGGACCCTCGATTGGTCGCTGCGACGTTGGATATAAGCAAACGCACCTTCGGAAAGATCCGCCAAAACCTCTTTTGGGCATTTATCTACAACGTGGTGATGATCCCGCTAGCGGTTTTGGGGCACCTTGATCCTACCATAGCAGGTGCAGCTATGGCACTGTCGAGCGTAAGCGTCGTAACTAATTCGCTACTATTGAAACGTTGGCGTTCACAAGTGTCGTGACTCGTCGCAAGCGAACACGATGTCAGTGAGAGCTAGTCGGAGTCCGTCAAATTTGTTGTACGTTCTACTGATCCGAATACACGCGAACGACTTGAACTGAGATGGACTGAAGCTCCTGGAGGTACGCTAAACACAAGCTCGATTTGACCGATCTCGTGGCCATGAGCCTTCACTATTTCTTCTAGTCCATATGCCTCTTTGATCAACGCCAACACTCCTTTTTGAATTTCTGTCAACTCCATCTCGCTGACCACTGAGTTTAGTCGTTCCATGGCATCGACTTCAGTGGGTTCAATACATACTACGATTGCTGGAGGTATTGTCACACTGAGCTCTATATCGCCAACAATGAAGCCCGCGCGTTCAAGTACAGGAGCAAATGTCGAATACTCTTCAAACATTTTCTTGACTGCCACGGTGAGCCCTTGTCTTCCCGCGGCGGCGACTTTGGCGAGCACTTCATCTCCGCCTGCTTTAACCTTTTCTTTAATTTGATCCGCGGTTGATTTAAACTGTTCAAATACCAATTTATTTGTCTCCTTCAATTCGTTGATGTAATTTATTGAGCTCCAGGTCTACAGACTTATGAAGTTCATCAATAGAACCGTTGTTGTGGATGACTACTTGAGACCGACGTATTCTTTCCTGATTGGAAATCTGTGCGTCAATACGCTGCTCAAGATGTGCTTCAGAGGTATCGTCGCGAGCGAGTACGCGAGATATAGTTGTAGATTTACTGGATAGCACTGTCCACACCTCGTCGACTATCGTGTACCAATCGGCTTCAACCAAGACTGCGGCCTCAAAGAATACGATAGGAAATTGTTGCAATTGTCTGTGGCTTTCTAACCGTAATTCTGCTAGTTTTTTGATCTCAGGCCACACGATTTGATTTAAAAGCTGAAGTCTAACGGAGTCCGCAAAGACGATTCTACCGAGTTTTTTACGATTAATGGTACCGTCCGGAGCAACTAGATCTTTACCGAAGGCACTGACAACTTTGTGGAAGCACGATGTACTCGGTTCGTATGCTTCATGTCCTAGTTGATCGGCATCAACTATGGGATATCCTCGGTGTTCTAAGTATCGCGCGACTGTTGACTTCCCGGCACCGATACTGCCCGTCAAGCCAATAGTGTACATTATCTAAGGTGTTCAACCCTATTTTCACGCATGCCGTCAACCGAAGTTTGTACCATGCTCTATCGCGGAAGAGTTTGCTGTTCCGCGGCCAGAGGAAAAATCTCTTCTGGGATTTCGTCCGTCTCGCAATCACGTGGCTGAAATAACGCACAACCGCCTAAGACTAACAGCGTTAAAGCAAGTGTTGAGAGCGTTAAAAATTTGCGCAAGAAGGGAAGGATTTGCATAGTAAAGCGAGCTGTGTGAGACGAAAAATGACTTTTAAACTGAAATTGTAAATGAACGTGTGAACTACCCAAACATTATCATTATGCGCGCCAAGGATTGTTCGAATTTCGCGGACAATGCTAGTGTCAATCGTAATGTAGCGTTCCTTCCGTTACGCGACTAAGCAGGATTTCATGAACGCAGTGAATGCTTGTGTAAAGTACCCTCACATATGCCGAGAGAGCAACGATACAGACCTCAATATTTAATATTTTCAAGGATGTACATCAATTGACGCCTAACGCTCCTCACTTCAAGTACGATTTACTTTTAGTCGGTGCAGGCCATTCAAACGTACAAGTTCTGCGGGCGTTTGGTATGAATCCGGACTCTGATATTCGCGTTACGGTGGTCGCGCGCGAAGCCCACTCTCCCTATTCTGGGATGCTCCCTGGTTTCGTCTATGGAATTTATTCGTGGGAAGACATACACATTGACCTAGCGAAGCTAGGTACGTTCGCTAACGCTCGGTTGATTGTTGATGAAGTTACTCAAGTCAATCCAGCAGATAACACAGTCAAACTGCGAAACCGACCGGATCTTCGATACGACTGCTTAGTTATCAACACCGGTGGAGAGCCGGGAATCAAATTTCGTAGTCTTGAAAACGTTACTGCTGTGAAGCCAATAGGGCGTTTCACGACGGAGTGGGATGTGATTGTGAAACAGGGTGAATCCGGACAGCACCGTAAACTTGTCGTCGTCGGAGGGGGGCCAGGAAGCGTGGAAGTAGCGCTTGCGACCCGTGAACGCTTTGGGCCGGTGTTCGACATCACGATCGCCACAGCAGATCCAGAACTGCTGATTCAACACAATCGCCGCGTGAGAAGAATTGCTGAGAAGACCTTAACTCGACAAGACATTAAATTTGAGGTCAACTTTCCCGTGACTACAGTTACCGATCGAAACGTGGGATCGAACAATGGCACTCAGATCGAGTGCGACCATGTTTTATGGGTCACTGGCGTGGAAGCACCAGCATGGATTCGAGATTCAGGCTTTGACGTGGATTCTGGAGGCTTTCTCAAAGTAGATAGAGAGCTACGCAGTACTTCACATCACAATGTCTTTGCAGGGGGAGACATGGTGTGTCTCGTGGGTCAAGAACGCCCGAAATCTGGTGTTTTCGCAGTACGCGAAGGACCAATTCTTGCACGAAATGCTCGAGCGTTTCTGAAGGGGAAGCGTCTACGTTCCTATAACGCGCAACGTCAAGCATTAGCCATTTTGCGTTTACCTGGTAATGATGCCCTAGCTTCCAAGGGGCTTTGGTGTATGCGCTCAAAAACCATCAGTCGCTGGAAACACAGAATCGACATCAAGTTTATGCAGCGATTTAATGAATTACCGGCTATGAAACCGTTTAAGACGAAAAAAGCCGGAATGGATGATATGCGGTGTGGCGGATGCGCGTCCAAACTTGGTGCGAGGTTGTTGGATCGAGTACTGGCTCGATTAAAAGCGAATGACAAGCATGGAGCAGTTTACGATTTAGGTGATGATGCTGCCGTAATCGAACTCAGTTCGAAAGCTGTATCGACTAGTTGTGATCACTTCAGATCGATGATTACAGATCCGTATCGGTTTGGTAAGGTAGCTGCTACTCATGCTTTGAATGACCTTTATGCGATGGGATCTGACCCCAAAATAGCTTTAGCATTGGTAACCGTACCGCTGATGGCTGAACCGCTAATGGAAGATGAGTTCTATCAGGTACTCGCTGGTGCGGTGGCGGTATTCGGTGCTGACAACGTGTCTTTGGTTGGTGGTCACTCTGCGGAGGGTAATGAAGTGTCTTTGGGTTTTGCGGTGACTGGGACAAATTCTCAACCTCCATGGTTTAAGTCAAAGATGTTGGTTGGTCAGGATTTAATATTGACGAAACCGGTAGGTACTGGGATTCTCCTGGCCGGCTTGATGCATAAGAAGACCCGCGCCGCCGATTTAGTGTTGTGCATTGAGAGTATGGAACAGTCCAATAAACACGCAACTTCCATTTTCCGCGAATTTGACGCTTCAGCTGTTACCGATATCAGTGGATTTGGGCTTGTGGGTCACTGCTCAGAACTCATCCAACAGTCTAGGGTGAATATTGAACTGTACGCTAATGCGGTAACCGTACTACCCGGCACAACTGACGTTATGAAACAAGGGATTAAAAGTACGCTACACGACGCGAATGCCCAAGTGCTTGAGGAGTTTGAAGTTTCTTCAGACCTCGGAGACGAAAGACTAGCTCCATTGATTGATCCCCAGACAAGTGGTGGTCTGTTAGCGGCAGTTCCTTCTGACGTTTCCGATGAGTGCGTGTCAGCTCTCGTCGAAGCAGGTTATGAGCACGCGGATATCGTCGGACGAACCATCAACGGCGAATCTTCGCGGATTTTCGATTTCGCTGCTTAGGTCAAATGTGTAAGGGTTCGAGGAAGTAACAAACACAGTCTTGTCTCGCGATGCGAGGATCTTCTGTGTACATCGACAAAATTGTGTCCCGTCTCAACGATACATTTTTGCCTTTGTAGGAAAGAAAAGTACGAGTCTGATCTCTCTGGTCTTCGTCAACAGCTCTCAGTCGGGCGTGGTCTACGACTAACCGCGCGAGTTCAGTTCCTTCGGGAATAGTCTTGAAGTTGTAGCGATATAACTTAGGCGCAAATTTAGGAACTTGTTCATCCGTGATCGAATCAGCATTTTCGATTAAAACTCGTACGTTGTTTTGGAACAACTCCTGATCTGAGGTGTCGATTTTGGGTACTCTACCGGTATCCCACAGTGTATTAATGTACTCACGAGCGCGTGCTGCGCTTGCCGGGTCCTCTGGCAAACCGGTCTCAAGCGTAATCGACGTACAAAAGCCCGACGTACGTCGCGTCAGTACGCCAGGAGGTTGTTGCGCAAAGATCGCAGTTTGACTGAAGAGTCGAGCTGCAGACATGGTGGTCGCGTCGATGCTGGTAACAATCGAGTGATGCGGATTCGGACCGGTGTTGTTGTGGACATCGAGAGCAAACCAAGGCCGTTTTGCCTCAACAAATGAAATGACACTGTCTGCCCACTTCGCGTAAGGTGAACTACCTCCTTCCCAAATTCGATTAAAGTCGGGTTGTCCATCAAGCATGCGCTTACCGTCTTGTGCAGCTTGAACATTCCCGATCAGAATCACGCAGGACGGCAAGTCCTTGTTTAGATAGTCTTCTTCGACAAGACCGCACAACGCATCCCACCCAGAAGTCTCGTTGCCATGCAAGAGAATCGAGAGAAAAAACGGTGCACTCTGCGCGACGCTGAAGTCGAACAAAGTGGGAGAGTGAAGGACCGATGCGAGCTCGTTAGCTCGCAGCTTGGTTAAAGATTTGAAGAATGCTAGATCTGTGCTTACTTTCACGGTGTCGGCCATGTGTGCACTGGCTCGTTGGATTCCTGCAGCCGAGTGTAGTCGAGCGTGAGTCGCGGAAAATCGCGACCATGCTTTGCTACCCATTGTTGTTGCCAAGTCGTCCCGTTTATACCGCTTTGGACGCGGTCGTTAACGATTCCTAGGAAGAGGTCACATTCTTCTTCCGGGACATGTGCAGCGATCAGTGCTTGTTTTGCTGCCGGTAACAATTCTTTTGTGATGATTTCAGACACTTTTGCAGTTTTGCCGTTAGTCCACACGATTTCAGCCGCTAAGCCATGTGTCGCCGCTTTGTAAAAATTTTCCTTTGCAGTATCAAATGGAATTTCCTGTTCGACGGGTGTGGCTCGGTCTACTAATGCACGAACGAAACCAACAAAGGCTGCACAGTTTGCAATACAGTCTTTGATGGTTGGTCCTGAAGGTACGGTTCGGTGTTCTATGCGCAGGTGCGGTTGCCCATCGTAGTCAAAACCGATAAGGGGACGGTTCCATCTCCAAATAGTGCCGTTTTGGAATCTAAGGTGCGCGTACTTATGAAGCGGTTCAGCTTGGACGTAAGGGAGCAATATCGCGTGGTCGTGAAGATTTGCCGCGAATACTTCCATGAGCGATTCATTCACATAGTCAGAGCCAAAATATACTCGGTTTAAGTGCCTGGTACCAATGTCAATAGCCTGCTCGAACAATGGAATTCTCGTCTCGGTCCAAAGTGCTTTACCGAACAGATAGTGAGAATTTGCACTAAGCGCGACCATGGGTGCGGATGCTACTATCGAGGCATTAAAGTCTCGAATAGCTCGCTCGGGCTTACACTGTAAATGGATCTGAAAGCTAGTTGCTGCAGCTTCCAACATTACGTCGTCGTGTCTAATATCTAACTCTTCATCCGAGCCCTTAATGCGAATTTCAATTTCGGAACCGTCTCGTAAAGCCATGAGACGGTCATTCAGAGCTTGGAATCGCACCATGTCCGACATGTGTTCAGAAGTGAGGAGGCTCTGCTGTATAGTGGGTAATATGCCAATTTGCACTAGATTGCAATTAAGTGCATTAGCTGTCGCTTGGCAGTCTTGCCAAGTCGACAACAATTCATCGTGTAGTCTCGAGAAAACGTTTCCCGTGAGAGCACTAGGACTGCCGTTGAGTTCGACGTTAAATTGTGATAATTCTGGTACTACTAACGGATTCTTAAGGGACTTAAGAAACTTTCTATTAATTGCTTTGGGTTGTCCCTCACCATCGACTATCCATGCTTCCAGTTCAAAGCCGACGATGTCTCCGCGTGTGCTAAACCGATCAGCCTCCATCAGACTCTGTAGATGGTCTGTTTCTTGCTTGAGTAAGCGTCGAAAGCGACTAAAGTCAACTGCGTCGAAGTGTCGGCGCGTTATTTCGTCTCCCATCTAAGGTGGCTCGCTAGTTATTAAGGAAATTTTTTAAATAAAAGTAAAAATTTTACGAAGAACATCACCACACCTTGGTCAACCCAGTAGTTGATGATTGCAGGGGTAGCTAAAGAAGTTTGTTCTGGTGTCTGTTACTCAATCTCACCGTCATTGCACTGAGCATTAATCGTGACCTTAGATGATCGACAATGGGTAGGAATTGCCGAAGCTAAGCGCTATCGAAAAATACTCGAACTTGAACTGGTATTGACTTCAGTAGGTGTCGAATCTAAAGTCGTGCAAGTAGAACGGGCTTGGATATTGTTTGTACCGAGTCATCTTGAGCTGAACGCTCGAGAACAAATTTCGCTCTATCAGACAGAGAATCGAGTCTTCAATCGCTCCCGAGCACCGTCGCCCATACTTGATAACGGTATCGTCGGTTGCGTGGTGTTTGTCGTGCTTATTTGGGGGATTTGGTTTTTGGAAGGGATGGGGCTCTTGCCGAACTTTCGAAGTCAGGGAACGATGTGGGTCTTTGCGGTGGAGCAAGGTGAGTGGTGGCGTTGCGTGACTGCATTGTTGCTTCACGTTGACGTTTCACATCTGGTGGCAAACACTGTTATGGGTGTGGTTTTCGGATGTCTCGTCGCACGTCACTTTGGAAGTGGACTGTGTTGGTTGCTAGTGCTTATTTGTGGATCTATGGGTAACTATTTGAACTCACTCATTCAAGGACCGTCGTTTGCTTCGATCGGTTCGTCTACTGCGACGTTCGCAGCACTTGGCTTACTTGCTGGGTTGTTTTTCCGACGCAGACTCATCTTTGGTCGGGGTTGGCGCTACAACGCGTTACCAATCGCCGGAGCCATAGGAGTATTCGTACTCTTTGGCATCGGGGGAGAAAGAACCGATGTAGTCGCCCATTTCACAGGGTTGTTGTGTGGTGTCGTTGTTGGTACGGTGGTCGCTAGTTTCAATCTTCGTTGGCTCGGTCAATCCGGTCAGTGGATTACTGGCGTTCTAGCCCTCATCCTGACATCTTGGGCTGTACTCATGACAAATCCTTGGTAAGTAACCCAAGAAATTTCCTCCGCAAAGTGTATTTGTATTCGAGGTGGATGGCGGAAGAGGTAGGAGTCGAACCCACCAGACACCGATTAGGCATCTCAACGGCTTTGAAGGCCGCGCATCTCACCGGAGACGATTCTCTTCCGACTGAATATTTAAAGTAGTTTGACAAAAACGTCAAGAGTATTCGTGAATTTGTAGGGTTTGTAGTAACTATGAACTCTTTACAACATGTGAATTGGTTTTGTCAAGGGACTACATCTGCGATTGTCCTCGTCTACGTGGTTTAACATTTTGCAAACTGCAGAGAGTCTAGTGGATCTCAAGGTGTTGTTAAAAGAACCGTCTGTTGCGATAACTCTTTTGGAAGAGTGATTGATAAATCCACTGAATTCGCGTCTTGCAACCCACGACTATCGACGATAGACTTTCGTAGACTACACAAAGTAGCACTAGTGCATCGCTGTCTTCTAGCACCCATACGTGATCGACCGTTATACTCTTTACCTTTTTTGAGTCTTTAGTCTATGCGAACGTGGCGCAAGTAGTTTGCCTTCGTATTTCTAACTCCCAGATCAATTGAACAAATGAGTAATAAACATCAAATAA
The DNA here is from genome assembly GCA_009842245.1 of Gammaproteobacteria bacterium. Taxonomy (GTDB): domain Bacteria; phylum Pseudomonadota; class Gammaproteobacteria; order Pseudomonadales; family Azotimanducaceae; genus Bin55. Next base: position 26,802 of record VYFT01000018.1, on the reverse strand, counting down.
AACATAAGAAATATTCAAGTTTAACTTTAAAAAGAGAGATCACATCCACCATGCAGATAAACCACTCCGTTCGAACACACATTGATCGCTTTTTGAAAGTACTGTTGGTGGTTCTTTGCTTCACGACGATCACGTTGCATGGCGAGTCTACCGCAGAGCTCGAAATTACCGAAGAAATTATCACGGTTGGAACTCGCACTAGTGATCGCTCTTCAATTGAGAGTACCGTGCCGGTACAAATCTTTGACGAAGCGGAAATCGAAAGTGTCGCTACTGCGACCGACTTGATTGATGTAGTTCAGCGACTAGTTCCTTCGTTCAACGTTTCACGTGAACCTATCTCTGATGGCGCGTCGTTCATGCGTCCTCCGTTCGTTCGTGGTCTAGATTCAGATAAAGTACTCGTGCTGTTGAATAACAAACGTCGGCACAAAGGTGCGCTTGTTCGTTTAGGCGGCAGCGGTACTCATGGTGCCGACATTGCATCCCTTCCGGTATCGGCGTTGAAGTCTGTAGAGGTCCTACACGATGGGGCAAGTGCCCTTTATGGATCCGATGCTATCGCTGGTGTCATCAACTTTAAACTTAAAGACACTGCTGATTCTTCCACGTTCACGGTGTCGGTAGGTGAATACACCCAAGGTGGTGGCGACGTCAGATTTTCGTCAAATATTGGTTTACCGCTTTTTCAAGGATTTTTGAATCTGAGTGCGGAATATAGTGATTCACGTGGTACCTCAAGAGGTCAACGTTATGACCTAGCTGTTGGTGGGGGCAGTGGTCTCACCCCGGCTCAAAGTGCCGAAGTGGCTATCGACACAAACGGCGACGGTGTCCCCGATCGATTTGGACCGGATTCGTTAACGGAGATTCGGGCTGAAGACGGGACACTACTGAGTCTAGTTTGGGGAGCAGACGGCATTCCCGATGATACAACCCCAAAGTACAAAGAGAACTTGGCTAGTCCAGAACAGATTTGGGGAGAACCAGAGCGAGAAGATGCCAAGTTGAGCGCGAATTTCGCGTTCCCGCTAACCAGCAGTATGTTTGGTGTTGACGAGTTCTATGGTTTCGGGAACTGGCGAGACAGTGAAAGTACAGGGACTTTTTTCTATCGTCGTCCGGGAGTCGGGCAGCTCAATCCTCTACGTTTGCAGGATGGATCGATTTTTAATCCTCGCGATCGATTTCCCGGCGGATTCACTCCCAAATTTACAGGCAACATAAATGACTTAGCGGGAGTTCTTGGTCTTCGAGGGAGTGCTACTCCAACACTGATTTGGGATCTTAGCGTGCAACTCGGTAGTAGTACTATGAGCTACCAATTGATAGACACTTGGAACCCATCCATGGGGCCGAGTTCCCCCACATCTTTTCGTCCCGGTGAGCTAAACTCTTCCGAATTTGCTTTTGACGCTGACATTGAATGGACGCTATTGACTGCGTGGAACCAACCGGTCATCGCAGCCTTTGGGTTCAATTTTCGTCGAGATTCCTACGAAATCAGAACAGGTGATCCTGCGTCGTATATGGTGGGACCGTTTGCCCGGGTTGACCCCTTCAATTGGGACATTACCCAAGCAGAAGTAGACGCCGATCCAAATGATGCATTGGTAAAACCGATGTGTCGATTACCCGGGCATGAAGCACTCATCGCGAGTGATCCAAACATTCAAGCTCAACCTGGTGGCAACTGTATCGCAGGCGATCCGATCTATAACGTAATGGCCGTAGGTTCGAATGGCTTTCCTGGTTACCCGCCCCAATATTCCGTAGATCGAACAAGAGAAGGGACTGCGGTATATGTTGATCTGTCGTACGACATTGGTGAAGAATGGGTTGTGGATCTAGCAAGCAGAATCGAAGACGCGGGAGCATACGGACACATCGCTACTTGGAAGATAGCCACGAAGTATGACTTTGCAGACTATTTGGCGATTCGATCCTCGATCGGTACCGGATTTAAAGCACCAACGATAGGTCAAATTTCCACTGTGAGCGTGGTGACTCGGATCAATAGTCAAGGTGTTCCGGTTGCAGAGGGAATTTTTCCTACAAGCCATCCCGTGGCAGCTTATTTTGGTGCTGTACCACTAGATCCGGAGACGTCGACCCACTTTACTGCTGGCATCGTGTTATCAAGTCCTATCGCAAAATCTCAATCGTCTTCAGTCATCGACAAGAGTTGGAACGTCACGCTGGACGGCTACATGGTGGAACTTGAGGATCGGTTAACGCTGTCCTCACCGTTTGTGGTTGACGAACTCGCCGTATCTGACTTAGTTGCGAGAGGTGTATCAGAAGCGAGTTCTATCGCACAAGTCGTTTATTTCACCAACTCGCTATCGACTCGATCCACTGGAATAGACATTATCGGTACATACCGTTTCCGTAGTCGAGTCGGAACAACCGAATTCGTAGGTACGATCAATTGGAACAAGATTGAGATTACCGGACAAGTGCCCCAAGCGCGATCTGACGGAACGACATTCCTACTCGTAAACGCGGAGGGTTTATATGACTTTGAGAATACTTGGCCTCGGTATCGTGGTGTTCTGACCGCGTATCATCACTTTCTCCGGGGCACAAGTCTAATGCTTCGTGCGAATCGATTTGGCTCTCACAAAAACGCAAGCAACTCCTCTCTGAACCTGATCCAGACTTTTAGTTCTAAGTGGCAAGTGGACGCCCATTTCGAATTCACTTTGAAGGGAAACTACACCATCACTGCTGCGGTGACAAACGCCTTCGATGCAGTGCCAGACACTGCTCAGTTTGAAGCATGTTGTGGGCGTATTGTGCGCTCTGACTCTCTCGTGCCTTGGCAAGGACCCTACTACTCTTTAACTATTCGATACCGTAGCAACTAACCGAACGCAATTGAGGTCGCTTGGTCGAGTCTGATTGAATACAGGACCTACACACGCGCTAGAGGTTCTCATTTCTTTCAGCGGTATCAATTTATTTTTAGTCCTATAATAAGAAGGGCGGTTTGAATTGGACCTTGATTGCTGGGAAAATTCAGAATTGAGCCCTCCGATTCATCAGATTAAATCAAGCTTGCTAAATTACTGAAGTCTATGAACGAGAGCCAGCTTTCGGGAAGTAAATCCGGTGTAATGCCGTTTGGGAAATACCGCGCGTTTTCTCCCATCGAGCTTCCTGATCGACGGTGGCCACACAACCAACTCGTTGATGCTCCCATGTGGTGCAGCGTAGATTTGCGGGACGGTAATCAAGCGCTCATTGATCCAATGAACGTCGACGAAAAAACTCAAATGTTTGAGTTGCTCGTGGGTATTGGATTTCTTGAGATTGAAGTTGGTTTTCCCGCAGCATCACAACCAGATTTTGATTTCATCAGGAAATTAATTGATCAAGACTTAGTTCCCGATAACGTTACCTTACAAGTATTGTGTCAAGCGCGGGAAGAACTGATTACTCGAACGATTGACGCGCTCGACGGTGCGAAGAAAGCGATCTTTCACCTTTACAACTCGACCTCGACGCTTCAGCGACGAGTGGTTTTCGATATGGATCAGTCAGAAATCGTCGATCTTGCAGTCTCAGGTACGGAATTAGTACGAAAAATGTGTCGAGGATTGAGCGGTACCGACATTAGATTTGAGTACTCTCCTGAGAGCTTTACCGGAACGGAACTTGACTTCGCGATCGAAGTAAGCGAAGCCGTCGCTAAAACTTGGGGAGCTACACCAGACGACAAAATCATCATCAATCTTCCGTCAACGGTTGAACTAGCTACCCCGAATATCTACGCCGATCAAATCGAGTATTTCTGCCGCAATTACAAGTATCGAGACTCCTCGGTGATAAGCCTCCATACACACAACGATCGCGGCACCGGTGTTGCTGCCACCGAACTAGCGCTTATGGCCGGAGCAGAACGGGTTGAGGGTACGCTGTTTGGGAATGGGGAGCGTACTGGGAATTGCGATCTGGTTACCGTTGCGATGAACCTATTCTCTCAAGGAGTAGATCCACAACTGGACTTACGCGATATGACAGGTATCCGGGAAACAGTTGTCGGCATCAACAAATTACCTGTGCATCCTCGTCATCCCTACGCGGGTGATCTGGTGTTTACTGCATTTTCTGGTTCTCATCAAGATGCTATCCGTAAGGGTATGGCACAAGTCGATCGAGAACGCTGGGAAGTTCCATATTTACCCATTGATCCCGCTGACATAGGTGCATCGTATCGCGAGTCGGTACGAGTAAACAGCCAGTCTGGGAAGGGAGGCGTTGGGTTTATTCTCGAGGAGTATTTCGACATTCATCTTCCGCGTGACATGCTCGTGGAATTTGCACGTGACGTACAGTTACTTACGGAAACGAAGCAACGCGAAGTTTCACCAGAAGAAATTTTGAACCAACTGTTTGTTGAATACTGCGTCGAGTCTGGTCCTTATCGATTATTGCGATGGGAAGTGGATGGTGCTCAACCGGATATTAGTGTAAGCGCGACTGTAGCGTTATCTGATAGCTCTGTGGAGATTAAGGGAAGCGGTCAGACTCCGATTGAAGGATTCGTAAATGCACTCGTTGAAACAATCAATGAACCTCTCGAACTAGAGGCCTACCAACTATATGGGACCTCAGATTTTGACGGATCCGTCCAAAAAGCGCTTCAATTTGGTCTCGCTACGTTGAGTTTTGAGGGGCGAAAGTATTTTGGAATCAGTCGGAATCGAGACGCAGTCGAAAGATCATTCTTAGCTGTAATATCTGCGCTGAATCGTCAATGGCAAGAGACGACGGGACAACGAAACCAAGCGACTAGCTAAGGGAACATAGCACCGCACGAAGCTCCGCAACTCGACTCTCCGCCAGATGAATCAATGGTACTGCTCGGGTCGACAGAGTTTCCTTCCGTAGCTTCGGTATCTTCACCTTCGCAGTCTGTCGGCGGAATTGCTACAGGGGCAACCGCCGGAACAATGAACATACTTTCTGTACCGTCGGCCGGTTGAGTGTTCGGTGATCTGGATCTGCTAAACCAGCGTCGAAAGACGGAAAATATCATTGCTTCTCCTCCTGTTCCGTGTCTAAGGTTTCTTCATCTTCTTCATCGGGAGCTCTGACGATCTTCTCATAAGCCACCCGAACGCTCCGGATAACGTTCTCCCGAACAAGAATAGTCTCCATGATGAACTGACCCTCTTCAGTCTCGATTTTAACACATGTAGGTCCGTCTGGGATAGCTTCAAGGTGCTCCAATATCAGACCGTTCATAGTTCTAGGCCCGGTGAGTGGGAGATCCCAGTTTAAGCTGACATTAATTTCTCGCAAGAGCGCGCGACCATTAATTACGTGCGTCCCGTCATTCTGAGGGTAGACGTCGGTGACAGTCGCATTGATGTCCGTTGTAAATTCTCCTACAACTTCTTCAAGGATGTCTTCCAACGTCACAATTCCTAAGATCGTACCGTATTCATCGACAACGTGAGCGATCCTCTGCTTGTTTTGTTGGAAATTGATCAACTGAGTTGACAGGGGTGTCCCACTAGGGACGAATGTTGGGTGTTCTAATTCACTTTCAAACTGTTCTTGGTCGAACTCTCCTGCTTCAAAAAGTTCTCCTGAGCGCTTCATATGGAAAACACCAATCACTCCATTCAGCTCTTCGTGATAGACTGGGAGGCGAGTATGTTGAGCTGTCACTATGTCCCGAACGATGGCTTCCTTGGACTTCGCAAGGTCGACGCCTTTAACTTTCTGGTACGGGATCATGATGTTGTTAACCGTCGCTTTACCTAGATCCAATATCCCTAATAACATCGCCTGTCGTTTTAGATCGATGTCACTGTCACGTTGTACGACAGTACGCAGTTCGTCAAGGGACAACGAGGAAGGCTCTGGTTTGACCTTTTTCACAAAGAGGTCAACTATCAGTCGAGCCAAGTAGTTTACGAGCGATACGACTGGTGCGAGCAATCGTTGTAGGGGGTCGAGTACGTAGGTTGAAGGGAAAGCAATTGTTTCAGGTCTTCTCGCTGCAATTGTTTTGGGCGCAATCTCCGCAAAAATTAACACGATTATTGTCAACGCTATGATGGAAATGGTATCGGCTGCGGCAGCACCGAGAAAACCGAAAAGCTTTTTGCAGATGTTGGCGGATATTACGGCTGCACAAATATTTACTAAATTGTTTCCAATGAGAATTACGCTTAATAACCTGTCCGTCTTGCGCAACATTCGATTTGCCTTACGAGCTCCCCGGTGTCCTTCTAAAACCATGTGTTTTAGGCGGTATGGGTTGAGCTTCATCATTGCTGTTTCTGAGCTAGAGAAATATGCACTACACAACAGCAAGCAGACAACTGCGATGACTTGTAGGAGGAGAGTAAGATCCATAGGTTGAATGTTAGGTCGAATTAAGCGGTCAGTCTGAGTAGAAGACGTAAACCAAAATACCCAGCTAGTAGAAACGCAAACGCTATTAGAGACATTTTCGTCGTAAAGTTTCCGCGCCATCCAAACCGAACGTGGCCGAACATGACGAATGCATACAACACCCACGCGATCATCGTAAAGATCATGTGCAGGTGACTCACGTCAGAAAATAGATCACCCCAAAAAAACACGAAGCCTGATACATTCGCGCCGGTAAGCAAGAGTAATCCAAGCCAAATTGCGTTAAATAGGATTTTTTCTGCCGATTCAAGTGGAGGAAACATGTTTAGGAAAGCGTTGGTTACGTTTGCTCGGAGCGCAAAATCGAGATATATCAACAGTATGGCGTGGCAAGCAGCATACGCCAATATCGAGTACGCAGCTAAGCTAGAAAGCACGTGAACGGTTAGACTCGGTAGTGCAGCAGTAGCATGCGCACCTTCTTGGTGGAAGAGGACGCCGAGAGCGATGACTGGGCCGACAATAGCGTAAGAGGCGAATAAGATCGGCTTCGCTCGCGTGGGTTGATAGAAGTGCTCAATTTGTACGATTATCACGATACATAACGTAATAACCAGTAGGATAGGGTAGATTGCAAGATCCATCCCCTCTGGAACCCACAGTCGAGAATACGTGTATATCGCATGAAGAATGGTTGCCACGACTCCCAGAACATAGACAACGATATACACTCCACGAGTGGAGCTGCGCAGCCCAAAAACAAGACCCGCCGCCGTAAGGTAGCTTATGCCTATCAACATGGGAACTATGACGTGCGCAAAAGTCAAGCGCACACCCCGGAGATACGGATTAGATACACTCTTCCTAGATTAAACGCAATCTGCGTCAAAGATTTTTACCTATACTTTGTAACGAATTCGTCAAATTTGAGTTGCTGCAAACCACTGTTTATTACCGAATGTTTAGTAATCTATCTGAAAAGTTATCAAATGTCCTGCTACCCCTAAAGCAACGAAAGCTAACGGAAAGCAACATAAAAGATGCTATGCGGGAAGTCCGCACCGCGTTGCTGGATGCTGACGTAGCGTTTAGCGTTGTTCTTGATTTTGTTCAAAATGTCCAGCAGAAGGCAATCGGTCAAACAGTGGCGCGCCAGACTCAGCCTGGGGACGCATTCATCAAACTCGTTCACGAATCTTTAGTAGAGGTCATGGGGGGAGCGAATGATCGTCTTGATCTCGATGGTGGCAGTCATCCCAACGTTGTGTTGTTGGCAGGCTTACAAGGTGTAGGCAAAACAACGACAGTAATCAAGCTGGCAAAACTGTTGAAGGAGCGCGAAGACAAACAAGTAGCCGTAGTTTCCGCAGACGTATACCGACCCGCGGCACTCGAACAACTTGAGATCTTAGCACAAGAAGCAGGCGTTCGATGCATACCTTCCAATATCGACGATAACCCAGAAAAAATTGTAACCAGTGCTTTGAGTGACTCGCAGAAGCAGTTTGATGAGGTGTTGATCGTTGATACTGCAGGTCGATTAACAGTAGATGACACGATGATGGCCGAAATTACAAAGCTCCACAAAGTACTCCAACCTCGAGAAACACTTTTCGTGGTAGACGCGATGACAGGTCAAGATGCGGCGGCGACCGCGAAGGCATTTCAGGAAGCACTACCGTTGTCTGGGGTAATACTCGCAAAAGCGGATGCTGACACACGAGGTGGTGCGGCGTTGTCTGTGCGCTCCGTTCTAGGCAAACCTATCAAGTTCATCGGTACGGGTGAAGGCATCGATTCGTTAGAGCCTTTCCATCCAGACCGAATCGCGTCGCGAATTTTGGGTATGGGAGACGTACTCTCGTACATTGAAGAAGCCGAACGAAAACTGGATCACAAGAAAGCCCAACGGCTCGGTAAGAAGATCGTAAGTGGAAGAAAATTCAATCTTGACGATATGCGAGATCAGTTATCCCAGTTCGTTGAAATGGGTGGGCGCAAGAGTATGCTCGACATGTTGCCCAATCTCGGTTCCATGAATGCTAAAGTCAAGGACATTGATGAAGCTGAAATTCAGAAACAGTGTGTGATTATTGATTCGATGACGACAAGAGAGCGGTTGTTTCCGAACTTAGTTAGCAATTCACCGTCTCGAAAGAAAAGAATCGCAACTGGCAGTGGTACGCGTGTCCAGGATGTAAATCTCACTTTGCGCAAGTTCCAACAACTCGAAAAACAGATGAAGCGTATGGGACGAAAGAAGCATCTGTCGAGAGCGATGGCAGCGATGAATCCAGAAAACCTCAAAATGAATTGACAGTTCCTACATGGAGCTATTACAACCTGTGAACGTTCGACTCCTTCGTTGAGAAAGACATTGATGAAAGTATTGAAACTAGCATTCGCACTCGTGCTCGCGACTCTGTGCACGAGTAATTTGTCTAGCCAAAGTTCAGAATGGTATATAGGACTTTCTCTCGGTACCGACTGGATGGATGTGTTGAAACAGGCTGGATTCAATAGCGATACCGTCTGCTACCCAACTTTTTTGTGCCTAGAAGAACCAGAGGGTTATCGATGGTTCTACGATTTGGACACCCACACTGGGTATGGAATGGAACTATCGATTGGCAAATCAATCAAGGAATTTAGAGCGGAAATCGCTGTTACGCTTGCCAGTAACGACATTCGACAGATATACGACAATCTCACCTTTCTGGACGGTTCTCCTGTAGAGTTGGACGAAAATTCGGAATACAGCAATGTTGTAGAGTCTCGGATAGGTAGCATTTCGTTTAGCGGCTTGATGTTTAATGCATACCGAGACTTTCGAATGACGGACTCCATTCCCGTTACGACGTATGTCGGATTCGGGGTGGGCGTGAGTCGTGTTCAGATAGAAGAAATAGTCTTTCGTTCGGACTTTGCGTGTATCAACGAACCCTGCAACGATCCACATGTTGCGCGTTTCAATGTACTTCAAAATGCTGATATAGAAGACTGGGTATGGGCTGTTAACGTATCCGCGGGCATGGACTATCAGATTAGTCGTCGCGTGCTTGTAGGACTGAAGTTGACGCACCGAAAAACGGATGACCTCGTTCAAAGTGCGAGTTATCTCCAACACCCCATCCCAGACGCAAAAAACACAACCAGAGTCAGCGAACTTGGTAGTTGGTCTTTGAGCTTAAGTCTCAAAATTAAGAGGTAAGAAACCGCATAGTTGAGGAGACTCGTCTCTCTTCGAACAACGAGCGGTAGCAAGTATTGACGACTGTTGTGCCCTAGCATCGAAGTTCAAAGTTCTTTATGCATAAAGAGCCGAAATTGACTTTTGTTTGGACTAAATCTTGACTTGAAACACTGATTCCTGTCCTTGACCGTAAATAACGGGTGCGAGTCATTGTTGAATAATCATTGACAATTTCCAAATTTGGTACAATTCTTGTAAAATTCGACGCTTTAATTTGGCTATGGTTCTCAATACAACATGGTAGTAATTCGCTTGTCTCGAGCAGGCACCAAGAAAAAACCGTTTTATCATCTGGCGGTCGCCGATAAACAGAGTCCTCGGGACGGGAGATTCATCGAACGCGTAGGGTTCTACAATCCGGTCGCGCGTGGAAAGTCTGAGCCGTTGCGAGTTGATCTTGAACGCATAGACTATTGGTTGAGTGTCGGTGCTCAACTGTCGCCGAAGGTAAAGAGTATCGTCGCACGAGCCCGTATATTAGATGCACTACCACCAGAACCAGTCGCGACTGACTCAGTCATCGAAGGGACAGAAGAAACAGATACCGAGACAAAAGAAGAGGACAAATTAGATACAGTGGAAGAGTCTGTAGATTCGAAGGATAGCAGTAACGACGCTGAAGCCACTGCAGATGAAACGACGCAGGAGGTTGAAGCGGAATCGTCAGCTGTTGACTCAACAGAGGAAGTCGTAGCGGAAGGTACCGCTGAGTCCGAGTCGGTGGATGCGACATCAGACACACAGTCCTCCGAAGAGAGCGCCGATTCAGACGACGAAGTTGAAAAAGCTGATTCTCAGGAAGAATCTGCAACTGTAGAAGCCAGTGCCGAGCCTGTCGAAGAGGTAGAGGAAACCGTAGCGGAAACAGCGGACGAGACGGACACAGGAGATTCGCCCGAAAAAGAAGTGGCGTCAGCTGAATCAACAGAATCGAGCGCGGAGGCTGAGGAAGAGGAACCGGTGCCCCAAGAAGACGTTGTCGAACCTGAAGCAACTACTCAATCGACCGAAGTTGATGCTAAAGAGGATGTTGTACCAGAAATCGCCGAAGATTCGAATACTGAAGAATCTGAAGAGGACGCCGATTCCAAAGAAGATAAAGACAAATCGTCTTAAATTAATCGTTTAACAATAGCTACAGTGTTTAGAAGACATGCAAACGACACTAACACATTCATTCGTGGTCGTTGGGCGCGTGTCTCGACCCTTCGGTGTCAAAGGGTGGAACCACCTCACTAGTTTCACCGACCCACCAGAAAACCTCTTTCAATACAGACCGTGGGCACTGCAGGAAGAAAGCAGTGATGCTACTGAATGGTGCGTAATTAAGAATTTCGACGTCCAGTGTCAAGGAAACGGTATGTTGGTGTGTTTTGAAAATTGCAGTTCACGTGACGACGCCACTACATATGTAAACAAGCTCATCGGGGTCCCGCGAGAAGTATTACCTGCACTCAATGACGACGAACACTATTGGGTTGATTTACTAGGTACTGAAGTGATTAACTTGGAAGCTGAGCACTTAGGCACTGTGCAAGATGTCGTCTGGAATGGTGCGCACCCGATTTTGTTGGTAGGAGGCGAGACTGTATCGGACCTGATGATTCCTTTAGTACCTGAATACGTTCGCAAAATAGACCCGGGAGCGGAGATTCATGTGTCTTGGGCGCGAGACTGGCTGTAAGAGATAAGACTATGTGGCTTGGTATCGTAACAATATTTCCAGACCTGATAAGGGCTTCCCTGAACGAAGGTGTTGTTGGTCGAGCAATAGAACGCGGCGATATCACTCTCGAGACAATTAACCCAAGAGACTATCCATTGAACTCTTATGGTAGCGTAGACGACCGACCATACGGCGGTGGTCCAGGTATGGTTATGGCGGCCGAACCTTTAGCAGCGTGTGTACGATCTGCACGCGAGAACGTCAAGCCTCGAACACTTAAAACAGCACTTCTTTCACCTCAAGGAGCGCGATTTTCACAGTCATTAGCGACCGAACTCTCTCAACTCGACGCACTGTTGTTAGTCGCGGGTCGATATGAAGGTGTCGATGAGAGATTTATAAAAAACTACGTCGACTTAGAAATTTCCATTGGCGATTACGTTCTTAGTGGTGGTGAATTGGCTGCATTGGTTGTGGTCGATGTTTTAGGAAGATACATTGAGGGCACAATGAGCAATCCGGCCTCTATAGAGTGTGAGTCTTTCACGGACGATTTGTTAGATTGTCCGCAGTACACGCGACCACGAGTGTTTGAAAGTTTGGAAGTACCCGAAGTGTTGCTGTCGGGCGACCACTGCGCGGTAGAACAATGGCGGCATCGACAAAGAATCGAAAAAACTTGGAAGCGACGACCAGACTTGCTTGTCCAGCGAAGCTATAAAGAAACAGAGTCCGCAGAACTGCGCGACTGTGTTTCACATGCTCACCCGGCTAATCTAGAAACTATAGAGGAGGAATCTCTGTGCGAAACAACAAAATAATAGAACAGATTGAAAACGAACAAATGAAGGATTCTGTACCGGAGTTTCGGGCTGGAGATACAGTTTCTGTACGCGTAGTCGTACGAGAAGGCTCTCGCGATCGACTTCAAGCCTTTGAAGGTGCTGTGATTGCGAAACAAAATCGGGGTTTGAATTCCTCATTCACCGTACGCAAGATATCACACGGTGTTGGGGTGGAGCGAACCTTTCAGACGCACAGTCCGGCGATTGAGTCTATCAAGGTCGTACGGCGAGGCGATGTACGAAAGGCAAAACTATACTATTTACGGGAACGTTCCGGTCGCTCAGCAAGGATTAAAGAAAAAGTTTAGGGGTCTTCGAGCGTTCCAAGCGCGATAGTCGATCTATGAGTATGACACGGATGTCAGAACAAATGAGTACAACTAGCACGGATGTACCGTTGGAAATTCGACGGTACATGCAGTACGTTTGGCTCGAGCGAGGACTGTCAGCTGCAACGTGCGATGCCTATCAGCGTGATTTATTACAACTATTCCGATGGTTGCGCGAGTCATTGCTCAAGTGCGATGAAGGCACGATTCTGAAATATCTTGCGTATCGTCAACGATCCGGCACATCCTCAAGATCATCAGCGCGAGCATTGTCGACGCTTCGAGGTTTCTACGCACATGCGATCGAGCGCGGCCTCATCAACCATAATCCATGTGCTCATATTCAACTCCCCAAACTCGGTCGAGCACTCACTAATGTGCTAACCGAAGAAGATGTGGACGACTTGCTCAGTGCCCCTCAAGTGGACAAACACGTATGGGAGTTTCGAGATCGAGTTATGTTGGAACTGATGTACGCGACGGGGCTTAGGGTGAGCGAAATAGTAAATCTACCAGTGAGCGCGGTCAATGTTCGACAGGGTGTTGTAAGAGTGTTTGGTAAAGGTTCGAAAGAACGAATAGTCCCTCTAGGTGAAGATGCGCAAGACTGGATCGAGCGATATTTGCACAATATTCGTCAGGAGCTGTTGAAAGGTGGTGCTTGCAACGAACTTTTTCCAAGCATACGTGCTCAAAGAATGCGCAGACAGACATTTTGGCATGGCATTAAGAGGTATGCACAACGCGCCGGAATCGAGAAACCTATTTCTCCGCATTCAATACGACATGCGTTCGCGACCCACTTGCTCAATCACGGGGCGGATTTGCGTTCGGTGCAACTGATGCTTGGCCATGAGACCTTGTCTACGACTCAGATCTATACACATGTCGCTACTCAACGACTAAAAAACATACATACTCAACATCATCCCAGAGGCTAAGAATTTAACATGAAGATGAAACAGCGCAGCAACGTATTAACAGTATTAATCTCACTTCTGATAGTCGTGCTGACTCTCTTCGGAGTGTCCAGTATTACACAAGAAGCATCAGAAGAGAACGAGACTAAATCCGAGTTAGAGCTACAACAAGAAGCTGTCTCCGAAACAGTTCGTCGTTTAGGAGGAAAAGTTCAGTCTATTGAAGAGACTTCAGTAGAGAATCTTTTTCTTGTGGAAACTTTAGCTAGCGAGTTTCTTTACGTGACAGGTACCGGAAAGCACTTTTTTGTAGGTACCCTTTTTGAAATGCAAGACGACTCACAATACCCAATCAACCTAACGGAAGCGCGCCGGAATCAATCTCGATGGAAGTTATTGCAAGCATTGGACAAACATGAGTCCATCAATTTCTCTCCAGATACCGACGATGTACCAGAATCTGCAGTAGTGTATGTGTTTACCGACATTACATGTGGCTACTGCCGCATGCTACATAAAGATATGGACGAGTACAACGATGCCGGCATCGAAATACGATATCTAGCTTTCCCTCGTGCAGGCGTGGATTCACCAAGCGCCAACTATCTAGTTTCGGCGTGGTGCGCAGACGATCCTAACGCGGCAATGACATTACTAAAAAACGGTAAGCAAATTGAACAAAAATCCTGTGAAAATCCAATTGCTGAGCATCACAAACTCGGACAAAAAATGCAAGTTCGAGGCACACCTGCCTTGATTCTTGCGGACGGTAGATTAATACCGGGGTATCAGAAAGCTGCACAGTTAGTTCGGATTTTGGAGGAACTTGAGGGTTCCGATTCATAACGCGTTATCGTCCGCTTTTACGTTGTTCATGTTTAGCAGCGATTTTCTGAGTGAACATCACCGAGGAAGAATTTAGCTACTGAATAGACTCCACTATAACCCGATATGTTCAACGTCTGAATGATTGGTTCTTCCATCCGGGAGCGACAAGTAGGAGATCATTGGCTACGATTGAGTGAGGAACTCAATGTAGACCCAGTTCTCGCTCGCATCCTTACAGCTCGAGGAGTCGAGAGTGGATCTGATTTGGATTATGGGTTCGATAACTTAATTCCCTTGGATCTACTTATGGGGATCGAGGAAGCCGCGCACCGAATCGTATGCGCGATTGAACAACAAGAGCGAATTGTCATTGCTGGAGACTTCGATGCCGATGGTGCTACCGCCAGTGTATTGTGTGTATCTGCGCTCAAAGACTTTGGAGCTAAAAACGTAGACTTTGCCGTTCCGAATCGATTCGAATTGGGATATGGCTTGTCGACAGCATTTGTTGACACTCTACTCCCGATTGAGCCCGATCTAATCATTACGGTTGACAACGGTATCAGTTCTGTTGACGGCGTGTCTTTTGCACAAGACAAAGGAATCGACGTAATAATCACCGATCACCATTTACCCCCAAAGGAACTACCGCCTGCAACTGCGATTGTTAATCCGCAATTAGCAGGTTGTGATTTTGGGAGTCAACCTGCCGGAGTAGGGGTAGCGTTTTATCTCATGTTACAAGTTCGTAGAAACCTACATCAGATTGGTCATTTCGAGAAAAACGGATTGACTGCTCCGAATCTTGCTTCGTATCTTGATCTTGTGGCTCTCGGTACCGTGGTTGATCTTGTACCGCTGGACCGCAACAATCGGCTTCTAGTAACTCAGGGGCTTAAACGTATGCAAAACGGACAAACGAGACCCGGAATAGAGGCACTCTGTATGTTGAGCGGGGTTAATCTTCAAAGAATTAGTGAAATTGAACTTGGATTTCAAATCGGTCCTAGATTGAATGCCGCAGGACGTCTGAAAGACATTAGTGTGGGAATTCATGCTTTATTAGCCAAAGACATCGAGACTGCGATGCCGTATGCAACTGAATTGCATCAATTCAATCAACAACGCCGGGAACTCCAGCAGGACATGACTGAAACCGCATTCGACGCAGTCGAAGACTATATTGATTCGAAACGGTGTGGAGTTTGTATCTTTGAAGAGAGTTATCACGAGGGCGTTGTCGGTCTTGTTGCTGGAAAACTCGCTCAGAAGATTCGCCGTCCTACGATTGTCTTCGCCGCTGGGCAAGGTACCAATTCTGTCATGCTTAAAGGTTCTGCTCGAAGTATTGGAGGCATTCATATTCGAGACGTGTTGGCAGATATTAGCACTGGTTATCCCGACTTAATACGTTCCTACGGAGGCCATGCAATGGCAGCTGGTTTGACTATACATCGCGAGAGCTTCGAACGGTTTGCGAACGTCTTTGATACGTTCGTCGCAGAACGCGCGCCAGAGAACGCGTTCAATGATGTAGTGTATACTGATGGTGAGTTGGAAGATCACCACTTTTCCCTAAACTTTGTTCACGAAATTGACGCACTTGGACCTTGGGGACAATCATTCCCGAAACCTTTGTTTCATGGGGAATTTCAAGTGCTAAATCAGCAATTTACTGCGAATGGGAAACACTTAAAGTTAGAACTGATTCGCGCGAAACGCTTGTTCAATGCTATTTTTTTTCAGCGGAACGTTCGCGTACCCGATAGGGTGAGAATCGCATTTCGACCTTCGCTTAATGAATACCGAGGACGACAGACCTTGCAACTCATTGTAGAACATGTTGAACCGTCAATTGAAGAAAACACGACTAATTAATTTTGGAGCACTATCTTGGCTGAACTAACTTCAATAAAAGAACGACTAAAGGATTTGCGTATTCGCACTATCGCGTATCGAGACTCTCTTTGACTACGAAGCGAACAAAGATCGACTAGCAGAAATCGAGTTAGAACTCTCGAACCCAAAGGTTTGGAGTGATATCTCTTTGTCTGAATCTCTCGCCAAAGAACAGTCGTCGCTGAGGACTTCCATTCAAGGTATTGAACAAATTCTGAACCAAATACAAGAGTCAGAAGAATTCTTTGCGTTGGCTGTTGACGAGCAAGACACGGACATGTTCGATGAAATTGACCTGCAGTTGAACGGTGTTGAATCGTCCTTGCAGGCGTTGGAACTGCAAAAGATGTTCTCCAACGAACTTGATCCACAAAACGCGTACATAGACATTCAATTTGGCGAGGGTGGTACGGAATCTCAAGATTGGGCAAGTATGCTATTGCGTATGTACGTGCAATGGTGCGAAAAAAATGGGTACAAGTACCGCGTCGTGGAACTCTCCGATGGGGACATCGCTGGTATTCGCAGCTCGACAATATTTGTCCAAGGAGATCACGCCTACGGCTGGTTGCGTACAGAAACGGGAGTGCATCGTTTAGTTCGAAATTCTCCATTCGACTCCAACCACCGGCGGCATACGTCGTTCGCTTCAGTGTTTGTATATGCGGACATTGATGACGACGTTGACGTGGAAATTGATCCAAGTGATGTCCGGACGGATACCTATCGTGCAAGTGGAGCTGGTGGACAACATGTCAACCAAACGGACTCAGCGGTACGTCTAACTCACCTGCCAACGAAGACGGTCGTGCAGTGTCAAAGTGAACGCTCGCAGCACAAGAATAGAGCACAGGCGTGGAAGCAACTACGCGCGAAACTCTTTTACATTATTCAAGAAGAAAAACAAGCTGAGCGTCAAGCTATGGAGGATGCAAAACCGAAAATCGGCTTCGGTAGTCAAGTCCGTTCTTATGTACTTGACCAGTCTAGGGTCAAAGATCATCGTACTGGGGTGGAGCGATCAGATCCGGATCGAGTCTTAGATGGTGATCTCAGAACATTTATGGAAGCAAATTTATTGGCAGGTATCTCATGAACGATCGCAACGAAGTTGCCGTTCGACAGCGGAAGTTGGCGCGATTGCGCGAACTAGGCGAAGCGTTTCCCAACGATTGGCGGAGAACGCACTTTGCCAATGACTTGCACCAACAGTACGCAGAAGCCTCGAAACAACAATTAGAACAGGAGGAGTGTTCGGTTACTCTAGCTGGTCGTATTGTGCTTCGTCGCGATATGGGTCGTGCAAGTTTCGTGTCCCTCCGGGATGTATCCGGAACACTACAGTGCTATCTGAGATCAGACTCATTGACTGACGAGGAATATACGCTTTTCAAGGAATTAACCGACTTGGGAGACATTGTTGGTATCAGTGGGACGTTGATGCGAACGAACAAGGGCGAACTTACTGTGCAAGCTTCGGAATTCAAGCTCTTGACGAAATCACTACAACCGTTTCCAAGTAAGTACCAAGGCATTGAGGATCAGGAGCTTAAGTATCGTCGTCGATATCTCGATTTGATCGCAAACGAGAGTTCCCGAGAAGTGTTTGAGACGCGAACGCGGGTCATTAAGTCAGTTAGACAGTTTTTTGATTCTCGCGGCTACTTAGAAGTGGAAACGCCCATGATGCACCCGATTCCGGGTGGTGCCGTTGCGAAACCGTTCGTCACTCATCATAACGTGCTTGAAATGGATATGTTCCTGCGTGTCGCACCGGAGTTGTATTTAAAACGTCTAGTTGTAGGTGGTTTCGAGCGGGTTTATGAGATAAATCGAAATTTTCGAAATGAAGGTTTATCAACTCGACACAATCCAGAGTTCACCATGCTGGAGTTCTATCAGGCGTATGCGACGTACGAGGACCTAATTGCGTTAACGAGTGAACTGATTTACGAAGTCGCGCAAGCCCTATGCCAGACTGATACGATTCGATGGGGAGACCACGATATTTCGTTTTCCAAGGAACCAAAGGTGATGACTATGGAAGAGAGCGTGGCCTCGGTCTTAGGACTGTCTCAGACTTCTGATGTTCGGGACGAAAGAATATTGAGACAACAGGCGGCACAGCATGATGTTTCGCTTCCTAACGATTTAGGGTGGGGTGGGGTACTTAACGAAGTTTTTGAAACGTTGGTCGAACCCTCATTGATCCAACCGTGCTTCATCGTGCAGTATCCTATTGAAATCTCACCGCTGGCTCGGCGCAATGAGGCGGATCCACTGTTTGCAGATCGGTTTGAGTACTTCGTCGGTGGGCGCGAGATCGCCAATGGATTTTCTGAACTCAATGACCCTGAAGATCAAGCCGAAAGATTCAAGGAACAGGTACGAAGACTACAGCGTGGCGATGATGAGGCCATGCACTTCGATCAAGATTACGTAACCGCGTTGCAATATGGATTGCCACCTTCAGCTGGAGAGGGACTTGGGATTGATCGACTGGTCATGCTCTTCACTAACACATCAACAATACGAGATGTATTACTGTTCCCACAGATGAAATCCGTCAATCCATGACGGAAACTAAAGATCGCATAAAGCTTCATCCCTCTTGGAAAGACGTTCTAGCGCAGGATCTTCGAGCGCCATATATGTCTCGATTACGTACTTTTTTGCAATCTGAACTAAAGGCAGGTAAAAGAATCTACCCTCCGATGCGAGAAGTCTTCAGTGCACTAGACCACTGTCCTCTCGATCAAGTCCGTGTGGTAGTAATAGGTCAGGACCCTTATCATGGCGAAAATCAAGCACATGGTCTGAGCTTTAGCGTGAAACCAGGAGTCCCACCACCACCATCGTTGCGGAACATTTTTCAGGAAATTCAAGCAGATATGGATTCTTCGACGTCTTTGCAACGACAGTTTTCAATGAGCCAGGGTTGCTTGAACGGTTGGGCGGAACAGGGGGTGCTGTTATTAAACTCTGTCCTTACAGTCGTTGCAGGTCGATCGGGGTCGCATCAAGGATACGGTTGGGAACAATTCACGGACAAAGTCGTGAACACTGTGAACGAACAACGTGAAAACGTAGTTTTCCTTCTGTGGGGTCGTCCCGCCCAAGAAAAGGGAGCTATCGTTGATCGAAGAAAGCACTATGTGTTAAGCGCACCTCATCCATCACCACTTTCAGCTAATAGTGGCTTTTTCGGCTGCCGCCACTTCTCTAAGACAAATAGCTATCTTCAAAGTCATGGTTCCAAACCCATTGATTGGTTTCAAGTAGAGTAAGAAGGAGTCTTTATTGAGTCAGTTTTTCGAAATTCACCCGGCTAATCCGCAACCTCGCCTCATAAACGAAGCAGTGAAAATTTTGCGCGCTACAGGAGTAATCGTGTACCCTACAGACGCGACATACGCGCTCGGCTGTCGTTTAACTGACAATAATGCTCTCGGCCGAATCCGCACGATTCGAAAACTGCAGCCCGACCACCTAATGACGTTGGTTTGTAAAGATTTGTCCGATTTATCCACCTATGCACTAGTAGACAATGCCTCGTATCGCCTTATACGAAGGGCTACGCCGGGACCATTCACCTTTATCTTAAAAGCATCTCGAGATGTCCCTAGACGCGTAGTAGGTACTAAGCGTAAGACTATTGGTTTGCGAATTCCCGATTCTGAGATAGCGCTCGCGTTGTTAGAAGCCTTAAATGAACCGATACTTTCGACGACATTGATTCTGCCAGATGAAGATTTTCCTTTGACGGATCCTAAAATATTTAGAAGTCGTCTGGAACACGATGTTGATGCAATACTGGACGGCGGTGCACTTGGTCAGGAATTTACTACTCTAGTCGACCTTGAAAACGGTTTTCCAACGATCGTTCGTCAAGGTCTAGGAATACTTCCAGGACAAGACTGAGTTAAGACAGTTTTACTATCCGCTACGCATCCTATGAATTTTGAAATCACTTTAAATTTTTTGAGATCCACTGAACATTGAACGAAGATCGCGTTGTATCTGGTATGCGCCCCACGGGTCGACTTCATCTCGGCCACTATCATGGTGCGATTAAGAACTGGGCTAATTTGCAACACAAGTATGAGTGTTTTTTCTTTGTGGCGGACTGGCATGCTCTCACCACAAACTACCATTCAACTGAACTTATCGAACAAGACACTTACGATATGTTGGTGGATTGGTTCGCTAGTGGCGTCTCACCTTCGTCAGCAACGGTGTTCGTTCAGAGTAAAGTACCGGAACATGCCGAACTCCACGTACTCCTCTCGATGATCACACCACTATCTTGGTTGGAACGCGTACCGACGTACAAGGACACAATAAAACGACTTCAAGATCGTGATCTAAACACTTACGGTTTTTTGGGTTATCCAGTACTACAAGCGGCAGACATTCTGATGTATCGCGGCGGTCGAGTACCTGTTGGAGCCGATCAAGTTGCCCACGTTGAACTAACGCGCGAAATCGCGAGGACCTTTAATTTCACGTTTGGTCGTGGACACCAATGGGAGTCGGTCGCGCAGAAGGCCGTTGAACGTTTACCGAAAAAACTTAGGCAACAATATCGGTCTGTACAACGAAAATTTGTCGAAGCGGGGAATTCTGAAGGCATCGAGCGGATTCGCGCACAACTACTTGAGCAACACTATTTGAATGAGGATGAAAGGGAGCGGTTGCTAGGATATTTAGAAGGTGTTGGCCGAGTATTACTACCTGAGCCAGAAGTGTTACTAACCGAGACTGCCACGTTGCCAGGTTTAGATGGAGAAAAAATGTCTAAATCCTACAATAACACGATTTATTTACGGGAAGAACCTAATAAATTAGAACAAAAAATTCGTAAGATGCAAACTGATCCTGCACGAGTACGTCGCCATGATCCCGGCGATCCCGAAAAGTGTCCCACATACTCACTCCACAAGATTTACTCGAAACCAGACACTCTAGATTGGGTAACCCAGGGGTGCACTTCCGCGGGAATAGGTTGTTTAGATTGCAAGGGTCCGTTAATCGATGCTTTGCAAATAGAGCAAAAAGTCTTTCGAAGACGCGCGGAACCCTATCTAGAAGACGCTCAACTGGTTCGGCACGTGGTCCAAGAGGGTTCGGAAAACGCGCGAACTGTCGCTAAGGAGACTTTAGAAGACGTGAAATCGGCAATAGGAATTAATTTTCGATGACGACGGATAGCAATCCAACGCAAGACATGTTGGTGACAGAAAAAGTGGTCTTCGATCGAGATTTGATACCGGAGGACTTGTACATTCCACCGGACGCACTGATCGTTATCCTGAAAGCATTTACAGGACCGCTTGACCTTTTGTTATATCTCATTCGGCGACAAAACTTGGACATTTTGGACATACCAATTGCTGAAGTCACCAAGCAATATGTTGCTTATATCGACATGATGACTACCATGCGGTTGGAGTTAGCGGGAGACTATCTTGTCATGTCGGCGACTCTCGCACAAATCAAATCCAGTATGCTACTTCCACGTCCTCCGGAACAAGCAGACGAGGAGGAAGATCCGCGGGCAGAACTCGTCCGTAGGCTACTTGAATACGAAGCATTTAAGAACGCAGCCGGCGAACTAGATCAGCTACCACGAATGGAGCGGGATGTGTTCCCCATTCATGCTACTTACGACGAAAACTTAGTGAAAGCAGCCCCAGCACCTGTAGAAATGCGGGAGCTGTTGCTCGCGTTAAGCGATGTATTGGACCGTGTGCGATTAGTAAAGGACTACGAAGTCAGTGCAGAACCCGTTTCAATTGATAAACACATGGAATATGTTCTCAACAAAATTCAGAGTTCATCCGACTATCTTTCGTTTCGCGAATTTCTCGGAGAAGCAGAGAGTAGAGAACTTGTGGTAGTAACGTTTCTGGCTATTCTCGAACTGGTTAAGGAAGGCCACATCGTTTTAGTCCAACACGAACAGTATGCACCCATTTTCGTTGGTGCGGTAACGACAACGAAGTGAACAGTGCTAAGATTAAGATGCGCGCGTCTATGATCGGGCTCAGTTGCTAAACTAGACCAAACTTCTCCACGTAAAGGTCGAAAAGACTAACGAAGTGTCAGCAATAAACGAAATAAAACGGATCGTCGAAGCTCTGTTATTAGTCTCTGATGCCCCACTCACCCAGCAGCAGATAATCAACGTACTCGAAGAAGATGCGGAAGCACAACAAGAACTTTTGGAGCTCGTACCCCGAGCACTCTATTTGATTGAACAAGATTGCGAGCATCGACCGTACGAATTGACGGAAGTGAAATCGGGGTTTCGGTTGCAGATTCGCGCTGAAATGAGTTCTTGGGTTGCGAAGTTATTACGACATAAACCTCGAAAGTATTCCCAAGCAACTCTTGAGACGTTGGTCTTAATCGCGTATCGTCAGCCGATTACGCGAGGTGAAATCGAACAAATTAGAGGTGTCAGTGTGAATACCAACACACTAAGAAACCTTATGGATCGCGGCTGGGTAAGAGAACTAGGTACCAGGGAATCACCCGGTAGACCGATGACTTACGGAACGACGGCTACGTTTCTAGACTACTTTGGTCTACGTTCGTTAGATGAGCTACCGGAACTGCAAGAAGCGACCGAATTGTCGATGCATGCAAGTGAATTAGGAATCGACAGTCCAGCGGGCATCAGTTCAAACACAACCAACCAATCTTCGGAAACAAAGAGCACTCCCGATCCTAGTTCAGATTGAGGACTTTGTCGTGAGTGATCGACCGACTCAAAAATTACAGAAGTTTCTTGCCGATCGTGGCTTAGGCTCACGACGGGAAATGGAACGGTACATACTCGATGGGCACGTCACAGTCAATGGAACAGTAGCACATCGCGGTCAGCGAATCAGCGCGACAGACCACATTGAACTGAAAGGGAAACGAGTCTCCGAAGCTGACAACAAAATGCAAGTACGAGTGTTGATCATGAATAAAGCTCCTGGAGAAGTTGTTTCTCGCAAACATGATCCACGACATAGAGTCACGGTATTCGACACACTCCCCAGACTAATTCACCAGCGTTGGATTTCTGTCGGTCGTCTTGATATAGCTACCAGTGGATTGTTGCTCTTTACCAATAATGGGTTGCTCGCGCACCGCTTAATGCATCCTTCATTCGTAATTGATCGAGAGTATGCGGTCCGAGTATTTGGTAAGCTTTCGGACGAGCAGTGTCAAGCATGTTGTGTGGGATTCGAGTTTGATGGCGTTCATCATCGATTTAGTGACATTCAGTACTATGGTGGTTCAGGTTCAAACCATTGGTATCACGTAGTACTGATGGAAGGCAGAAATCGGGAGATTAGACGGGTCTTCGAACATCTAGGTTTAACAGTTTCACGGTTGAAACGTGTTCGTTTCGGTCCCGTAATTCTTCCGACGCGCCTGAGAGCCGGAAGTTTCCTAGAAGTTTCTCCTATAGACGTCAATGCACTACTACGATGGTTGGACATCGACGCAAAGGCTTTGTCGCAGTCGAAGTTTAGCGAAAAGGAAAGTTGTCTCATCGACTATCCTGGTTTAAACAAATAGCAGTCCTGTTAACCGCGACGAGAAGGTCAAATAGACCTTCATTGCAGTACTTGGAACACAAGCTGGCGTTTCAACGACTGACTGACGCATTTCCTCACACTCTTTCCAAGTGGTTCAAACTTGTTTCCCCGAGGCAAAACTGTACTAACCCAACAGTATGAGCAACTAGGAAGTAATGATTTTGGAATTCTTCCGTTAAATCGAACATAATTTGGGGTAGGTAGGTACGAATAAATGCACGCAGAAGTAAACAGTTTCCCCTGTTAGACCACGCGAGAGAAGATTCAGGAAAGTGTTTTAGCACATGCCCCAGAGACGATACTATAGATTCGTCGCAGTTGTCTCGTTAACACTGCTAGGTTCTTCTTTGGTATTGGGTTGGTCCTTGTCGACCAGCCAACGAGGTAACGAAGATCTGGAAACCACTGAGCAACCTCAATACACAGACCCTCTCGAAACGGTTGACAACTGGGACCTCCCCTACAAGACTGTAAATTCAACCACCAGAGCTGAGGTCCCTTCTATCGGGGAATCTACTACTCCTAAGGTGTACCTAGTGTCTGCGTGTCCTGATCCTTCAGCAGAGTTGACGTATGAGTGTATGGCAACGCTCGATGATCTATTCACAGACAAAAAGATAGGGCACTTGCGCTACTTGTGGATCACATTCAAAAATCAACTCACATATGGTCAGATTTACTTCGATCCGATTGGAGACCGAGAACGAGTGACCGAAGCGCTCGACAATCCTAGTTGTAACCTAACAGACGAAAACGACGTGCGATGGGACTTGTATGACGAGTGTCATGCTGATTCGTTTGCGAGACACTTCCACTTCACACGAATGTGTCTTAACCCAGAGTACTATAAACGTCGATATTACTATTGGTTTTCGGATGCATGGGATCCAGAGAATAAAGGAGAATTCATTTCAAGATTTGATAGACGACTCAGTTGGATTGATAGTCTTCCTCTCGAACAGCGCGCGACGCAGCTTAATGATCTTTGGGAGGAAACCCTTGAATCACGATGGATAGTCAACGAATGCGAGCAATTTAATGTGGAGACGATTCTCATCGATCCTACACGAGATCAAGAGCTCTTTGAAAAACTTCGGTCAGCTGGGAGACTGTTGAAAGTCAACGATCGGATTGGAGTGGGTCACGAAATCAGGGAATCCTTACAAGCTCTTGCAGCGCGTTTTGGAGAAGCGTGGGCGGTCATTACGCACGAAGGGTCTTCGGCATGGCGCACGTACCGAGCTGAACAATATCCATGGATCCAGACGAACCGAAAATTGTTCGATCACGACGCGAACCGGGAGGCAAAGCTCTTCAACGGTGTTGAGATCGTGGTGGAGTTAGCTGAGTCAGGATTAGACTTCGATTGGGACTACTTGGTCTCACACATATGTACCGATCAGAAAGATACCGATTCCATCAATTGTCAGACAGCTATCAATGCACTACGCGCAAAATTAGACCCAATCGAAGAGGACAAACTCCTCGTGCTCGGTCAGATTGAGCAAAAGTCAATTGAGCTCGGCGTTTACGATCAAACTTCAATCATTGAACCTTGAAAGATAGTCCGTCTATTTTGGGAAACTGACCGAAAAAACTAAATCTGTTGGCTATCGCATCGTTTCCGTAATTGAATGTGAAAGACTTCAGTCTCGTGTAAATGGATAACCAGAGATTGTCTCGTTGGATCTATCGTCATGATCATAAACTACTCGTGATACCAGTCATTCGAATTGAATGACATACCTGTGTGCTTGGACGAATCTGGACCCATTAAGTACAGGTACAGCGGCATATGATCCTTAGGAGTAGGAAGCGTCTGAGGATCCTCTGATGGAAAGGCTTCGGCTCGCATTGCCGTACGCGTTGCACCTGGATTGAGTGAGTTCACGCGAATGTTACTGTCTTCTTTCAGTTCATCAGCGAGTACTTGAGTCAAACCTTCGGTAGCAAATTTTGACAGTGAGTATGCTCCCCAGTAAGCCCTCCCGACACGACCAACGCCAGATGATGTAAACACGATTGACGCATCGGGTGCCTTTCGTAGTAGAGGAAGCAAAGCCTGAGTTATCAAGTAGGAGGAGTGAAGATTCACGTGAAATACTCGCATCCAATCGTCGAATGGGTATTGTTCGATCTTTGTTTTTGGACCCAAGATCGATGCGTTGTGAAGGATACCATCAAGACAAGAGTATTCTCCTTCAAGACCTCGTTTCAACTCTACAGCTGACTTAGCATCAAAGTTTGCGAGGTCGACAGGAATGATTAAAGAGCTTTGTCCGGTTTCTTCAGCGATTTCGTCATGTACAGAGTCTAGCTTTCGTCGCGTTCGTCCTAGTAATATCAGATCCGCACCATACTGCGCGTAGGTGATAGCGGCGATACGACCGATTCCATCTCCCGCTCCCGTTACGAGAATAGTACGGTTAGCGAGAAGTGTGGGATCCGCTTGGTACGCTTTACGAGGCTTCAGGCTTTTCCGCATGAATCACGTAATTTACGTCAACGTTGTTACTCAATTGTGCATGTCTGGTGAACGGGTTGTAACTAAACCCCGCACACTCTTTCACAACTAGGCCTGCTTGGCGCATAGCTCTCGCGATATCGGACGGACGAAGGAACGTGTCATAGTCATGCGTGCCACGCGGAATAGCATTCAGAACGTATTCGGCAGCCACAATCGCGAGGAGATACGCACGCAACGTTTTGTTAATAGTTGCAACGAAAACCGATCCTTGTGGTTTGCATAAATCTGCTAGCGCTTGAATGGTTTCAGATGGGTCAAGAACGTGTTCCAACGTCTCCATGGCGATCACGACATCGAAGCCCTCGCGTTTGTCTGCGACTAACTCCTCTGCCGTAGTACAAAGATAAGTGACTCGATTGTCGACGCCAGATTCAATCGCGTGTAGTTTTGCTACTTGAATAGTTCTCTTCGCTGGGTCAATTCCGGTTACATGCCCTCCCATTAAGCCAATCCTTTCAGACAGTATGCCACCACCACAACCGACGTCAAGAATTTGCTTCCCGCGAAGAGGTACTCGATTGGCTACGAACCGAACTCTGAGTGGGTTAATATCGTGTAGAGG
>VYFT01000030.1 GCA_009842245.1 Gammaproteobacteria bacterium | reverse complement strand
ATGTGAGTCATCTTCTAGGCTGATTCGAATTTGTATGATGAAAAATATATCAAATATTATACAAATTAACAGTTTATAAGTTTTTTAACGTCAGAGCTGGCTGCATCGAAGTTAGAAAGAGCTGACGCACGAAATTCACCCTGTTAATTTGCATAAAATAGTTAGTTTGAGCTAATCATATACTGAACGAACATGAAATCGGGGATACATCCAAAATACGAAGAGATCACAGCTACTTGCGGTTGTGGAAACACCTTCAAGACAAGGTCTACACTTTGTCGCGATATTCACCTTGACGTCTGTTCGCGGTGCCATCCGTTTTATACCGGAAAACAGAAGATTGTTGACTCTGCTGGTCGGGTCGAGCGTTTTAAAAATCGTTTCGGCCGACGCACCACGGGAACACAAAGCGCGTAAATTTGGGCTTTTCAGTGCGTGCGCACTGTGCTTATTGGAGATCTTCAGTTTACGGAGTTCGACCGTGGAACTTTATACTCCTAATCCATATCTAAATATACAACAATCATAGAGGGACTCATGAAGTATTTGAAATTAAGCATCCTCCTACTCTCTCTTACGTTGTCCGGCTCTCTGCTAGCCGGTCATGGTGCGGAACTATACAACGAGTTCAAGGACTCCGGTGAGTTCTATGACGACGAGCGCTGGCAAAAGTACGTTGATGACATAGGCCAGCGACTTTTACAGTACTCGAAAGATAAAGACAAAACTTACTATTTCTTCGTACTGGACGTACCCACTATCAATGCGTTTGCCACTGGAGATGCATACATCTATGTCCATCGAGGCCTAATCACTTACCTGTCATCCGAGGACCAACTCGCTGCGGTTATCGGCCACGAAATTGGACACGTTGCCCGCCGCCATCATGCAAAAAGGCGATCTGCTCGGGTGCTGACTGGCGGAGCCGGTCTCGCTGCTTATCTCCTCACTGGACGAGGTGAATTGTGGCAAGCTACAGACGCACTAACTCAAGTTTGGATCTCCGGTTACGGGCGGAAGGACGAATTAGATGCTGACAATTACGGAGCTCAACTCTTGGCTAAAGCAGGCTATAACCCCATGGCAATCATCGAGACGATTTCGGTACTTAAAGACCAAGAGCTGTTCGCGAAGGAAGTCCGTCAGCAAACTCCGAGTTATCACGGTTTGTTTGCAACCCACCCAAAAAACGACAAGAGACTCCATGACATCGTGGACTACGCTCAGCAGTCAGTACCGGAAACGTCCGCAGAACCCGTTGGAGACTTTTGGGAGATGATCGATGGTCTCCACTACGGGATGCCCACAACCACAGGTACGCGCAACAACAACATTTATTACGACAAACGTTTTCGTGTGGTCGTTGAATATCCTGAAGGTTGGTACGTATCCAAACACCAAACTCACATTTCCGGAAGCGCGCCAAATGGCGCGACTCAGGCCAAGATTGAAATTAGTCGATTTACAACGCAGGAAAATTTAGACGCTGCAGACTTTTTCCGATCTAGGTTCGAATTTGAAGAATCCGACATTGCATCAGAAGAGGAAGTGTCCATCGCTTGTTGCGATTTTTATCTCTTGGAGAAACACAATTCCAAACCTGGCGTAACAGGTGAATTTCATGCCCTATATAGCCAAGGAAGTGTGTACTACTTGCTGTACGGTATCTCCGGAACGAAGGGAACGTCAGCGTATCTGAAAGCCAGCATAGAAGAAGTAATTTCTGGAATTCGCAGCCTGACGCCTGAAGATCTCACATATGAAGAGATACTCAAGGTCCACGTACAAGTAGCAGAGCCGGGCGATACCTACGCGAGTTTGGTAGATCCTAGCGCTCAATATGCGATGGATTACCCAGAGGAGACTCTACGTTTGATCAACGGAGACCACCCTTACGGGGAACCCCGAGCTGGCGACTACGTTAAGATAATCAAAATTAAGTAGTAACTGCTCCGCACGTTACCACTTTCATCAAGACCAAACACAAGGAGCGTACATGGCGCACGTTATAGACTGTGAAATAAAAGGAACTGGCGGAAATCAATATGTCGAAGTTGAACTCGACCGAGGGGAAACCGTAATTGCGGAAGCTGGAGCTATGCTCTATTTGGATCCCGAAATCACATTCGAAGCAAAAATGGGAGACGGGACAACTTCAGGATTGGCTTCCTTATTTGGTGCGGTACAACGATCGCTTGCGAATGAGTCAATATTTCTTACTCATTTCACAAACCAAGGTCACCGTAAACAGTCGGTTGCGTTCGCCGGTCCACACCTTGGAGAGATTATCACAGTAGATTTAGCTAAGTTTGGTAACACTTTACTTTGTCAGAAAAGCGCATTTCTTGCCGCAGCTCTTGGTACAAAAATCAGTATCGAGTTCACACGTCGTGTGGGTGCAGGTTTCTTGGGTGGGGAGGGCTTTATACTTACCAAACTCGAAGGTGATGGTATGGTTATGCTTCATGCGGGGGGCTCGATCATAAAAAGAGAACTGAGGGGGGAAACGCTTCGAGTGGACACCGGGTGTGTCGTCGCGTTGGAATCGGGTATCGCCTACGACATTCAAGCAGCAGGTAATTTAAAGTCCATGATGTTCGGCGGGGAAGGAATGTTTCTTGCTACTTTGTCTGGACACGGCACGGTTTGGTTACAGACTATGCCCTTTGCACGTACCGTCGCAACTATTAAAGCGGAAATACCGAGTCGCACATAAGCGCTCTCTGATGTCCGAGTTTAAAAGATATCCTCGGGTTCAACAATCTCCGTTTCTTCGCCCTGTTCTTGTAAAGGACTCAATTTCGGCGCATTTTCCGCGAGAAAGTACTCCAGAATAGAATCAGATTGATCCCTCGTAGCTACTTCGCCGGAGTCGGGATCTATGTACACGCTCACAACTCCATCGGGCGGTGAAGGGACGTATTCTGGCATCTGATCTAAAGCACGTTTCATAAATTCGATCCAAATCGTGAGTGGACGGGTCGAACCATACTCCAACTCACCGAGCGAACGTCGGTCAGTGTAGCCGACCCAAGTAGTTGCGACTAGGTTCTGTTGGTATCCATTAAACCAAGTGTCAACAGCCTCGTCAGTCGTTCCCGTTTTACCCGCCAGATCCTTGCGCTGTACTTCGGCAGCTCGGCGACCAGTGCCAAGTCGTACGACATCGCGCAACAGAGAGTCCACGATAAACGCAAGACGCTCATCCAGCACTCGTTCCGCATTTGGAGGAATTTCAGCAACAATCGCATTAGACTCGACATCGAACTCTGTTGATTCAAGCCAGTTGTTAGCATTCCATTGAGTATTTGTATATCCGCATTCCACACACACGACAGGATGAATAGGTGCGTAGACAATCTCATCCTGGAGGTTAACAACTTTGTCCACTAAATGAGGTTCAATTCGATAGCCACCGTTAGCGATTACCGCATATGCGGTAGCCATATCAAGCGAAGACATGGTCATGCTTCCTCCACCTATCGCTAACTGAGTACTCTGCGGTAGGTCTGACTCCGCGAATCCAAACCTCATGAGAAAGTCTCTGGTTCTAGCTGCACCCGTGTGTTCCAGCACTCTGATCGAGACTAAATTTATCGAACGGTAAAGAGCTTCACGTACTCGGGTGGGTCCGCTATATCTACCACTGAAGTTTCGGGGACGATATGCTTCTTCTAACCCTTCATCGTCATACACTAAAGGACCGTCTAAGAAGATTGATGCCGGAGTTACTCCGTGAGCTAATGCTGCGGTGTACACGAATGGTTTAAACCCCGAGCCGGGTTGTCGTTGCGCTTGCGTAGCGTGGTTGTATTCAGATATGTCAAAGTTATAGCCTCCGACCATCGCGGTAATTCGACCAGTACGTGGGTCAATTGCGACGATAGCTCCCTGAACTTCGGGCACTTGAACCAATTTCCACAAATCTTCCCGATACCGGACTCTAACCACATCACCAACACTAACAACGTCTGACGCTACGGCAGGCTGCGGACCGACTCCAGCACCGGCTTTCGGTCTCGCCCACGACATTTGCTCCCAATTCACCGTCCCCGTACTCGTGTCTCTTAATACAAACTCAAACGACTTTTCTCCAACCGCGGTCACAACAGCCGGCAGCATCGTGCCGATAGTTCTTTCTTTCGCGACCTCTGCAACAAACAGTGAGTGCAGGTCGATTGTCTCCGCAGAAAAGGACACTCGGCGAGACGGCCCGCGATAGCCGTATCGTTCATCATAGATCTCTAATTCGTCCTGTACGGCTCGCTGGGCAGCGCGTTGATGGTCGACGTCAATAGTGGTATAAGCAGAGTATCCAGAGTAAATTCGATTTCCAAATTGACCAAATAACTCCTGCCGTACTAGCTCCGCGGGATAAGGTGCGTGAACGTCAAGCTGCCGTCTATGTACAGTAGCAGTGATGGGTTGAACACGTGCGACATCATAGTCATCTCTACTAATAGACCCTTCTGCAAGCATCCTTCGTAATACGAGATTTCTACGTTGTAGCGCCCACTCGGGACCGTTGATTGGATTTCCCGCCTCCGGTCGTTTCGGAATACCCGCTAACATCGCGAGTTGTGCTAATGACAACTCGTGGATTGGCTTGCCATAGTACGTGTAAGCAGCCGCCTGTACTCCGTAGGCGTGTTTCCCGAAGGGAACCACGTTTATGTAGAGTTCAAGAATTTCGTCCTTGGTGAGATCTCGCTCGATCTTAAGAGCGAGCAGCATTTCGCGAATTTTTCGTACGATAGTCTGCTCTCGA
Source organism: Gammaproteobacteria bacterium (assembly GCA_009842245.1). Taxonomy (GTDB): domain Bacteria; phylum Pseudomonadota; class Gammaproteobacteria; order Pseudomonadales; family Azotimanducaceae; genus Bin55. The sequence continues at coordinate 2,673 of VYFT01000030.1, read as the reverse complement.
GTCAGATCCGCGACGTTTCTCGGTATTTGCATCGTAATCGTCGACGCGCCCCGTCTCGCATTGTCAGTAAACAAGAAATCGAGCGCGTCATTCGTAAACGAAATCCAATCAATTCCATGATGGGAGTAGAAACGTTTATCTTCCGTCGAAACCACTGCATCCAAATACTGCTGCGGAACCTCCCCAATTGCAACTGGGATCAACCTACGTTCTCCGTACTCGGCAAGCAATGCCCCTTCTGCCGAAAACACTCGTAACGGACGCTCATACTGAAAGTTTCGGTAACTTTCAGTGTCAGGATTCTTGGGATCAAAATAGAGGAAGGTACTTGCGATGACCCAAACTAATGAAAACAGACCAGCACTCACACACCAAAGTCCTATCTTTACGGTATGAACGAGAACCCTCTTCACGAGAGACCAAGTTTCATTGTCAAAAAAATTAAGTCGACTCATTATTCCGTAGGCGGTTCTCCTACTTGAAAAAATTGACGCGAAACTTGCAGCATCATCCTAACTGTCAATGTGTGCGCGGTACCCATGTGAAACAGACTCTTTCCAACACTATTATCTTCGGAATTTGAAGAATGGTAGACGTCAGTCGAAATTTGATTCCACACAGAGTTTGTACGAACTGATGATATTACGATACGAAATAGGTAACGTTTGAAGTCCAGAATCTTGGAAAGCTCGTTCTTGATTGCGTCATCGAATAAGGCAGACTCTATGCAGAATGTACGTTGAACAAGTCTAATACACAACTTCCGCGTAAACAGGTGCTTTAGTTCCGTACCGATAAGAAGCGAAAGCAAGATCAATTCATAAACGTAGGGTAACTTGTAATTCACGAATACGTACCTACCTTAAACACTATTACATTCGTCTATAACAATGGCTAAGCAAAGAGCTGAGCAAAAGCAGAGATCAAGTTGGGCTCTACCCTTTTTAAGTGGAGTTGTTCTTGGTGCTATTGTGGTTTCTTGTGTTTACTACTTTGGGGTGAGAAATTTTGATCCCAATACCGAGTTTCTGAAAGCGTTTCCAGACGTTGAAAATACGTTTCCTAACACTACGTTTGAATTTCCCGAGCGACTTCAAGAAACCGATCCCGATCGGGTCGGTGCATTTTCTACACCAGAAGAACCGCAGCTAGACACAACCGCTCCTTTAGAGGGAGAAGAAACAACCACACTGACGGATCAGGAAGAGAATGTCGAGGGCTCAGCGGAAAAAGAAGAAACTACACAAACCGAAGAAACGATTACGGGTTACGTTCTACAAGCAGGGGCATTTTCCGATAAGAAACACGCGGATTCATTTCGTGCATCGCTTCTGATTGAGGGCTATAACGCATACACGAAGGAAATATCTGACTCAAATTTGGATGTTCAATATAGGGTTATAGTCGGACCTTACGACTCGGTTGAAGCGAGTAAAGAAGACTCCCAACGGCTTAAAGAACGAAATGTATCCACCTTCCTCGTACCAATGCGAGAAGTTTCCGAATAACCAAACATACTACCACTCTATTGAGCGCAGGAATCTTTTGAACGAAATTCACGGAACAACAGTACTTTGTGTACGACGCAATGCAGTTGTAGCGATAGGAGGAGACGGTCAGGTTTCCTTGGGCAATACTGTAATGAAGAGTGGTGCCGTCAAAGTTCGTCGGCTGCATGAAGATGCGGTCATCGCGGGCTTTGCCGGTGGTACAGCAGATGCGTTTACTCTATTTGAACGATTTGAAGGTATGTTGGACAAATACCAAGGTAATCTCTTGCGTTCCGCAGTAGAACTAGCGAAGGACTGGCGAGCAGACCGAACTTTGCGGCGACTTGAAGCTCTACTGATAGTTGCGGACAAAGAAAAGTCACTACTAATCAGTGGAACCGGCGACGTTATCGAACCTGACGATGACCTCATCGCGATTGGTTCCGGTGGTCCGTATGCACAAGCTGCCGCGAAAGCACTCATGGCGAATACGGAACTAGGCGCTATCGAAGTCGTACAACAAGCACTCGGGATTGCCGCTGATATATGTATCTACACCAACAATAGTGTTACCATCGAGCACCTCTGAGTATGACCGTGATGACTCCTCGTGAAATCGTTCACGAATTGAACAAACACATCATCGGCCAGGACCAAGCAAAGCGCGCGGTGGCGGTCGCGCTTCGCAATCGATGGCGACGGATGCAATTACCGGAAAAGTTACGTGAAGAAGTAACTCCTAAAAACATCTTGATGATCGGCCCGACTGGTGTGGGGAAAACGGAAATAGCGAGACGTTTAGCGCGACTTGCGAACGCCCCATTTATAAAAGTCGAAGCGACTAAATTTACCGAAGTAGGATACGTAGGTCGAGATGTCGAGTCCATTGTTAGGGACCTGATTGATGCATCCTACAAAATGTTGCGCGAGCAAGCCTTAGACAACGTGCGCGAACGTGCGGCGCAAACCGCCGAAGACAAAATCTTGACAGCACTGACAATGTCGCCCTCCAGCAACTACGGATATACACAAACCGGGACGGGAAGTCTAGAAATCGCGAACTGGAAGGAGGAAATGCGGAAGAACCTTCGCGCCGGTCGATTGGATGATCACGAGATTGAAGTGGAAACTGTTGCAGATTCACCCCTGGGCATGGATTTTCTAGCGCCCCCCGGTATGGAGG
>VYFT01000080.1 GCA_009842245.1 Gammaproteobacteria bacterium | reverse complement strand
GTTAAGATTTTACCTAAACAAAGATAGTCCGTTATACAAGTAACTGGTGCTTATCCGCAATTGCCAATAGTGCTCTTTCAATGGAATTCTCGGCTGTTTTCACTGCCTCTGCTACGGCTATATCTAGAGCACTGTCAGCATCACGACTGAGGTGATCAATGATGGCGCGCTGAAGGTAGACAATCTCCACGAGACTCTCGGGCTCAACGCGCTCGTTCGTCTTACAACGGCGTAAGTGTTCTAACTGCTCTTCGTCAAATCGTTGATATTCAACGTAGGTGTCATCTTCGGTTTCCACCTTGGTGGCGATGGTTTCAACGACGGCTTGCCAATTCGTATCTTGTAACTTTTCAACAAATATGCTCGCATCATGAGCTTGTATCAGATCCGATTCACTCGCATACTTGTACACAGCAAATACGGGAACATCCGATACAGAAGTCATTTCATCAATTTTTTCTACATCAAGACTCGTGACTAAAACAACTATCGCGTCGAAATTAACATGTCGTTCACTTACCGACCACTCGCAGAATGTTTCAAGTGTAAGAAACCTGGCAGATACTTCGTAGTTTGAAGATGAAAGTGTGTCTACGAAATTCCAAGTGTCTCCAACAACAACAAGCGAGAGTTCCGACTGTTGGCTGACACCAGAGGGCAGTCCTAGCAGTGGTTTGAGTTCCTTTACAGACAAGTCCTTCAGTTCGCCGATTGAAAAACCTCGATCGATGAGTTCTTTGATGATTGTCAATTTCGCCAATTGATCGTCATCGTAAAAACGAATTCGATTAACTTTCTTCGTCGGACGAATCTCGTGGCGTTGTTCCCACATGCGTAAGCGTTCGACCGATAATCCCGTCAATTCAGATACTTTTCCAATCTTATAAAGCTGTTCTGCCATGATTGCGACTGCTCCTCACGTCTCTCGTTGAACGTATAGTTCTTTGGAGACATTGTTTAGATTATGTGAACATTCTAACCAATTTCTTCACAATATTGTCGAGATAATGTCGCTAATTGTGTTTAAATGGTCGACTGGATTGACAAAAATTTTGTATTTTTTCACTCCAGGAGACAATTTCAGACCCAAGTTACCTCAGTTACTAGACAAAATCGTGTCAACAATCTAAGCCCAATTACTAATGAGTTAGTAATGCAATCGGGCTTTTGGAATTGAGTGTTTGTCTTAATTTAAAGACAAGGCTAGAACAAAGCTAGTGTCAACCAGTCGTTGTCTTGATTGAGAGTCGGAAAAGTAAGAGTCTGTTGACCCTTAGCTAAATTCCAACGATGTGACCGTTCTCGTCGATGCCAACCTGATCGGCTGCTGGTACGCGGGGAAGACCCGGCATCGTCATCATGTTGCCGCAAACAACAACGACAAATTCCGCACCCGCACTGAGTCTAACCTCTCTTATAGGTAGGACATGATCCTCTGGAGCACCTAAACGTTTAGGATCGGCAGTGAAACTGTATTGTGTTTTGGCAATACAAATCGGCAATTCGCCAAATCCTCGTTCTTGTAAGTCGCTAAGCTCTGACGCGGCCGTTTCGGTAGACTCGATACCGCGGGCATGATAGATATTTGTCGCGACTGAAGCAACTTTGTCTTTCAAGGGGATGTTTGCAGGATAGAGCGGCGCAAAGTTCTTGCAATCTTCTCTGGCTATACAAGCCATGACGCTTTCTGCAAGTTCTATCGCTCCCTGACCTCCATCTGCCCAATGTGTGCATTCGTTACATTCAACGCCTAACTCACGCATTCTTTTGGTCACGAAGAGCAACTCATCATCGCGGTCGGACTCAAATCGGTTGATTGCAACAATCGGGACAATTCCCATCTTTAGTAAGTTTTGTACGTGCGCTTCTAAATTAACTATCCCAGTCTTCAACGCCTCAACGTCCGGCCTAGTGAGTTCGTCGAGCGGAGTGTTGGCGTGCATCTTGATCGAGCGAATGGTTGCGACGATCACAACTGCATGCGGTTTAAGACCAGTTTGACGACACTTAATGTTCAGGAACTTCTCAGCTCCTAAGTCTGCTCCAAAACCTGCTTCTGTTATAACAACGTCGGCTAACGCTAACCCAGTTCTGGTTGCGATCACCGAATTGCAGCCGTGCGCAATATTGGCAAATGGTCCGCCGTGAACGATGACAGGATTGTGTTCCAACGTTTGAACAACGTTTGGTTCAAGTGCTTCGCGAAGTAGTACGGCCATCGCTCCGTCGACGTTTAAATCGCGCGCTGTTACAAACTCACCAGATCGAGATCTGGCGACAACAATGTTGCCCAAGCGACGCTGCAAGTCTGCTAAGTCTTCTGCTAAAGAAAATACTGCCATCACTTCAGACGCGGCGGTGATGTTGAACCCTGCATCGAGGGACAAGTCGCGTCGCGACTGTACTTTGAACTTGCGTAAAGAGCGATCATTCATGTCCATCGCACGTAAAAACATTAACTTTGTAGGATCAATGTCAAGGGAATTGCCCCAATAGACGTGGTTTTCCAGAATAGCAGACAATAGATTGTTTGCTGAAGTTATCGCGTGTAGATCACCGTTGAAATGCAAATTGATCTCGATTGCAGGCGCGATTTGAGCTCGACCACCGCCGTGTGCGCCCCCCTTCATACCAAAACACGGTCCAAGCGACGGTTCGCGGAGACACGCTACCGAGTTTACCCCCAATAGATTTAATGCATCTGTTAATCCAACCGATGTCGTAGTTTTTCCTTCACCTGCCGCTGTCGGTGACACGCCGGTTACTAAAACCAGTTTAGCTTGATCGTCAGATTGTCTCTTGCCAAGTTCACTTGAAAGAATCTTGGCTTTGTACTTGCCGAAGGTTGTGAACTCATCCTCCGTTAAATGCAACTTGTCCTTGAGTATCTCGGCTAGAGGACGAAGTTCGATGCTTTGTGCGATAGATTGATCGTTAGTCTGCATATGAAATCATCAATTGTTTGGTTTTTACCTCTCAAAAGTGTCTTTCGCCGACGAATTCTGTGAGCGAAGACTAAGAGGTTCGGGGGAAACCGATTACTCTCGGCAGCGGGTCATTTTAAGAACATAAGCGTTGTTCGAACGATACAACACCGTTCAGTGTCGAAGCAGATTAACTGCATATCTCAGTCACCTAGAGTTTCGTACGGGCACCGATTGGTGATCTCAGACAGTCGTTCTTCTAACAAGGTACGTGCGCGAACCCAGAATTGGTTGCTTTGTTGTTCAACTAGGAGGATCACGCGCGAAATACAACTGACTAACCCCATAACACGAACATAAGCCAGTTCTTCTAAACTTGGTTCAGTGGGATAGTGATACAAAACTCGCGCACAGAACGCGTCCCCTCCCCACCGCCATATGCCCACAAAATCTCGATACCGGTTTCCTTTCGAGTGATTTGACCAATCGATAATGCCGGATAGTTGCTTCTGTTCGTCTAGAAGTATGTGGTCTGCGCCTAAATCACCATGAATCAAAGTGCTTTCTGCACTTGGTAGATCGAATTTGTACTGATCAATGTAAAACTTGATGGCTCTTCGTTGAGTGGGTGAAAGTACGTTGTCTGCGATGCAGTTAAGTTGCGCGTCTAAGTCCTCTGACCAAGTACGTAAGGAAACTAGCTGATCGCTTTGGCTAGGGACACCAACTCCGTTCATCGCATGAATTTCCGTCAATACAGCACCAAGTCGGATTGCTAAAAACTCTTGGTCAAGTTCCTTCGAAGGACAGTGTTCAAGTGCTGTACCTGGAAGGTACTCGTACCCCGAGATCATCTCAGGATAGCCCCACGGCTGGTTCCAAATAAACCTAATCTCCGGGACAGAGACAGACAGCTTTAAGTTTTGCGAAAACACACGTTCTGCAGAAGGATCTAGATATTCCGATACGTGTTTGGGAAATCTAAATACCCAAGCTTTGCTGACCAAAAAGGACTGAAACTCGAGGCCTTCTCCTAATCTCTCGACAGAATTTACTCGAAGTTCTGAGTTTTCTTCGATGATTCGTGCAACTTTAGTAAACGACAGTGGTATGTCGATATAGGTCGCGGAATCATTGTTCACTAGCTGCGTACCTCCATCCAAGGTGTAGTACTCTATCCAATACTCTGAGCTTGCAATGCTCTGTTAATAAGGTAGTGGTGAAACAATTGATTGACACGACACACCAGAATTCTAATGTCGGGAATATCGATGTACCAAGTGCTCGCATCAATTACGAACGGAAAATGACGTGATTATTGAACGACGGTTTCGTGCAGAATACAACTCAAGGTTAGATAGCAGTCGTTTGTCCGTTTACAATTTGTTAAGGATGGTGCGAGAGAGCAACTCCTTTACCGAAGCTAGCTTCTCAATCTTGTCTTACCGAAATTATGTCTGACTGTAAATTCTTATCCGAACGGGTAGCCTTAGTAACGGGAGGTGGACGCGGCATTGGTCGCGCGATTTCAATAGCTATCGCTGCTGCGGGTGCTACGGTTGCCATAAATTACCGCCGCGACGAAAATGCGGCACGAGCAACGATGGAAGAAATTCGAGCGAATGGAGGCAAAGCGGAGATTTTTCATGCAAGCGTCGACCGGGTGGAAGAGTGCGAAGATTTAGTTAAACGCGTGTCTGACGAACTAGGCGCGGTCACCGTTCTGGTGAACAATGCAGGGATTGCGAGTCGCGGCTTATCCGTCGTAGAAACCCCATCTCGAGAAGTCTTTCAACTAATGGGTACGCATGTGATTTCTGCACACACTCTTTGTCGTCTCGTCGTACCTGAAATGAGAAGAATAGCGCGCGGCGATATCATCATGATTTCATGTGCAACCGCGCTGAACCCTCTAGCCAACGGCGCACCCTATACCATGGCCAAGGTTGCGTTAGAGAACCTAGCCTATTCACTGGCTAAAGAAGAGCGCGAACATGGCATCAAAGTCAATGTAGTCGCTCCTGGGCTAGTGGATACTGAGATGGGTCGTAGGCTCATGAGAGCGCGCGCCGGAGTCATTGACATCCGCGAACTTGACGATGTGTCACCTTACGGACATGTGTGTCAACCCGAAGAAGTTGCAAACTTGGTCATGTTTCTATTGTCTCCACAAAACACCTACATGACTGGTGAACGCCTAGCATATGACGGTGGTGGTACGGTCGATAATGATTGGTACTAATTGAGTGGACAAAACCAGGTCATACGGCCAACAATTCACTCTAAAAATTTTTTCGAGATCCAATGTGCGGTAGATTCAACGTTACTTCTGACCCGCTCCAAGCGGTGTTCATGGACCTCTTAGACCAAGACTATCCAGGATCGGATAACTTCAACGTCGCACCGACCTCAAATGTTTGGGTGATTCGTGGTAAACTGGGTTCAAATTCAACGTACTCAGCCATCGAAGCTCGTTGGTGGTTAACACCCAACTGGGCCAAAGAAATTTCGACCAAATACTCGATGTTTAATGCACGTGCCGAGACGATTGAAAAGTCTTCTGCCTTCAAGATGCCTTTCAGGCGAAGACGATGTGTGGTGCCGGTTTCTGGGTTTTATGAATGGCAACGTACTGAGGATCAAAAACAGCCACATTACGTCAAACCAGCTGAAAACGGCGCGATGATGCTCGCTGGTCTATGGGACGAATGGCACAATCCAGAAGACGATCAGGTGCTCACAAGCTTCACAATCGTCACCTGCGATGCCGCCGATCCAATTAAATTTCTCCATCATCGGCAACCCGTAATGATGAGAACCAATGACATTGCGACCTGGCTTAACCGAGACACAGATACTGAGACTCTCCAATCGCTGGTAAAACCGAGATTACCTTACGCGCTTGAGATCATCCCCGTCTCCAAATTTGTTAGCAATTCGAAGAACAACGGTCCAAAGTGTATTGAACCTGCTGGTAACAGCCACCAGATTGCAGCACAAACCTAAGCCTCTTTATTGGCTTGTATTGAACTCCAAGGTCGCGGTGTCTGGTCGAGCGAGACCACGCTGAGAAGACTCTATAGCGTCAATCATGAGTTGAATGTAAGGTTTGTCTCCCAACTCATCCTTCACGCGTTGAACAGCTTCTTCAAGCCTGAGCTCACGTAGGAATAACGTTCGAAAGGCTTTTCGAACGTCGCGAATCTCATCGGCGGTGTATCCGGCTCGTTCCATACCAACCTTGTTCACGATACGCATCGTCGCAGGTACACCTTCTGCAATGACAAAAGGTAGCACGTCTTGGACGACGCGTGCAAGACCAGCGACAAGTGCCGTGGTTCCTATATGACAAAACTGATGAATTCCACACAGGCCACCTAAATTTGCACGGTCGCCGATGACTACATGACCGCCTAGGGTTGCACCGTGGGACATAATCACCTTGTTTCCTACTTTGCAATTGTGTGCGACGTGCGAGTGCGCGAGAAGCGCGCAATCGTCGCCAATTTCCGTGGACGATTCTGCCTCTGTACCACTATGTATGCTCACAAATTCTCGAATGATGTTCCGGTCTCCAATTTTGGTGTACGTGACTGTTCCAGATACGTACTTTTGGTCCTGCGATTGAACTCCAAGGGTGACAAAAGGAAATATTTCGCAGTCCCCGCCAATCGAAGTATGCTCTCCGACGACCACATGTGAGTGCAAGTGAGTTCCCGGACCTATTCTGACGTTCCGATCCACGACACAATATGGTCCAATTACACAACCATCTCCCAAATCTGCGTCAGGACTCACTTTGGCAAACTCATCAATCGAAACAGCCATGCTGTGCTATATTCCTCCCAATCAATCGGTTCTTGCTACGTTAGTATGCCTAAACCGAGTATTTTGTGTACGAAAACTGCAAATTCGTGGAAGATCACACAATAGTCTTAATGCATTGGTTTAATCTCACGTAGGATTCTGTGAACTAGTAAAAATTCGTTGCTGGTTCGAACTAGTAAGTATTCGATAGACTTAGTACTAATAAAATTTTTTTCGAACATGGTTTGGTTTGATTGAAAACATGATATCTCGTGGTTGGTCTCGCGTCGCGCTCGGTCTCCTGATCATGATCGGCGTGTTGGTGCACGCAGATACGACAGCAACTACTGCGGAAGAATTGGTTGGAAAAGTTCTTGACCAAACGCGGGGATTGACATCGTACTCTGAGCTCACAATGACCGTGAAACGACCAGAGTGGAATCGGAAATCGTCCTTTTCTGTGTGGACGCGAGGCCGAGAAGATGCCCTCATTCGGTTTACTGCCCCTCCTAGAGATGTTGGTAATGCAACACTGAAAAAAGGCGATCAAATGTGGACATTTTCACCCAAAATAAAGCGTACCGTCCGCCTCCCAAGATCTATGATGTCGCAAGGTTGGGCTGGTTCAGATTTCTCTTATAACGATCTCGCGCGTTCGGACTCCCTGCTCCAACACTATGAACTAGCAATCGTTCAAGATCAGACGGAAGGCGACCATACGATCTACAC
>VYFT01000066.1 GCA_009842245.1 Gammaproteobacteria bacterium | reverse complement strand
GCCGAAGTCTACAAGGTCGAGGGGATAGAGCTTCGGGCGGGGGATCGCATCCGATGGACCACCAACGACAGGGGGCTAGGGCTATTAAACAGCCGCACCGCGGAGGTCACGGGTGTGAAGAACGGGCGTGTATCCTTCCTGCTGGAAGACGGCCGCAAACTGGACCTGGAAAGAAACGATCCGCAGATACGGCATCTGGATCATGCCTGGGCATCGACGGTGCATGCGTTCCAGGGCAGGACCGTGGACAACGTGATCGCCGCGATGGAGGCGGGGCACCCCAACCTGACCACGCAGAAATCATTCTACGTCGAGATCAGCCGGGCCAGGGACCGGGCGGAACTGGTGACGGACGACCGAACGAGGCTAAGGGAGCAGTTGGAGGCGGCCACCGGGGAGCGGATCTCGGCGCTGGAGGGGATCGGGAAGAGTCCGGGGAGGGCCGGGGAGATGGCGTCGGGGATGAGAGATGACCAGGCTTCCGGATCAAGGGGACGGAGCCGGACGCAGGGAATGGAGCCTGACCGTGGTCCCAAGGTCGTGGACCGTGATCTTGGCCTGTGATTGTTCCGCAGCCGTTTCACCCTACACCTAGGCAGAATGAGTAAGTAAGTACATCCACGGGAGCCGCACGTAGCGGGATATGATCCCTGATCCCGAGATCCTGGTGATTCTAATGGTGGGTGGCCCGTGCCACGAGCAATTGTGCAAATTCCTTCGCAAGTCCCTCGATCTGCGATTGGATCACTTTTTCTGATTGTTTCTTTGGATTATCCAACCACAGCCGTTCATCCCAGTCCAAGGCCGAAATCTCGTAAGCGTTCCTGTTGTAGTATCCATTGCTCAAAAATACGGCCGCCACATTGTAGGCACGAAGCCTCAGATGGTGGATCATCTCCCTGATATCGTCAATGGCAGGCTTTTTGGTAAGGGAGGATAGAATGCAGATATCACCTTCCTCGAAGTGCTGCCGGAAAAAATGAACGACGCCGCCATCTTCCCGGATCTCCTGATAGCTGCTGTTCATCGTATATAGCGTCGTGACATCACGAGGCATTCGAGGGTGGGTGATATTGTTCAATCGATTCTTGCGCAGTCGCTGGAGTTTCTTACCGCACAGTTCGCATACCAGATATCGTTGAAAGCTCGTCTTTCCGGTTTTGTTGTTGCCAATAAGTATGTAGGCCCAATACGAAAACATGTTTTCCTCCGTCTCGTTCTGTACGGTTACCGTTGCAATGTTACCCCAACCCTGTTCGTTTTCACATGTAAAGCGACACCAGACACACCGCAAGTCGAACAGACCCTTGGCGTTCATCAAAGAGTCAGAGTCCGGTCGATAGTGGATGGTTGCGTTGTATTCCTGGAGAGGTGACCTCAGGTCAGTACCGCCCATTCGAAAATAAGATTCCACTATCTCAAGGTTCATATCCACGGACATCGTCCAGGCTGCGCAGTCCTCCATGCAAACATGTCTAGTCCACGTATTCGGCGAGGGCCAGTTCGATCAATACTGTATCGTCAATCACTACCGGTTCACCGCAGGGGAGTAGTTGACATGCCAGGGATGGAACCATATCCTGTGAATCGGCGGCTTCGAGCGGTGCTGCCGATTTATCGTTTCAACCGAATACACCGTCTGCCGGAAAACGTCAGGCGGTTTTTTTCAGGACTATCCGTCTGTTGCGAATGCCGCTGCATAAGTTTTCGTTGGAGCCGTGATCACATGCCTTCGACTCACGAAATTTGCTTGGACACATTAACGAAATACTGAACTGACCGAACTCTCTCCACCCCAGTCCAATCTTCCATCACGGCTCGACCTAAGGAATACGCCGCGGCTGCGCTTGGGGTGTTCTGGGTTGTATTCCGCGTGCTTGCGGTTTGATGACGGGGCGGTATCAAGTTGGACAGAATATACGTGTTTTCAATCTGTTGAAAGGCAGGATCCCATTGGTCCTCAGTAGATGGCCCAAAGCTGGTTTTTTAGATACATAGACCAAATTGTTTCCTCTTGTGAATACAGAGAGTGGCTCTATGTGGATACATATACACTCGATCTGATTCCGTCAGGCACTCCCTGAATACAATACTTCCGGTTTTTCAACACTAGCGACGGGCATCCGTATACACCAAGGATATGTTGGAGTAGATCCTCTCACATATTGGTAAACGAGTATCTCAGGAAAGTTTCTTTTGTCATAAAGTCTGCCGAATCGAAAAACGACACTGTTTGGGGCGGAGAGAAACAGATGAATACGATTCACTCCTAGGGTCAAAAATCCAGCCACTGTCTCAAAAAACTGCTTACCTAGCGCACATTGTTTCTCCTCCGACCAATGAGAGTCGGGAGAACACTCTTCCAGTATGAGTTCGTGAATTGGAATGTCATCTAAGACTGAAGAAACATCCTCTATTTTGATTTGATAGGAAACTGAAATTACCAGAGCAATATCGGTCCAAGAGCCTGATTTTGGATATGATTTGATAGAATTAAATCGCCTTCCATCATCTACAGCATCGAGTTCGCGCCAAGTTGTTTTGTGTCTATCCCAATCAAGTATATGTACTGATCTCTCATCATCAATGAGTACACCTGTTAGGAAAGAAAATGGCACCGGAGCTAAACCACCGTAAACAAGAGCGATGTCGTCTCGATCAAGTTCTTTTTCTCTACGTCTCAGGTCTACGGGTAATGATATTATTTCTTCTAGTGCAGCAGTTGGTTTAACTATTTCGCCATCGACAACTGACTGTCTAAGATCAATCAGCATTGGATCGAGTCTACCTTGTAGTGTTCCAGGGAGAGAGGAACTTAATGTACATCCAGCCCCTTCACGAAGTCCTTGGACCTCAATCACGATGACCTTTTTTCGGCTTAACTGTTTCTGATCAGCGAAATATCGGTGCAGTTCAAAGAAAAAACCTCCGAGAAGCAATAGCACGCCAATAAATGCCGCAATGTAAATTATGACGATTGGTGCGCCACCTGAACTGTCGAAATTTAAGTCAATGCTTCCGTCCCGAAATGGAAAAGAAAAATCTAGAGCCCAACCGGCACCGAACGCAAGAATGAATAATGCCAGTCCGATGCGCATGGAAATCAAACCTGCGCTTCGCCGACGGAAGAGCCAGTCAATTAATGATCGAATAAATTGTTCATGAATAGAGTTCATGAATATATTTTGGGAATAGCCGTCCGGATGACTATCAACTTCTTCTCAAATCATGTATTTACATTGTTATGTGGTTTTCCTGCAATGATTTGAAGCGTCCATTCCTTTGTATAAATAAACGAATTTCTTCGATACCTACCAACACAAATGCTAGGGGGCGTCTACGATTCATCCGTAAACAATTTGCCCAATCGTTTTTGTCAATGTTGGATGGTTCTGGTATAGATTCGGGATGAGTGTGCCATGTGCCAAGATAGATAGCCCTGCCGTCTGTAGAATAGAACATCTTACATACTGCCTTTTGGTGTCCTGGGTCGAGAAGAGAGAATGAAAACCTAGAGCATTGGTCACGCGACATGGGAGTTGTGACCATCTCGATCCATATTTCTCGGCGATTGACAGATGTCGTTCCAATTAACACACCGAACGATTCAACGGTTTTCGCTCCTGTTTGTCTATGTCTATGCCAAACTTCCGCCACATCCTTGTGCACGTTCACCCGCTGATTGTATCCTTCAAAATACATCATACTATCGAGCGACACAGAGATCACAGTTGTTATCATGCAAGGGGAGTATATGTAGCGAATCTGTGAAATGCCGATAACGCCAAGTAGTTGTTAGGGAGGCTCGTTTTGCTTCCACATCCACCCCTTTCCAGCTCACCTTGGATGAGCTGGTTATCTGACCTTCGAGAAAGCGTACCGCCAAATCCGCAGCTATTGCTGCCGTGTAACCTGCGGCGATCCCATTGTATGGCAGAAATTGCGTACCGCATCCCCTATGGTTGCGCATAATCATCTGGCCTGGGGAAAGAAAATTCAAATTAGATGTTAGTCCTCGTGTAAGTGTTTTTGGGTCCACGTACGCGCAATGCCAACACCCCTTGGTACTAGGGATACTTATGATTGCATGACCCCCGATTCCAAAGCCTTCAAGCCAACAGTTGATCACTGGTACGTTTATAGCTTCCTGATTGCAAAATTCTGCGAACACACGTTCGACGTTAGAACATCCGATGGCAACTATTACAAGATCGAACTTGTTCAATATGACTGGATTCCGAAATTCTTGCAGAGACTTATCAAAAGCATCTATGGTGACCCAAGGATTCTTCTGAATAACCAATTCAGCCAGCGCCTCAGTTTTGAGCCGACCTATATCCCTTACCGAAAGAATGTGACGGTATAGATTTTCCTCGGAGAATTTGTCTGGATCGGATAGGGTGAGTTGTCCTACTCCGGCGGATGTCAATCGTAGTGCAATTTCGCTGCCGACTGACCCGCACCCTACAAGGAGAACGGACATGCCCTTAAGATCTAGGGACCCACCTCCTCGTGGTATCAGCGCCGATGGTGAAATCGATCTTACCCTATAAGGGGTTACCGTCCAGTTATCTGCCTCTATCCCATCCAGTGATGCTGGAAATGTGCTACGTGAACACGCGTTCCAATGGAGCGCGAACATAGTCTCACCGTTTGGAATTTGAGCCGAAAATACTAACCAAAATTCACGATATTTTTTTTTCCGTAGCTTTCGCAACTCGCGTTGGCTTGGTTGGTCCGCGAAAGCGACAATCCTAAAGTACCATTCCAACAAGTTGTACTGCGTCGCCGGTGGAGGTTCAAGGTGGCTCAACCATATAGAGATTGCCTTCCCGATTACTTGGCGAGTTTCCAATTTCGCGATGGCTAGAGCGTATGTCAGGTTTCGGTCGCTCGTGTATGATCCAGCTAACGCTACTGGTTTAGTTTGCAAATCGGAGCCAGTTTCTAAACGCGGTGGCCTAACTTGCATTGATTCAGAACTATTCCCGTCCCAAACAACAAAGAGTTCATTCGATCCTCCAGCGGCATTGTCGCACAAGATTTTCCAGTGAGCGTCGAACTCTCGCAATTGCTCTGCATGGTTATACGCTGGATCTTCAATCAATTGAGTCAGCAATTGAAGATGTTTATCAACGGTATCTCGGTATGCAAGTTCTGGCTGATCGGTGTTGATAGCCGTCGACAACGCGTCGGTGATGCACACCTCTCCAGACTCATCATTTTGATTCGTTAGAATATGTGCCAGCTTTCCAAAGTCTTGTACATTGGAAAGGTAAAACTTCGGCATACTTATCAATTCGTCGGGGAACGTGTGGATAAGAGTTACATTTTTCTCGTTAACGACAAACTCAACGACTAGCTTACAACCAGCCTCAACTAACCGGGCAGTACAGTCGAGACCAGAGATATGGCTTAGGATAAGTTCTTTGTTCACGCACCAACAGATGCGGTCACAATACCGGCACTCGAGTACTTTGCTTTCTCTGACTTAGAACCTCCTTTCGGTGGTTCTGGAATCTCGAAATCTTTTCCGAATAGGTCGTTGAGAATCTTGCACTGTTCACGCTCGTCACTCAGTCCTTCAGCTTTAATGAGTTGCTCCTTGAGCCGACTTAATTTGTTGTAGATCTGTGTTCCGGTATCTAAACTTGATCCATCAAAGATGTTCCGCCAAGGTTCCTTTGGAAGATCCACACAGACCCGATACTTTCCAGTTTCCTCTTCAGTAAAGTAGTTTGAGTCTAGAATCGCGCCCACAGTATTGATTAATGCCTGTAGGTCCTGTCGAGCACCTTCCGTGCTAAAGGAATATTGGAGTTGTTCCTTGACCAATACTGTAAGCCCTATCGAATAAACTTTAGATGCCACAGATTCGCTAAATTGCACATCGCGCCAGCGCTTTATGTACCGCACAAGACGTCGGAACTGTGCCAACACCTCTTTTCTATCATCGACTCCAAAGAGACTGTCATCATTGATCCAGTCAGTCAGGCCACAAGGATCGGTAGCTGCCCACTCCCGATTTTTCTCGTCTGAACTCCCCTTGCCTACGGCAAGATAATGTTGGTCCCCCGATAGTTTGTAGATGATGAAGTCAATGTGGACATTGTCGCCCGTGTAGTCTGCTGTCACACAAGGTTTCTTGATTTTCGCATTTTTAAAACCTCGTTCTTCGAGTACTTCAAGCGTTTTCTTCTTCGGTGTAACTGGATTTTCCGGTGCTACATCGTCTTCAATCACTAGGGCTCGGTCGATATCGTAGTCGCCGGAGATGGGTATAATTCCCGTATGTGTCTTGAGAGAACCCTGAATAAAGTCTTTGACAACGGGGTATCCTGCGCTCTGGAATGCAGAAGCCACATCTTTCTTGATACTGTCGTCTCGGTCCCGTGCCTTTTTGTATGCGTCGTCTTCGCGGCCTAGTTTAATTTTGTTATGAAATTTGTCGAAGTGTGTCTGGATTCCCATAATTTATAATTCTCCGGAATTCATTTATGTCAGTGTCTGACAGTTGATAATTGATGGCCATTTCTAGGCCAAGATTACTTTGAATAGCCAATGATGCTCGCAGATTGCCGCGAATTTGCCGTCCGATCAGTGCGCTGAAATGGGGACATCCAGAAACGAATTCAACCATATTGAACCATCGGGATTCGGATTTGAGTCCTGCGTTGATCACTGAAGTTGCGTTGAGGTGTAAATTACCCCATGTGTGCAATGTGAATAGCGATCCAGCATCCTTTAGTGTGTATTGTGGGCCTGGAAGATTTGATAAATATATCAATACCTTGACAGCCTCATCGTGGTCGACATTGAGCACATCGGGCATGGGTGAATGTAGGATTTTGGTAAGAATGGTCTACCACCGACCTCAACGACGTAGAAGTTAGATTAATTAGAAGCGTTTCCTTGGAAAAAATCTTTAGATTTCCGGGTGTGTTCAATGATTTTATCAAGCTCCTCTTGCCGCCCCTCGCGGAGCATTTGGTCACGCTTCAACGTCGCGAGTAGGTAGACGCCGTTGTAGATTCGTTCAATCTGAGCTGACATTTCCGGAAGGAACGTTGGAAAATCACTTCTAGGTGTTGTGGAAAATTTCCCTGTCGCGAAGCCAACGGAGACATGGCGAACCAGTTCTGCGGCCGCCATGCCACGTTCCCTGGCCACTCCCTCTATCAATTTCCATTCGGCATCGGAGAAACGGATGGAGCGCGGTAGGCGCCGCTCGGACAAATTCTCGCCGGCATTTTTATTTTCCGTCTCGCCGGATTCGGTTTCGGTGAGATCGGTTTCAATTTCTTCGGCCATGTTATTCCTGCTCGTGTTCACTGGTCGGAAGGAGGTCTTCGATGTTTTTTTGTTTACGAATTCGGAAAAACACCGCCCCGGCCGTTTCTGCCGTGGGACAGGAACCGCATTCCGGGAACCGATTTTACCAACTCCGAACGTGTTCTCATGGCATACAAGCCGTATTCTCATGACCAAATATAGGGGATATCCTAGATCGCCCGCGTATGCCGCCGGAATACGAGACTTTGGAATATCCATTTAATTCAATGAGATCCGGGCGTAATCCGTGCTGACGTCAAAAGCATACACTCGACCCATCAACACGGGGGCAGTCACTGACGATTCCAGAGCGATCAGGGCCAGGCAATCGTACGCTTGAAGCACACTGCACCAAAGGTGCGTGGGGTGTGAGAGAGAAACCGCCGCGGGGCGGTCAGAGACGGAAAATCCCGGGGAGC
>VYFT01000079.1:8009-8389 GCA_009842245.1 Gammaproteobacteria bacterium | reverse complement strand
CATTAAAAATATATTAGAAAATACGCGTTATATACTTAACAATATAGATGTTTGATCACTTACAATAAACGCGATAAATTACTTATAATATGTGCGTTTAGGCAATTTAAACGTGTCTGTTGAGTTGCTCCAAGGAGAAGATGTAATTGACAATCTATCATCCGAGAATTGCGGATCAGATGTTGCGAGACGCACTTTCATTTCGCGCAGCTGTTTTGATCGAAGGGGCAAGATATGTGGGAAAAACAGAAACTGCCCGTCAATTGGCGACCAGTGAGTTGCTTTTGGACATCGATGACGATGCGCGAATGTCAGCACTCGTGAATCCGGATGGAGTGTTGAGTGGTAAAACTCCGCTGCTCATCGACGAATGGCAGTTC
>VYFT01000079.1:0-7999 GCA_009842245.1 Gammaproteobacteria bacterium | reverse complement strand
CAACTAGGTCAATTTATTTTGACTGGATCCGCACGTCCATCGGATACGATAACACGGCATTCAGGTGCAGGAAGAGTAGGACGGTTGAAGTTACGTCCCATGACTTTGGCTGAACAGGGAATATCCGATCACTCGATTTCGCTCGGTAGCGTGCTAGGTGGTGAAGAAATTTCCGGCACTAAACCGAATGTATCGCTTGCTGATTTAATTGATGCAAGTTGTAAAGGTGGCTGGCCAGCAATGGTTTCTTCAAGTCTGTCTAACAGTCTAAAGCACGTCAGTTCTTATTTGGAAGAGATTACACACGTAGAGTTGTTTGCGGAGATGAACTTTGATCCAGGCCGCATGAGACAATTGCTAATTTCACTAGCACGAAATGTTTCGACTGATGTAGCAATCAAGACTCTGAGAGCTGATGTTAATACTTCGATTCAAACACGAACGATTACGAAGTACTTGGATCAACTACAACAAATCCACATCTTGGAATTGCTGATGCCATGGGCAACGCACCTTAGAGCTCGCTCTCAGCTTCGACTGACGCCAAAGCGATTCTTTTGTGATCCGTCTCTGGCCGTAGCGGCTTTACGCGCTACGCCGGACAAACTGCAAGCAGACATGCAATACTTCGGTTTGTTGTTTGAATCTCTAGTCGTGAGAGATCTACTTGTATATGCGCAAGCAAACGACGCGAATGTCACTTTTTATCGAGACAATACTGGACTTGAGATTGACGCAATTGTGGAGACTTCCGATGGTGTTTGGATTCCTATAGAAATCAAACTTGGCGGATCTGAATACATTGAAGCGGCTACAAAAGCGCTTATTCGCTTAGAACGTAAAGTGGACGTCGAGAAAAAAGGCTATCCCGCAGCTAAATTGGTGATCACTGCCTCACCAGTTTTTCCTCACACGAGACCAGACGGCGTATCAGTGCTATCAATTGGGTCGCTGGGTCCTTAAATCGGGTAAAGCGAGAGTCTGCGATTTGGTTACAATTGGACTCGGATGTTCATTCAAAGACGTCTTAAATTGGAGCGCTATACTCCCTATCGACTTTACCCGCAGATTTGCGCGAGAGTCCGATTTTGACATGGGAGCAACCTGTTGTTGCTCCATCTGGGTATCCCACGCAAAGACTGGTTGAAAACTGTACTCAAAAGCCTTTCTTTGCTTAAACGGCAGGGTATCATGCGTTCCACAAATTTTTTAACGAGGGCTTGCTTACACAACCAAATATGCAAATTCTTTGCTTAGACCTTGAAGGGGTCTTGGTACCTGAGCTTTGGATGGAAATTTCTAAAGCAACAGGAGTCGACGAGATTGGATTAACAACACGGGACATACCGAATTACGATGAACTTATGAAATTGCGCCGTGCTGCAATGGATCGACACGTAATTGGTTATCGACAGATTAAAGACGTGCTCGCGAGTGTGGTGCCTTTTGATGGTGCAGACGACTTTTTGAATTGGGCAAGATCCCAGTTTCAAGTTGCAATCTTATCCGACACCTTTTATGAATTTGCAATGCCTTTGATGCGAAAACTTAGCTATCCTTTTTTACTGTGCCACCACCTTGTCATTGAACAAGACCGAATCGTGGGATATCGTCGGCGACAAACTGATCCGAAAACAAAGGTTGTACAAGCTCTTCGCTCGTTGGAGTTGACGGTGTACGCATCGGGAGACTCCTACAACGATGTTGGCATGCTTCAATCAGCGAATAGTGGATTCTTCTTTAATCCCCCTTCTCATGTCGTAGAAGACTATCCCGATATTCCAGTAGTTTGGAACTTCGACGAACTACAGTCAAACTTGCAAAGAGTCGCACGAACCTAGTAGTTAGCTAGATGTCCCGACCACAAAAATTTTGGCTCGCGCTCGAACAGGAAAATCCGCTACAGATCGTGGGTACGGTTAACGCTTACAGCGCCCTACTTGCAGAGCAACAGGGTTTTCGCTGCATATATTTATCGGGTAGCGGGGTAGCGGCTGCATCTTACGGAATTCCTGATCTTGGAATTACGTCCTTAGACAACGTCTTGGAAGACGCGCGCCGAATAACCTCGGTTTCGACCCTACCATTGTTGGTAGATATTGATACGGGTTGGGGAAATGAATTTAATATTGCGCGAACAATCCGCGAGTTAGAACGCGCCGAGGTCGCGGCAGTTCACATTGAAGACCAAGTTGCAACCAAACGTTGTGGGCATCGGCCGAACAAAGAGATTGTTTCAACGTCGGAAATGTGTAATCGCATTAGAGCAGCTGTTGACGCACGTACCGACTCAAACTTTGTCATTATGGCACGAACCGATGCGCTTGCATCCGAGGGTATTGAGGCGGTTGTCGAGCGGGTTCAAAGTTACGTGGAAGCAGGAGCGAACGCGATTTTTGCAGAAGCTATGACAGAGCAAGAGTTGTACCGCAAAGTAACCGATGCGGTGTCAGTACCAGTATTAGCAAATTTAACCGAATTTGGAAAGACTCCGTTGTTCACCTTAGACCAAATGGCGAGTGTTGGGGTGCAAATCGCGTTATATCCGTTGTCAGCGTTTCGCGCGATGTCCGAAGCTGCAATGGACATGTATCGTACGATACGCACAGAAGGCACCCAGAATTCAGCAGTTTGCAAAATGCAAACTCGCGAGGAGTTATATCGTATCCTTGGATATCACGAATTTGAAAAGAAAATCGATGAATTGAGTTCATGAGTTTAAAGTATGGTAGATAAAAAGCTAAGTGGTGCCGGATTACGCGGACAGGAAGCCGGCGAAACTGCACTATGTACGGTAGGTCAATCTGGAACGGGTTTAACCTATTTAGGTTATGACATATCGGAGTTAGCTCAAGATTCCACATATGAGGAAGTCGCGTATCTCATTTTGTACGGTACTTTGCCGACCATAGATGAGCTAGACAAATTTAAAGTTCGATTAAGTAAGATGAGGGATTTACCTAAAGAACTTTGTTCTTCGCTTGAACAGATTCCTTCGACTGCACACCCTATGGATGTGCTTCGTACAGGCATATCTATGCTCGGAAACTTTGAACCTGAAGGAGATCATGAACGCCAGTATGAAGTCGCAGAACGACTCATCGCTGCAAGTCCGTCGATCGTCAATTATTGGTATCGATATTCTCACGAAGGCACTCGAATCTATCTAGATACACAGGCTCAGACGACCGCCGAGCACTTTTTGCAGACATTACTTGGAGAAGTAAAACACGACCTATTCGCTAGAGTTATGGACGTATCTCTAATTTTGTATGCGGAGCACGAATTCAACGCTTCAACATTTACTGCTCGGGTCTGTGCGTCAACGCTGAGCGATATGTACTCTTGCGTCACCGCGGCGATCGGCTCACTCCGAGGTCCGCTACACGGCGGCGCTAACGAAGCGGCTATGGAGCTCATCCAAACATTTGATGGACCGGAAGATGCGGTTCAAGGTATTCTTGAGAAACTTAGTCGAAAGGAACTAATAATGGGATTTGGACACGCCGTGTATCGTGAGGCTGATCCTCGTAATGTGATCATCAAGGGTTGGTCCGAACAACTTTCGGAACTGGTTGGCGACTCTAAGCTCTATCCTATTTCATGTGCGATCGAAAAAGTAATGTGGGAACAAAAGAAACTCTTCGCCAACGCAGATTTCTTTCATGCGTCCGCCTACCACCTAATGGGAATTCCAACGAAAATCTTTACTCCTATATTCGTTATTTCAAGAATGGTAGGTTGGGTTGCGCACGTAATGGAGCAACGAAGTAATAATCGGATCATTCGACCTAGTGCGAAGTACGTCGGTTCTGAACCGAGGCCATTCACTCCCATTAGTGATAGATAGTTCGCAATTCGACGACACTAGGAATTTAGATGTCTAGTGCAGTTGATTTGAACATCCGGCCTGAGCCGGATAAAGTATTAGTAGACATAGCCGACTATGTTTGCGGTGAATTAGAAATATCCCGTCAAACTCTCGAAACTGCTCGACACTGTTTCATAGATACATTAGGGTGCGGCTTTCTCGCATTGCGATTTCCTGCATGTACCAAACTGCTCGGACCAGTGGTTTCAGGATCGGTTGTACCCAACGGTGCAAGAGTACCGGGAACATCTTATGTTCTTGATCCGGTAAAAGCTGCTTGGGACATTGGTTGTATGATTCGGTGGTTGGATTACAACGACACGTGGTTGGCTGCGGAGTGGGGACATCCCTCTGACAATTTGGGAGGCATACTCGCGGTTGCGGACTATGTCAGTCGAAACGCAGAAGCAGTAGGTCGAGATCCACTAACGATGTTGGATGTCCTTGTCGCGATGGTGAAAGCACACGAAATTCAAGGCTGCATCGCGCTAGAAAACAGTTTCAACAGAGTAGGGCTAGACCATGTTCTGTTGGTTCGAGTAGCGACAGCTGCTGTCGTAACAAAATTGCTGGGCGGTGGACACGACGATGTTGTAAATGCGCTTTCCCACGCTTTTGTCGATGGATCAAGTCTTCGAACATATCGCCATGCACCCAATGCCGGACCTCGAAAGTCCTGGGCGGCCGGTGACGCAACCAGCCGCGCGGTACATCTCGCGATGCTCGTTTTGAAAGGCGAGATTGGATATCCAAGCGTACTGACTACACCGAAGTGGGGTTTCTACGATGTTTCCTTTAGGGGAAATACTTTTGAATTTCAAAGGAACTACGGAACTTACGTCATGGATAACGTACTGTTCAAAATCTCTTATCCGGCGGAGTTTCATTCGCAGACAGCCGTCGAAGCAGCTGTTCAACTGCATCCTCAGTGTGTGGGTCGTTTCGATGAGATTGATGAAATCGAGCTGATTACGCACGAATCGGCAATTCGGATAATCAGTAAGTCTGGTCCACTGAACAATCCAGCAGATCGCGATCACTGTTTGCAATACATGGTTGCTATTGGGCTACTGAAAGGAAACCTTGTTGCCGAAGACTATGAAGACGATGTTGCTAGTGATCCTCGAGTTGATCAATTGAGGGATCGGATGACTGTACGCGAGGACCCACGATACAGTACCGAATATCTCGATCCGGATAAGCGTTCAATTGCCCATCGAGTCAATGTGAAATTCAACGACGGATCTGAAACGGGTTGGGTAGAGGTTGAATATCCCATTGGACATAGCTTCCGACGCGAAGAGGGAATGCCTTTGTTAGAAGAGAAATACCATCGAAATCTAAGGACGCGATTTTCAGAACAGCAAGCTGCGAAAATTGAAAGCGCAACGAAAGAACTCGATCGATTTTGTGATTTGACGGTCTCCGAATTCGTAAGTCTTACGGTGATTTAGATACTCTTTCGATGAGCGATGCAGTATTGAACTTCAACAGGTCAACGCTATGAAGGTCATATTCAGTCGCAAAGGATTTGATAGTGCTGCGGGAGGAGTACCTTCGCCTATCATAAATGGTCGTCCGATTAGTATTCCAATTCCTACGAACCATCGATCCGATACCACTTATGGGCAGTTAGGACTAGGTGACATAGTTAGTAGGATCACCAAGGAACGTTATACCGGAGACAGCCTTTGCCATCATGACCCAATGTTTCAAGGAGAAAAGTGTGCATTTGGACAGACTAGTGCAGCCCAGAGTCACCTAGCAAATAACGGTGTTGGAGTAGGCGATGTGTTTCTCTTTTTTGGCCTGTTTTCAGAATTAAACGGGAGGGGGCGACATCATCGTCTATTCGGATTTTTGCAAGTTGAAGAAGTCGAACACGTGGGAGCAAATCCAACGTCCGCAAATCAACCACATGGTTTTGAGACTAGACACCCCCACACGATGGGAAAGTGGAATGCGAACAACACGATATACCTGGGACCGGGTAAGGTTGCATCCACGAGCGAAAACGAGCTTCGTCTCTCCAACACCATCGACAACGTCAGTCTTTGGAAGATCCCCTCATGGCTTAAAAAAGCTGGTCTAACTTATCACAGGAGAGAAAGTCGATGGGGCGATGACGACACACTTCAAGTAGTAGGTAGGGGGCAAGAGTTCATCACAGACATTACCGGTAATTCTGAGGCATGTGCTTGGTTAGACGAGACTCTGAAAAGAATCAATGGTCGTAAATCGGAGTATTCTGAACGTGAGTGATGCACCCGTTATTGTTGTCTATCTTCGCCAACCAGATACTAGTAATCCATATGAGTCTCGCGATGACCCTTATTGGGAATTTGGGAGTTTTGGTTGTACTGGATGCCATGCGCACAATCTGATGAACTTGAGAAAGCTTGAGGAGATTCGAGGCAATAGGCTCGCATTTGTACAGGGAGGCAAGGGAGAAATTAGACTAGTTTACCTGACTCCGCGCATTGACGTACGGTTTCACTTACACCGTGGTGAGGCCATATGGCAACCCGCTGAAATGCCGTTAGCATTTTCATCTGCTCCGGTGCTAATAAACAACGACTTTCAATCCGACGTTCCTAGCGTGATCGACTTAATGATCAATGTGAATAGATCCACGCCCTGCGGGAAATTCGCTAGTAAGTTTCGTTCTCGACGAACACCACTTCCAGCCGATATCGCGAAAGAATTAATTTCCGTTTATGAGCAGTTTTCGAACCAGCAAGCATACAGAGCTAAGTGCTACATTGAAGCATTACCGTACATGCCACCCAAGATTGATCGCAACCGTCAAACCACCTACAAACGACACATTGCATATGGCAATGACACCCGCACACGGAAAAGAATCTTGTGCCACGATAAGTCTGTTCACAATCTCAAAACTTTGAAGCGCAAACGTTCGTGTTAAGCTAGTGATAGTCCGTGAGAGTAGCGATATCCGGCTGGGAGCGCAAAAAGCTATTTGCTAGACAGCGAGTGCGGATGGTAATATTCATAGCAATCTCAATCTCAACACTTAACACCATCTTGTTTTGCTGGACTCGATTCGATAGAGCAGATAGTCTCTCATTCGTTCAGCGAATGCCCGATTGATAAATGGTATTTTGAGTGCATTTGCATAACTAGTCGAATGGGCAAACAGTCGCAAGCTGCACCGATTTCGAAACTTTTGAATTATTGATTGCGAAATGTGTACCTCTTGTAGCTTAGAAATCGGTATAACGCGCAATTCATGCCCTAGAAATCCTTTACGTAGCAAGACAAAATTCTCGTAAAACGCATAGCCTGTGCGACGCCAATATTGCCACCACACGAGAATTCCCATTGGTACTGTCGCGAGAACCCATGAAGTTGCACCTCGCGCTCCCATAAGGAACCAAAAGAAGCCCCACAGGCAAGTCACAATCAACGGACCAACACCTAACAAACCAACGAAGAAGTAAGTTGCTGAGAATCGCTGAATTTCCTTTGAGCGTGGGTCTAGCGATGGGAACTTACTCTCGCTTGGGAACACTGTCTTAGCAAGTTCATCACAAAATTGAGATCGAACGCAGGGTATGTCTACTTGGTGGGTCGCATTACCAAGAGCTCCTTGGATTGTATCGTCCTCGTCCGATTGTTGTACTTTCACGTCAATACGCCGAAAGAGTCTCGATCTCAAGTTTAAATGTATCTTCAAAATCTGAATTTTGGGAATGTCCACGGTTGTGGTCTTTCGAGTGATCAATCCTTGCTCAGTTATCAATTTGGTATTTTCATGGCTGAGCCGATAGTCCTTATGTGAAACAAAGAAGATGAGTGACTTTATGAGAAATCCTAAGAGTAGACTAGGAATCAAAATCACTATCGCGCCAATCAAAATAATGAGCAGAGGAAGCAACAACTGAATCGTGCTTTCGTTTTTGTTTACCTCTCGCATTTCTGCCGCCATCTTCCACATTTGCGGGAAATACGACAACAAATTAATGTTTGTCTCAATTTCTTCTCTCAAAGTGTCTTGAACTTCTTCTTGCAACGTCGTGTCAGTGGTCGCAACGTCGTCAGCGATATTTAACTGGTAGAAAATGATGAACAAATTGTACAAAATCGCCACGACGACGCCAATTCCAA
>VYFT01000053.1 GCA_009842245.1 Gammaproteobacteria bacterium | reverse complement strand
GAGTAAGGTAGCCACATCGACGAACTAGAACCAGATACAACCGTCGATAGCGAAAGTAGAACTCCTGCTCCAACTTGGAATGTATTTGTGAATGATTTCAATACTTTGCTAAACTCTCGTCATTGAACAATCACTAGTGTCAAATGTTTAATAGAAATTTAACATCGTTCACGACCGATTTGGTAATTATGTCTTTCGAACTCTAAATCGCATGTCTTAAACTGGATCTTACGTCCAAGCGCAGTATTTCAAAAAAAGATGGTGAAACTAGTTCTCTTCTCGCTCTAAGTTCCACTGGATTGCGTCTCCAACAATTTTTCCGTCCGATTGTGGAGTGAGTACTACGTCAACCGTTCCTGCATCCAGATCAAACAGACCAAGATCGTTCCAACCACTATTCTCTTCTTGCGCATCAAATGAAATTGTCTTTGACAGTCCTGAATTTTTTACTTCCAGTTGAATCTCTGCGAGTGGGAAGGGTCTTGATCTGTAATAAATTGATCCCAAACCGGGACTATGTCTCGACTGGTACTGTTTCCACTTGATTGCCGGCATGTGAAGTTCGAGCTTCCACCGACCAGACGCTGGAATATCTGCCGAGAAAGTTAACTGTGTCCGTTTTGATTCTTGGAAACTGATCACATAGGTGTGTCGATATCTCCCATAACTCGTTGGTTCCGAGTCTCGATACCATAGAACTGAGTTGAATACATCTTTTATCAAGCTATCGGACGCGTCATGCAGTTGCAACATACCGTGGTCGGTTTCTAGTACGGTATCGTAGGCACCAAACATGTAAGTAACCCATTTCGGGAGAAGGGAGTTGTTGACGGAATCTTCTCCACTTGCTGCAGAAAATCCAGGGTCTAAATCGTCTATGATGATGGCATCGGTTTCTTGTGGCTTCCAGTCGACTTCAGAGATGTAGGGTAAGCTCTCTGAAGTGATCTGGGTGTTATCGTCGTGGTGATCAAAGAATTTCAACGTGAGGGGGTTCCGGTTGCGCGAAAAATATGGAATTACAGATACCTGTCCCGGATGATCAATCGTTTGAATGGCGACTTGTAATGTGGTGTTGCCTGACACTCTTATTGGTGTCATTTTTTGCAATCCTATTTCACCTTCTTCACCGTACGTAATGGATACATACGCAGGAACTGTTTCGTTGTTACGCAACAGAAAACTCGTCTGGAACATCGAATCAATTGACTCTGATGTCTCAAGTCTCGCGAATTTTGTATCTGTCAAAATTAGGCCGGGTGCGTCGGTACTGTGGAGCCAATCTCCCAACATATTAGAAACATCCAATCCAGCTGCTAACGCGATGTTGTGCAGGTCTTCCTCGGTGTACGTCATTCCTCCATATTGCGCAACCAAATCATCTAAAAATGAACCAATTACGTTGTGATCAACAACGTCGAGCACTAACTGTGTGTTTGCATCAGTTTTGAGCAGTAGTGCATGTAGAGACATCTTGGGGTCTTTTTCATAATTGAGATTGCTTAGTGCCGTACCGAGAGCACGTTCCCATACTGAAGGTCGGTCACTGAATTCATCGCGCCACTCTAATGTATTGAGTCTCGGCGTCCAATCAAAGTCACCACCAGCACTGATCAATGAATTTACTTGTTCAGCAGCCCGATTTCCTTCCAATGACGAGTGAATCGAAAAGTATCCATCTAAATCGAAGATCAGTTTGTGCGCGAGCTCACCGACAAAGTACTCCATTGCCGATGCACCCGAGCCTTCAGGTTTAGTTTGATGGCTCACTAAATTGCGGCCAAGGTTGAGGAAAGGGCTGCCACCTTCAAAGTCATTCTCAAAGAACACTGTTAACAGTTCGAGTAAAAAGTCTCCTAGTTTCTCATTATTTCCAGTCAATTCATCACTTTGCGTGTTTATGACGTTGTCAAATCGTGCGATTGGTAAACCAGATTCTCGGAACATCTGAATTCCTGGTGGTGAAAACACACTCTGCATATTCCAATCTCCGCCGTATGTTCTCAACAAGTGGGGGACTTCCACAAAAGACAACGTCTTATATGGGTAACTGAGCCCCAACTCACTGGCAAGGGTCATTCGTTCTTCGATCCACTCTTTAAGAGCCGGCACAACCGCGTTCAATGTGTCCAAATTGTCGGTGTGTTTTTTGCTCATCAGCAATTCAAACGTTGTACCTTCGATAGTAAGAGCGCGTCGTTCAAAATCTGATCCAACTAGAGCAACCTCCGACACAGGATTCGTCGGATTGAATCGAAATCGCGCTCGTTTATCGTGTTCTTCACGAGTGCGTGAACCCGGTCCAGCCACAATCCAGTATCTGGGTACGGAAACACTGATGTCAATGTCAAAAAAGTCTTGTGGTCGTGCTTCTCCGTTATTTCTTCCATATGCAGAACCTGATGATGGAAACCAACTAACTCCAGGTACTAACGCAACAATCTGTGGATGAAAGATGTACGACTTTGTGCCAAACCGGCGTGCTGCTATCGCTTCGACATAGTTCAGGTCTTTCCACTTTAGTGAACTATCTAAATACGCAAACATGGGATCGGGAACACCCTTTGCAACCAGTCTTATCTCTGTCTCAGTCGATTGCGCGTTCTCTTTCGGTATCGAAAGTAGACCATCTTTAAATTCAAAGTCTTGAATCTGTTCTCCATTCAACTCGATGCCGACAATACTGTAACCGGGATTCAACGAGAGTAGCCATTCATCGGAAGAGTCATTACGAGGAGACTCGAGACTCACAACAAGATCAAGATGGATTGATCGACCAGGGAAGATATCGACATTACCACTTATGGCTTCGATATTAGTGTCAGATTGCGACTGGAACTCTCTGTGTATCGAAGCCCATCGGTCTGCCTCATCCAATTTATGCAATTTGGAATTCACCAGAGCATAGACACCAAATATGGAGATTACAACTGCAGCGCAACCTGTGATTAGAAAGAACTGACGTTCTTGCAGTTTGGCTTGTCTAGGATAGATTGTCGAGGCTAGACCGATTAATCCGAGCGAAAACAGAACTATATAAATTCGATTGAAGACAACGTCGACGTTAAAGAATTGAGGTGCTAAAGTGGAGGGTAGGGACTCACCTCCTGTGTATGTCGCCAACGCTGATCCAAGGTAAAAGGGAATCCCACTGCTCAGATAGTAATACCCGAACAAGAGTACCAGCATTATTACTACAGCTACCATACGCTGTCGAACTACTACCGCGACTAGCATTGTCAACGCGCCCCAAAAGAATAGATTTGGAACCAAGTCCCAGACGAGAAACGCTGCGACGCTAACAGGATCCATCGCGGACCCGAATCCTAAATTAGAGAATTCCGCGATGAGACCGTAGCCACACATCAGCACGATCAACGTGCCTACTGGGATTGCGAGCAACAAGACTATTCCAATTAATCGACCTGTGATAAGTTCAAAGTTTGACATTGGGCGGACAGCAATAGCGTCTCCTATTCGATCTCTTATGTCTCGTTGCCGAATATCAAATGCAAGAAAGACAATACCTACGGTGAACGAAAGCAGGGTGAATTTGCCAATGTGGACGATCGCGAAATGAGGGCCGGTCAGACCGGCTGAAGCAGAAATATATGATGCGAACATGTGTGCCAACGATAAGAACAGCCACATAAAAGAACCGCACAACATCGCCACCACAGCAACTACCCAAGTTCGTGCTAAACGTCGGCACGATCGAATCTCCGCACTTGCAATTGACCAAAGTCTGGAAACTGTCATAAATCTACTTCCTTATTCCACGGGTTGATTCGCCGATACTCTAAACACTTACGCCAGCGAAACCGACTAAAGAGGGTATGAGTTTTCTCTTTTTTCAATCCTGTGCGATCGATGAGGTCTTGTTGTCGATCGCGCTTTGTGTACGTTATTCACAGTTGCTATTTGCTGAGGCAAGAATCGTGCCAAACATGACATGAAAGGCTACGAACAGCGGTTAATAACAAGATAGAGACAGGGAAAGATTTGGCTATTGAAGTGTGTGGGGATCGCGCGTAAATCGACGGCTTTGCCGTCATCTGCTGCCGATCGACGAATAGGTATTACAGTAATTGAGTAATTTGAAGAGTCTTCGCTACCGCAATGGAGGGTATTAATTGAGTAATTTGAAGAGTCTTCGCTACCGCAATGGAGGGTATTAGTGGAATGTTGCTTGAGGTCACCTATAACACTGCTCTGACCGAAGCTATGTACGGAGATGCATCTATCTGAATGTCATAGACTCGCTCGTAGTCCAACCAAGGAAAAAGCCGTGCGTCGGAAACGAAGTATTCATCCGACTTGTGATCACATGCTGGAAGTTCAACGAGAACAACATAAGAAATGTACAAACTTCTACGGATGAAAAGATCCGTCCGTATTCAGAAGAGTAGATTTGAAACTTACTTTAGTGTTCGATGTTTTCTGTGGATGATTCATCAACAACTCTCGTCCAACGGATCGCGTCAGCAAACATTAGACCAGGGGACTCGGTACCTAAAACATCCACGGTTACGGTTCCAGCGTTCAAGTCAAACTTTTCGACAGAATTCCAACCGTTCGTGACATCTTCGGAAGTAGTATCGAATTTTGTGTTCCAATTTCCTTCTGCGTTGCGGATCGCTAGGTGATAGGTACCTGCAAAATGGTCAGACCCTTGCCATCCGTATGGAAGGTGATACTCCAAGCCCCAAGTTGCAGATGCCGGTACATTTGCAACAAAACTAACCCTGTTTAGTGGTTTTGCCGTTGGAACCCAAACGATTGCTGTCGTCTTACGATGCCGACCATACGATCCCGCATACAGTTTCCGATGCCAAATTTCTGCAGGCATGTCCATCCCCCAGCCGTTATGTACCAAAATTCCTTTATCTTCTTCGAAAATTCGCAACACATTAGAGGAAAACCAAGTCAATGGTGTTAGAGAAATGAACAAGGTTGCCTTGGCTGCTGGTTGAGCGACTGAGAATCCTTCATCTAGATCGTCGACTATGATTTGCTCTGTTGTACGTGGAACCCAGTTAGAAGCTTCCAAGAACGGCCGGGGGGCGGTTGTTTGCCTTTGGTTGACCACAGTTGAATCAGCGCGGATCCTAAAGGGGGCTCGTTCTAACGATAACCCAGGATCAATCAGAATCTGGCGCAATTCATACGGAGTGGTGATATTTATTCGTTTAGCTGAATTACCCTGTATCTGAATGCCCGGTGTCTGAGTCCGATCCAACCACAAGTCTCTTTCCGCGAAAGTCTTTGTTGGATATATCAATCGAATTACACCGTCCACTGCTTGTACATTACGCACAAAAACTGAAGCTTGAAACTGCTGATTTCCAAGTTCGTCATTTGCTACCTGCTCAACTGTCAATGGCGACACAACGTACCCAGGTGCACCAGACTCAGTAATCCAGTTAGTTAGAAAGGGTTCGACCTGAACATTGAAAGACTCGGCGGTTTCAATTAAATCGGAGAGAGTGTATGTGCTTCCCTCAAATTGATTACGAATACTCAATAACCAAGCTATGACACTCTCTTCATCATTTAGCGACAGTAATCCTCGCGCAATTGCCCTTGCTTTCAGTAATACTAGTTCAAGTCTCTGCTGATATTCTTCTGAGTTCACGGGTGTTTTCAATCCGGTTCGCTCCACCTGATTCCATACATTTAATCGAGAACCAAAATATCTTTCTTGCTCTAGAGCGTTCAAGACAAAAGATATACTTTGACCACGCGAAATTCTGGGAGCCATCAGTTGTGTTAAATCTGCTACATGAAGTGTCGAATATATCGAAAAGGGAGTTTCTTGTGGTGAAATTAGTGCTAGCATTACTTCGTCGAGAATCTCAGCAAAATCACCCGAGGCAGAGGTATGGTGCGCCCAATATCGGTTCGTCATACCTGACAACGGATTGTCTGTACCTAAAGCGGCATTGAAGTACGTAATGAATGGAACTATGAGTTGGACCAACCAAATTTCTTCACTTTGAAAAGACTCCCTATTTAAATCATGGAGAAATGCCCGCTGCACATTTATTGTTGGAAATCCACTCTCTTTCAATAGTCCGATTTCTGGCAATACCGTAAGAGACTTCATCCGCAACCCTCCACCAACTGTTCGAAGACGATCGGGAGTTTCAACCAAGCTCAGTGTCCTAGTCGGGAGACTTAATCCACGCTCCGCAAATCGATTTTGGGTACGCTCTATTTCGTCACGCAATGCGCGGAGTATATCCTCGTCCCCAAGTCGCATGTTTGACGCGTGTTTCTTGTGCAGATATAGACTGAAGGTCATCCCTCCTACGGTCATCGTCGCACACTCGAACTGTGACGCGAACAAGTTGATATCAGATACAGCAAACTCTGGTTTCATTCGGTACGCTGACCCGGTACTCGATGATGCTTTAAGCTCTGTACCTGGTCCAACCAAAAGCCAGTTCTTTGCGGCTAGATCGATTGTTAGATCTAACGTAAAAAAATCTGTACCCTGGTGAGCGCTTTGTACCGTTTCTCCAACGGGTCCTGGAGTGGGATACCAATACCCACCCGCCATCAATGCTACATAATTTTTCTCGTAGATGGATGCGTCCTTCCCTAACAATGCGACTCCTCGCGTGGGAACGTCAGGATCGGTTAAGTAATTGATCGCCGAGTCTAAATAGCCAAATCGAGGATTCGGTACCCCCTTCGCAACAATGCGCATGCGATAGGTTCGGCCAGAATTGGAACTTTTACCTTTCTCTACTTTCAACAAGCCTTGGTGAAACGTGTATTGCGCGGGTTCATCGTCAATGTATATGTTGCTAATGTTCATTGATGGATTGAAGGTAAACGTAAGTGTCTCACTAGTGTCAGTATTCACCAACAATTCCAGATCAAGGGATAGCGATGATTTAGGGTCAATGCGAATCGAGCCAGTGATGTCCAATATGTCCATGCTTCCATCCATAGTGTAAGACTGATGGACTTCCCGCCACTTCCCTGGTTCCACATAGTAGTGTTGTACCACACCCCATGTGACCGCACCGTATAAAACACCGCTTAAACCTAACAATGCGATGATGAAAGCACTTTTTATCTTAAAAGACATCCCATCGATCCTTACAAACAGAGCAGCAGCTAAGAGCAACGCTCCAGCGAAGAGTAGAGATGCGATTCGAGTACCTATAGTCGATAGCGAAGCAAACTGAGGTAAAGTCTCGGAGATAAATAGGGAGTCGTTGGAAGAGGCTGAAACGATGGATAAAAATGAATAGGGGAATTTCGAGACGATAAATGTCCAAGTTGACAGCAACGCCAAACCGAAAATTAACACCAACATGCGCAATCGTAATACATTAGTTAAGAGTACGACTACCGAGCACGACACTATAAACGAGACTGGAGCGTCGAGCATTAGTAGATTCACCATGGAATGCAATTGGAAGGGCTCAGCAAATTGCCAACCTGTCATGTCGGACATGAGACCAATACTGTGCAGAACTAGAACGATCAAAAGCGCGATGAACCATAGTACAAATGACACACCAAGCACCCGCCCCAGAAGCTGCTCAAAATTTGTCACCGGTTTTGTAATCAATGTTTCCTCAATTCGATCTCTGATTTGACGTTGCCTCGAATCGAGTAACAGAATGAGAACACCAAGTTGAAAAATCAGGATCACATAAGGAGAAATATTGCCGAGCACGTATCGAGGAGTAGTGATTCCAAATGTCGGAGAGTAGAGAGCGATATATTGCAGGTACCAAGATGAAAAGTAGTAAGCTATACCTGCGAGCGACGTGAGAGCTACACACCAGACCCAAAATCGAACTCTGCGGCGCACAGTTTTGATTTCGGACCCACACACAATCAGAATTCGGGTTGCTAAAACGAGGAGGGACCTTGTTGCACCCAACAACAACCCTTTTTTATCTTTGTGCGCGTACGCCGATGCGACTTTATTCTGATTCATTAATGAAATTTTACGATGGATTTCAAGGATCAAACCATCTAGGACGAGAGTCGGCTACGCTCCTTGATGAAAGGGGCTTATTTCCTGTGAAACTCAACTGATACCAACGACTATGTAAGTCTATCAAGCATGCTCAATACCCCCACGTTTGGTCAAATTAGCAAGGATTCCATTACACCAAAGGGTACAATGGATTAAACGCCTTACCCTCATTGAGTTTGCATTAAGTCTGTCTCGTGAGCAGACTACTTTTGTTATGGGAAAGAAATTCATCCGCTTTAGCTCCTTGTTTGTATCGATTTGTGTTTTGGCTTCGACTGGACTGTCGAACTCAAACAACGATGAAAACAATGAGCCTTCAAGCAAATCTCATGCTGAACCTGTTGAATATACGAACCAAGGTACGGAGTTCTTCGACGGTTCTTTAAAAGATGCTCTTGCACAAGCTGAGCGAGAAGACAAGGACGTCTTTGTGTTTTACTATGCACCCTGGACGCCTCT
Source organism: Gammaproteobacteria bacterium (assembly GCA_009842245.1). GTDB lineage: Bacteria > Pseudomonadota > Gammaproteobacteria > Pseudomonadales > Azotimanducaceae > Bin55. Next base: position 35,061 of record VYFT01000053.1, on the reverse strand, counting down.
GTGGGTGATTATGAAAGAGGCGGTATTTCCAGATCCGGATGTTGGTAAATTCTTAAATCAAAGATTCGTAAGTTTTGAATTCGATCTTGGAAATATAGACCTTCACAAGGGAGAATTTGAAAGTGTTGCAGATGACGATGAGGGCATTGACCTTGTTGAACCGACCTATTTCATAATGGACAACAAAGGAAACAGTATCGGGCACGCACACGGCCGTGCATCTCCAGATCAACTGATTTCCATTGTTAGTCGTTTACTCGGTGAGACTGACTCTATGTTTGGTGACTTACAAACTAGGTATGAATCGGGTGAGAGATCTTCAAAGTTTATTCAACAGTATTTGACGGCGGCTATCGAGGAACTCTCATTCAGACAACTCAATAGCGATGATGAAGCAAGCGTGAATGCGTATGAAGCCGAAGGAGAGAAGTACAAGCAGATCGCCGACGAGTACTTCCAAAGTAAACCAGATGCCGAACTGATCAACGAAACCGATGCGCACTTAATCATGTATTTCTGTGAGCCTCCTATGCGTGGTGATAGACTTGTTGAATTCGTACTACGACACTACGACGAGTTTCTTGCTGTCTCTTCAGAGACGGCGATGTCGCAATTCACACTCCACGCTACAACAAATGCTTGTAAAGTCACAGCTGAAGCAGGAGACGAAAAATTTATGGAGTACGTCGAAGCGCTTGAAACATACCCGCTAAAACAGGCTGTGGATTACGAACGCACTCGCAGACCACAGAGCGATCACCTGCCCGAGTTTATTAATTTAAAGTGGGGTTTAGACTATCACAAAGAGAGAGGGGCATGGGATCGTGTTTACGAAATTCTTATTGAACGTCTCGAAGCATTGGGAGAAACAGCAAGAGAGTGGGATTACATGCAGGTTGCCCGAGAGTTAGTGCAGTCTGACAATCAAGCGCATCTTGAAACCGCTGTTAAATACGGAAGAAATCTTCACGAATCGAAGCCTAAAAATCCCAATTACGCCGCCGTATACGTGGCTGCACTGCAAGTTTCTGGTAAGAAATACACTGCGGTTCAAGTCTCCGAGCAGTATCGTAAAAAAATGTCTCGCTTGTCATACGACAAAGAACAGTTGAAGACGTATGATCATGAATTGTCTGTGTTGCTTGAAAAGATTAAGGAAGCTGCTACATCCGATGAGTAACACTGGGTTAGCTACGGCTAGTCAGGTGAGCCGTTAAAAGGCATCTCTGATCAGTACATTCCTACTAGTAACCGTCAGTGAAGATTAGGAAAAAAACTCTTCTCCCTAGGGATATACGCAATCATGCCAGGTCGATTTCGTTCAGGTCAACAACAGTCTACTATACGACCAATTTGACTTAGTTCGATATGTCTCGGCGAACTCGTAGTTCTCTAAACATCAGTGCGTACAACGAAATATTTGCGGAGAGAAGTACTAACTCACTTCCTTGTAGCGGAGTCGCCACATCGCTAGCACAAGAAATATCACAGATAGATCAAATGCATAAAGAGTGAGCATCCCCACCTCGTACCAACCCAGTACTAGAGCATTGTTTATGAATTGATCGGAGACGTTGAAAAGTTGATAACTGGGGAGTGCCATCGAAAGGTAATACAGAAACCCTTCCGACGGAATCAAGCTAAACAACCAACTAAAGTCACTAAAAAACGCCAGGACACCTGCTAGTGCGGGATGCATGACCATGGACAATGTTAAAGCCAACGATCCTATCATGAGACAGTGGCAAAACGTAAGCCAAGGTGTGTATCGAAGCGCAGGGATATCACCCATTTCGTGTGTTTGTGTATAAAAGAACATTGCTGCTCCAATCAGTGCACAATAGCCTAATAAGACAACCACTGCACCAACGTACTTCCCCAGTAAAAACTGCCATCGCGCAACGGGTCTTGAAAGGACCATCGCAATTGAACCCTTATTGATTTCACTGGAAACAGCACTCGCTCCGATGTATATACCTACTATGATTCCCCCGAAGGCACTGAAAGCGTAAAACACAGAAAGTATCTCAGCCATTTGACTCTGAGCCGCTTGAGCTCGTTGAAGTTGTTCTGCTTCCGTTAGGGCAGGTTGCGCTTCTTCGGTACTTGATTCTTCAGTCGCTTCAAGAAGTTCTTCAGGGTCAACAAAATGCGATATCGCACCCAAACCAAAATAAACAATGGCTGTCATAATGAGCATTCCCACAATTACTGCCAGCAGTATTCGCTTATGCAGCAACGCACGAATACTGTCAATTGCTATTGCTAACACGTTGCTCATTTTTGGTCACCATTTTGGTCGATCACTTCAAAGAAAAGTTCCTCCAGCGTTCGGTCTGAAGCGTCGTCCCATGTACGAAGATCCTCCAATCTCTTTAATTCACCCCGTTGCAAAATCGCTACGCGATCGCACACAGTTCCCAACTCTGCAAGGATGTGCGACGAGATGAACACGGTTTTGCCTCGTTTCTTCAATTCAAGAACAATATCTCGAAATTCTCGTCTGCCAACTGGATCCAGATTTGACGTCGGTTCGTCGAGTATTAGAAGTTCGGGGTCACTTAACATAGCTTGCGCTAAGCCCAAGCGTTGCGTCATCCCCTTGGAGTATTTGGAAACCTTCTTTTTAGCAACATCTTCCAATCCAGCTAATTCAAGCAGCTCTTCAACTCGCTGTTTCGCCTGTGTAGATGGCAGTCCGGCAAGTCTCGCGTAATATCGCAACAGACTTGCTCCCGTGTAATAGGTATGTATGTTGATGCTCTCGGGGAGATATCCCAAACGCGCTCGATGCTGGGTTTCGTGAACTGGCTGACCAAACATGAAGGCTTTTCCTTCGCTTGGACGAATAAAGTTGAGCAAGAGTTGAATAGTTGTCGACTTTCCCGCGCCGTTTGGACCAATAAAGCCGAAGACTTCTGCTGCGTTTACCTCGAGGTCTAGCCCCTTGAGAGCGACCGTCCCACCTCGATAGGTCTTCGCTAGATTTTCAGTTCGAATGACGTTCACGGGTATGCTTAAGTCTCTTCTGACGAGTTCGATTCAGACTCCTCAGTCAACTCCTGCAGAAGTGTTCGCAAACGTTCGTTTCGACGTTCCAATTCACGCGGAGCTATAGGATATCCCACTTCGATGTGGCGAAGGCGGCCACTCTTGTCGATGATCAACAATCGAGGTATTCCAAAAACTCCATAACTTCCGCTAATTTTCTCATTTGTGTCAATTACAACTGGGAAACTGTAACCGGAAGGTTCTAAAAATTCGCGAATGGTTTCAACCGTCTCACCTACGTTGACTGCTAGCACTTCCACACCTTGGTCATCGAAGTCGTCATGCAGAGCTTGCAAGTCGGGCATGCCGCGTATACAGGGCTGGCACCAAGTAGCCCAAAAATCGAGCACAACAACTTCTCGATCTTGGAACTCGGACAACTGAATATTCAACCCGTCGAATGTCGTGGCTGAAAAATCTGGAACTTCATCATTCAGCTCAATACTACCAGATCGTTCAATGATTCCACCACCACTCAATCCAGCGGCAGGTACGATTTTCGCCTTGACCTCGTAGTGAATCCACACCGAACCGATCGCAAATACGATCCCCAGTGCAATCAATGCAATCTTCTTGGTGTCTAAGTTCATGTCAATTCCCCAAGTGGTTAAGGTCTATCCCACATGGCAATCAAATATTTACCAGAAATGGTGTACGACTTATCGGGTTCTTCTGCGTAACTGGTATTAGTCGCAAGTAGGAACACTAGAGCAATGAGTTCACGCTTCATGCTCTTTCTATTCAGAGTCCCAGTTTTTTGTTTGTGTGTAGACGCGCTGTTTCTTCAAACATCGCTGAGAAAGTCGGGCTTACTTGCTACTCTTTTTGCCTAATTCATACCCAACTTTGAGCGTTCGTCGACAGTCATTGACTATCTCGAGCAATTCCTCGCAGCTGAGTGACTGACCTTCCGGTATGACGATGCGGGCGATTCGTTCACCTTCATACGTTAGATAAAAGCAGTCGTTCTCGGCGTCTATCTCAATTCGAACGTCAAACTCTTTCATTAATCTTTTCCTTTTGAACTCAATTTACTAAATTTGTTGAGAGAATCTTCGATGTCGGCCATCAGATAGAGAACCGCAAGGTTTGATTGTAGCGACGTACCGTCTCCGTTTTACAAATATACCAGTTCCACTTCGCCAATCAGCATACCAGTTCGTTGTGTCTAGCTACCGATCCTCGGTCGTCGATCCAATGCGTACGACCAGATCTAATGTCCGTTGTACATCATCCCAAGTCGTTGTGTGATTAAGAATACACATTCGAAGCGAGAACTTTCCTTTCAAGTTAGTTGATGAAATAAATGTCAATTCGTCCCAGAACACGTGTGCTAGCACTTTACGATTCAGTTCTTCCAATGACTGCTCGTCCTGCCCGCCAAGGTTTACGCGAAAACAAACGATACCTAATGACACTGGTGTTATCAATTCTAAAACTGGTTGTGTTTCGATGTATGACGCGGCACGGTTGGCTAAATCTAGACCACGCTGAATCGCTTCGCGGAACCTAGCTAGTCCAAATATTTGAACCGACATCCAAATTTTTAACGCGCGTGGTGAACGGCTGAGTTGTAAACCGCGATCAGAAAAATTAGGGTGGTTTGCACCCCATATGGTGTCTTGAAGCGCATCGTGACGGATTGAAAATGCATTTTCGAGTTTGCTACCGTCTTTTACGATGAGCGCTCCAGCTTCATATGGTTGAAAGAACCATTTATGAGCATCAACTCCGATGGAGTCGGCTCTATTGATGCCGTTGAGTTCTTTCTTTCCGTCCTCTGTTAGTAACGCGAATCCACCGTAGGCTGAATCTATGTGTAACCAAATCCCTTCCTCTTCGCAATAGTCGGCCATCTCTTCCAGAGGATCAACGGAACCAGTGCTCGTCGTACCGGCAGTGGCGCAGATTGCGAGTGGTTGTAAACCTTTGGCTCTGTCCTCAGAAACTAGCTGACGTAAAGCATTCATATCGATTCGAAACTCACCGTCACTGCGTACGATTCGAATATGTTCTCGCCGCACACCGGCAATTGATGCCGCTCTGATTAGGGCACTGTGGCTCTGGTCGCTCATATAAACAACGGGTTGCTGTGGAAATCCTGCCGAATCTCTCGCAGCGACAATTGCTTCTACACTCGCTGCAGAACCACCCGATGTCATTAATCCACCGGCAGTTTCTGGATAACCGATCCAATTCCGGAACCAATCCAAAACCACAAGTTCCAGATGGCTTGTACCACTGGAGACTAACCATGAGCACGTGTTTATGTTGTATCCGGACGCGAGGAAATCCGCCAAGATTCCAGGCCAAGTCGGTGATGAGGGAATGAATCCGAAAAATCGGGGGTGATCTAATTGCGCCCCGTACGGCAATACATCACGAGCCACTTGCTCCAACACTTCTTCTGCTACGCGACCACTTTCTGGAGGTGGTCCGTCGAATTCTCGCGCAAGAATTTCGCGAAACTCTCCATCCCATGCTTTAGCACTGCCTAATGCACAAATTCGTTCAACTAGTATGTCGGTCGCTTTGGATGCTAGTTCTCGCATCTGTTGCGGAGTCATTTCTAAACCGGAGTGTTGATCAGATTCTTCCATGGATTCTCCGCTCATTGGAATTTGCGAAATAGAGCTTATCAAAACTTGTGGTGAATCGAGTATGCAAGACTGTCGTCTTAAAGTATTCCGTCGGAATATTAGTATGCGTACTCAATCGAATCCTCGAGTCCAAGTTCATGTCCAAAATGATAAGGGAAACCCTTTAAACGTCAATGAACGTGTTTAGCGTATCTGATACGGTCAGAGTTTTCATGAGAAATCATTTGAAGAAGGCCGGATTGGGATTTTTTATACAAACGCAAGAGGAGTTTAATTGTCGTGATTGTCAGGGGTAGATAACACTGTACTACTCAATTCGAAAAGCAACAGGATATTCAAATCATAACCCAATCAGGCATCTCTGATCGATACGAGACAAATAATTCTTCAACTCTCTGGTGACCGTGGTGACTAAATGCAATCGTAATTTACATTTAGACGTCTAAATGTAAAACAGACTTTCGAATTGGACGTTCCTCTCGACAAATTTAGACGAATCGAGTGGAAGATTTCGCACTGTTCAAACCGTCGCAAGACAAAGTTTGATTGAGAAACGCGGTACGCCCCCTAACGCACATTAATCTCTACACGAAGTGTATTAATACGTCGTTGCACACCGAATTAATCGAACCAAAATGCATACCCGAAATTCAATAACGATTTTTCGAGAGATGTCATGTCGCCCCCACAGATCAAAAGAGTTGTTCGCTACGTTCTTTTTCCTACACTTTTTGCGGTGTTTGTTACTGCTGCAGTTTCGGCTGAGATCAATTCAGTTCAGATAACTCAACAAACGCTTAGAGCAGTCGACTCGTGCCTAAAGTGGAAGATTATCGGCTCATGTTCTTGGCTCCACTGTGATCTTTTTGGCTGTCGGGTTAGAGTGTCCCTGAAGATTGGTCACTATCGGCCTGATCTAGTCGTTTCGGTATATCCGACAATCGAGTCTCATCCTTGGCGGGAAATTAAGACTGTTGTTAAGACTGCCTTTGAACAACTTAAGAAAACGCTACCTCAGGAATTGAGGAGTTTAGTTGAAGCGAATGCTTTGGAGCCTGGACACAACAAGAAATCAATAACTAAGAATTTACGGTTGTTTGAAAGTGATGTCTTAGGGCATCCACTACCAGAAATACCAGCGATTTACGCAAATTTCTTTTGTACTTCCCAAACACGTCCGCTTATTCCTTATTACAGTTCTTTACTAGACATAGTCGCTTGGCGAAATCCTGAATTCGAGAGTCTAAATTTGTCAAACTTTCTTCCTGGTCGACGCGAAGTGGGACAATGGCCACGATACACTTGGGGTTCTGTCTATCCCCGATGCGGTTGGATCAATCAACCGAGCCCACCAAAAGCTGCCGCGGTAATTGCGCAGCGAGCCGCTGATATTGCGATAAACGGTGGCTCTCTACGTGTCCGCACTCCTTTAAGAAATTCCTCCTCTCGCGAAAAGCGTTGGGGACCACCATCTCTTCGAGAATCGAACGGAAGTACTGGGAAATGGCAAATGATTCACCCAGTGAAACAAAGTTCGTGCGCGGCATTTGGTTCCAACGACCTGCATGGATCGAAAGATTGGGGTGGTGGTAAAGTAGATAAGAAGAATTCGTACCTATGGGTGCTGTGGCGACCCTATCAGTGTTGTCGTAATTTAGGGCAAGTATTTCTCGGTTCAGACGACGTCCACGGCTATCCATGAATCGTTTTCAAACACCTTTTTTCTTTTTCGCAGTACTGATCTTGACACTTCCGGTCGCCGCGCCTCCATCTCCTCCCGAAGATAGTCTTTGGTACTACGAAATCGGCGGTGCAAAACCAGTCTCAGCTTCTGCTAATCCTAGAGTACAAAGTTCCACGATAGGCGGTAGTGCTCAATTAGGCTTGGGATATAGTTGTTTGAAATTCGATCCCGTTACTGCTGTCAGTGACACGCTCAATCAAGTCAAAGACGGGACGGAAAACATGCTAAACGCAATGACACAGGCTGCGACAGGTGCGATCGCGTCTTTACCGGCGGTGATTCTGCAACGTGCTAATCCTGGTTTGTACGATCTTTTTCAGAATGCACTCGTCCGCGCTGAGCTAACTGTCGATATTGCGAACAAATCCTGTGAACAAATGGAAAGCTCTATCGCAAATAACAAGAACCCTTATGAAGATCTCGTCGTGCTTTCCAAAGGAAACGACTGGAAACTACAAATGGGAGTAGGGGGCGGAAGCGTCGTTGCCGCGAAAGAGGCAGTTGCTCAAGTCAATGGAGCAAATGGTTTACCTTGGATTGGAGGTAGTGCAGGAGGGCAGGGTCAAGATCCCATTGCATTAACCAAAGACATAACCAGTGCCGGCTTCAACGTTCAGATGAATCGAGCTCCAAGCACTCAAGGCGCGATTGCGGCTGACCATGATCAACGTTTAACTCTCATTTGGAATGGCCCTCGCGCTGCCGCTAACTGGTTGGTCGGTGTGGTAGGGGAGCACAAAGTTTCCACGTGTGAGGGATGCGAAAAGTCAACCATACCAGGGAGCGGGCTAGGACCAGCTTTGGAACAAGAAGAGCGAGCTCTCACAGCAGTCTTGGAGTCCATTGTTGCGGGTGGTCAAACACCAACACTCTCCAATCTTGCGCGAATCTCTGCACCAGGGATCGCGATCACACGCGATGTCATCAATAGCATCAAAGCATTACCCGTGACTGAGCAATCTATTGTCATCGATCGCTTAGTTGCAGAAATCGCTGTTGCACGGACCGTAGAGAAGGCTTTTCTTGCTCGTCGATTAGTGAAATCGGGTAGCTCGATACCAGAAGTTCAAGCGAATCCCGTCGCACGTGAGCACGTCGACCAAGTCGTGCGCGAACTCGATGCGGAAATCAATCGCCTTGCATTTGAGGCACAGATACGAAAAGACTTAGTCTCCAATACAGTAACAAATTTGCTCAAGCGGCATGATTTGCGAGAGAAGTCTTCACTAAGTGTTCCAGAGCGAGATCGCCGAGACCCACATCCACTCATCGACGGGCGTATCGAAGATCCTTAAACGACGAGCATTCACCACGTTAGGTTTGCTGATAGCACTCTTAGTCGGTGTAGGGGTGTCGATTGGGTTGGTCGCAATTGACGGCAGTTTTCTCAATTTTTGGCAGAAATGGTCTGTCTCAAATCACTGGTTCGTGAGTATCGCTAGGGTAGGGCTGTATGGTTGCGCAATTTCTACCTTTTACTTGGTTCGACGGCACAAGATCCAATATAAGGAAAGTTCAGTAGCTTTAAATGAGCGTGCTCTGTTAAGAGCGCGAATTGGACAACTGATACTGTGGTTTGCCTGTTTCGAGATTCTCTTCGGACAAGCTGTACTCCCTCGCATCTTGGAACTTCTGTTCACATGAGCGTCGACAGTTTCCTCGAACTGTATTCGACCATGTTCGGCTGGATGTTCTACGGCGTGGTTTGGGACGTACTCGTCGCTACGGGAATCGTGTATCTACCGTTTCTTGGAATCGTCATCGATTATTGGCGAAAACCGGCTTCAGAAGCACCTCACAATATATCCAGTGGAATGTCTTTGAGGAAAATGGAACACGAGCTGTTACTGGCTCTCGTCGTCGTAATTTTCGCGGGTCAACCAGTAGGACTAACGCCGTTTATTGCGACGACTCTAAGTTATACTCCGCCGCCAACGGTCAACAATCCGAATCCTCCCACAGTAGACTTCGCCAACTCACAGAGTACCTTTGGGACCACTGGATTTGGAGATGCTGTCGCCACAGTAGATGTTCCGATGTGGTGGTATGCAGTGATTGCTTTTTCGTCTGGGTTTAACCATGCAGTTGTCGAGGGATTGCCTAGGAGAAGTGAAATACGACAGCTCTCGCAATTATCCCGTCTAGCAACAATCGAGGACCCTAGACTCCGGCAGGAAGTAGCGGAGTTTTACTCAGCTTGTTACGTGCCGGCGCGTTCAAAGTTTCTCAAAGAACAGCCCACGTCGTCGGTCGTCAATAACTTGCTTGCGCGGCATGGACACGCTGATACAGACTGGATCGGGTCGCACGTCTATCGAAACGTACCTGGATATTACGATTCACTGCGGGCGCGTCGCCCCGTGAGTGGATGGGCATTTATTCCAAGCCGTGATATCGAGTACGACGTTTCCAATCCACCGCCGCACGGGAGACCCTATTGTGCGCATTGGTGGGGACACGCGCATCTTGGATTGCGAGCCAAACTAGTTGACGCAGCGGACACAACTGCACCAGGTTTTGCTACCTTGTTCTACAACTTAGCACCGGCATTGGCTACTGAGCGCCAGCTTGATCTAATTGCGCGTAGCGTATTACTTCATACCCCGGATACATGGACTGACAATGAACTGTCGGCAGGAAACCAATCAACAACGGGTGTTGTCGGTCAGATTGAAAGTTTCGCGAAGGGGTTGGTATATCTGGTTGGAGCATTTTCTACGGCTGCAATATTTAGTGTAATCGTTACCGGAATCATTGCAGTAGCACCGATGATTCAAGCGATGATACTTCTAGGTATCTACTCGCTTCTTCCTCTTGTTGTAGTGTTTTCTCGCTATTCGTTTACTGTGATGATTACAGGCGCATTAGCGATATTCGGAGTGAAATTTTGGACCGTGCTCTGGTATCTTGCGCAGTGGATTGATCAAAACATGTTTACTGCAATGTATCCCGATACCGAACTCCTGTTTGAAGTCGTAACGAACTCGGGTGAACATACAACCAAACGAGTGATGCTCAACGTAATCACATCATGTTTATACATTGGGTTGCCGTTGTTGTGGAGTTCTATGATAGGATGGACGGGGATTGCGATTGGACAGTCTCTGGAACACGCCACCTCGCCGTTTTCGCAACACACTCGGGGTGAACCCCGGCGGATCGGTTCTTTTAAATTGAAATAGTCTTCGTGAGACGTTTAGATTATGAGTTGAAGCAATTGTTGTACCACAACCGAGATGGTAGTTTTAGTACTCAGGCTCATCGAAAGAGATACTTGACAAGATTCTCGCGTGAATTGCACGAGCTAGGTTACAACCAGATGCATGCGAGATCCTTGAAAATGAAACATGTTCATGCTCTTCTCAAACGTTGGCAGGAGATTGGATTGTCCGTCGGGACACAAAAGAACGCAGTTGCTCATCTACGATGGTGGGCGCGAAAGATCGGGAAGGATGGGATGATTCCCGCGTCAAACAATGTTTTATTGAATGGCAAACAAGAACTTATACCCACTCAGTCCAAGGCTCAGTATTTATCGCATTCAACGCTCCGACAGATCACAGACGCACACATGAGATTGAGTATTGAATTGCAGCAAGAGTTTGGATTGAGGAAAGAGGAGAGTCTAAAGTTCAGACCTTCCTACGCAGATCATGGATCCTATATCGAGCTTAAGGGTTCATGGACGAAAGGCGGTCGTAAACGATCAATTCCTGTGATTTCGTTCGAACAACGAGACCTCATTGACCGAGTTCATGTAATCGCAGGTCAAGGTTCGCTCATTCCAGCAGAGTATTCTCTTAAACAATGGAAGCAAAAGTACGAACGCTTATTGTCTAAGCACGGACTGAGAAACTTGCATGGATTGAGGCACGGATACGCTCAACGGAGATATCGTGATCTAACTGGGTGGAATTCGGTATTTGCGGGAGGCCCGACGAGGAAAAACTAACAGAGGAACAACGGTCAATTGATCTACGGGCACGACTTCAGGTAAGTCAGGAACTCGGCCACAACCGTATTGAGATTACTGATGTGTACTTGGGGCGTTGAAACTTTAAAACGATGGTATGCGAAAATACCAGTCGCACCAACACTACATCCGCCACAACAGAGATCGGTCATGCTTCACTCCTCGTCCTTTGCGTTGTCTTGTTTGAGCTCTCGAAAATCTTCTTGTAAGCTCTCGATGTCAAATCTCGCATAACAATCCCTTTTTAGTATTCTCAGGTAGGTGCGTCCAATGCTACTGTATGGTCCATATCCCAGCGTTTTACTCACAGCGCGTCCAATACTCAATTCTCTCGAAAGGTCATCTTTGATGCGTTGCGACTTGTCTATCGACTTTACTGTTTTATCCAGTGCACTCGTCAAGGAGGAAAAATATTTAATAAATTAACGATCAGCTTTGTCGCGTGTTTCTTGGACGCAAGACACGAATTTGTCTAGCTTTCTTGTGTTGGTGTCAGGTTCTATAGACAATAGTTCTTGTCGTACTTTAGAAACGGTTTTCCTATCGTTTTCTAATGCAGTTAGATCATCAATTAGACGCTCATAGTCTAATACCAGTCGTCGAACGTAATCATTGGTCACTGAATTTAGTATTTCAGGAACGTGTTTTGAACCTACATGAACATACTGATCTAGGTTTGCTGCTAGTTTTTGCAGGGTCGCCTCCGGCAACTTGTGATATTCCGCTAAAGCAACTGTAAGATTACACACCAAGATCGGAGGATCTACGGACTCCCAAGTGCTTGACAATCCTTCGACCTCTGGCATAAGTCGTTCAATCTTTTGAATACCCTGTCCAACTCTCACGTTTTCTGGAGGTAGGTTTGCTCTTTTCTCCGCTAAATCCTTCTTATACTGCTCAATCTCTTCATCAATCATACCAGTCCGTCGCAATAAGCGTTCAAGACTTTTCTCGATTCTTTGATCAATTTCATTGAACGTCTCGTCCAAGTTCTCTTCGCTGTCGTCTTGCTGATTCGCCGTATTGTCTCCCGCGTCTGCGGTGCCAGTTTGTCCATCTGTGTTGAATATCAATACAAGAACACTCGAGGCGAAGAGACTGACAAAGAGTTTTTTCATAGAGGGTACCCTTCAATGAAGTTTCTGATATTCACAGAACAACGATCCACTTGTAAGAACAACATTCGATAGACTGATTGACAACAACAGCGTGTGACAACATCATTTAGACTCTGTTCCTTCTCGTCGAGGTAGCCCTCTTAGTTCGCAGATTTCCTGAAGATAGTTTGAAATGCTAGATCTCTCCATGACTAAGTCCTGTACGTTTTAACGTGCGTCGCTCGCGTTCATTGGAGTCTTCGTCCAAAGCCAAAGCATAGTCAATTTCATCACCGCTCCTTTCTCATTTTTGACGGTGCATTGGTTGGAAACCATTTGGTCCGAACTGTTGTTGGGTTAGCAACACAGCACGTGTTGAAAAGACAGGACAGACACTAAATTAGTCCTCTGTCCCTCAAGTGTGGAGGTGATACGAAAGATTGCGAGAATTTCGCGCAAAATTTTCAACAAGTTCCCAGTAAAATGAAGATGAAAGCAGTTTCGGCTGGTGTTGAGTGGTATGGAAATTTCCAGACCACCTAAATTTGAGTATTTTTTTCGTAATGAGATGAGAGAGTTATGAAGAAAGAACAAACGAAGAGACTCAAAAAAACCGATGAAGAATTGGAAGGTCTAGCACTACCTCGACGAGGATTTTTGCAAAAGTGCGCTCTTGTAACCGGAGCATTTCTCGTTGGGACGCTTCGCATGGACAAACCTTTCGCGCAAAACTCTGGGTTGGTCGAACACTATTGCTGTTTTCTTGCCAAACCTAAAGCACGATGTCCTCTGAGAGAGTGTACAAGTCAGTTTTTCTGGACTTGTTCATGGACAAACCAAGGAGGAGGGTCAGTAATAATCAGGTGTGTGGAGTGCTTCGATGTTAAGATATCTATTGAAGACAAATATCCATTCATTCAGGGGTGGACTGAAACGGTCAGCAAAAATATTGAACACTTGAAGTGTTCGAAGGCTGTGCATCCTGCCGAAGACGACTTCACGGTTTTTGGTCCCGACGATTAATCTGAAAAACATTTCAACCCAATACTATTGCCAACATCACGATAGATCGCTGTGTTCACTTAAACGAATCATGGAGAACGGGAATAAATGTGGTTCGTAGAACAGTATGGAGAGTTCGAGACTACCAACGATTGACGGCAGTACTTCCAACATACACGGACAGAACTATGAAGCGCGAATGAAAGAGTAGATTCAAACGAACGGAGAAAAATTTAGAGGGTCTTGCGCTACCTCGACGAGGTTTTCTGCAGAAGTGTGCCCTCGTTACTGGAGCATTCCTCGTTGGGTCGCTTCGGGTGGACAAACCCTTCGCTCAGAACAGTGGTATGATTGAACACTACTGTTGCTTTCTCACAAAACCTAAAGCAGATTGTCCGCTCAAAGAGTGTGCGAGTCAGTTTTATTGGATTTGTAGTTGGCGTGAACCAGGTAGAGCACGATACATCATCAGGTGTGTTGAATGCTTTGATACGAAGATATCTTCGGAAGGCAAATTCGAAACACTTCAGGCATGGACGGAAACTGTTAGCAAAAACATTGAGCATTTAAAGTGTTCGAGGGCAGTACATCCTTACGAAGACGATTTCGGGGTGTACAATAAAAAGGATTAAACAAGGGTACCCATCACTCCAACACTGTCACATTGACTTGAATGAAGTATGAAATTAGAACAGAAGAGCAGAATCAAACGTACCGAGAAAAATTTGGAGGGTATCGCACTACCTCGTCGAGGATTTTTACAGAAGTGTGCTCTCGTTACCGGCGCATTTCTCGTTGGTACCTTTCGCATAGACAAGCCCTTCGCTCAGAACAGTGGTTTGATCAAACATTATTGTTGTTTTCTTACAAAGCCCAAAGCAGATTGTCCTCTGAGAGAATGCGTGAGTCAGTTTTATTGGATTTGTAGTTGGGAAGGTCAAGGTGAAGCTCCGTTATTAATCCGGTGCGTTGAGTGCTTCGATAAGAAGATTTCATCAGAAGGGAAATTCGAAACATACCAGTCCTGGTTCGAAACCATGAACAGCAATATCGCGCACTTGAAGTGTTCTCGGGCCGTGCATCCTGACGATGCGGATTCCACCGTATTTAACAAACGTGACTAAATATAGGCATCCCTCATCGAACTTCGAGATTTTTCCCGTTGCCAGTTGAAAAGATAATGCCGAAAGAACAGAAAACGACATTCAAATCATCCGAGAAAAAATTGGAAGGTCTTGCGTTGCCTCGACGAGGCTTCTTACAAAAATGTGCGCTTGTTACCGGTGCATTTCTTGTAGGGACACTTCGCATTGACAAACCCTTCGCTCAGAACAGTGGATTGATCGAGCATTACTGCTGCTTTCTCACAAAGCCAAAAGTAGACTGTCCTCTCAGAGAGTGTGCGAGCCAGTTTTATTGGGTTTGTAGTTATTGGGATCAAGATAACGTACCGTACTTAATCCGGTGTGTTGAGTGTTTCAATACTAAGATTTCATCAGAAGGCAAAATTGAAACACTACAGGCGTGGACCGAGACCATGAATCGCAATATCGCGCACTTGAAGTGTTCACGGGCTGTGCATCCTGAAGAAAACGATTTCACGGTGTTCAATAAGTCCGACTAAACACGCCCCCTCAATTAGTCGCCGTGTGACTTGAATCACAAATATTGGAATAGCCGCCTCGTAACAAAGACTGTTCACCTTATACGGTTTGAAACTGCTGGTGCTGGCGCGTACTTGCGTGGTGAACGTGTCGCAGAATACATTAGCTCGTGTATTTATAGCTTAACAACGAGAAAATTTGAACTTCGTTGAGACATTCAGATCGTTGATGCAACATCGTTGATTACTAATGTAACTGGAGTTTTCTTCGTGAGTTTAGCGGCACGGCAAGCTAGGTTGTTTTGACTCTTACTCTGACTATTGTCGTCATTGGCTTAGGACTTGTGGTCATCGTACACGGACTTGCGATGTGCGTGCTGTATTTACGGGTGACCAAGCTAACACGGTTGGTTGCTCTTGGTAGTGGTGCGCGGAGTCTGTTGGGTTTCGAAATTCCGCACTTTCAAGCGATAAACGCACGTTCGGGAGAAACAGTTACCTACAAAAAGAACGAAACCATTCGATTGTGTTTATTGATTGTGAGTAGCGATTGTCTTCTCTGTCAGCAATTACTATATGGACTGCGGGATCAAAAGGTCCAGATTCTTGAAGACTCGGAAAACTTGGAGTTTATAGTTTACTGTCAAGGTTCACTTCGAGGAGCAAGTAGTTTGTTGAGTCGCATGGATTCTCGCATGGTAACTTTGGTCGCGCATGACACCGACCTTACAACGGTACTACCACTAAAGTCTGTACCAGCGTTACTGTCTACCGACTCCACGGGAAGGGTTGTGCGCCATACTTATCCCTTTACGGTCGAAGATATCTTCTCGGTGTTAGCTAGTCCAGAAATGGATGAACAAGCGGTTGCTCTAGATTAACTGATGACCAACACAATTCTTCTCCTGAGTACGATCGTGTTGGCTCTTGTTCTATTTGGGCTTCGAAGTGCTCTGCTTCATATGGCAAGAGACACCGCGAGATGCTATGCACTGTTACAAGAACAAACCGGACTTGCCAGCGGCGACGAACAGTCAGGACTCCCTAAAAAGATCAAGCATGGGAACAGTCTACCCCTGTTCAAAGCCTTGGATTCAAGCAGAGAACATTTAATCACCTCTGAGAGTTTGATCGGACAATCTACTATCGTGATTTTCATTGCTAAAGATGAATACGAGCGGTGGCCCCTAGATTCATTGCTCTTCTATTTTCGAAGTTGGTGGTATCACATCGATGGAAATATTTATGTGATACTTTTGAACTCAGACTACCTCCAGCCGGAGGAGTTTCCACACAAACCTATTTCTAACGAGGATGTCGGTGAGTACGTAGTTCTAGGATCTGCTATTAAGGGAGATGTGGTTCGTAGTATGGGTTTGACTAAAACCCCGTGTGTTGTAGAACTCGATACAGAAGGTACGGTCCGTCGCATTGGATTCTTCGACGACGACGTATAGAAAGGGTCCGAACACATGATTGATCTTTTCTTTTCCGTGTTGTGTTTCTCTCTGGGGATCGTGTTGGCGTATGCAAGTCTTGCGAAAGTTCGTACGTTTCAAGCTTTCCTCGACACGGTGAGTGAACTTACAAATTTGTCTGATTTCTGGGTTCGAATGATATCGTTCGGAGTAATTGGAGTGGAGCTTGCTCTGGGTATCAGTTTTATTTTTGGTTTCGTCCCAATGGTAACCTTTTGGGTGTGTTTAGTGGTGATGCTAGCCATGATGGGTGTGTCACGATTTAACGTTAAAACCGACACTGAGGCATTATGTCTCTGTTTTGGTCAAGACGGGGTCCGTGCCAACTCTTGGAAGAGCATATCTCGGTCAATTCTGATATTAGTGGCAACCGGTGCTGGGTTGCTGATGGTTCACCTACAACCCGACGCTCAATTGATACCGATGTCTTTTGAAATAGTTGCACTATCGATGGTTGTTGTTTTGTTGTCAGCGTGGGTAACGGACATTCGTGTATATTCCGAATGAAGAAGGACTTCAGGAACCGTTGCTAAACGCAGGCTAACCTAAGAAACGCTAATTTCAATGGATCGTAAACTAAGTCAAGCTCTCGCAAAATCTTTCAAAGGGTTTGATGTTCAGAGTCGTATCGACCGTCTTGAGAGCTGGCAGTCGAGAGCAGCCGATACTTCTCGGCCGAATTACGACCATACAGAAACCGTAAACGATTTCTACGATCTATCAACGGAGCTAGCGAGATGGGGGTGGAACGAGTCATTTCACTTTGCACCACTGAGAGTAGGAGAGTCCCTGAACGATGCGATCATTCGCCATGAACGACTGATGATCAATAAGTTACAGTTAGACAATACAAAGACTGTGTTAGATGTTGGCTGCGGAATTGGTGGACCAATGCGACACGTCGCACGTGCAACCGGTGCGAAGGTTTTGGGCGTGAACATCAATGAACATCAAATAGAAATTGGAGAAGCGCTGAATAAAAAAGCGAATCTCGCTCAATTGACGGACTTTGTTAAGTGTGATTTCATGGATATGAAAGTGCTTGAACCTAACTCCTTCGATGCGGCATATGCGTTTGAGTCTACAGCGCATGCTCCCGACAAAGTTGGAGCTTATGAACAGATTTTTCGTGTGTTAAAACCTGGTGCTTATTTTTGGGGGCAAGAAACTATTTTGACTGACCACTATCAGCCACAGAACTTGGAACATAAACACATTAAGAATCGACTTATGAACACGATGACCTTGTGCGAGATTTATTCGATTGCTGAAGTCCACAAAGCACTCGAAAGAGCAGGGTTCAAGGTACTTGAATGTGAAGACCTTGGACGTTCTAGTGCTGACTCTGTTCCTTGGTACATGCCGCTCACTGGCAAGGGTGAGGTGTTCCATGCCTCTAGAACGAGTCCAATTAGACGTGCCTATACGTTGATGACACTTCGAGTAGTCGAAGCCTTGCGTCTCGTTCCCAAAGGGACCGCAGCGGCAACCAAGCTGACTGCGGCTGTTGCTGACGCAAGTATTGAAGGAGGTCGATCGGGAATCTTTTCGGTTCTCGGATGTTTTCTCGCACAAAAACTAACAACGCATAAAATGCAGTCATGACTATGGACGCCATTCGTCGATGCTATCTTAGATGTTCAGCAAGACACACCAGTTTCGAAACAATTGGTATGAATTTGAATGAAAAAAGTTAGACTTCTTGTCATTATCGGAACTTGCGTTTGTTCACTTGTGATTGCAGTATTACTCTTCGTTTTGAATCGAAGCATCAATGAAATTGAAAGCGTAAGATACGATGGACTCACGATCGAATGTATTCAAACCGATAAGACCGTTGTTGCCCAAGAGTACTCTTTGGGTATCGTTTCCGTTAAGACGGAGCACATCGTATTTGAATGTACAGCTTCAGACCCCAACAACGGGACGATTTATCCATTAAATATTGAAGTCTCTACTGGTGCGGCTCTCTATGTACACTGGACCTCGTGTGATCGGGACGGTCGAATTTTGAAGGCATCAGTTGAATTCAATCACTCAGCGCGCGATATAGTCTTAGAGGACACACTCGAGTGCGTGGAGGACTCCTCAATCTAGTGTGTAAAGAATTTCTCCTTTGACTACCGCGACGTGAATCAGTGGCTGAGAAGGCGAACTTACTTTCTAGTCTGCTAAATCAAACTACCGAGACCAACGATAATCGGATCGATACCTACGATACCTACCGTCCAGCATCATCTGTTGAAAATCTCGTTGGACTTGAGTTCGTTCTTCTTTCGTTAATTCCTTGTCGCGTATGCTGTTTAACCTTGCGTATTGCGCCGATTCCGAGCCGCGGCGTCCCGTCTCTGAGTTGTAGTCTTTAGGCAGAAAACTTCTGACGATCGACATTTGTTCTTTCGTCAAAATGTTAGTCCCAACATTGCGTCTAACAAGATCCATTGCCGCTGTAAACTTTGCTTCAGTCGAAGGGAGTTGGTCCAGGTTATTGACTAAGGACTTTGGATCAGAGAACGCCCATTCATTAACTACTAGGTTGTAGTACATATCTCGAAAGTCTTCGGATAATTGTTCAGCGAGTGCAAGAGCACGGTCCGTCTCATTGTTATCTACCAGAGCTTTCCCTACGGCTACTGCCGCGAAAGTTTGCGTGAAGCCTTCACGCACCTGTGCCAACATAGTCATGGCTCTCTCAATATCCGTTCGTGCGACTTCGTCAATAACTGTGGCTTCCAACCCAAGTCCCATCCTGTCGGCGGGTTGTTCGAGTGCTGTTTGTAGTGCTAATTCCGGATTTTCGGCCGCTAGGCTACGCAATACGGTGTCGAGCATTTGGCGTTCCAACATTCGATCCATCGGATCGCTCGAAAACTCTAAGGACAACGCCCAATCCAGTGCTTCAAGTGCGTTCTTGTCAGACCAGCGAGTAGCAATCTCCATTGTTAAGTCGAACCTAAGAAGCTCGTCCGCTACGTCTTCTAAATACTGCACCGCTTCGCTTGGTGTCGTTTTTGCAAGAGTACGAATCGCGTTTTTCTGTGCGAGAGAACGAAGGTTTTCTGGTATTAGATCAAATTTCTCGAATATTTCCTTAGGATCGAAGTTTGCCCACGCGGTTATGAAGTGTTCAAGCATTTGACGACGTAATCTCTGAGTTTCAATCGCTGCTATTGAATCCATCGCTTCCTCTGGTCCAATGCTCGCCCAAGCTCTTGCTATGGTTTCTAACGCAAGCTCGCGTAAATCATCATCAAAATGCAATACTTGTTGCAATGTTGCTTGGGCATCCGACGACAAAGCTCGATGCAACACTGACCCGATAACCGCTTTCTTAAGAATGGAGTCGTGTAATGCCACGTCTATATGAGCGATTGCCTCCAAGCCAGAATCTTCCACCCATTTGTGAGCGAGTCTTATCAGATCAGCGGACTGAGCTAGATTGGCTCGCTCGTCAGCGAGCAACGCATGCCATTCTTCCATGAAAGATTGGTTGGGAGAGCTTTGCTCAAAAACGGTCAAGTCAATCTGAAGCTCGTCGGCAACTTCTCTCTTTCTATCTTTTGAAAGTGTCTCTTGTGATCCAAATATCCCCTGTAATGCGCTGAACTTTTTAGTTTCGTCAAGAGTCTTTGCGTGCGCGACAGCTCCGTCGAAGTCTGTTAGCGCAATCTCACGGAAAACGGTAGCAATCAATGGATTGTGGCGATCTCTCGGCAAGCTCTCGATGGTGGATAGTGCTAATTTGAAATTCACTGCCGCAAACCTTTGCACGATTGCGGCTTGCACTGTGTGTTGCAGATGTTCTGATCCAATGTTATTCGATTGTTTGAGGAGATCGGTAAGCATCGTCTTCTCAGCAGAAAGTAGCAGACTATACAGTGCTTCCGTTCGCTCATACGCGCTAGGAGCTTGATTTAGAAACTTGAGGAGACCAAGGTCTCTTTCACGATCAACGGTACCTTTAGCATTAGGTCTGTTTACATCTCCCGGAGAGTAATTGACACCTTCTCGCGCAGTCGATTTAGTGTTATTCGCAGTGTCAGAACCGTTCGAGATTGCATTGAGACCCAGCAGAACACCAAGAGTTATCGTGATCCCCAAGAGACTGCCTAAAGTAAACAACCCTAATGTTCGAGATCGGTTTGCTGCTAGTGCACTCATAATGTGTCCTCTAATTTCGCCTTATGGTTTCTTACAACTAAACATCAACGAAAATTTACCGTACTTGGGCCGAGGATTTTTATGCGTTGCATAGTTGTTTGGCAAGCGCAGAAATTTCGTTTGTCTCATTCCGGCATTACCCGTTCTCGTATTGCTCCATTGTCGATAAAGATCATTTGTACCTGTTCGTCAAGCCATTCAGAAGACATCCTTCTCATTTGTCTCATGTTGCTGTAAGGATCGACATACCCTTCAGGTAAGAAACTCCCCACGTGTGCCATCTGTTCCGAACTGAGTGCTTTTGTTTCATTGTTGTATCGTACAAGTCCTCTCGCCGCCATGTCTCTTAGTTGATCGGAGGGTAGTTTTTCCAGAGCTTCGAATAGTGTCTCTGGATTGTGCATTGCCCATTGATACATTAACGAACCGTTGTAGTTTCTACGACCGCGTTCACTCAGTCTTTGTCCAAGTGCTAAAGCACGATCAATTTGGCCGTCGCGAATCATTGCTCGACCCACCTCGCTAAAAGCATGTGCTGTCGTTAGTCCTTCACTACGTATATCTGACAACATCGCTAGTGCTTTATCTATGTTCGTTTCAACCAAATTTTGGATCACCGTTACTTCCATCCCCCGATAGTATTCACCACGTAAAACTATTGGTTGGTCTCTTGCTGTTCTGAAAGCAAGTTCTGGGTCCTTGGTTGTCAAATGAGCCAACACGATCATTAACGTTTCTGCTTGTTGAACATCGGTCGTGAATCGTTCATTAAGGACCCAATCCAGAGCGGCATGGGGGTCCTGTTCCGACCAATGTGTAGCGATTTCCTTCGCGAGTTTGATCCTGAGATCATCGTCTTCGAGATCTGATAGAAACTGGATAGCTTCTTCTGGCGATTGGCGCGCGATCGCTAACATCGCTTGTTCCCGAGCCATACCGCGTAAGTATTCGGGCACAGCGGCTAGCATTTCGAGCAGACCATTTGGGTCGTTTACAGCCCAAGCTTGTAAAACACTTTCTTGAAGTAGTTCTAGCGTCTTGCCACTTTCGACGCTTGCAATACCTACTAAAGCTGCCTCGGGGTTAATTCGCGCCCAAACTTCAGCGATGGTTCGCAACGCAAGTTCTCTCGAATTACCAGATAGTTTTGCGGCTTGTGCCAAGGCTGAGCGTGGGTCTTCTTGGGCGATTCGGTGCAATACGGCTGTAATAACAGCGTCGCGTACAACTTCATCCGTAAGAGACTCGCTGATCTGATCAACTACGGCGATTCCGTCCTGAGTGAGCCATTCTGAAGCCACGCGTATGAGAAACTCTGTTTGTGCAAGATTTGGTTGGCTGTCGAACACGATGAGATTCCAAGCCGACGCGGGATCTTCATAGGCCGAGAAGGACATTGCTTCGGCGAGAAAACTGACAGCAAATGCTTCGTGATCAAGTTGCCTAGCAATCTCTACCAACACTTCATAAGAGTGTTTGTGTCTTGCTTTCAAGATTCCGCTTAGAGCTGCTTGTTGCATTGACCGTTCAAGCTTTACCAAGTAGTTCTTTGCTTCATTTAAATCAGAGAGAGACAATTCCTCGAAAATTGCGGCTATTAGTTCTTGCTGACGACTTTCAGGAAACGTGCTGACCTGTTCGAGTGCACTCTGAGGATTCACGGAAGCCAGTTTCTGAACGATCGCGCTCTCTGCTGTATTACGGAGGTTCAAAGAATCGAACGTCTGAGAATCCGCTAAATACTCGATCAGACTTGTTTCGGTGGCTTCATCTAAGAGGCCAAACAGTGCCGCGACTCTTTCAAAATCCGTCTCGAATTGCAAGATGTCATCGAGGTCTTGGACTGAGAGACTTGTACCGGTAGTCGACGATTGACTGTTGAGACTACTGGAAGGAATTCCTGCCCGCCAATTTGTTTCTCCATCCCCATTGAACGTTGGTAGAAGGAAAACAATTGCGAGGGTCGCGACGCTCCCCGCTATAGCTCCTCCGATCAACGCAAAAACGGTTTTGGAACTGTTTGACTCAGACATATTTCTATCTCCTTTGGAGATCATGGGCAAACTTCATACATTGGGTGTCTTGATTCTATACAGAGACATTAGTCTGGTCGTCTCGCAATCAAGTCTTCGCTTCGTAGTGTTCTTACTTTGTACATTTCGAGAGTAAGCAGTCTCTTTTTCACGCCAACATCATCGTTGTGCCATTTTGGACCCCACTTCATAGGCAAAAGATCTAGCAACTCTTCCACTAGTTTACCGTCAGGTTGAAACGCTACCGACTCACCGAGGGAATTTAGAATAATTTTTTGAAGACTCCGTTCAGCTCCTAACTCAAGCACCGTATTCACGCACTCACCGTGTTCCAGAAAACCTGAACCCATTATTGCCGTAAACAATGGTGTGTAACCGTCGGGGTCGGGACGGTTGATTGCGTCAGGATCGTCCGCAACAACTCTTTCAAATTCTTCGCATCGACCTACTCCTAGAAGATCATTCGGGCCAATTATTGAATCTTGAGCGAGCACTAAATCAAGTAGGTCTCGTTGCGTTCGGCTGGGGTAATTCAGCACAAGTGATAACGGAGTTTGGCCATTATCAAATTCTTTGGTGAGCATTTCTGGATATATTTCCAAAATCTGTTCAATGTATTCGACCTCTTCGGTTACGAGAAAATGACGTCGAAACCAGTCTCTGTCAAGAAGATTAAGTATTGAATTCTCGATAGAAATATCATTCTTAAGTCCTTGAAGATACTTGACGTAAGCGTCTCGGGGATATATTGTCGATGCTCTGTGTTTCTCTTGCCCATTGTTGAAAAATATGATCGTTGGCAAGCGAGTGACCTTGTGTTTAGTCGAGATCTCTGGCGATACGTCCGTATCGAGTTTGAACACCTTTGCTTCGCCAGACATATCCGGCATCAATGATTCAATGACTGGGTCGAGAATCTTGCATGGTCCGCACCACGGTGCAGTAAAAACAACTAATACCGGAAGGTCAGACTGGAGAACCTCTCTCTCGAAATTATCGGATGTAACGTAAGTTACCTGCTCGGTGATGGTCGAATCGTCAGAGATTTGACGGTCACCTTGTTCTTCCACCACCTGGTCGAGTGTCTCCGTCAGGCTAGGTACCGAGATAAATACCAATGCAATGAACAGTATTGTCCAGTTGTTCTGAAATTTCATCCTTTGTTCTCTTGCCGGACGCACCGAGATGCCTAGATACTCGTAAGCGACACACGTATAGATGTCTGAAGGTTGACTTTGGTTACCCCGATGGTTCTGCCCAATTAAAATCAACAATTCTGATTGGGCTTACTAAGTTTAGCCAGA
Source organism: Gammaproteobacteria bacterium (assembly GCA_009842245.1). Taxonomy (GTDB): domain Bacteria; phylum Pseudomonadota; class Gammaproteobacteria; order Pseudomonadales; family Azotimanducaceae; genus Bin55. Next base: position 11,015 of record VYFT01000053.1, on the reverse strand, counting down.
ATAATGGTGAATATTCAGCTGATACAGGAGTACTGAATTGACAAAGTTCTTAAATCAAGTGTTGTGTGGAGCGGGCTTACTTGCTTTAACTGCATCTGTTTCTGTCTTCGCAGAAATCGAAGGTACCTATATATTGGAGGACAGTGAAGAGAGTCGTTTTAAGTGGAGACAGCCCGAATTGACTATCAAAGCCGACGATGAAGGACAGTATTCCGCTACGTTGAAAAAAGGCTCTGGTGAAGTACTTCTAGAGACGTCTGACGTTGAAGTAGACCAAAGGGAGTTTAAAGCAGTATTTACCATGTCAAGTACGCTAGGTGATTTGAATGTCACTTTTGCTGGGAGTGTGGTAGATGGCAAAATGACTGGAACAATATCGGAATCCATGTTTAGCTCTGAAGTGAAACTAACAGGGGACCTACAGGCGGAAGCTCATATCCCGCACCAAGAAGACACAGAAATTGTGCAAGACGGTGATGCCCCAGTTAGTGACTCATCTGCATCTCCAGCGATCGACCAAGAAATCGTCGGTACGTTTGTCTTGGACAGTAAGTCTAATTCTAGGCGCAAGCCTGAGCTGACAATAGATCGAGATAGTGACGGCGAGTATTCTGCAACTTTGTCTGCGGGCGCAGTTACAGAAACTGATGACGTTGAATGGGACGGGGACGAATTTAGTGCCACATTTACGATATCGACCAAACTGGGTGACATGGCAATCACATACGCCGGTCGTGTTGATCAGGGTAATTTGTCTGGCACAATCACAGAAGATATGTATGGTTCCGAGGTTAAACTGGTCGGCAAGCTAAAGAACGACAACGAAACCAATACGATAGATTAGATCTGAGCTTCGTCATCTTAGCGAGAAGGTATAGTCTCACCTTTATCTTGCAATTAAGCTACTATCTGAGAACGCGTTAACTCTCCCAAGTATCGCGGAGCGATTCGAGACACTAGCAAGGTGAATGAAGAAGCGTCGAACGCGTGGAAACAGAAAATTCCCACGATAAAAGTATAAGCTCGAGTCCCGATCCGAGAAGTAGTAGGAATCGAGACAGCACAAGAAAATTTGAAATGAGTACTCTAAAACACATTTCAAAAGTAGTCGGAGCAATCTATGTAGCGTTATGTGCCTTCCTGTGGGGCATTCAAGAAATTTTTATCTTCCATCCGGTCAGCAGTGACTATGCCATCCGAAACACGGTTAGTGAGTATGAACTAGTCGTTGATGAGTCGAAAGGTATCACATCTCGTGGATATATCGTCAATCCAACGTCGCCGGGTCCGGTAGTTTTATTTTTTACTGGAAACGCTGGAGATGCCGTGAGTTATGTATACACGCTCTCTCAGCTCGATGTTCCGGTGGTATTGTCCAACTATCGCGGTTACGGAAAGAGCGACGGTCGACCCTCGGAAAAAACAATTCTGTCTGACGCAAAGCATACTCTAGAAATGATGCGAGAACGATATCCTGACCGCCCTCTGGTACTGATGGGTTCCAGCATGGGAAGTGCTGTAGCGATAAAGACCACGGACTCAACAGTTGCGGGTGTGATTGTGATCAGTCCTTTTCGGTCCTTCGTGCATGTGGCCAATCGTAGTGTGATGCGGATCTTTCCGGTACGCGTCTTGATGCGCCACAAGTTTGATACGCGTGCGAGTCTTGAGTCTCTCCCGGATCACGTTCTAGTGATATACTCTCAAACGGATACCACAATTCCAGCTAAGGAAACCGAGCGTGTCTTAGAAAGACTTCCTCAGGCTGACGTAGTCGTCGACCGCGTACATCATAACGCGATCCTTGGTAGGTCTCAGAACCTGAAATATATCAGAGAATGGTTGGAACAGAACTTCTGAGACCAAAAATTTAATTCGTTTCGATTCACTCGTATTACAAGCATGAATTGCAATCAGAGTTATGAGTAAAAGCAGTGTGTTTTCGTACCTTCGTATTCGTCGAGTTATGCACGTGAGTTGAGCTAAATGACCACATTAACATGTTCAAGAGGGAGCAGGTAAATGGGTTGATTCTCACTCAGACTCTACGGAGCTACTGAGTCAGACTCCTCTGGGTCGATCCATGCCGCCCAAGCCTCAACATCTCGTTCAAAATCCTCATTGCTAATTGTTGTTAGGAACTTGTGTGCCGACTTCCTAAAACCGTCATGATCGGCACCTACGAAACTAAGTAGCAACTTCGGCTTCTCCTGTGCTAATTCCCGTGCGAACGTTGCGTCTATCTCGGTCGCGACAAGAACATCTAAGATCTTGTTGAATGCGAAAGGATAGGTCCCACCTAAAAGAGCTATTAGAGTCTCGCGAGCTTCCGTCCATTGGACTGGTACCGTCTTCTCAGCACGCACTAATCCTTCGAGTATTTTGGATGCGACATCCCTTACTTGTGAAGCAGGGTCGATCACAGATTTAGCGAGAGCATGCCAAGAAGCATCGTTCTCTGCGAACTGTGCCAAGACAATCGTTGCCACAAACCTTGCTGACCAAGCTTCAGCGGTCTCAACCACTTCAAGTGCTAATGCGTAGTCTGTTTCTTTGTCAATGTTGTCGTGAAACGTCCGGAGCATATTTATACTCTCGGTATTTGTTCCAAACATCTCTGCAAACTCCTGAGTTGAATCCTCTACTTCCTCGGGGCTGAGATCCTCAAGCTGTTTTGCAGTTTCTGGAACCGCAAGAAGGTAATGTACGTATGCGGCTGCCGCAACGGAGTAGAACTCTTCCTCCGCAGCTTTCTGTATTTTCTGCCAACTCTCGGGTAGATCTGGAGTCTCGGTTCCTAGTGTGCGGTACTTGACACTCTCACTGTCTTCCACACCAACGACTACCGTGTAAAGAGACATCGATCCGTCCTCCTGCTGTTTGATGAATCCAAAAGCAGCCGCGTCAGGAAAATTTAGTTCCCGAATCATCACCGCAGCGCAAGCACGAAACGGTCTGTCAGGATCTTTGTCCTTGATAGCTTTGAACAAATCGGAAGCCGTCCAATCTTCCAATCCGACAAATTCCACAGGTCCTCTAGGTCCCTCGAGTACTTCTGCAACAATCGGAAACGTAGTTGCACACCAGAGTGACATCGCACCAAGTAACCATAGTCGTTTTATCATTTCAAATTTCTCGTCTTGTAAATAGCAGGTCAGTGGAGTATGTTCGTTTCGTCCAAACCCACTTTGATTTTAACAAGTCTATCCTTAAGCACAATCTGTGCCGATTTCAAAATGGAATGAAATTTGCGTGACACATCGAGAACCACGATGTGCTTTGAGGAAGGCAATTACAAGCAACTGACCAACTTAGTGTGGGAACAGTAGTGAGTGTTTGTGGTTTGAACCACTTTACTTAGAAGGAACATTCTTATGAAAACCGATCACGGAGTTAGCATTTCATCGAAAATTATTCTGATATTTATTGGACTACTCGGCGTGGCGATTGCACTCGTATCCTGCGCGCAAAGTGTCAAATTAAAGGTTTCAATACCGACAGAACCTGCAGCAGGCTGCGAACACATCCCATTGAACGAAGTCTTACCTGGACATACAACCAAAGAAAAGTCTTATCGGATCGAACAACAACGAAATGACAAACTACTCATTCCCGGACAGAAGGTGCCAGATTTCACCCTTGTGAATTTGGAGGGAGAAGAGGTGTCATTGTTTAAGGTTCTCGAGGAGAGTAACACTGTGCTCGTCGACTTTTGGGCATCTTGGTGTGGACCGTGTGTTGCAAACTTCCCAAAGTTGAAGGAGTTACGTAATACTTACGGTGAAGAAGGTTTCGAAGTCGTTACAATATCGGTCGACACTTCCCATGAAGACTGGTCTACCGGTTCTGTAGAGCATGAAATTCCATGGATAAACCTAGGTGAGCTGGAAAGTTGGGACGGAGAGGTCGCCACGATGTACGGCGTTCACTTCATCCCGAAGAGTTATCTTGTTGACGGTGACGGTTGCATACTCCAAAAAGACCTACCAATTGATTTGCTTGAAGAAGTAATCATCAGCAAGTTTGACGAAGCAGTTGATGAAGAGTCTTCTCCTGAAACCGATCTCTGAAGACTGAAGAAAATTCCTATGAAAGAACTTCTGGTTCTGGTTGTACTTTCGGTTTCTACGGTGTATCTCTGTTCCTGTTCTCCAAACATTATCGTACCGAGCGATCCCGCCGTAGGCTGTGAACATGTTCCGCTGGACAACATATTGCCGGGTATTGGGAGCGAGAATCCGCAAATACCTTCTCGACGTGAACATTTTCGAAACGATAAACAACTTATTCCCGGTCAGAAAGTATCGGATTTCACGCTAACAAATTTGGATGGGGACGAGGTGTCTCTATCTGATGTTCTCCTTGAAACTGACATCGTACTCATCGACTTTTGGGCATCTTGGTGTGGACCGTGTATCGCAAGCTTCCCCAAATTAAAGGAACTACGAGATACTTACGGACAGGACCGATTTGAAATCATAGCGGTATCAATTGACAGAGAGCGGGAAGATTGGGAAGAGAGTTCGGCTGAGCACGAAGTTCCGTGGATTAACCTCGGCGAGCTTGAAGCATGGCACGGCGAAGTTGCAACTATGTACGGTGTTCACTTCGTCCCCAAAAGCTATCTTGTAGACAGCGATGGTTGCATACTCCAGAAAGATCTTCCGACAACATAACTTGAAGAAGTACTTCTAGAGCAATTCGGTGGAAGTACAGACGACGATTCTTCGGTCGAGATTGATTCCGAAGAGAACTCGACTTAGAAATTTCGCGCTAGTGCAGGTTATTTCAACCGTTTCCGTTTAAGTGTCGTTACTTCTACGTAGAATTTTTTTGAAATGAAAAGTCTTAGTCTCACCACTTTTATTCTTGCATTGTTGATGTTCACGACGGTATCTCTGTGGGCACAAGACACGCGAGATGAAATTACTCCCTCGCGAACTGTCCTGCCGCCGATGTCAGGAGTTGCGCTTTACGACTGGCTGGGGACTGAGGGCTACTACACGGAGATCTACACAGACGACAAACTGCAGGATCTGGTGGCTCAGGGGCTGGCGGATGATAGTCCAGTCGTAGTTAGTGCAACAATTGGTTCCTTAGCGTGGTACGCAGTGCACCTAATTACGCAATTTGACGAGTCCGGTAATCCTCGTTTTGATCGTGGCTTGAACAAAGTGCCAAATTTAAAGAGTACTTTGATTGAAGTTTGGCGTAAGAATAAGACGGAAGAGTCGTATCCACTGTCGGAAGAGGACGTCGAAGCCTCGATAGAAGTCCGAAATGACATAGTGGTGCTCGCTCACGATTTTGTCTGGTCAAACGTACCCTCGATACTAGCAGCGCTCTATCCCCAAGATGAAGAAGTGCATGAAATCATTTGGGATGCCTACGATCCAGAAAACCCGGCAAACGTACTTGATTGGTTCAATCGAGGAAAGTTTACGACAGATAAAGCAACCAAACTTCGTCTCGAGGCACTGGAAATTACAGACGGTCTCGCGCCACTGTACGCTGCTGTTGGGCTAGGATTCACGAAGACAAATGAATCGCTAACAGCATTGGTCGAAAGATTAGAAGAAGATCCTGGTAGTCGAGCACTGTGCGCACATTTAATAGAAGCTATTGCCTCTCATGACGAGAGTGCAATCCCGCATCGTGCTCTTCTCCAAAATGCCGCATCAACTGCTGGTTTACTTGTACCGGAAGGCATTACGCTGGAACGTCCCGATGGGTATGGTGTCGACACCGACATAGGCATCGAATATCGCACCCAACAAGCACTTTTACATCTTGAAGAACTTCGAGAGAACAATTCGGACGAAGACTAACCTGTCTTAAACTTGGGGTAACCGCAACTTTCCGTCAGACGTCTCGATTTTGCGGTGGTCAAGCGACAGATCTACAGCTTGACTTAAACGTTCGGTGAGTCCGGTTGTCAACTGGCGAAATCCTAATCGATTCCCTAATACCTTTATGGTTTCATCTCGAGAAACACTAAATCCTTCTCGTACTATGGCAACTACTCCTTCACCTAGTTCGCCAAGAGGTAGATATTCGTGTTTTCTAACAATTCCAAGCTCAACATCGGTCCGATCTCGAACTTCGTTTGATTGAATGAAGTCTCGCGCGACGTAAAACTGATCTCCGTCATGCTTGGACTCTCTGATGGTACCGTCGCGACATGAATGCTGGATGGCATGATTCAATGCATCTCGAATACGTGAGCCGGTTCTACCTACATTCCATAACTTGACGACGCGTGCATAGATGACGTCTCTATGTATCGAACCTTCGATCTCCACTATGTTGGTTACGAGATTTGCAAGGTCTTCGACACGCACCTCGTGAATGTCAAATCGAGCCGCCGAGCTAGCTGAAGCATCAGAAAATACTGCTTCTGTGTAGGACACTACACCACTTATTTGTTGACACTCGTCACGAACCTCGGTTGGTGCTCGCTTTATTGGCGGTTGAGAATTATCATCCTCATCGGCTAGTACAGACTCACTGTTACCTGATACTTCTGTATGTCGTGCTACTTCTATAGCGTTGAGCAACTTCTTAACTTCCGTGTCGCGGTTGTAGAACCAATCGGTGCTCCATATTCGGTGAAATTTCCAACCTTTTCCTTCGAGTACTTGTTGTCGTAACCGATCGCGCTCTCGTGCCCAGGCGGACGAGTGATATCGAGCACCATCACATTCGATTGCCAACAGGTAGTCTTGCTTGCGATCTGGATTACGTACCGCGAGATCGATCTTAAATCCCGCCGAACCTACCTGTGCTTCAACATCGTAGCCATGGGAAAGAAGCACACTTGCTACATCAACTTCGAATGGACTATCCATCTCTTCACCGGTTAACTGGGGGATGTCCATATCACCTGTTGCTGCGTACTTGAGGAATGACTTCAGTACTCGAGGTCCGGCGTGAGCACTTACATCCGATCGAATCTCTTCGTACGAAATTGATGTGAATACGGTGCAACGTTTCCGTGCTCGAGTGAATAAGACATTTAGTCGCCGTTCGCCACCTTGTGAAGATACCGGGCCAAAGTTCTGACTAAAGTAGCCGTCTTTGTCTTTCCCGTATCCTATCGAAATGAAGATAACGTCTCGTTCATCTCCTTGAACGTTCTCTAAGTTCTTCACAAAGAAAGCTTCTTCCTTGGACTCAGCGCAGAATCGTTCAACATCTGGATTTTCGGCTCTGAGAAATTCCATTTTGTTATCAATCGTATCTCGCTGGGCTACTGAAAGCGCGACTACACCAAGGGACTGCGCTGGATAGTTTCGAACGTGTTCAAGAACGTGTTCGCATATGACGTCAGCCTCAATCGGATTGTTTCGTTGCCGTCCTCGTTGATAAACGCCTTCAGCTCGAATAAGACTCAACCCCAATCCTTCGTGTCCCAAGAAGGGCGTAGGAGGGTAGGTAAGCCTTGCATCATAGAACTCGTGATTGGATACTTCAATTAAAGAGGGATGTTCGGATCGATAGTGCCAACTGAGCATAGCTCGATTTATTGCGCGAGCGTCACAAAGCGAGAGAATACTCTCCATGTGGACAGCTTGGCTTCCCAAACTAACATCTTCTTCCTCGTCCATTTCATCTCCGGAGACTTGTCGATCAAAAAACGATGTTGGAGGCATTTGTTTTTGATCACCGACAACGACAATCTGCTTACACCGCATCACCGAACCGAGTGCTTCAGCTGGTTTTACTTGGCTAGCCTCATCAATGAGTAAGAGATCGAACTCAAGCCGTCCAGGTTCGAGGAATTGTGCGACAGAAAGGGGACTCATGAGAAATACAGGTTTAATCTGTACGATCGCGTCGCCTGCTTCAGAAAGCAACTTTCGAATTGGCATGTGGCGAGATTTCTTATTGACTTCACCCCGAATCAGTGCCAATTGTCCCGTCTGTCCTCGAGGAATATTGAGGTAGTGTTCCCGAGCTAGCTCTTGAGCTGCGAGATGCTGTAATCCGGAGTCTAGTTCAACAAATCGTTGAACCTTACGCGAGCGATCGGAGCCGTCTAATTCTCGTATCTTCGGTTCTGCTTGAGCAAGTCGATAAAAAATTGATTCTGCTCGTAGTAAGCGAAATATGTCCGCAGCTTTTTCTACTGGTAGGTCTTCATTCGTAAGGTTCTCACGAAAGATTGTCAAACCCCGTTCGTCTAATTCATTACCAAGAGATCTCAGGACATGGTAGCCGTCAAGACCGTCTAAATTTGCTAACCACTGTTCAAATTTCGATACGATAGTTGGGAGAGGGACACACAAACGTTCCTGGTGAGAATAGACTTGGTTCCAATCGACCTCTGCGAACTCCTCTAATTGCTGCATTTCGTGCTTCAGTTTGTCGACCTGCAGCTTGATCGTGTCCGCCGTCGCAGACAACGTATCTGTTTTTACATTGGCGTCAATGATGACTTGTAAATTCTTTATATCACTTGTAACATTAAGAACACGACTAATCCAGTCCAAGGTGTCCAGTGTTGATTGGACATCAGTAGATTCCACTTGCCAGTTCAATTGGAAAAATGCTTGACCAATGGTTGTTTGTTGCGAGATCTTTGCGATACGTTGTTCGTATGCAAATAGTTCTTCGGCAAGTTCAATGAGATAAGTGAGCTTTTTGTTATGCTCTTTAGATACGCTTAAAACCTGCTGTCGCGCTCGTTTGAACGCACCGTTGAAAATGCGAAGCATCGAGCTGCCGTGTTTCTTAAGATCATTTAGCGTGATTTCCCAAGATTGAGTAAATGCGCCAGAAACAACTTTGAGCTCCATGGTTGATTTGGTCGCTTGGACTGATTGGATATCTTGACAAAGGCTTACTAGCGTTTCAAAATGACTTTCAATAACTTCAGAATGAATCACTGAAGATATGCCCGCAGGCTGCAGCCTAAGTTCGTTCAACAATTTGATAACGATTTCACAGTCTTTCAGACTGGGTTCAATACAAAGGGAGCATTGCTTGATTGAAGTCGTGACTACGTCTTGGATTTCTCTCACGAGTTCAGTCAGTGCCGTAAGCAGTTCTGAGAGTCGAATCCGGTTTGCAGTATTCATCCGACGTTGCACACCACGCCATAAATGTGTGTTTTCCCGACCAACCAACTTTACCTGCGCTATATATGCTTTAACCGCTCTCAAGTGATCTTCAAAAACGTCTTTACTCCAAGTATCGATTCCGTCTACTGAAAATTTCGGAGGCGGAGTACCACGGCCTAGAAGTTCAGATATTCGGCCCATCAGCAAAAATGGCGTGTTCCCAGTCTGTTCGTCTAATTCGTGCAATAAATTGCTAGTTTGATTTAACCCGTCTCGTATTTGCTGAATTTCCTCATATTTGGTTTGAGCTACCTCAACAGGTTCGTGTAGTTCCATAGTCTTGCGCAACTCTTGATAGAACTGGTTTCGATTGCTTTTTTGAGAATGCAGTTCTAAACACAGGGGACCTAATCCACATCTTTCCAATCTTTTAAAAACCACTTCAAGAGCGGCACGTTTTTCAGCGATAAAGAGAATTTTCTTATTTGCTTTCGCCATCACCGCAATAATGTTCGCAATGGTCTGACTCTTACCAGTGCCTGGAGGACCCTGTACAACAAGGTTCCGTCCATCTTGCACGGCTGAGATAACTTGCGTTTGCGATGTATCGGCATCAAGAATGTGCCCTAAATCTTTGACCTCACTGTATTTTTTGTCTAAGTTTTCCGTTTTAGCATGTATGGAAGTTTGAGAACTAACAGAGCTACTCTCCGATGTGCCTAACAACAAGCGTTCGATCAACTGAGACCCATTCTCCGTGTTGAAATCATGTAGTTCAAGATCACGCAGCATTCGAAATTTACCAAAAGAAAAGAACCCCAACACCATTCGATTTCGTTGGACTTCCCAACGCGCTTTTTCTTTAACCGTTTCAGCAACGCGTTCGCAATAGGTTTTAGGAGTTTCTTTACCGTCGTCGCCCAGTTGCGGTAGGATCAAATCGAAATCACTTTTGAGAAGGTTAGTGAGCGATTGATTTGGTTCAATGTCGTCATCCCGACCAACAAGACTGAACTGAGATCGAACACTACTTCGTTCTAAATCAACCGGTACGAGGATTAATGGACCGAAAAGAGAGCGCTCTGACTTCTCTGAATCAAAATACCGAAGAAAGCCTAAAGCAAGATACAGGACATTTATTCCTTGCTCTTCCTCGATTCGTCGTGTCTCCCGGTACAACGAAAGAAGTTTTTTATGAAGCGCATCTGGAGTCAATTCAGTTTGTAGTTTCGAGTCAGTGTGTTTTTCCAGTACCGCTCCAGTGACGTCATCTGGTACGTAGACCTCACGTTCAATGTTATCGGTAACCATTTGATCGGGAGAGACCGGTAGAAAAGTAAACTTCTTACGTTGATCGACCAACCGATCGAACACTTGATTCGATAGTTCATCCACAATCTCGAGATGACGAGCGCGTGCTGACTCGAGTGGAGTATTGGTTAACGGATTGCGTTTGCCGATGTCGACTAGTTGTTGACGTTGGAGTGCTAACGCTTCGTGTAATTGCGTAATGCTCGTTCCTTCAAGGATCTGTGATTACCGATAATCGGACATAGAGAAACTGTCGAGTCTTGCTGACGGAGTGTGCGCGCAATATTTTAAAAGGACTCCAAGAACTAAATCCGTTAGACTTTTGAAGCGTGTTATCGTAGTCGCAACTTAGACATCGATGAAAATAGAAATTTGGACGATGGACTTTCCTCAATACTTGAATACACAACGGTTTTGAGTATTCTTAACTCTGAGGCGGGTGTCGATTCCACCGCCCTATAAACGGGTAACGCGTTTCGTCTTCCCCATCTTTTTCCGTTACCCGGTCGGCACCTAGCTTCACTTCTTCAGCTCCCTTCTCGATACCGTCCTAACAACAAACACTGATATTAGGGACTTATATACAAAACTACACAAATCGTAGTTGTGCTACGTGTTGACGCTCCACGAAATCACTAAAAG
>VYFT01000050.1 GCA_009842245.1 Gammaproteobacteria bacterium | reverse complement strand
GTACACCAGCGCTAATTGAGTTGAAGGACGCTGCGGATCGGATTGAAGAACGCACTGATGGTGAGGTCAAGTTCAAGTACTATGCGGGTGGCGTCATGGGAGACGACTTCACAGTCAAACGCAAAATTCGAGCACGTCAATTACATGGCGGTATCGTTCAAACCAGTGTGTACACACCAGAAGTACCAAATTTGAACCTCTATACTCTCCCAATGTTGTTTCGCAACATTAAAGAAGCAAATGCCGTGCGAGAGAAATTAGATCCAATGCTCATGGAGGAACTAGAAGAATCAGGTATAGTTCCGCTAGGATTCATCGGTATCGGTTTTGCATACGCGATGGGAACAAAGCCCGTGGGAAGAATACAGGAAGTTCGTCGGTCAAAAGTGTGGACTCCCAAAGACGACCCCGGTGCCGAACACAATTTGAAGGTGTTCGGTATCAATCCAATTCCACTTCCCGTGGGTGATGTTCTAACAGGTTTGCAGACGGGTCTGATTGATACAATCGCGTCGCCTCCAGTAGTTGCTATTGCACTACAATGGCACACCCAAATCAAGTACATATTGGACATTCGGCTTCAATATGTGTACACGATATTTTCAATTGATGCACGGATGTTCGAACGCTTGAGTAAAGAACACCAAGACGTAGTTCGAAGCGTAATGAAGAGTGCGCTAGTTCGTGTTGAAAAGCAGCTAATTGCAGATCATGATGAAGCACTTGAAGTCATTGTTGAACAAGATGTTGAGCTAATCAAACCAGATGGCGAGTCTTTTGGCGAATGGCGATCGTTATCAGAAGATGCTCTGACTCAGTGGTTAGAAAACGATATGATTGATCGAGAAAACTACGAACGATTAGAAGAAGCATTGGAGCAGTTCCGTAACGAAAGTACTCCATAAGATCAATCGGTACATACGCTGGCTGGAGACAGCGGTACTTGTCGCACTCTTCCTGTCACTGCTACTCGTGGCAGTGCTTCAAATAGTCTTTAGAAATATCGGCGAACTTTCCTTCGGTTTGTCCTGGGGAGACGAATTCACCAGTATGGCAGTGCTGTGGATCACTCTAGTGGGCGCTATGATTGCCGTCCGGCAGAAGGGTCATATACGAATGGACTTCACAGAGCGATACCTCCCACCGCGATGGCAGAAACTTACAGCGATAATCGCCAATCTTAGTGCTGCTACCGTTTGTTTGGTTGTTTGCTATTTTTCTATCAATTTGGTTGTTTGGGAATTTAAAGATAGTGTTCCAGGGATTGGTGTGATACCCTCGTGGCTACTAGTTTCAATAATCCCACTAGCGTGTTTTGTCATGGGGCTGCGCTTTGTGATTAGCATCTTCGTAGAGTCTGAAGAATCTCTAGAGCCAGAAGAATGTTAATACTGGCTATCGCTGTACTTATCCTTATGGTACTTTGCGGTGCTCCGTTGTTCACTGTCATTTTGGCTGGAGCGATATTTGGCTACATGGACGCTGGTTTTGGACTTTCGGTTATTGCTGCCGAATGGCTTCGGCTTACTAATACTCCCTTATTAGTTGCGCTACCTCTCTTTACGTTTACCGGCTATCTGCTCGCTGCATCGGATACGACACAACGACTCTTGTTGCTAATTCGAGCACTGTTTGGATGGATGCCGGGCGGTATGGCAATCGTTGGTTTTTTACTTTGCGCGGTGTTTACTGCTCTGACTGGGGCATCCGGTGTGACTATCGTAGCTCTCGGAGCAATCTTGTTCCCGATACTGCTAAAGGCGGGGTATTCGGAGAAATTTAGCTTAGGTCATATTACGACTTCAGGAAGTTTGGGGTTGCTGCTCGTCCCAAGTATTCCCTTAATTCTTTACGGAATCATCGCACAACAATTGGATGTTGGAGAAAAGTTCGCGGTTAAAGAACTCTTCATCGCAGGCTTGGCACCTTTTATATTGATGGTCCTCGCGCTCTCGACATGGACTGTGATTCGTCATAAGGAGTTACCCACCACGCAGTTTAATCTGCGAGAACTTTGGGACGCGGTAAAGAAGTGCAGATGGGAACTACCTCTTCCGTTGTTCATTCTTGGTGGTATTTACTCAGGTTTCATCACGATATCTGAGGTCGCTGCTGTCGCAGCACTTTATGTTTTGATCGTAGAAGTATTCGTACATAAGGAAGTATCGTTTAAGAAACTTCCAATCGTTATTCAGGAATCGATGGTTATGGTCGGTAGCATCATATTGATTCTTGGGAGCGCGTTGGCGTTGACAAACTATTTCGTAGACATTGAAGTCGCGCAGAATTTGTTTGAGTTTATCAACAAGCAAATCTCCAATCCACTTGTATTCTTGATGCTACTCAACGTATTTCTCTTACTCGTAGGGGCATTACTTGACATATTCTCTGCGATCGTAATTTTGGTTCCATTACTGTTACCGGTAGCGGCTGGGTACGGTATCCATCCAGTGCATCTAGGAGTAATCCTTATCGCGAATCTTCAAATTGGCTATTTCACTCCACCGGTAGGAATGAACTTGTTCATTGCAAGTTATCGTTTCAACCGATCGATCTTGGACCTGTATGTATCTACTATACCGTTCATGTTGATACTACTCGCAGTATTACTGTTAATCACCTACGTACCGTTTCTTTCAACTTGGTACCAACACTTCGACCTCTAACGTGCCGAAGTGAACCAAGGTCTTGTGTTACGCTAGCTCCGTCGCGATCCAATCAGAGTGTTTAGGTGTTAAGATCTGAGTCATAGTCTACGCTTAGGACTTTGATGCGTAAATTCTTAAGCGTGCGGACGATTTCATGTTGATAGGCAGTTGGAAACTCGATGTGGGTAGCATCCGCTTGAGTTTGGTTCCATGTAGGATCAATGACTCGAATAGAACCGTCTTCGAGTAGGACTTCGTTCCAAGCGTGAATGGCGAAAGACTGCGAGCTTTGATGATACGCTAGTCCCACAACCGTTCTAGCGGAAAGTTCTGCGGCGGTCGCCAACGCGGTAAATAGCTGGGAGAACTCTGTACAGTCACCAATCTTTTGATCTAGCGTCTCTTCCACCGACTGAAGTGTGTTCCAATTGGTGTAGGTCAGGGTTCGGTTTACATACGCTACAAGTGCGTTGACAACTAAATGTGGATCGTCGATTCCTTGTACAACTTCGGCAATAATTGATCGAAGTCTGCTAGCAGTCTGTAAATCCTGGGTCTCACCTCCCCAGTTAACGTTTTCCTCCTTGGAAGTCTTCGTGTGTATCGATGAATTAAGAGTTCCTTGCGCATCGAGCAACGATATCCATGGTCCGAGTTCTCCTTTGTCGAATTCGAACTGCACAGTCAGGGACGATACTGTTCTTGGATTCTCTATGGGCTGGTCGATCGGGATTCTGATGTCTTCGGCTACATGAAGTGGGAGTAAGTCGAACGCGTCAAAGTCATCGAACGCAACGCGAATCACGCTCAATCCTGTGTCGTCAATGAGTACGTCTAGACGTGGGATTCCATGTTCGAGAGAGTAGGTTGCTCGATCTCCGTTCGCGCTTGACACAGTGACGTTTTTATTTGCGCGACCCTTGATCGTCCAACGTGTGGAGATCGGTGCATCGTTCAACGGTTTTGCTATGGTTTCGACTTCACCCTCGTTAGACTCTAAATTCGCCATTAATGCTAGTTCTAATGCAAAAAAATCTCGTAGTCCAAATCGTTCACTCGATGATGAGTCGTTGCTTAGTTTTGCATCGCTTTTCCAGTCTGGATATAGTTGTTCGACTCGGTACGGTCTCTCTTTAGTGATTGCGCGGATTGTGCGCGTGGCATTGGAGATGCGATATGGTGGCCGAGCACTAAACTGATACACCGTGTCGGTAACGAGAGTAAGACCATCGGAGCTCCACATGGTTAGAGTGGTGCGGAACTCGTACTCGTTGTCCTCGGTCATACTTGCTGAACGCAAATACGTACCGATGTGTAGTCCGTCGTGTTCAACGAAGTAATAGTGTGGCTCAAAAAAGCTCTCTTTTATCAGATCTAAATGATCATTCGTTGGCGATCCTCCGCACCCGATAAACATCGTCGTCAGTAAGAGCAGAATACCCCAAGTACAACTATGTGCAAATTTCACTTCAAATACTCTGCATTAGTGTCGGTTTGATGTTCCAACACCGTAAGTGGAGGACCACTCTAATCTATAACACTTCATTTTGTTCCTACAATTTCGCGCATGAACAACGAGAACATTAGAGATTTCATTCGAGAGCGAGTATCACGGGACATTCGCGAAGAACGAATAAGCGGCGGTGTAGTAACGCGATTTCCACCAGAACCTAACGGCTATCTTCACATTGGTCATGCTAAGTCTATCTGCCTAAATTTCGGAATAGCGGAAGAATTCGGAGGTATCACCTATTTGCGCTTTGACGACACAAATCCACTCAGTGAAAGCGCGTCCTTTGTCGAAGCTATTCAGACGGACGTGAAGTGGCTGGGGTTTGATTGGGAAAGTCGCTTAACATTCGCATCCGATTATTTTCCACAACTCTACGAGTTTGCCGAGGAATTAATCAAACGAGATGGAGCGTTTGTCTGTGACCTAAGCTTTGAAGAGTTGCAGCAAAGCCGGGGTACGTTAGTTAAGCCAGGAATTGATAGCCCTTATCGGAATCGGTCCATTGAAGAAAATCTCGACCTATTCCGTCGCATGAGAGCCGGTGAATTTATTACTGGATCGAAAACGTTGCGTGCGAAAATTGATATGCGCGCACCCAATATCAACATGCGTGATCCAGTACTCTATCGAATAATCCACGCACCACACCATCGTACTGAATCGAATTGGTGTATCTATCCGATGTATGACTTCACACACTGTATTTGTGATGCATTGGAAGGGATAACCCACTCCCTATGTACGTTGGAATTTGCCGATCACCGCCCGTTATATGACTGGGTACTTGAGAACATCAACATAAATTTTCACCCACCGCAAATTGAGTTTTCACGCTTGGGCTTGGAATACAACGTGATGTCCAAACGAGTGTTGAGCCAGCTAGTTGAGAGTCGCTATGTGACTGGATGGGACGATCCGAGAATGCCGACCCTTTCCGGCCTACGTAAACGCGGAGTTCCTCCTGCGGCGATTCGGGACTTCTGCAACCGTATTGGGATAACTAAACAAAACAACTATATCGAGACTGAACTCCTCGACTTTTGCGTACGTAATACGTTGGAGAACACTACTCGACGAGCAATGGCCGTTAAACGACCACTAGAGGTGGAGATTACCAACTTTGAGGGAGATGATGTAGGGCTACCAGCTCCTTGGCATCCCAAAAATTTGGAGTTAGGCGAACGAACACTAACTTTTGGAAGAACGATCTATATAGATCGCGACGACTTCGCGTTGGATCCACCGCCAAAATTTAAGCGACTTGTGCAAGGAGGAATAGTTCGTCTCCGATACGCGTTCATTATTGAGTGTCTGGATGTAGAAAAGGACGAACAAGGAACGGTTTCCAAGGTTTTTGCGAAGTACTATCCGACCTCAAGAAGCGGTGCCGATACGAGCGGTCTCAAACCAAAGGGAGTGATCCAATTTGTCGCGTCAAACAATGCACACAGTGTTGAGATGCACGACTATGATCGGTTGTTTTCCGTACCAACTCCACATCGAGAGCGCTTTGACGAAGAACTCAATCCACTCTCTCATGTTGTTCACCACGGATTTGTGGAAAAAGCCGTTATCGCGGTTTCAGATAGTCACAGTTTTCAATTTGAGCGCGTAGGCTTTTATTACCGAGACCTCCATAAGAGTTCTGATGAAGGACAGGTTGTATTTCATCGTACAGTACCGCTAAACCAAGGTTGGAAGCCCAAGGTTTGAGAGTCCCCACGCGGGATTGCGTACAAGCAGCAGCATCTCGCATAGCACCATACATCCACCACACGCCCGTTCTTCAAAGCCAACGCTTGAACGAAATCGTCGGTACGGAACTACTTTTTAAATGTGAAAATTTTCAGAAGACGGGAGCTTTTAAAGCACGAGGAGCGGTCAACGTCGTCATGCAACTGTCTTCTGATATTCAGTCGCTTGTAACGCATTCATCAGGAAATCACGGCGCGGCTTTGGCGTGGGCATCTGGGCTGCGAGCGATTCAATGCTCTGTGGTCGTACCCGAAGATGCCTCGCCTTTTAAGCGCCGTAGCATGGACCGCTACGGTGCTACGCTCATCGATTGTGGACAAGATCTAGAGAGTCGCGAAAGCGTATTAGAAGAATTTGTGAAACAGCATGTGGCGACATTCATTCACCCTTACGACGATGCTCGAATTATTGCTGGTCAGGGAACCGCCACGATGGAACTCCTTGAATGTGAGCAGAATCTTGAACAAATTTGGGTTCCAGTCGGAGGTGGGGGGCTTGCGAGTGGTGCTGTACTTGCTGGGAACGGAACCGTTGAGGTTGTTTGTGCGGAACCGGAGTTGGCTAAGGACGCTTACTTGTCAATGCAGACTGGATTTCGGCAACCTTCCTTACCGCCGATCACAATTGCTGATGGTTTGCGTTCGTCTTTGGGAGAAATAAATTTCAGAATTCTCAAGGCTGCAAAAACTAGGGTAGCGTTAGCGACCGAAGATTCAATCAGGCGCGCTTTAAACCTTGTGTTTGAAACGATGAAAATTGTGATAGAACCTTCAGCTGCCGTCGCCGTTGCGGCGATGTTGGACAATCCATCGCTAGTGGCGAAGAGAGTCGGCGTGATTTTGAGTGGAGGGAATATCCCGTACCCAAGTTAGATTAAGCGCGAGTTCCTTTAACTGCGGAACTACCAAACATTCCAAGTTTCACAAATCCATTCATATCGTCCCCGTTGACTTCTACTGCAAACTCCAAAGTCATCGGCATAGGTTGAGTGATATTGACACTCCACGCCAGTTTGTTTCCGTCGACTTGGCCGTCGGTGATAGCAGAACTTCCTTGAGTGATTGCAATCGAGCCCGAAAACGAATCTCCTTCGGCTTCAATGGACAATTCAGCACTCTGCTTCCCCATGGGAGTGTTTACTTCGATGTTCCAAGTTCCGTTAACTTCACTCACTCTTCCGTTTGTTCCTATATACGATTAGCAGGTTGGGGACTAGATTAACAACTAGGCGAGTTGGCTCGAACTGACATAGTCTAAACCTCTTCAGATCAAAAAAATTATACGAAGCACTACCACTGTTTGAGGTTACGTTAACACGTGCTGTTTTCAGGTGTCCATACATTCGAAACGAGAACGTAAAAGCCGTTGTTGTTGGATCCCATTTTCTTATGAGACTTCCTGACCGAAACATCGCAACGCAGTGCAGTCGCTGCGCGCGGAGCCATACACATAGCACAAGAAGAAGCGCTACGACGTTCTAGTGTTTTAAAGACAGAATATTTAGAAGCTAAGAGTACAGGTTGGGTATTGCGATCTTCACAACGTCCGTGAGTGTCTCAACCAAACTAATCTCCATATCTTCACGCACGGATGTGGGGAGTTTCTCTAGTTCAGATTCGTTGTCTTTGGGAAGAATCACGTGTTTGATTCCGGACCGATGTGCAGCCAAAATCTTTTCTCGAACACCACCAACGGGTAGTACTAAGCCGGACAGGGTAAGTTCACCAGTCATTGCGATGTCGTCTCGGACGATTTTCGAGCTGTAGGCACTAGCGAGTGCGGTAGCCATAGTAATGCCTGCTGACGGTCCGTCCTTCGGCACTGCACCGGCAGGAATATGGATGTGTACTCCCGACTGTTCAATAGCTTCTCGATCAATATGTAGTTGATCCGCGACAGACCAGATGTAACTCCGTGCGGCCTTAGCGGACTCCTGCATTACTTGCCCTACGTGGCCAGTGATCGTGACCTTGTCGTCTTTCGATGTCAGTGAAGCTTCGACATAGAGGACATCGCCCCCAGCTTCAGTCCAAGCTAAGCCAGTTGCGACACCATTGGTGAGAGTGCGACGGTTACGGTCTTCCCGAAATTTTTCCGGTCCTAGTAGCTCGACAACTTTGTCCGCATTTAATTTCCCTCGAGCTGTTTTTTCAAGAAGACTATTCTTCGCGCGCTTTCGAGCTATACTCTCGATTGTTCGTTCCAAATTTCGAACACCAGCTTCACGTGTATAACGTCGTACGACGTGTTTAAGACCCCCACTTGTGAACTGCATCTGAGGCTCTTGCAAGCCAGCGTTCAATGTCTGTCTAGGAATTAAGAATCTACGCGCAATTTCTAGTTTCTCTAGTTCGCTGTATCCGGTGAGCTCAATGACCTCCAAGCGATCAAGAAGCGGTCTCAATATTCCTTCAAGAGTATTTGCAGTCGTGATAAAGAACACTTTTGAGAGGTCGAACGGGAGATTGAGATAGTTATCTCGGAATTCGATGTTTTGTGCTGGGTCAAGTATTTCCATTAATGCAGCCGAGGGATCCCCACGAAAGTCTCGACCAAGCTTATCGAGCTCATCCAACATCAACACAGGGTTGCGCACCCCACATCTACGGATAGCTTGGAGAATCCTTCCCGGCATTGAGCCAATATACGTACGCCTATGGCCGCGTAGTTCGGCTTCATCGTGCAAGCCACCGAGGCTCATGCGTTCGAATTTCCGACCCATGGCTCGAGCGATTGACTGACCAAGTGAAGTCTTACCGACTCCTGGTGGTCCAACGAAACATAGAATCGATGCTTTTGCTTCGGGATTGAGTTTCAGCACCGCAAGTGACTCTAGGATCCGGTCTTTGACGTCTGCTAAACCAAAGTGATCTTCTTCTAGGATCTCTTTGGCGTGACCTAATTCAAGGTTGTCTTCGGTTACGACATTCCACGGTAGTTCGGCTACTAGTTCTAGATAGCTTCTCGCTACTTGAAAGTCCGATGCGTGAGGGGACATCCGCGCAAGTCGACGAAGTTCGCGATCAACTTCCTTCTTTGCGTTCTCCGGGATATTCGCTTGTCGCAACTGTTCCTTCAGTTCAGCAATTTCGTCATCGTTTTCACCTTCTCCGAGTGCTTGTTCTATTGCACGTTTCTGCTGACGAAGTAAATGTTCCCTTTGTTGTTGCTCCATTCCTTCATGCGCGGAACTTTGAATTTCAAGCTGAATTTCCGCGATAGACAGTTCGTTTTTCAAGACATCTAGCACAAAGTCCATGAGCTTATCCACTTCTTCTATTTCAAGAATTTCTTGTGCTTGCTCAACGTGGAGATGTTTCGCGTATGAAGCGATGCGATACATCTGTGTGATTGGGTTCTTGTATTGGCCAACAAATTGCTGATAGACTTGTTCGCTCTTGTCCGGGTTGAGAACGCTTGCAATTTTTTGCGCGTACTCCAACGCGGTCGCGTGAGTCGCTACTGCACTTGCACTAACCTTGGGAAATATATCTGCTAAATTCGTCAGTTCGGCGTATTGAGCCGACATGTACTCTTTGTTGTTGTACACACGGTGAATTTGCACGCGTTGTTGTGCTTCCGCAATGACTTGAGCGCCGGAGTTGCGTTTATCGACTCGCTTAATCGTGCAGAGTGATCCAACAGAAAACAAATCCTGTTTAACTGGGTCTTCCATATCGGGATCACGTTGTAACACAGTCAGAATCACGCTATTTGATTCCATCGCCTTATTCACGGCGCGAAGCGACTTTTCTCGGCCCACAGCAATCGGTGCTATCTGACCGGGATAAATTACAAGATTTTTTAGTGGTAATACAGGTGCGACTGCCATCTATCGTCTGCTGTCTTCGTGTGCTCTCATAGCTTAGTAAGTATGGTCAATGGTGGCGAATTCAACCTATGATTTACTGACTTCTTCTCATCGATGAAAATAGACTATTGGGATTCAGAGCCTTCTCAAAATATATAGATGATTTTAAGCGAGTTTTGGGAAAAACTCCCTCAGTTATTTGTTGCATCGAATAGTCGGGAGGTTAGAAATTCTCCCGATGGTGAAAGACGATTTTAGACTGTTATGGGAGTGCTAATCAATGAAACGTCAGTCTTCAATAGAACTATGTCGTACTAGGTCTTAACAAATCGATGGAATCCTAATACTGAGACTGGACAGCGCCGGCAGGAGTGTCTAGCTGGGCTTGGCGGTCCGCGTAGAACAAATTGTTGGGTGAGAATCAACTGGATTCGGCAACTCACTTAGCACGTCATGGTAAGTCTAACGCGCCATTCTTCAGGTGTGGAGAAGACCTTTCACTACTACAAACGAGTGCTCCGTGGTTGCAATCTACACTCTGATAGTCGGTCGCTCTCCGCGAACACTTAGCAGTGAGGTCTGAAGTTTACTTCGTTCTTTGAAACTTCTCTGATGCTACCAACTACGAGGAGAATCAATATCGTATGATGAAATCACTCCCACTGTCCCTAGTTCGAAGAACCGCAATTCAAGGACCAGATTCAAACGCTTCAAACAAGTTTCCGACACTACTCCTTACTTGCCCATACCGACCGCCTGTTGAATCAATGTCAACCAGTACTTCGACAGTGGGTTTGGCGTGAATTGACTTACCAAGATTAAGCGATCCGAAGGATCGTACATTTCCGTTCAACCAACCCCGTGAATTTTTCGTCTGAACAGCCCCTATTAATGGCAGGAGAGAACTTTCAACGCGTATCGAACTTGTTTCATCTTCTTTCTTTCTCAAAGGAAAGCAGTTTGTGCATCCGTGTTTGAACCAAACGTGTGGTTTGAGCGATTGCGAATCTTCCGGATCGGGATCGTAGCTCACACACACTTTTCGGTATGATTGAATCGTATGATCTCTGCAATTCTCTAAACATACGTAGTCGCTAGACGCGATCATGAATTTGCTAATTTCGATTTCCTCTTCGCTAGACACTTCGCTATCACTCCTTGACGCGTTTCCGCTCTCGCCAGCTGCGACCGCTTCATCATTCGATGTGTCTCCGTCATTACTTGATGTGTCCTCGGTCTCGCCAGAAGCCTCCTCGTCCGTTTCTGGTGGAGTCGAGTCACAGTTTCGTGTGTTGAACATCCACCACTCCCAATTGCAGGGAAAGTTCGACTCTGAACCTGACTCCGACAACGGAATGACGGCAGAAGTCTCCTTGTCGACGAGACGAATTTCAAATTTGGTTTCGTCCGGATTAACGGGTAGCAAATGAAATGACAATTCTGCCTCTTTGTCGAAGACAAGAAATTCAAGAGTCGCTATTTCAATCGAAGAATCAGGTAGGAATTTGACAGGTGGCTCAGTCTCTGGATCTACAGTCTCTGTAAAGGCGGTAGGGAACGGGACGAAGAATATCACCATCAAGCCAAGCGTAATCCAAATTTTCAACTTAACACTTTTCTTCATTGTTAACCTCCCGCTATGAATCGGTATTAATGAATTAGTTGTACGCATCTAAGCCTTTTTACGATTATAAACGAGCTGAGAGAAAACTGAGGTCGGACACAACGACTTTACACTGCTCGAAACGACTCGGTTTTTCACAGAAAGTCTCCTCTCTCACAAATAGGTTCATTGCGGTGAATGTTCGACACGGAAGAATTGTCGATTTCGAGAGTTAGAGTCTTTTGTAGAAACGATTTTCGTAAACTTTGGACAGTTTTTGTTACCGAACTAGGTATCTTATGTGAATTTAAATGACTTTAATGATTCGCAGGATTCCAAGAAAAGCCATCCCAGATCGCTAGGTTGATCACAGTAGATTCGATAGTCATTATGTTTCCGTTTTGTCATGAAGTAGGAACAATGTTCATGTTACCGTGTATTTCATTGATTTCTTTGCTAACATATTGTCCACCGAACGTGATCGCGTAATAGAATCACAGTTGGTAAGTCGTTCGAGATATTCGTGTAGACTGGGTCAGTTGCAAGTATTAAAAAAGTTGTACCGGTTATTTTCAGCGGTTAGTTCACTCGAAAGTGGGAAGGTAGCCAAGTGACAGCCACATCTTTTGTCTCGTGCCTGCGCGAAATGATGGATCTACAGCACACGCACAACCAACAAGTACATCCTGAATGGCACAAGCAAGACTATCCGTTTCACCGCGCCATTTGGACGGAGTGTGCTGAGTTGCTAGATCATTACGGTTGGAAGTGGTGGAAACTTCAAGAGCCAGACCTAGTACAAGTCAAACTAGAAATCGTTGACATTTGGCACTTCGGTCTTTCGATGATTATTGTTGCAGAAAGAAACGTCGAAGAACTCGCTCAGGAGATGATCGCACGTGAGCAGGATTGTAGTGTGGTTGGTCCCAGCTTCGTTCCCTCCGTGGAAGCACTAGCTCAACAGGCTCTAGACCGTCAATTTGACACCATAGCATTCATGGACATGATGAACGCTCTGCCGTTTCCATTACAAGACTTATATGGCATTTACAAAGGGAAAAACGTATTGAATCGATTCCGCCAAGCAAACGGTTACAAGGATGGTAGCTATCAGAAAATGTGGAATGGGAAAGAAGACAACGTGCATCTAGCCGAGCTTGTACAGAGTATGGATCCCTATCAATCTGAATTTCTTACAGACCTATATCGTTCGCTGGGAAACCGTTATCGTGAGTTAACTAATGAGGGTAAACTCCGCTAGTCATGATGCACAGCGCGCACTTGTTTCCAACTGACTGGAAACCTCCTGTTATTGCGACGCTTATCTACATCATTCGTGACGAAGATGTTCTTCTGATCAAGAAGAAACGTGGACACGGTGCGGGAAAAGTGAACGCGCCTGGAGGAAAAGTAAGCGAATCGGAATCGTTGATCACTTGTGCTGTGCGAGAGTGTGAAGAAGAGGTTGGAATCACCGCGCTCAATCCTCAGTCCAGAGGCTTATTGCGCTTTCAAGACTTGGTGAACGGATTTGCGTTACAAGGTGCGGTCTTCCTAGCGACGGAGTTCTCCGGTACTCCCAAGGAATCTTTAGAAGCGACACCGTTTTGGTGTTTGAAAAGTGCCATACCCTACGACTTAATGTGGGAAGACGATCGCTATTGGCTACCGTATGTGTTGAGCGGGAAGAGTATCGTTGGCGATTTCTACTTTAGAGATGATCACCTAGTGTCTTGGGGGCTCGAGATTTCGAAGAAGTAGAACTCTGAGCTAAATAGAGCAGTGGTTCTTTAGTTGACTTCCTGCATTACATCGTCGACTGCGTCAGAGAGCACACTCACTATCTGGTCGATGTGAGACTCGTTCACCGTTAGTGGAGGACCAATCAGTACTACGTCGCGCACAATACCGGTGCCAGCACCGTAAAAGTGCACGCCTTTTTCAAAACACTTGCTGATCAGACGACCTGTAACGTTTTCTGAGATTTCGAAGCGTTCCAGGGTGCTTCGATTTCTTACAACCTCTATCGCTTGGAGGAGTCCTTTTCCGCGAGACTCAGCGACATGAGGGTGGTTAGAAAACGCGGACTGTAGTTTTTGTTCCAAGACTTGACCCAACCGATCTGCTTTCGACACCAAGTCTTCGCGTTCCATGATTTCCAACACTTTGTCGGCAATCGCGCAACCGGACGGATGCGAACCGTAAGTATGAAACATCACCGCCAAGCCGGGTACTTGTTCAATCGTCTCGGCGATTGAATTTTTAGAAAAGACCGCATTTATAGGCGCATAACCCGCCGCCAATCCCTTACCACTGATGATGAAATCTGGAAGTGCCGGCCAATGTTCGTATCCCCATTTAGTTCCTGTCCGACCAAATCCAGTCATTATTTCATCGCAAATCCACAACACGTCGTGGCGATCACACAGCTCTCGAATCCCTTCCCAATAGCCATCGGGCGGCACCATAGCACCACCGCTAGCCCCGATTATTGGTTCACCTAGAATCGCTGCAACCGTATCAGGACCTTCAAGTTCGAGAATCCGCTGAAATGCTTCAACATAGAATTCGGCTGGTTTTTCACTTTCACACCTAAGCGTGTACGGT
This sequence comes from Gammaproteobacteria bacterium, assembly GCA_009842245.1. Classification (GTDB taxonomy): domain Bacteria; phylum Pseudomonadota; class Gammaproteobacteria; order Pseudomonadales; family Azotimanducaceae; genus Bin55. The sequence goes on along the minus strand of VYFT01000050.1, from coordinate 30,202 downwards.
GTTGGGATAGTTGGATATGCGGGCAAAGTGTGTTCAATTCCCTGTTTACGCGCATGATGACCTCCTATCGCCATAGTTGTTTGTGTGGTTCCATGATAGGAAATGTCGCGGCCGATGATTTTGTATTTTTGGCGTTGGTTCTTTGCCGCGAAATACATCTGTGCGATCCGCATAGCAGACTCAATCGCTTCCGAACCGCCGCTAGTAAAGTGAAATCTATTGAATTCGGGAGGTAGCCAAGACTTCTGCAAACGTTCGACAAGTGCTTCGCGTTCGTCGCAATTCCAGGGAGGAATAATGTAGTCTAGTTTGAGAACCGAATCTCGAGCGACATCAGCAACTTCACTACGACCATGGCCGATGTTTGACACAATCGCACCACCCGCCCCATCCAATATCTCTCGACCGTCGTCAGTGTATAGGTAAACCCCGTCGGCACTTGTGATGTGGATTGGTTTGCCGTTTTGCAAGAAAGGCCAGTTAGCCATTACTTTCAGCCCTCGGTTATTTTTGAGTTAAGCAAAAAATTATGCATGTTGCGCGCGACTACATGCCGGTCTCAGTGTTGGCATCTTCTAAATCTGACTCTTGGATCACTTCCTCAAGAATCAAACGCGTGGATTGTCCAATTTCAACATGTACGCGATTACTTTCGACATCATTGTTAGCGCGTGTTGTATTACCCGTTCTTGAGAGGCGCGCGTACACCTCCAAGCCTTCTGTCGGCAACTGGTCGAGAGGGAGCATGGCGTCTTCGACTGTAAGTACAACGTCTAAAGGTAAGTCGCGTTTTAGAACCCGTTTTACTATCAGAGGTGGTCCCCCTTCCATACTTGATACAGCGCGACCAATGATGAACACAGTAGCATCGTCTTCGGCGGTTATACCAGCACCGAGACTGACTGCGACGGAGATTCCATCTTCGTATGTTGTGTTCGCGAGCCGCAGAGACACCTTTGGCAGAGTTGACGGGTCGAGCCAACCGCTCGATACTTCCTGAATTGCATCAGTACTCATGACCGACCGTGATGGAGACAATCTTGCAACAACGCGAACGCGACTTGTTTCGGATAACACCGACTTAGGGAGCATAGCAACTGCATCGTCTAAGACGATGCTGTAAGTTGCTTGACGCACGAATGGTCGTTGTACGACTGCAACCGGCGGTTCGCTCTCATCAGACTGTGCGAACACCGTTAACCATAAATCCGGGTCACTCACAGCTTCAACATCAATATTCAGGCGTATAGCGATGTGGTCCTCAGCTAATTGTTCATTGGTTCGATCTAGAAGTTCTTCGAGTAGTCTGGCGCGAGAGGGGTCTTGAGTGTTGCGAATACCGCGCTCAAAAAAATTTCGAGCGTTAACGTACTCTTCTGCACGATAGGCAGTGATTCCAAACAGTTGCATGATGCTTGGCTCGTCGGGTACTTGCGCAAGCACACGGACTGCCACTTGCAACGCATCTGCATTGAGATTGTCGTTCAGCGTGACTTCTGCTTGTATTCGTTCTAAATCGGACCTGACGGAAGTGATCCCATTCGTCTCTGCTAGTTTGTGAGTACGAATAACTCCATCCAAGTCTCCTTTGAGCGAGTACGCGAAGATGAGATACTCGGATGAAGCCACGTTTCGGCGCTGAGAGTTGTTCCGCTGTTCCAATCGAATAATTAATTTTTCTAATTCTCGTGTTCGTTGCTCAGGCTCTAGTTTCGGCAGTTCCTCTAGTTGCTTCGAAATACGTTCGAGAGCAGGGGCATGCAGATCACCCCAAAGTATGTATCCCAGAAATCCTAATGCGCATACCAGCACGCACCCCGTGATCTGCAACACAAGGGAACGGGAACCCGTTGGGTTTTCAGGTTCTTCATCTGTAATTTCGTTAAGCAAGAGATGGTCTGCTTCCACTCTGTCTTGATCTGCGTCCTCTCTTTCGGCATCTTCAAGACGGTCCTCATGAATACGGAGATTTGCTTCGCGGCGAGACCACCGAGGAGCAGTGTGCTGGTAGCGAGTATCTAGGTAAATCCATCCCCCGACGGCTACGCCGAGCAAGATAATTGCGACTAATGACAGAATCACGTACGCTCGCCAGAAATTTCTCTAATTCGCTGCAAGTCGCTCAAATTGAGTGTGATTGCGTTGCGTTTCTCTCGAATACCTAGTAAGAACCATGTCGCCAACAGCAATAAGACAATAGGTGTCCCCCACAAAGCCCAAGTCCCAGGGGTGAACCGTGGTCTGAACAGTATGAAGTCTCCGTATCGTTCTCGTAAATGCGTACGAATTTCTTGATTGGACTTTCCTTCGCGCATCAATGAAAATACCGTTTTGCGCAGGTCCTGCGCGATCGGCGCGTCTGATCCTGCTAAGTTCGTGTTTACGCATTGGGGACACCGAAATTCTTCGATTAATTGTCCGTATCTTTTTCGTTCAGCTTCACTTTCAAAAACAAAACCATCGATCGACGGTGTCAGCATGAACGTGAAGCTTACGAAGAGGACGATCAACACTCAGTACTGCTCTACTTGTGCTTCTAACAACGGTTCAAATTTTTCCATCCACGCTGTGAGAGTCAGCACGCCAACTTGTTTGGCGCGAATGATCCCTTCTGGGTCGACTAAGAACGTCTCTGGTGCACCATAGACCCCGAGATCGACGCAGAGCTCGCCGTGCGGATCTACTACTATCTTTTCATAAGGATTTCCTCGTTCGTACAACCAAGTCTTCGCATCATCGGCGCTATCTCGGTAATTTATCCCGATGATCGAGATTACCTCAGATTTAGCTAATTCCAAAAATAAGCCGTGTTCTACAATGCAGCCGTCGCACCACGAAGCCCAGACGTTAACAAGTTGAAAGGTTCCGACAAGATCTTCTCGAGTAATTTGTGCCTCGTCGAAGAGTGTCTTACTTTCAAATTCAGGGAACGGTTCGTTCAGAACGGCGGAGGGATGGATTTGGTGTTTCGCGAGTCCAAACCCGATCCCGAGGAAAAAGACCAAGATTCCAAAACCAATCAATGGTGTAGCTAGTAACAAACGTGTCTTAATACGTGCCTGCACTTCTACGGTTACTTTGTTTCTACGTCTCTTTGCGACAAGCGTCGATACCGTTTGTCAAGCATTGCTACAAGCGCGGCTAAGCCAGCAAGTAAAGCTCCGAACCATATCCATCGTTGGAGTGGTTTGTCTTCAATTTCTACGCCCCAAGTGTTGTTAGCTAGCGGACCCGCGAAAGTTATGTATCGATCCTTGAAGAATCCTGGCGCGATCGCTGCTTCGTGTGTGATTTGTTCTCGAATTGGGTAAAACCTCCGTTCAGGGAACAGCGACCGCCGATCGTCGAAATCGAAACGAGCTCGTTCACCAATGAAGTTTGGAGATTCAGTTGATTGGACGTCTACCAGTGTGTACGTTGTACCACTAACGTCGATTGAGTCGCCAATTTCCAAACGAAAGTCACGAGACACAGTGTAGACGCTAGTCACCGCTACGCCAATAACCGCGATTGCAAACCCTACATGTGCTACTGACATTCCAATAAATCCCAAAGTGAGTGCATTTCGTTGGCGGTACCAAGCAATCACGTGGGTCGCTATGATCCAGATCGCCAGTGCTACCGCGCAGGACACTCCTAGGTGAACTCCATCCGCTAGTATCCACGGTAACAGCAACGCGAGCACTGCGGCACCACCCAAGAATATGAGTGCGTTTGAAACCAACCGCATAGGAGTGTGTTTCCAGCGCGAGATTGGAGCAATAGCTAGCGCGAGCGACAGCAAGAGCATGGTTGGAACAAACATGGCGTTAAAGTAATGTTCACCAACAGACAGTTTCTCCTCCCCGCCGACGAACCATTCGTGTCCAAGGGGATACAGCGTCCCTAACAGGATCGTGAAGACCGCGACAACTAACAATGCGTTATTGATTAGTAGCAATAGTTCGCGCGAAAGTCCCCAATACTGTACTTGTGTGTTTAGTGTATGTGCGCGAAAAGCATAAAGTACTAGCGATCCACCAGCAACGAGTACAAAGATCGTGAGCAAAATCAGTCCTCTTTGGGGATCTACGGCAAACGCATGGACGCTGGAAAGCACCCCGCTGCGGACGAGAAAAGCCCCCATAAGCACTAGGGTGAACGTTAAGAGCGTGAGCAGAATTGTCCAGTTCTTAAACGCCCCCCGCTTTTCTGTGGCTGCCAACGAATGAATCAATGCAGTTCCAGCTAGCCAAGGCATAAAGGAGGCGTTCTCAACCGGATCCCAGAACCACCATCCCCCCCAACCAAGTTCATAGTACGCCCACCAACTGCCTAGAACGATACCGATTGTCAGGAATAACCATGCGGTGTTTACCCACGGTCGTACCCAACGAGCCCAAGCAGAGTCTACTTTCCCGGTCGCCAGAGCGGCAATTCCAAAAGCAAACGTTACGCCAAATCCGACGTAACCAATGTACAACATCGGTGGGTGGATTACTTGTCCAATATCTTGAAGAACCGGATTTAGATCGGCACCTTGAATTGGGACATTCGGAACTAGGCGGTCGAAAGGATTGCTCGAAAAGATAAGGAACGCGAGGAACATAACACTGAGTACTCCAAGCGTGCCGAGCACATACCCGTGTAATTTCAGTGGAATGTGCCGGGCGCGAGTCGCAACTAGGACGGTCCATATTGCGGTTATTAACGTCCACAGCAAAAACGAACCTTCATGCGCACCCCAGACGCCACAAACTTTGTAGTACCACGGTAGCGCAGTATTCGAGTTATTCGCGACATAAAGCACCGAAAAGTCGTCGTCTAGAAAAGCGAGAATAAGCAAAAGGAACGACATGGCCAAGACGGCGACTTGCACCTTTGAGAGGCGGATGGACATGTCGACCCAACTTGATCGATTCCGCATTGCCCCAAAGAATCCAAAGAGTGCGATTCCAATCGCACTCATCAGACCCATGATTGCGCTAAAGTGCCCTAGCTCAGGGATCATCGTATTCGATTAACCCTTCGAGCTCCGGTGGAACGTAGTTTTCGTCGTGTTTCGCAAGTACCCGAGTTGCGTTAAATACGCCACTATCGTCTAGCTTGCCGATTACAACTGCGAGTTCACCTTCGCGAAACAATGATGGTAGGATGCCTTCATATTGAACACTAAACGTGGCACTGACATCGTCGGTAATGTCAAATGTGACGCCTAATCCCGTGGAATCGTGTGCGATACTGCTTTCTCTCACTATCCCCCCAGCTCTGATAGTGCGGTCGATGGGTACTTCACCGCTGACGATTTGATGGGGCGGGTAGAAATGATTGATGTAATTCTGCAGTGCAAAGATTGCTATCAGCACGGTCGTTAGAGCACCGACAAATAAGAACAGAATAATTGACAGCCGGCGACGTCGGTGAGGTTTCACTACAACTCTATGTCTTCCTGATTCCTTTGTTTGAATCGTCTGAGTCGGATGAATGGGAATATTCCCAGTCCAATCAATACGACAACTGTGAGGATATACGTGCTCCACACATAAATACCGTGTCCATCCATTGTAAGTAGTTCCATCATTGATCTCTTCCCTGAATCCAAGGCTGAACCCAAGTCTTTGAAGCATTACGTTCGATCGTTAGATATCTCATGTTCGCGAGAATAATGCCCGCTGTCAGAATAAAGACACTCGCAATGTTCGTGAAGAGGGGAATTCGATAGATCGTATGTATGCTGATATCGCCGAACAATTCAATGCTCGCTGGTTGGTGCAAAGTGTTAAACCAAACCACCGAATATTTGATGATTGGAATATTTATTGCCCCTACTATTGCAAGAATACTCAGTGCGGTCGTCGCACGAGCGGGATTTGGGATCACTTGTCTTAGAACGATGAGCCCAAGGAATAAGATCAACAGGAAGAATGTTGACACTATTCTAGCGTCCCACTCCCAAGGGGTACCCCAAGTCGGTATACCCCACATCATACCTGATCCAAGTGCTAGAGCAGTCAACCAAAAACCCACTGGCGTGGCTGCAGCCATGTATACGTCAGCCATTCTGAGTTTCCACACCAAGTGGACTCCCCCAGCGATCGCAAGCGAAATGTAAACAATCTGAGCAAAGATAGCAACGGGTACATGCACAAAAATAATGCGAAAGCTGTCTCCTTGAAACCGCTCTGGTGGAACGAACGCTAGCCCCCAAATCGAACCCACCAAGAGCCCGATGATTCCCACCACGTACAACCACACAACCCACATTTTTGTATCCAAAAAAAAGTGTTGTGGTGATGCTAAACGATGCATCCATGTGGGCAAGAATTTCATTTCAAGAGTCTTGGCTAAGTTTTAATACTGGTCCTAACGCTAGAGGAATCGCAGTGATTGTGCCGGTAAGCAAAGCAAGACACCAAAGCAATTCTGACGTGTAGGGAGCACTGTCAATGTACAGGTGACACACTCCCATTCCAAATAGCAATATGGGGATATACATCGGTAGGATCAAGATGGTGAGTAGCTCGCCTCCGCGGCCAAGACCGACAAGTAAAGCGGTTACTAGTGCCCCAAGCATCGTGATGGTCGGAGTACCTATGAGAAGTGTCAAACCGAGCATCGCGGCATGTTCGAATTGCATTCCAGACATCAATCCAATTAACGGACCGAGTATCGTTATGGGAATTCCTGTTAGCGTCCAGTGACCGAATAGCTTCGCTACCACTAATGCGATCACAGCATCGGAGTGAAGAACAGCCACCGCAAGAGTACCGTCGGTATGATCTCGCTTAAATAGATTGTCCAACGATAAGATGCTGGTGAAAAGTGTGGTAATCCAGACTACTGAAACAAGGACTTTACTCTCGTTGGAAACCACTTCGTTCAACACAAATGAGAATATTCCTACAACTAGGATGAAAAAGACAATTGGGATAAACGATTCCACGCCAGATCGAATTTCGATCAGCAGTTCGCGACGGTAAAGTAGCCAGAGACGCATCAACTGATTCCGAGTTCCACCTGGTTGGCGTTAGCAAAGCGAGACTCCGAATGGGAAGCAATTACGGTGCTGCCGCCGTTTCGACAATGATCTTGAATCAACTCTCGCACCAGTTCTTCACCACTGCTGTCTAACGAGGAAAAGGGTTCGTCCAGTAACCAAAGCTTGTAGTTTCCAATCAGTAAGCAGATCACACTACATCTGCGTTTCTGACCCGCGGACAGTTCTTGAATTGATTTGTTTGCGGCACTTAGTAGCTGAAATTTTTCAAGAAATTCTCGTGCTCGGTGTGAATCCAAGCGGTTACCACACAGGGTACTAGTCCATTGCAGATTTTCACGTACGGTCAGAATACTGGAGACACCAAACTTGTGCCCTAAATATCCGAGTGGCTCAATAAATCGAGTAATTTTGCCATTGTCTGGTTGCTGTAATCCTGCCATAATTCGAAGGAGAGTTGACTTACCACAACCATTCGGTCCGCGTAATTCACACACTTCACCAGCTACTATGGATAGGCACAGTCCATTGAAGAGTTCTTGAGAACCGGGCTGACAATGCAGATCGGTCACTGTCAAATGGGTACTACTCACGACTGTAGACGATTTGGTTCAATCGTGATTTTGGGATACCCCCTGTAATTGTTCGGTGGGTCGAATGTCGGTGGTTTTACTTTTCGTGTCATATGTGATCACCGCTCGTTTCGTCCTTAGTGCCCGCAGGATTTGTTCTCGTTTTTCATCCAGCGTACCATCCCAAACACAACTATCACGAGTAATGAACTCATCAATCAACTCAGTGCGAGCTTGAATCGACAACCTAGAGAACGGTACGATCACGAAATCCGTCATACTAAGTAAATACGTCCTCGTGTACGTCGAAAAGTCTTCGCGTTTGATTGGAGTTGCTTTTCCCGTATTCGAACAATTGTCGATCTCCAAGATGAGAGAGTTTCACATTTCTGACGGCGCGCGCAATGTTTTCTACTCGACCCGGATGCGACCGGTCCCACTCTTGGAGCAGAAACTTGATCTGTTGCCGTTGAAGTTGCTCCTGCGAACCGCAGAGATCGCATGGAATTATGGGGTGCTCACACATTCTCGAATACCGGGCGACGAGCTTTTCCCGCACGTAGTACAACGGACGAATCACATGGTGAACTCCGTCATCGGATATTAGATACGGCGGCATGGATTTCATGGTACCACCAAAAAACATGTTCAGAAAGAGAGTTTCAACAACGTCGTCTAGGTGGTGACCAAGTGCGATTTTTGTTGCTTTGATCTTTTTTGCAGTTGAGTACAAGATGCCGCGGCGCAGACGCGAACAAATGGGACAGAAAATTTTCCCCTGTGGAGTCACCTTGGTAACTATAGAGTAAGTGTCTTCTTGGACTACCACACATTCAACGTCGCGGGTCTCACAAAATGTAGGAATGACGTCGGTGGGGAAGTTTGGTTGCTTTTGGTCAACATTGACAGCCACCAAACTGAACTCGACCGGCGCATTGTGTTGCAACGACATTAGAGTCTCGAGTAGAGTGTATGAGTCTTTACCGCCCGATAGACAAACCATGACTCGATCTCCCGCTTCAATCATGTTGTAGTCAGCAATTGCTTGGCCTACGAGACGTCGTAGCTTCTTCTTCGTCTTGTTGAGTTCTAAAGTGGTATGCTCTGTACTGTGTTGTGCTTTTCGCCCGTTTACAAGCATCGCGTGTTGAGACATTCTCTCGGTCACAGCGGTCCCTTAGTTTTGAAAGCCATACATCGAGAAGTCGGTTAGGTCAAGTTGTTAAGCGGCACGCTGCTGTCCGAGATTAAGTTGACGTACGCGTTCTGCACGTCTAGCACGATCAGCGGGTGTGAGTGCTTCGCGACATGTAGAACAACTAATGCCGTATTCAAAGAGGGGACTAGATTTCTCTTCTGGAGCGATTGGATCACCACAAGCTAAGCAGAACTCTGCAGTCCCTTCAGCTAGAGTTTCATCAACAGCGACCCGCTGGTCAAAAACAAAGCACTCACCCTCCCACACTGAGCTGTCCTTTGTTTCCTGGAGATAACCCAAGATGCCGCGATCGAGTTGAATTACGGATTTGAAACCGTGTTTAAACATAGATTGTGCGGCTTTTTCACAACGTATGCCACCGGTGCAATAGATTGCAACGTTTTGGTCCTTGTCAATCTCAGTTTGCTGATTGAGATAGTCTTTGAATTCACGAAAGTTGTTTGTGTTTGGTTGGATCGAGTTTCGAAATCGACCAATACGGTGTTCGTAGCGATTTCGGACATCTAACACCACGGTGTCATCGTCCAGAATGAGGTCTTTCCATTCCATAGGATTCGCTTTAGGGAGTGCTGGAAGTGTAAAGTCGAAGGGCAATCCGTAGGTAACAATTTCGCGTCGAACTCGTACCTGTAACTTGTCAAACGGGAGCGAGTCTGTGCCTGCGTGAGATGTTGTTGTTTTTAACTCAGAGAATGTAAGGAAGTTTTGAATTCGATCAACGAGTGATTCCAAAACTCTCGCGTTGGGGTGAGCGAGCGCGGCATTTATGCCCTCGCTTGCAAGGATGACGGTACCTAAAGCACCAGATTCGGAACAAAGGTGTTCGACAAACTCGCGTGCGGGCTCGAGTTCCTCGATTTTCTTAAAGTGATAGAACGACGCAATATACATACGGCTCAAGTGTTGAAAAGTGACTAGGTAGCCTTTTCGCCGCCGCGGCAAGGTGGAGACTGCGGTACGGATCCAAACCGTTTCTCCCAGTCGTCGCTGGTGTAGAGATGTAACGAGAGTGCATGAATCGGACCATTGAGCTCTTCTTGCAATATCTCGTTTATCAGGCGATGACGCTGGATGAGTCGAAGTCCTTCAAATTTGTCACTGATCATGACAACTTTGAAGTGAGTTTCGGACCCCTTTGGAACGTTGTGGTTGCCACTCTCATTGACGACTTCCAAATGCGAAGGATCGCAGACCGCCAACTTCTTTTCCAACACTTCTTGTACAGACGTTTTCATATCTTCGCCACAACGGTAGTAATGTTGTCAGTGCTACCATGTTTGTCGGCTGTTTCGACGAGCATTGATGCTAGAAATCTCAGGTTATGTGAGTGTGCATCCATAACCTCTTGTATCTCGGTGTGTGGGACGAAGTCTGAGATCCCATCGCTACAGAGCATCAGACAGTCACCCGGTTGAATTTCAGCATTCGTGATCTCGGGCACGACGGTTTGTTGCGGACCCACGGACCGTGTGACCAAGTTTCGCATTGGTGCGACGCGAGCCTCTTCTGAGCTCATTTCGCCACGATCTACTTTTTCTTGCACTAACGAATGATCTTTTGTGACTTGCCTCAATTCTTTTTTTCGGAACAGGTACCCGCGCGAATCACCAACATGACAAAAAGTCGCTACTAGGTCATCTACTATACAGTATACGATCGTGGTACCCATACCGGCGAAGTCGGAGTAGGTCTGTCCTCGCTCAAAGACCATTGCGTTGGCCTGAACGACTGCTTCGATTAAGTCGTCTGGTTGTAAGGCTCGATCTGTGTTGATGCTCGACAGTGTACTTGAGACCTCGTCAATCGCGATGCGCGCGGCGACATGGCCCGCGCTAGTCCCACCCATTCCGTCCGCAACTGCGAGAAACCCGAATTCTGGTCGAATACTAAACACATCCTCGTTCCGGCTCCGGACTCGTCCTACCCATGTCTTACCTCTAGATTCCACGAATTTACTTGTCCATGTACGTTGCTAGTCTGTAATGATATTGCGCGCTAAATTCGTACTGTTTACCGAGAAGTAGTTCGAGATACGCTACTGTTAAAGCAGCCTACAAAAAGTTTGTGGAATCCACGGACTTTGCGTCCAATGTGTACACTGTATGGGGTATCAAACCAAACTTATGGGTGCAATTTTATGTTGACGGTGTTATCACCTTCAAAAAATTTAGATTTTGAGAAAGCACTGACCACGCGCAAACAAACCGAACCCACGTTTCACGAACGTACATCGGAGCTCATTACGCAATTACAAAAACTCAGTGCGAGAAATTTAGCGGAAATGATGGATATCAGCGACGATTTAGCGGGTTTGAACTATGAACGCTATCAGAATTGGACCACAGTGAACGGCAAACGGCGGCCTGCAATCCTTTCGTTTCGCGGTGACGTCTATTTGGGATTGGGTGCAGAGTCGTTCGGAGAACGAGATCTCACGGCTGCACAACGCAGGCTCCGAATACTATCCGGTCTCTATGGTGTGCTGCGACCGCTGGATGCAATTCAACCATATCGATTAGAGATGGGCAGCACTCTCCTCAATAAACAGGGCAGCGATTTGTACGCCTATTGGAACGATGAAATCGCTACTGCTTTGAATTCAGAATTAGCTAATCACAAATCAGCGGTTCTTGTAAATGCTGCGTCTAACGAATATATGAGCGATGATTTAGTTAGAAAGATCAACTATCGGGTAGTACACTGTAAGTTTTTACAAAGACACCGCGATGACTATCGCTTTATGAGTTACTACGGAAAGCGCGCTCGAGGTCTGTTGGCTCGTTTTGTCGTACTGAGTCGATTGGACAATCCGTCGCGACTACGAGACTTTAACGCCGAAGGCTACTACTATTCGCACGAGCGGTCAACGCGGGATTCGTTTGTGTTTCTTCGTGATCACCGCCCTTAATCTCTAGTTGGACAATTAACTATGGAACATCGAAGCACTTCTCGAGACCGTATCGAAGCTGCTGTATTTCGCAAACTTGTCTCACATTTGCGATCTCGGTCTGACGTACAGAACATCGAGTTGATGAACTTAGCAGGCTTTTGCCGCAACTGCCTTTCGAAGTGGTACGTATCTGACAGTGCAGAAGCAGGAGAATCCATCGAGTACGAGGATGCCAGAGCGTTGATCTATGGAATGGCCTACGACGAATGGAAATCAAAGTATCAGACCGAACCGACTGTCGAACAGCTTGAGAAATTTCGAGCACAAAACTCGTAGAACTAAGTGTGCTTTCGAAGTATCTAAAGTATTGAATTTACAATTTAAGCATTGAATAGTTCTTATGCTAGCCTAGCCGTCCTCAAATAGTGCCCCATCCAAAATGACACAAAAAGACAATCAGGAACCTAGATCCGATCTAAGATCCCGGGTGCAGAACATTCGATGGGGGAGAGCACTCCTTAATTTCTGGCGCGAGTGGCGCGGATTCTTCGTATTTGTCGCGCTAATGTTGTTGTTCCGTTCTGCAATTGCTGATTGGAATCACGTTCCTTCTGGGAGTATGAACCCCGGAATCATCGCTGGAGACCGAGTTGTAGTCGATAAGATCGCGTACGACATCCGATGGCCGTTTACGTTGAGTCGCATCAACCGATGGTCGCATCCCGAACGAGGAGACATCGTGACCTTTCCTAGTCCGGAAGACCAACGGACTCTTCTCATTAAACGTGTCATTGGAGTTGGTGGTGATAAGATCGAACTCCACAATAATCGCCTTTTTGTTAACGATGTACCGGCCGTCTACACAGTGTTAGACGACGAAGAAATCGAGAGACTACACTTGACGAAAAGTGCGCGCGTCGTTTATGTGAGAGAAGAAATTTTTGACGATAGTCGCGTGATTCAGTGGCACCGGGGTCGTAGATCTCGAATCGCTGACTTTGGACCATATACGCTAGCCAAAGACGAGTACTTTATGATGGGAGACAATCGAGACGACAGTCGAGACTCAAGGTCGATAGGGGCTATCGAACGCGATCTAGTCATTGGGCGCGCACATACAATATCATTTTCGTTCAATGTAGATGGTTATTGGCTCCCGCGTTTGCGCCGCTTTTTCATTTACCTAGAGTAACGATTGTGTCACCAGACTCATCTCTCTTAGAGCATGTGAGCGTTCTTTTGAACATCACCGTAAACCTACGCTAACTGGCATAAAATCAAACAGTTCTTGCCTGCAACAAATTTAAGGAATCGAAATGGATAAAAAAATTCTCGCGTCATTAAGCTTGGTTCCGCTGGTTATTTTCGGAATAACCGGGACTCAAAGTGTAACACACTCTGTTGCTGCAGACTTCGTACAGAATGACATTTACACCTCCCCCGATCCGTTGGAGGCACTATCGCCTCATAAGAAGCTGACGACACAGATCGTAGACCTTGTCAAACTTAATCACTTCTCTCGTCAGAAACCTCTGAACGATGAGGTGTCCAAAGTCTTGTTCGAACGGTACTTGGATCGACTCGATCCTAGCAAGAGATTTTTCCTGGAGTCAGATATAGCGGATTTCGAACCAAACCAAGAGTTATTTGATGACTATTTGAAGAGCGGAAAATTAGATGTCGCGTTTGACATGTTTAACCGAGTTCAAGAACGCCAATTTGATCGGTTCCACTGGGTTTTAAAGCGATTGAAAAGAGGAATCGACTCGTTCGATTTAGAGACCGAGGACACCTTGTTCTTAAAGCGAGGGGAACAGAAGACCTGGTTAGCGAACAAATCTCAAGCGAACAGACTATGGGAACAGATCTTAGTCGATGAGATCATTAGATCGAAACTTGGCGAACCCGAAGTCGATCCGATCGAATTGTTGACGAAAAGATATTCGCAAATTCTCAACAGGGAAGTGCAAACTAGTTCCGAAGACGCATTCTCAATGTACATGAACTCGTTTTCAACGTATTACGATCCTCACACCGAATATATGAATCAAAGAGACAAGGAGAATTTTGACATTCAAATGCGTTTGTCTCTGCACGGAATAGGTGCCCAACTTGCACAGAGCATAGACGATCCGTACATTGAGGTGATGGAGTTGATAGACGGATGTCCCGCGGATCGACATGGAGGTATTGAAAAGGGAGATCGAATCGTCGGAGTAGGACAACGCAAAGATGCGCCGATAATCGATGTAGTTGGCCAACGGCTTGATGAAGTAGTACAGTTAATTCGGGGCGAGAAAGGTACGTCCGTATTCTTGGAACTTTTAAGCTCCGAAGAGTCCGGTAGCACTAAAAAGTGGGTTGAGATCGTTCGAGATGAGTGCAAGATAGAGTCGGATGCCGCACATAAGAAAATCGTAGTACTCGACCCGGATCCAATTACGGGTGAGGTTCGAAAAATTGGAGTTATTGACTTGCCTTCAATGTACGTGGATTTTGATGCTCAAGCACGTAATGATCCGAATGCACGAAGTGCGACTAAGGATGTCGAACGTCTAATCGAAGAGTTAAAGAGAGAAGGCATAGATGGGTTGATTATTGATCTTCGCCGCAACGGCGGAGGGTCCCTCATAGAAGCGAACACTTTAACAGGGTTGTTTATTCCAAATGGGACTACAGTGCAGGTGAAAACAGTTGGTGGTCGGATTCAGAGACTACGAGACCGAGACAATTCAACTGCATGGGACGGACCGTTAGCCGTGCTCGTTGATCGTCGATCAGCATCTGCATCGGAGATTTTCGCGGGTGCAATTCAAGATTATGGCCGCGGAATCATCCTTGGTAATCGAACCTTTGGCAAGGGAACCGTACAGCAATTACGGCCACTGTCACACGGTACCTTAAAAATAACTCAGTCGAAGTTTTATCGCATCTCTGGTCTGAGCACGCAACACCGGGGTGTAGTACCAGACATTGAGTTTCCAGAACTCATTCATCCTCGAAATGTTGGTGAGACTAATTCCGCAGAGGCGTTGGTGTACGACTTCGTCGACGAGCTATCGTACCGGCGAAATGATTTGATCGACTCGTTGTTAGCGCGCCTTACCAAGCTGCATAAGGATCGAATAGAGGAAAATCCAGACTTTATCTTTTACGATAAATTAGAAGCGCGTTTGAAACGAGATTTCGATAGAGATAGTCTATCGCTTAATATTGATCAGCGAAGAGACGAACGAGACGAGTATATCAGCTGGCGATTAGACACTCATAACACTCGATTTATTGCAAAAGGACTAGATCCGGTCGAGACTTTAGACGAATTGAGAGATGTGTTAAAAAAAATCGAAAAGGAAGAAGAGAAAAATCCTGACCCATTGTTAATTGAATCGGCAAAAATCGTCAGCGATTTGCACAATTTGGCGGAAGAAGTTACGGCCTCGGCGGACGCGGAAACTACCGGACTTTAGAGTTATCACCCAAGCCAGTCGATGATGGTAGTCGTGCTAGGCAAACGGGAAATGTCCGGCACTTGAGCATTCGGTTTAGGATAGCCGACAACGAGTAAAAGGAACGGTTTCTCTCTCGAAGGACGATCTAGAATCTCGTTGAGAAAACCCATGGGACTCGGTGTGTGCGTTAGTGTCGCGAGTCCCGCATGGTGTAGTGCCGCGATCAGGAAACCGCTGGCCAGTCCTACAGACTCCGGCATGTAGTAGTTCTTAACCTTATTTCCTTGGTCATCCATCCCAAATCTCTCCAAGAACACGACGATCAACACGGGCGCTTCAGTGAGAAAAGGCTTGTTTTCATCGGTGCCTAAAGGTGCTAAAGCTTCTAACCACTCGGCTGTTGCCCGGTTTGTGTAGAACTCGCGTTCCTCAGCTTCCGCGCCCTCACGAATTTTTTGTTTGGTTTCCTGATCTCGAACGACGACGAATCTCCACGGTTGGCGATTAGCACCACTAGGTGCGCTGACTGCGGTCTTAAGAGCGTTTTCTATAACTTCGTCCGGTACGCTACGTCGTTCGAAGTCTCGGACGGTGCGACGACTAGAGAGTTCGTGCAAAAACTCGCGCGATCTCTCGATCATTTCGCGCTCTTCGTATAGTTGGAAGCTTAACGTCTTAGTCTTAAATATGCCGTAGTCTCGCATATGGAAGAGCTGTCAAAGCATCCGATTCGAAATGCTCAGTGTCGATAGCTCAGCGAGAGCTTTATTCGACGACCTTTCGGATTGTGAGTCATCCCGTCATATGCAAATTCCACATTCGCGAACGGTGGAGCTTCATCGGTCAAATTCAAAATCGAAAACGCGATATTTATCCCTAGTGGCTCTAAAAACCTCTGAGCGGTGACGTCTAGAGTAGTAAACCCTTCAATTTCGAAATTGCTTACTGGTACCCCGCCGTATCCATCGTGAGATGCATCATCGGAGTAAGAGGATATGTGGTTGACGTACGTAGTTACCGTTGTTTTGTTCCAAAAGGAAAGCGTCACGTATGCTTGAGATTTCCACTGTGGAATCGGAACAAGCAGTGGATTACCAAAATTCAGCTTTCCTGCAGCATCTACTCCTGGTCGAATAATCTGGTCAGCGAAGTGCAGCGGTTTCAGTTCGTAGTTCAAAGTGTACGTACCACTGAATCCAGCTTGCATCACACCGACGAGAAATGGAAATCCCGCACTGACATGCCAATCGAATCCGGAAGTTTCTACACCTGGCCAGTTCACTAAGGGAACTTCAACTCTCGTTATGGACCTAGCGTCGCAAGGGTCGTCGAGCGTATCGGATCGCCCACTGGCACAATAAATAAATTGTTGCACATGGCTTCTAGTACTCGGGTCTGCGTAGAGTTCATCCACATCGTCGTGGGGAATACTCCCGATCACATCTTGAAAATCGTAAGACCAATAGTCAAGGGTTACATTCACCCCATTTGCTAAGGACGCGATCACGCCTACATTAAAAGTGCTTGCGCGCTCCGGATCTAGTGATTCATCTCCATAGAGATCCACAGGGATCCAAGCTCCTACTTGGCTAACATAATTTGTAACCGTCAGAGGTACACCTTCAAGCAAGTCGTCCACGGATGGAGTCCGAAACGTCGTTTGTAGGGTCGAGCGAAGTGTCAGCGTGTCATTGATTTCCCAGCGAACAGCAATCTTGGGGTCGAGGCTACTTGCTTCATCGTATTGTTCAAAGTTCAAGGCAATTTGTGCGTTTATCTGATCACTCAATACGTACGCAAACTCTCCGAATACGCGATGGACCTGTTGTTCACTATCGTAGGGGTTGTATGCGTTAATGAAAGTGAACGCTCCAAAATTTCCGGTTAGGCATGACTGGTCCCGCAATACCGGACACGGGTTTAAACTTAAGTTCCCATGTTCATTTGGTTCACCTTCCGCCGTGAAAGATCTGAATTGATACCCGGTTGCATAACTAAGCTTATCGGAGATCAAGTCACCACTTATCGTTGCGTCTAATACCAGAAGTGAGGTGCTATTGTCGATGTCTGAGACACTATTCATCCAATCAATCAGTTCCGGTGCATTGGCTTGCGAGGGATCATAAACAGGATTCTGCTGATCATAAAACTCTGCGCCAGGTAATGCAGAGTGCGACATTGCGCTACTAAAAGGATTCAAATATAAACACCCGTCGGTACCTGGGGCTTTATTTGTGTCGGCGACTCGCATACCCGGTCCTAATGATGTATCTGCAACAACTCCCACACCGCAGTTCGGTCCCCCATAGCCGCGAAAAGCTAGGAACAAACGTTCTGTGAGTATGGCGGGAATGGGTACATTTCCTTGCGACCCCGACACTGCGAATGCCAACTCAAAAAACGTCGTTTTACCCTCAGGTATTTCAAGACTGCCGTCGACGGCTCCCGCGAATCGCCACGTCGTAGAGACGCGTTCTGCCGTACGTGCGACATACCCATTGCCAAATGGTCTTCCTCGGAAATACCAGTTTTCACCGCTCTGACATTCTTGACGAAAGGTTGCACTGTAATCTTCGTCGGCACAGAACGCCATTCGGTTGGGATGGTTTGGTCCAATTTCTAACACACCTCGATGCAGTAGAGGAAATGGTGGGTGCGACGGTTGAGTTTGCCACTTGGGCATTACCGAATGTGCCCATAGTGCTTCTAAGTGATAGCTCGATGTTTCACCCCAATCCCCATTCAATTCCGCAAAAACTTTTGAGAATTGCAATTCCTCGATGATGTTATCGAATGGTTGGTAGTTAAAAATGCAATAGAAAGGATCAACTGCGGGATGTTCCGGATACCCATTGAGTTCATTGCAGTATGGATCGACTTTACCGCTCCACTGCACCTCTCGCAACGCTGTTATTACTTCAGCTCGCGGTGTTGTAGCAGTATCAATTCCAGTCGGGAACCAGAAATATCCAGGACTACCCACACTCGACCACGCCGCGCGCCACGGATCGACTAACGGTATGAGTGCCCAATCCCGATCTTCAGCTTCTAACTCGGCGCGTCGTTCATGTTCAAACGATATTGCGAAGTCCCCCATATCACCAATCGAGCCGCCATAAATCGCGTTCACGACCATGTCGTTTGCGCTGTCGAAACTGTCTAGAGAAACCGATGTCTCAAACCCACTGAAGGATCGGCGCGTAACAAAGTTCGCAATACCTCCGATAGCGTCCGAACCGTAAATCGCACTTGCCCCTTCTTTAAGGACTTCAATGCGTTCAATTGCTACGCTGGGCAGCACGCTTAGATCGACGAACCGACCTCCGACAAGTCGTGCTGGAAGATAGGTTTGGCGTTTACCGTTGAATAAGACAAGGGTTCGGGACGCTCCAAGACCTCGTAGGTTTACATTAGAAACGGACTCGGGAACTGCACCGGGTAAGCTTGAGTTATACCAACCTGATCGTTCCCCGGTGACACCGTTGCTGCCTCCTAAGTTTTTTAAGAGGTCGACCACTAGTGGCGAGCCTTGATTTTCGTATGTGGATCGGTCCACTATTGTGACCGCATGAGAAGCGTCAATCGGTGTCCCTCGAATCACAGAGCCCACCACCACTACCTCTTCCAGTTCGTCGTCTTCGGTGGACTGAGCAATGGTTGGTGCGCCTAGAGTCAAACTACCGATGAAAGCTATTAGACAGACCGAATTCTTACTTTTTCGACCCATGTCAAAGATACAGTTCAACATAGTTTTGGTCCCGTATTTCATCTGAAACTCTATTTTATGAAGACTCTCCGGAGCAACTTCCAGAAGCAAGAAGGTACACACAGGTATCTATGTGAATTTAGATCCGACTGAACAGATAGCGATTAGCTCGTCACGAAGACAAACCATAGACCCAAAGTCAACTCGTAGTGTTATTTCTCGAGGACGGAAAACTCGTGAGCGCGTTGGTTAATTGTTTGTTGAATTGATTCTTGGAACTGTTGGAATGGTAACGTCATTTGTTCTCGTATTCCGTATCGTCGAAGTGTCACTGTCTGGTCTTGCTCTTCTTGACTTCCCACGATTAGAACGTTTGGTATCTTGTTTACGGTAGCTGCTCTGACTTTCTTCGACACCGTATCGGACTCTTCTGCGAGTTCAGCTCGTATAAACAGAGCTCGTAGCGCCGACACTATTTTGCGTCCGTAGTCGTGAAATTGATCGGACACGGTAATTACTTTCACCTGAATTGGCGATAGCCAAGTTGGGAAAGCGCCGCCATAGTGCTCGATGAGATAAGCAACAATCCGTTCATGCGTGGACAATGGTGCTCGATGTATGCAGTAAGGAACGTGGTCGAGGCCGTCGCTACCGACGTAGGATAAACCCAATCGAGCAGGAACCGCGAAATCTAGCTGTACGGTACTAACAGACTCGTCTCGTCCAGTAACAGTCGGAAATTGAACGTCAATCTTCGGACCATAAAACGCGGCTTCACCTACACCAATAACGAAATCCACTTCCATCTCGTTCAATAATTCTTCGATGATTGCTTCAGACTTGGTCCAAGCACTTGGATTGTCAACATACTTCTGTTTTCGCTTAGGGTCTTCCGGATCGGATTTAGACAAACGGAGGTAGTAGGACTCTAACCCGAGAATTCGATATGCTTCGGCGTAGAGCTCCATGACATTTCGAAACTCACTTTTAATTTGTTCTTCGGTGCAATAGATGTGGGCATCATTCATGCACATTCCGCGTACTCGAACCAGCCCTCCGACCGCGCCAGACTCTTCAAATCTATAGACATGACTGTACTCTGCTAATCGCAGAGGTAGCTCTCGATAACTACGTGGCTCAGCGTCAAAAATTTTGTGATGGTGGGGACAGTTCATCGGCTTGAGCACATATGCTTCCTTAACTTTTTCCCCATGTTCGGTCTGCTCTACAAGTTCCATTGGCGGATACATGTCTTCTGCGTAGTAAGGTAAGTGTCCAGTTTGGAAAAACAAATCTTGTTTTGCTATGTGTGGGGTCGAAACTCGTTGATATCCAGCTTGAAATTCGAGTTCGAATGCTAGCTTTTCTAGTTCATCGCGAATAATCGTCCCATTGGGGAGCCACAGGGGCAATCCACGGCCAATGTCGTTATCGATGGTGTATATACCAAGTTGCTTACCTAGCTTCTTGTGATCTCGTTCTTGGGCTAGTTCATATGCTTGAACGTAGCTGTCTAGCTCTTCTTTACTAAGAAACGCCCACGCATAAATTCGAGTAAGCATTTGATTGTGCGAGTCGCCACGCCAGTATGCACCAGCGACACTTCTCAATTTGAACGAATCTCGAGGGATTTCTTTGGTTGTGTCGACATGGGGACCTTCGCACATGTCGACAAATGAGCCGTTCCGATAAAACGACAGCGAATCTAAGTCGTGTTTGTCACAGAGTTCTTCGGCGTACTCCTGTTTATAGGGTTCACCCATCTCCGCAAGGCGTGCAAACGCATCTTTCTTCGCTAGGTTTTCTTGGTAAAAACGTTGCCCGCTCTTGAGAATTTTTTTCATGAGCCGTTCGATTTCTGGAAAGTCAGCATCAGTAATCGGCTCACTTAGCGCGAAATCGTAGTAAAACCCATCTTTGATCGGTGGACCGAATCCAAGCGTTGAACCCGGTCGTAGTTGAAGTACGGCTTGCGCGAGCACATGTGCTAAGCTATGACGAACTCGATAGAGTTGTTCGTCATCGGATTGAAACTCGCCTTGATGTTCGAAGGACATGCTATAGAACTTTAGTGTGTAAGAACTCGCTTAATTGTTGTCGAGTAGATTTTCAAGCACGTATTGCAGGATGCCACCAGCACGAAAGTACTCGATTTCATTCGGTGTGTCAATACGAGCTCGAACTTCAATCGTCTGACTACTTCCATCTTTGTACGAGATGGTCAAACACAAATCTTGCTTAAGCTGCAGAGAGCTCGTACCATCGGGGAACCGTAGACTCAACTGCTCTCTGCCTGTGAGACTAAGTGTTTTTCTGGAAACACCCGCGGGGAATTCCAGCGGAAGTACCCCCATGCCAACCAGATTGGAGCGATGGATGCGCTCGAAAGACTCTGCTATGACAGCGACAACGCCGATTAGTTTCGTACCCTTGGCAGCCCAGTCTCGGCTTGA
The DNA here is from genome assembly GCA_009842245.1 of Gammaproteobacteria bacterium. Lineage (GTDB taxonomy): Bacteria > Pseudomonadota > Gammaproteobacteria > Pseudomonadales > Azotimanducaceae > Bin55. The sequence continues at coordinate 8,937 of VYFT01000050.1, read as the reverse complement.
CCCAGTACCGTATTCCTTTCCAGCCACTACTACAAGCGGCGTGTTTGTCTTCGCATATCGTTGAGACGCTTCATATATGGAAACTTGCTCTGCTGAAGGGATATGGTGGGTAAAGCCACCTTCGGTCCCAGGAACCATTTCATTGCGGATGCGTATGTTTGCAAACGTTCCGCGCATCATGACTTCATGGTTTCCTCGTCGTGAGCCATATGAATTGAAGTCCTTAACCGCAACATCGTGATGTTGTAGATACTCTCCAGCTGGGCTCGCCGCTTGGATTGCGCCAGCTGGCGAGATGTGATCGGTAGTCACCGAGTCTCCTAGCAACACCAGAATATTTGCATCATCAAATTCGACGGCGTTCTTCGCGCTCTCATTCGTCGAGAAAAACGGAGGTTGTTTAACGTATGTCGAGTTAGCCCAATCGTAAGTCGCCGTTTGCGCAGCTTCCATGGATCGCCATTCGGGGGGACCGGTGAAGACGTCAGCATACTGCCGCGCGAACATCTCAGCTGACACCTTCTGCAGTTGACTGTGCAATTCGTCGGTTGTCGGCCACAAATCCCTTAGAAAGACATCGTTGCCATTACTGTCCTGTGCGATCGGCATCGTGTTGAAGTTGATTTTTGTCGTACCCGCAAGAGCAAAAGCCACAACTAACGGCGGCGACGCCAGCCAGTTTGTCTTGACTTCTTGATGTATTCGGCCCTCGAAGTTTCGGTTACCGGAGAGCACCGCGGCGACGACTAAATTTCCTCCCGAAATCGCGGTAGAAATTGGCTCGGGAAGAGGACCGGAATTCCCGATGCACGTGGTGCAACCATAACCCACTAAGTTAAAACCGATCTGATCGAGGGCGTCTTGTAAGTTGGTGTGTTCTAGATATTCGGATACTACTTTTGACCCAGGCGCTAGGGAAGTCTTCACCCAAGGTTTTACCGAGAGTCCCCGTTCAAGAGCTTTCTGTGCGATCAACCCTGCCGCGAGCATAACCGCTGGATTGGACGTGTTCGTACAGGATGTAATTGCAGCAATTACGACGTCACCATGTGTGAGTGTGTAGTCTTCACCGGTAATCGCCGTACTTTGAGAAAGGTCTTGTTCTCCCACTCCATACTGGGACGCAGCCAGCTCAAATGCAGAACCAATGCGATCGAGTGGGACTCGATCTTGTGGTCGTTTTGGTCCCGCAACGGATGGCTCAATCGTCGCGATATCGAGTTCGATCACTTCAGAGAAATTTGGCGGCGCGTCGTCGTCGCGCCACAATCCTTGTTGTTTTGCATACTCTTCCACAAGTGCAACCGCACTCTCTGATCGAGAACTCAACCGGAGATACGTTAGTGTTTCCGCGTCGATTGGAAAGAACCCGCATGTTGCTCCGTACTCGGGTGCCATATTAGCAATGGTCGCACGGTCGGCTAGCGACAAAGTGTCCAAAGCCGCACCGTAAAACTCGACAAAACATCCGACCACACCGTGTTGCCTTAGTCGTTCTACGATTACGAGCACGAGGTCGGTCGCAGTGACTCCATCGCGTAAAGTCCCCGTAAGGTGTACGCCAACAACTTTTGGAATTAGCATGGATATCGGATGGCCTAACATAGCGGCTTCAGCTTCGATTCCGCCAACGCCCCAGCCTAGAACTCCTAGCGCATTAATCATCGTGGTATGGCTGTCGGTGCCGACCAGCGTATCGGGATAAGCGACGGTCCCGTTCGTAGACGTATTGGTCCAAACGACGCGAGCTAGGTACTCAAGATTTACTTGATGACAGATTCCGGTACCGGGAGGAACAACGTTAAAGTTGGAAAACGCGTTTTGTCCCCATTTCAAGAATCGATATCGTTCCGAGTTCCTTGTGATCTCTAGCGCGACATTCGCGTCAAACGCATCATCAGATCCGAAGTGATCTACCATCACCGAGTGATCGATGACAAGATCGACGGGAGTTAGTGGATTGATGACTTGCGGGTCTTTGCCGGCCCGAACAACCGCATCTCGCATCGCGGCCAAGTCTGCTACCGCTGGCACTCCGGTGAAATCTTGCATGAGAACGCGGGCTGGACGGTAAGCTATTTCTTGGTCTTCTAGATGTTCGTTACTCCAATTAGCTAAGTGCTGGATATCTTCAACGGTGACAGTCTTACTATCCTCATGGCGAAGAAGATTTTCTAGTAGCACCTTCAGTGAAACCGGAAGCCGTGAAGTATCGCCAGCACCATTCTCACTAGCGCGATTAAGGTCGTAATAAATGTACTCTTTGTCTTTGACTCGAAGAGTGTGCTGGCTATTGAAACTGTTTAGATACACTGGACTGTTGATCCAAAGAGGTTGGAAGAGAGAGCGATGAGTGGCACACCGTACGGACACACATTTTAAGAATGGCTTGCATCCTCATCTTAGTTACCGTGCTGGTGAATATGTTTGCCGGACTTGCGACCAAAGGCTAAAAATTAGGCTCAATCTAAGCCAACCGCTGCACCCTTGTTTCTCGGGTCGGACACACCGATCACCACGGATTCCGTTGCTAATGCAGAATTTGCGTCGCCGATCGAGGAGCGTGTTGCAACTTTGTGCCCGAGTTTGGTGAGTTCGTTCAGAGTCTCGTAGTCGAATCTGTCTCGTTCGACTGTGATCTGATCAGGTAGCCATTGGTGGTGGAATCTTGGACTTCCAACTGCTTCGGCGAGCGACATTTCATGGTCAACGAGATTCACGATAATTTGAAGAACTGTTGTGATTATGGTGGAGCCGCCAGGGGATCCTGTTACTAGAATGCGACCGTCCTCATGCACGAGGATGGTTGGAGTCATCGAACTCAACATACGTTTTTTCGGTTCTATGGCATTTGCTTCGCCGCCTACTAAGCCGAATTGATTCGGAACGCCCGGTTTTGCTGAAAAGTCGTCCATCTCGTTATTCAACAAGAACCCTGCTCCTTGAACAACGTATCCGTTACCATAACCGGAGTTTAGGGTTGTGGTCAGTGCTACGGCGTTACCCTCGCTATCGATAGCGGACAGATGCGTAGTTTCCTCACTCTCTACCGGAATCTTACCAGCGGTGATGTTGTCGGATGACGTCGCACCGTCTTTGTCGAAGTCTTCAAATCTAGACAGCGAGTACTTCTTGCTCGTCAACGTCTCTATTGGAACCGGGAAGAAGTCCGTGTCGCCGAGATACTCTGCTCGATCTGCATACGCACGACGCTCCACTTCAGCCATGAGATGTAGCGTTGACGCGGTACCGAATCCGCTTGCCTTCAAATCGTGCGGTTCTAGCATGTTCAGCATTTGAATGAGGATTATCCCGCCGGATGAGGGCGGCGGCATTGAGATTACGTCATGCTCGCGGTAGGTTCCAACTACTGGTTCTCGCCATTTCGGTGTGTAGTCTTTGAGATCTTCGAGCGAAATTAAGCCGTTGCCGCGTGCCATTTCCGCGACAATGAGTTCAGCTGTTTCACCTTTGTAAAACCCATCACGACCTTCTTCGGATATGCGTTGTAGAGTAGCAGCTAGGTCTTTTTGGACAAAGAGGGAACCGGCTTCAAGTACCTCACCTTCTTCATCTAAAAACTTATTACGAGAACCATCGGAACGCAGCCAAATTTCCTTGCGTCCTGCAATCTGTCGAGCAATGTCTTCAGGAAGTTCGAATCCTTCTTTTGCTAGTCGAATAGCTTCGGCGAGTACTTCCTGACGCGAGAGCTTTCCGAATCGTTCGTGTGCTAGTAGTAGACCAGCAACTGAACCTGGTACTCCGCTCGCCATGCGACTTCGAAGAGCGACTTCCGGATCGTAGTTTCCTTCCGTATCTAGGAACATGTCACGGGTTGAGGCGGCTGGAGCCATCTCTCGGAAGTCTAACGCCCACGCGGAACCGTCATGCTGACGGAAGACTATAAAACCACCACCGCCGAGATTTCCTGCGGAAGGATAGGTAACCGCAAGCGCAAAGGCGGAAGCAACGATTGCATCGATTGCATTGCCATCTTGTTGCATAGCGTCGACTCCGGCTTGAGACGCTAATTCGGAGCGGGTTGACACTACGCCTTTCTTGGCATGAACTTCATTTGCGCTGACACAACACACTTGGAAGAACAGCAATAGCAAGATCGCGCCGACTCCAAAGGTCTTCTTACCGGCAAAACGGCCTATAGTGAGGGAAAGAGTCATGAAGTATTGTTCCTAATTAAATTGCATAAATAAGAGATTGGTTGCACAGTATTCACCGGAAATAGATGAATTCTGCAAAAACACCAGCTACGCCGCCGACTGCCAACTCGTCGTCTACTACTAGTTCACCAAATTCTTCATTGGTGTCCCCGAAGGGTAAACGGAAGCCAAAGTTTAGGTTGGCATGGTCGGTTGGCGTAAATGAAACAAAGGTCTGAAACAAAGCACTGTTGTCGTTTGTGTTAGTGAGAAGGGTGACTGTTTGATTCCACAATGGGTGCCAGGAGACATGTGCTCCGAATGCTAGGAGATTTCTACCCAATGAGAAAAGATCACCGCGACCAAGTCTTCGAGTGTGTGCTTTGGACAAGGAACTATAGCCAGGACTTAAGTCGCTAACCCCGATCCCATTGTAAAAATACTCTCCAAAGATGTAAATCGGACTTTGCAGAAGACTAAACGTGTAGTCTACATTCATAACAACCGAAATGTGGCAGTCTGCCTGATGTAAGCAGGTATGAACAACGTCCGTGCGCAAGACAGACTCTGAGATTGGAATTGCCATAGACACACCGAAAATTTCATCACCGTAGTGAACAGCTCCGACCGTTTCGAGTTCCGCGTTGCCAAGTGGTATGAAATACTTTAGCGCATAAGTAGTGCTAGGTTGCCGGATCTCAACTAGCCGTTTTCGAACGGTCGTGAGTACTTGTAGTTCTGAACCCGAGTTGAATGCGTACTCAATCAGAAGGGAGTCGTTTCCCCGTTTAAATTCTCGATCAACTAGAGTCGGAGCGAATGCATTAAAGACATCAAGCGGGTGAAACACGAGACCCCGTCCCCACGAATTGGGAAATCTACCAAAGGACGCTCGGAACGAGTCACTCTTGTAAGTGAGTTGCGCCCTGTCGATTGATGCTATCAGAGAGTGGTTTGAGCTTTCAGTGAGAGTCCAGAATGCTCGATTTTGACTTTCGAATTGAGGCACTGAATGCAACCAAGGGTTTCGCTCTTGTCCCGGTACGTAGTTTAATTCGGACACCAATTGCAAGTCAAAAGCCCAATTGTCGCTTGAAGTCGCCCATAAATAGCGAAAGTTCAGCAATCCTTGAGTGCTGGGATCCGCATCGTCGTTGTCCGATGTTTGTACTGGAATATCCGATGCCTCGGTGCTAAATTTCAATCGAAAATTACTGTCTGCAGCGATGCTTAGAGGGAGCAGCACCAGAATTGCCGCTAACAGTGTCAGCCGACGGATCATAGATTAGACTTGTCCTCTACAACCCGACCGTCTTCTAAGTGGATGCTTCGGCTAGTGTAACTCATAACCAAAGGATCATGGGTCGCGGTTATGACGGTTATACCTCGATCTGAATTAATTTGGCGTAATAACTCACACAGTTCCCTAGTGGATGTCGAATCAAGATTTGCACTGGGTTCGTCCGCGAACAGTAGAGCGGGTTCACCAACCAATGCTCGAGCGATTGCGACACGCTGTTGTTGACCACCTGATAGTTCAGTAGCGGGTCGATCAGCCACATCGGCCAGGCCTAGCGCGTCTAGTACAGCTTCGGTGCGCGACTGTCGTTCGCGACGTGCGAATCCGAGCAACTGAAGAATAAATTGGACGTTTTCTGCGGCGGTAAGAACTGGAAGGAGATTGAATGCTTGAAACACAAACCCAAATTTTTGCAATCGTAAATCAGTGAGTTCGCCCCGACTCATTTCGCTCAAACTGTCACCGTCAAAATGAACCTCGCCCTGAGTCGGTTGATCCAGAGCCCCCATCATGTTTAGTATCGTTGACTTACCACATCCCGAAGGTCCTACGATACTGACAAACTCTCCCTCGGCAATGCTGAGTGATACATCGGTGAGCGCGCGAACTTGCGTAGCGTCTTTACCGTAAACACGAGATACATTGCTCAGCCTGAGGATGTCGATTGTCATTTAGTCTAGTCTTTCAATGCAACCAGAGGGTCTAAACGAACCGCGCGTATTGCGGGATACAAGCTAGCAACTAGTGCTAGGAAAATTGTCGCGACAATCACGATGTTAATGTCTTGCCATACCACGGCAGGTCTGATCTTCGGTGCTAAATTAAGCATCTCAACTCCAGCGGCGAACGCGCTTAGATCGATACCATCACCAAGGAGCTGCAAAACTCCCCAACTCAGTAGTAAGCCCCCAATAAGACCGAGGAGCATGATGATTAGTGATTCTGTTACAACCTGGTATAACACAAGACTGGATTTCATACCCATGGATTTGCACAAGCCGATTTCCTGGGTTCGTTCCAATACGGCCGTTATAAAAGTGTTCATCAAACCGAAAACCAGAGCGGTAAACACAATCGCAAGCCATATGTAGACCATTGCGTTAACAGATTCGTACATGAAGGCGAGAATTGGATCAATGTTTTTCCAATCTACAACCTCAAGATTTGGAAAAGCCTTGGAGATTGCCTCGAGACCATCAGGCGGAATCAACCGCGTGTTAAAGCGAAGAGATAGTTCCGTTATAGACTCGGAACCTAGGAACTGCTGTAGTGTGTGCTTGCCGACAAAAACGACATGTTTTTCCATTCCCTCGGAGTCGCTATCGTAGACACCTGCGATTTGAAACCCAACCTCTATGGATTTGCTATCGATATCTTGCATTACAACCACGATTCGATGCCCGATTTTGGTTCGCAGCTGAGTCAATAGGGCGCGACCGAGCACAATGCGATTGTCTTCTGAACTTGCAAGAAAGGTGCCTTCTACCGGTAAATCAGCGACAATTGAAATGTGTTCTTGTGCGGGATCTAAAGCAACAATTTGAACTCCTCGAGTCTCGCGTTCGCTCATAACGACTGCAGGGATTTTGATACGACTAGCCCAACCTGCTAGCTTTACTGACTCTAGCTTCCGCGTAAAAGCTTCAGAGTCTTCGATGAACCCTCTTGTAATGGCGGGATCGGATCTGTAGTCGGGTGCGTGTAAAGTGATATGACCGTTGAGGTTGTAAACCACTTGGTCGACCATCTGAGCTTGCATCCCTCGTATCAGGCTATTTAGTACAACCACGCCTGTGATCGCACAGATGACAGACACTAGTAAGATCGTATTTCGCCGACGCTGCCGCCACAAATTTCGGACACCGAGTTGGAAAATTAGTGTGAATTGCGAAAACAAACCTTGTTTCATTCTTTAAATCGCAATGCGCGTATAAGAGAGATTCGGTACATTCGCGCGGCAGCGAACATTGAGGTGATGCAAATTCCCATTCCAAGTGCGAGAGGAGCAACTAGTAACACGTTTATGTCTATATGCGGATACAAACGATCGGGTAAATAGAACTGCCCAGCGAGTTGATCCACGCCCAATGAGCTGAGTGCTATACCGTAATGCGCCATTGGCAGATTACCCAAGATTGACACGGAAATTCCGATAGACACTCCTAGCAACCAGAGGACGATCGACTCAGTCAAAAACAACCGAAACAATGCGAAATTCTTCATACCCAAAGCACGGAGTGTTCCAAATTCTCTGGTCCGTTCAAAAATGGACATTACGAAGGTATTGGCGATGGACAAAACGACGATGAGGGTGAGCGTCCCATAAATAATGCCATTACTAATCTTGTCTAATCTAATGTTTTGACTGATTTCGGGCATTAGTTCACGCCAGTCGTAAACCCTAGTTGATGGCGGTAGAACTCGTTCGATCGCTCGCTTGGTCGCATCGAGATCTAGAGGATCTCGGACCATGATCACGATCTTGTGTACGTCGTGCTCTAACTGAAACACTTCGTTAAACGTCTCTAGAGGGATTTGGAGTAGCGCGCGGTCTAGCTGATCATTACCACTGGTAAATATACCGGATACAACCGGTACTGTTGCAGCAATACCGCCAAGATTGTCATGACTCAACAACACAATTTCCTCCCCCAACTGCAAGCCTAGGTTTTTAACGAGGATCGCGCCCGCGTACGCTGAATCGGAAACTGGCAGGTACTCTCCTGCGGAAATATTTCTTGGAAGGTAAGAGACTTCGGACTCCTGTGTTGCATCGACGCCGATAATCATCGCACCGTAGCTCTTTTCTTGATTATTTAACAATGCAAAGCTCTCAGATCTTGGAGCGACCGCAGTTATGTCTGAGATACCCGCCAGCTTCGATATGATTTCTTTTGAGGTCGGAATTGTCCGATCTAACTTAGGATTGTCCTTATAGTCTTGATGCTGAATCTGAAGATGACCGCTACCGAAGCGGGTCGCACCCTCAATCATCGGAGCATAACTACCCGCTTGAAACGACATACCTAGTTGGATCAAGACGGTAGCAAAAGCGATCGCGCTACAGGTTAAGATCGTACGTCGCTTGTTTCTCCACAGATTTCTCCAAGCGATGGTCAATGTAAACAAGGATCGGTTACCGATATCACTAAATCAAGTGAGTTGTTCGAGTCAATTGGAGTCCCGTAATGAAAACAATGTGAATTTGTTGTCGTCGAGTTCAACATCGAACTCAGCGTGAGTGTATTCAACTTCTGTCCACTTTTCGTCATTGTCAGTATTCTTCATTCGAAGCTTCTTAGGGATTGGACGTCCATCGAACGTGGCTATTTCCTGTGTTTCAATCCACTTGACCAATTTCAAATCTTGGTCGTAGAACGAGTGTTCCAACAGCACATAGTCATCTCGAAGCTTGAGAACTTCCTTACCCCAAACTACTGGTGCGTTTTCTAGTGGAATCGCTTCAATAGTGTAGAT
>VYFT01000081.1 GCA_009842245.1 Gammaproteobacteria bacterium | reverse complement strand
GAGCGTCAACACGTAGCACAACTACGATTTGCGTAGTTTTGTATATAAGTCCCTAACAATAGTATTTGTACCAACAATATTTCGATTCAGGAGGAATCTTTTCATGACATGGACTAAGTTGTTTGCCTTCACGATAGTAGTCTTTGTGGCTGCGAGTGGGTGGAGCCAAGTTTTCATCCCGGAACCCCCTACTCTGGAGGCAAAAAGTTTTGTCTTGATGGATGCCGAGTCAAAGACGGTGCTCGCCGAAGGCAATGCACATCTGAAACTCCCCCCTGCGAGCCTCACCAAAATCATGACGGACTATGTCGCGGCCGCGGAAATCGAAGCAGAACGTCTACGAATGGATGAACTCGTTGAAGTCAGTATCAACGCTTGGAAAACGGAGGGATCCGAAATGTTCATTCGAGAAGGTACCAAGGTTTCCGTTGAAGACTTGTTACGTGGAATCATTATTCAATCCGGAAATGATGCAAGTGTGGCTCTAGCCGAACATATCGCGGGAGACGAAACAGAGTTTGCCAAAATCATGAACTCTTACGCTAAAGAACTTGCGTTAGATAACACTCACTTTGTGAACGCTACGGGTTTACCACATCCAGAGCACCTATCTACAGCCTACGATAACGCGTTGTTGGCACAAGCGTTGATTTCGCGATTTCCCTCCCACTACAACATGTACTCAGAGCTCGAGTTTACCTACAACGAAATCACTCAACCAAACAGAAATCGACTCTTGAAGATAGACCCAACAGTCGATGGTGTGAAGACGGGTTACACAAAAGAGGCAGGATTCTGCTTGGTGGCCTCAGCTGAACGCAACGGACTCAGACTCATCACCGTCGTTATGGGCACATCGAATGACCAAGAACGAATCAACGATACGAGAAAGCTACTAAATTACGGTTTTCGCTATTTTGAGCGACGACTAGTAGCCGGAACTCAAAATAGATTCGATCTGTTGCATGTCAAGAAAGGAGCCGGAAAAGGTCTTCGAGTACATATCAAAGAAGACTTATACCGATTGGTTCCAGCTGGTGGGGATGACGGAACGAGTTATCAGATCCATTTACCAGAACCCCTTGACGCTCCCATCAAGAAAGATGCAGTCGTGGGAGAGCTGATCATTTCCATCGACGATAAAGAGATTGCTCGTAGTGATGTTCACGCGATGCACGAGGTGAAGAAAATTAATTTCTTCACCGAAATGTGGAATGGAGTCAAGTCATGGTTCTCGACTGTACCTAAAGAAGAAGAGGTTGAGGGACCGCAAACGATCACCGTATCGACCACGATTGTGGGTGAAGACGACTCAGAAAGCTAGCTGTTCGTGGAACTACTCGTTCGGGATTTAGGCACTACCGATTACGTGTCAGTTTGGGACGCGATGAAGTCGTTCACGGACTCGCGCCAAAGTACCACTACCGATGAATTGTGGATCACAGAACATCGTGCAGTCTTCACAATGGGTCAGGCGGCTAAGAGGATGCACATCCTCGACCCACGAGAAATTCCGGTTGTTTATACGGATCGTGGTGGTCAGGTAACGTATCACGGTCCAGGTCAGATCGTCGCCTATTTATTGCGAGATCTGCGGCGCGTAAAAGAAACAGTCCATACGTTTGTGTCGAACTTGGAAGCAGTGATGATTCATACCCTTTTAGAGTACGGTATTGCAGCGACTCGACTTGAAGGCAACCCAGGAGTCTATGTTGAAAATAAGAAGATTGGTGCCCTAGGTCTGCGTATTAGAAACGGTCGATCATATCACGGAATCTGCTTCAACGTGGACATGGATCTTAGTCCGTATCAGCAAATTAATCCTTGCGGTTTAGCCGGGATGGCAGTAACCCAAATCGCCGATTTCGTTAAGAACGTCGAATTCGGAGACGCAGTAAACAGACTCGTGCGATCTTACCAGACAGTATTTTCTTACGACTCTATGACGTACCTCAATCAGGATATGAGGGATTACGCATAGGTCCTAGTTTCGGCCATCAAGAAGTCATCCCGCGTTTCCCCTGCATATGAATCCGTTCGACGTCGTTAGGTGGCAACAATGTGAACTATGGATCCGCAGAAAGAACCTTGACCGCGTTCGAACTCTTTGAAGCTTCGTAAATATCGGTGATCATAGATCGCCACGCCGCAAATTGCGACTGCACACTTCCAGTGAGAGTTACCACTTTTCCATTTACATCGACTCTTGTGGGTTTTATTGTGGTGTGCAATCTACTACCGAGATTGTTAATCTCTGTGAGTGCTTCTCTCTTGTCTTGCTCGTTGCGCAGTTTGCGAGCTATTGGAAAGGCATCCTGTTGCCAAGTTCGGTAGTCTGGTTCAACTTTTGCGACAAACTCCTTGTAATATTTTTCAATGACTCCGACGAAGTCCTCTTCACGAGTCATCACGGACACAATGCGTAGCCACGATTCAGATGTGTGTTCCGGTATATACTCAATCTTGAGACGATTACCATTCTCCTTTAAGCAGTCGTGGTACTCGGGCGACACATACTTTGCGAACGCCAAATCTCTGGTGATCGTGATTAACTCTAACTCTGATCGCCTTGATAAACGCGGCCCGACAAACTCGTTACGTTTTATTTGATTAACATGCGAATCACTCTTCTTGGCGAGCTCAAGGTAGATATCCTCGGCAATTTCCTGGAACAACGGGTCGAACGGGTCCTTGTCTGTTTTACCGTAGCGTTCGTGCCAACCAATTTCCGCACGGTAAGTTTTTATTCTCTCCTCGGTCCACATCACGCCGCGTGCATCCACGATCCGATAAGCGAGACTCATGACTTCACTATTGGACTGAACGATGCGCGCTACTAAGAACAAATCCGCGCTCACGGAGACATCTGCTGAAACGATGATGGAGTCGAATTGGTTGTATCGCGTTATCCAATCTTTCATCTTAAATGCAATGCGGACTGCTTCGGCATTGCGCAGTTCAGGCCAAATCCCCTCGTTCTCCTGTTCCTGCGTACTCTTGGGAATGCCGGGATTGAGTACTGGTATTGCCAAGCGCATTGAAGGGATAGGTAGTCGTGGTTTGAGGATCTCGGAAGGGTCTTGGATACCCTGAGCCTCCTCAGGTGCCGGTCCGTCTAAACGTGGCCCAACACGTACTCCCAAAATTTCGACCGAACAGATTAACGCGATGATAGCGACCCACTTCCAACCCAGCGGCGGAACACCGCCCTTTCTACGAAGAGCACCACATGCGGTTTCAAGGGGTGGAGGAGCGTGTGTCACAAGACTGACTTGGGCTTTATTTGCATTGAGCGATACCCAGGGGGACCAGTTGTAAATTTTATTTTAGAATGGGACTTATATACAAAACTACACAAGTCGTAGTTACGGACAGTCTTTTCCAAAATTGAAGAACTAGGTGTGTGGCTAGGGATGATTGTTCGAATCTTCTCGGTGAACTTTCATTAAACGCTGATTCTCGCTTAGGAAGAGATTCCACTTGTACCGACAGACACATGCTAAACACGCGAGCTGTCGGCTTGGGTTATGATGCCAGAAATTTAACGATATGTTATGCCTCTACATAACATAGTTTTATTATAATTAGTCGCCTCCTTGTGTAGTTTCCTTTATCAGTCCCAATTCTGCCGAGGCTGCACTCTGCATTTGAATCCAATAAGGAGTCATTAAATGAAAATGCTAACATTTGGGTTGGTCCTGCTCATCATCACCGCTCCGTCCGTTCAAGCTGTCGAAAAACCCTGGTACGTATCTTTCGGATTTTCTTCGTTTCTGGAAAACGAATCGTCGGGTGTGGGGGAAGGAATTGGGATTCCATTGACAATTGGACGAGATATAAATGATATGTTTGGCGTTGAATTCTCGTTTGACCTCGCCCCTTCGGCCGATGAATTTAGCTACGTCGAACGTATCGATGCAGACTTATTCGCGCAAGCTACAAACTACGACGTAGAGTCTCCTGGTATTCTTTACGCCTCACTCGCTGGGAAGTACAACCGTCCTTTAAATAATACGTTCAATTTGGTACTCAAAGTGGGGCTAACTTATTTCGACGACTGGGCTGAAGTATCGGTCGAAACGGAAACCGGTCAAACCACTACTGCTACGGTGTTTAACGATAATGGCCGGATTTCTGTATTTTCTGCAGGCGTCGAATTCGCTCGCGATCAAAATTGGAATAGTCCCATCTCAATAGCGTTCACACATTACTTCGGATCGGCGCACGATGCCTCAAACTTTTCAGTGGGGCTGAAGTTTAAATGGTGAAGTATTGGTCCTCAAACTACGTGGTTCGTGTTTCGAAACGGTTCCCGGTGTGGTACCACTCAGGTTCTTAAGATGCTACAAGTGCCCAAGTCTGGTGAATTGTTCAAGAATTTCAGAAATTCAAGAACAGTAACCGTCGAAGACAGGAAGATTAGATTGAGGACCACGTATTAGAAATGGGCGATCAAATCACCGTATCAGTTTGAATACGGATATCGATCTCCGACCGTATCAGCAAATCAATCCCAGCGGATTGGCTGGGATGGTAGCAACACAAATCGCCGATTTCGTTGCGAGCGTCAACTTAGGAGACGCAGTAAACAGACTCGTGTAATCCTACCCGACAGTTTTTTCTTACGACTCTACTGCGTACCACACTCAGGACACGAGGGATTACGCTTGAGTCCTAATTTCCGCCACTCCATCCGTTTGGCGTCAAAATAGTGAACCCACCCTATTGAATCTTGAGATAGTTCGCATATCACCTTAAGTGTCTCCAGAGCTTGCAATGAACCTATGACACCTACCAGAGGTGCAAAAACTCCGTTCTCTGCACAGTTTAATGTTTCATTAGTTGGAGACGGATACAGACATCTGTAGCAAGGTGATTCTGGAGCTCGAGGGTCAAGGAATATGACCTGCCCTTCCATTCTAATGGCTGCACCAGACACTAAAGGTAATTTCAACTTACGCGAAACTTCGTTTATAGCAAATCGAGTCGTAAAGTTGTCGGTAGCATCGACAATGACATCAACATCCTGTAATAAGTTTGATAGTTCGGCTATATCAACGCGTACGTGAGCGGTACTGATTTTCGTTCGAGAATTTATTCCTTGAACGGTACACTTGGCTGCCTGCACTTTCGCGGTTCCGATGTTGTCCTCTCGATGCGCTATTTGACGTTGTAAATTCGATAGTTCCACTATATCGTCATCTATGAGAGTGAGTTGTCCCACACCTGACGCAGCCAAGTACATCGCAACGGGGCAGCCGAGTCCTCCTAATCCGATAATCGCTACGTGGGACGAATTGATTTTTTCTTGTCCTAATACATCAATCTCCGGTAGCATGATCTGTCGACTGTAGCGTAATAATTGTTTATCGTCCACAAGCCTGTCCCCACATCACTCGCGGTGTGTCTGTGTAATCACGACGTTGTTGTATGTTCGCGAATCCACGATCAACAAACAGTTTCTTGACGCTAGTTTGCTGATCATAGCCGTGTTCAACAACGAGCCAGCCATCAGGATTTAAAAAGTTCGATGCAGAAGCAATTATCTCTTCTAAGTGTTCAAGACCGCTTGGACCACCCACCAGAGCATCGTGTGGTTCAAATCTTAGATCCCCCTCGTCTAAATGGGGATCGTCTGCGGCGACATAGGGTGGATTTGACACGATAGTATCGAAGCGTCCTCTTACGTTTTCAAACCAATTTGAACAAACCAGCTCAACGTTAGCCTCATGCTTACGGCAATTTTCGGCGCAAACTTGCAATGCCCTTTCGTCGTTGTCAACGGCGACAACTTGTAACTCTTTTGTCTTGCTGAGAGCAATCGCGATCGCTCCAGAACCAGTCCCAAGATCCAGCACTCGACCTCCGTTGGGAGTGGCTTCTAGGACTACATCAACTAGCAATTCAGTTTCGAATCGAGGAATCAAGACATCAGGTGAAACCCGGAGGTCTAGGGTTCGAAACATCTTTTTGCCGGTGATGTACGCGATCGGTTCGCCGCTAAGTCTCCGTTGAACTGCACTATTCAGTTTTTCAACATCGGCGAGAGACAGTAGACGTCCCCGCTCGGTGATCACCTCTGTGAATGACATTCCGAGAAGTCGCGTCGCTAACAGCATTGCTTCATCCATGCCGAGGTGTGCTTTCGCCCGATCGTAGCACAGACCCAACTCAAGCTCGGTTGTAGCGTCACATGACTGAGTCTTCAAGTCGGAGCTCGCGTAGCAAGTCGGCTTGATGGACCTGAACAAGCGGATCGATCACTTGGTCCAGCGAACCTGCCAAAATTTCATCGAGTTTGTACAGCGTTAAGCCGACACGATGGTCAGTGAGACGCCCTTGAGGAAAGTTGTATGTACGAATTCGCTCAGATCGATCACCAGAACCTACTTGTAACTTTCGATCCTTAGTGCGTGCTTGTTCTTGATCACGCTTTTTTTCATCAAGCAACTTAGACTTTACTAAGGCTAGTGCACGTTCTTTGTTTTGATGTTGAGATCTTTCTTCCTGACATTCCGCGACAACTCCTGTTGGAAGATGAGTTATCCGTACCGCCGAGTCTGTCTTATTGACATGCTGTCCACCGGCTCCAGACGCTCGGTAAGTGTCGATTCGTAAATCTGAGTCTTTCACTTCAACCTCGGTGAGTTCCTCGGTCTCGGGCAAAATAGCCACCGTACAAGCCGAGGTATGCACGCGACCTTGAGACTCTGTTATTGGAATGCGCTGAACGCGGTGAACGCCTGATTCAAACTTTAAGCGGGAAAAGACATCGCTGCCAGTGATGCGAAAAATAGCTTCCTTGAAACCACCTTGAGAAGTAGGTTTTACGCTAATGAGTCGTGCAACCCATCCCTGCGACTGCGCGTAGCGTTCGTACATTTTTACTAAATCCCCCGCAAACAACGCTGCTTCGTCGCCTCCCGTGCCTGCACGAATCTCAAGGTATACATTGGCATTGTCATCAGGATCAGTGGGTAAGAGGAGTTTCTCTATATCACTCACAGCACCTGCTAGTCTCGGTGTCAGCTGTTCGATTTCGTCCTGCGCTAGCACTCGCATGTCCCCATCTTGGGAGTTAAGCAACTCTTGTGCATTCTGAATGTCAGATTCAAGAGCGCGCAACTTCTCGTACGCCGTTACGATCGGCTCGAGTTCAGAATACTCTTGAGAGAGAGTCTTAAACTGCTGCTGATCCTCTACTACATCGGGATCTCCTAGCAAAGCTTGTATCTCGATGTATCGATCTGCACTTTCCTCCAAACGTCGAAGGACCCGTTCCGATATCGGCATTACTCAATTCCATAAGCCTCGTGCAAGTGCCGTAGAAGTTCGATGTCCCCATTGGCACTGGCATTTCTGAGTGCTATCGTCGGTGGATGGGCTAGTTTCTGAGTGAGTGTGTTTGCTAGACTCGCGATAATTTCCTGCGGGTCTTCGCCTGCTTGAAGTCGCGCTATGGCATCTTGTGCTTCTTGATCTCTAATGGATTCCAAATTTTTGCGAAACTTCGCAACGACATGCGATTGATTTCGAACTCTCGCGTTTTGCTCTAAGTCCACACTCCCAGCGGAGATGAACTTCTCTGCTTTCGTAACCTGCTGTTGCCTTAACGCTAAATTTGAGCGCACAATTGCGGACAGATCGTCGATTGTGTACAGGTAGACGTTCTTTTGTTGGTCCACGAACGGATCAACATCTCGGGGCACGGCCAGATCGGCGATGAAGAAGGGTCGATAGCGTCTCTTCTTATATGCTTGGGCTACAACTTCTTTACTGACCACGGGGGTAGGACTGTTCGTAGAACTAATCAGCAAGTCGTACTTATGCAAATGTTCGCCGAACTCAGCAAGCGGAATTGCTTGGCCGCCGTGTTCAGCCACTATGCTTTGAGCATGCTCTAGTGTGCGATTAGCAACGCCGATAGAATGAATCCCCGCGGATCGCAAATGTTGTGCAACTAACTTTATCGTTGCCCCTGCACCAATGAGCATCGCTCGCAGCGACTCGAAATCAGAGAATATTTGTTGCGCTCGTGTTATCGTAGCGTGCGCAATAGACATCGAATGTTGTCCGATCTCTGTGTGGGTCCGAATTTTCTTACAAGTCTGAGTGGTGGCGAGAACGACCTGGTCCAAACTTCTTCCGATAGTATCAGCTAATTGTGCTTCCTGGTAAGCAAACTTGTACTGGCCAAATATTTCTGGCTCACCCAAGATCTGTGAATCTAATCCTGCAGCGACACGCATAATGTGTTGTATCGCGCGGTGATCCCAATGAATATATGTTTTGTTGTCAAGTTCTGAAAGCGCAATGTTGCGATAACTAGCCAACCAGCGATTGAGTTGGTCGCTTAACTCCGATTCATTGGGTGAAGATTGCACCGCACAATGTACTTCCGTACGATTGCATGTGGAGAGAATCATCGCCTCTTCGATGCTGGAAACCGATGCGACTAAATCGTCGAGTGCAGATCGCAGTTGCTGTGGCAAAATGCTCGCACGACCGCGTAAATCAATGTC
>VYFT01000040.1 GCA_009842245.1 Gammaproteobacteria bacterium | reverse complement strand
TAATTATGCTTTGGATAGAACGCAGAAAGGTCACTAGCGAATTTTCGATGAATTTCCACTTACACGATAACTGAAATAACTGTCCAGCCTTATCAATCGAAAGTTCACGACTATAAGTCCCAGCGAATACCTGCAAAGAGTCCAGATTCAGTGTTTGCGGCTGTATTTACAAACTGATATGTTGCAGTGACGGATGCGTTCGATAATTGTAGGGGTATTCTCAAGCCAACGGCAAAGTACATGTCTAACGCCCTATCATCGTCGTCGTCGAAGGGAGCATTCCCTAAATCATGGGTAATGTCAGATTCATCGAAATCGTCTACGTCTTCCGGGGCAAGAGGTATTTGGAACTGTGAAACTATATTGAGATCTGAAGCTTTCTGAGCATATGCGACACCAGCTTTGCCAATTAAGGATATTCGATCGCTAAGAGCAAACTCATACACTCCACCAACTCCAACCATCGTCGTTTCGATGTATAGGGTGATTGTTCCAGCAGGTGGGTCGACGGGTAAGCCCTGATAGAACACGTTGAATCTAGAAAATGCCTCCGTAGATGGCAGTCTCGCGTAAAAAGCTTCAAAGCTCCATTCGTCGTTCACGGAATATCCTGCACCGATCCAGAAATCCGCTGAACCGACGACACTAGTTTCCTGAGACCTTTCGATAGGAACTCCGCGCGTCGTGAGTCGAGGTACGTCATAACTGGGCCAAACACTAACGCCACCTTGGAAGTAAAAATCTCCAAACACGTTGTTAGCCGTACCTATCACGAGTGCACTTCCGACACAGCATAGGAGTAATCGAAAAATTTTTTCTAAGGTCATGGTGAGTTTACTCCGTCCTCAGCTTGAGCGATATGTTGGTCAAAAGACCGCTCGAGACAGCACTGTTTGCTCTCTTTTTTCGTGCTCGATTGAAACTATGATATCAAAGTTCACTTAATGTAGAAGTCCAAAGAACGCAGTTCCGTTACCGTCTGGTCCGTAACAATCAAAACAGTTCTGTTTAAATTAAACTCAAAACTGCACGAATTTTCGAAGAGAACGTGTTCAATTTGCTAGCTCAGACTTCTCTCGAGTGTATGTCTGTAGAGGATACGACCATGGATTTTGACCTACAGAGAATTACTGTAGAACTTCCTCCACCCAGTTAGTCATTCACTCCATTTTGTTATGTTTCTTCTGACTCGCTCTCCGATCCATGTCATTCCACCTCTCTGTCAAAAGCCAAATTGAACGGAGCGGTATTTCCAATTCCTGTGCGAGAGCGAGATATTGAATCGGATCTACGAGCCTACCCTCGGCATCTTTGTCATTTTTCTTAATCCGTTTAAACCAAATCTCAAGCAACGCGTCTGTTTCGGAGTCGGAAGGTTCATGCGGGCGACCAACATTTGTTAGACCAGTTTTTGCTCGTCGGCGTTGCGTGTACTCTCTATTGCTGATCCCAAAGAAGCACTCAAGCATGTTGTATGGAGCATCGTGGTTTATGAGTTGTTCAAGTTGGATTTCGTTCTCGCGCTGCTCCTCCATGTAATTTATCAACGTCCAAAAGACTTCTCGATTAAAGCTAATCTTTAGACAATGGGAGCGAAAGGAATCAATGCGATACAGATCGAGGATTCCTAGTGCCCTTAGTTTTTCAATTTCTCGTTCGCCAACCTTTAACTGTTGGAGCGCGATGTGGTCGCTCTCGGCGATACACCGGAGTACGTAAAGAAAGACAGCCGAAGTGAGTTCAGCTTCTTTGGTTCGCACCATTTAAGACCCCCTTATAGGTTATTTATTAAGATGTGTTGAATTGCATAAATTTGCACCTTGATATGGATTTAGATATGTGGTATTGTACAGTTTAACTAATCAGTGTCCACTAGTGTTTGCTTGATTTTTGTTTTAGACTGAGGGGATGCAGCCTAAAAGAACAGCTCTTAGTCGAACGTGGCAAGCAGAATCACATGTCAGTTTGATATGTGCTAATCCGGATAGAATTGAGGGTTCAGTGCATGAAGTTGCGCAAAGCCGCATATAGGAGTGTGGCTAGCCTTGGAACCGCAACTCTTATTGAATAAGGAGGCGAGACGTGAACGCTCGAACCATCGCCACAGTGTTGGCGACACTCTTGTGTTGCTTCGGATTTCCGAGCAACGGCGATTCCCCTGAAAAACCACTCAAAGTTAGAGACATTTACCCCGATGGGGAGGAAGTCAGTCCTCTACAACGCATAGAGGTAGAGTTCAATCAGAGAGTCGTGGCTTTGGGTACGTCTATGTTTATCGACGACGACGTTCCGATCGACATTGAACCCGCCCTCGATTGTGAGTGGAGCTGGGTCAAGCAGGATACGTTGAAGT
Organism: Gammaproteobacteria bacterium; assembly: GCA_009842245.1. Lineage (GTDB taxonomy): Bacteria > Pseudomonadota > Gammaproteobacteria > Pseudomonadales > Azotimanducaceae > Bin55. The sequence continues at coordinate 41,996 of VYFT01000040.1, read as the reverse complement.
GCGAACTGCCCTGGGACACCGACTTAAGCCCTTCGACTAAATACACGGTGACTGTGCGACCTGAATTTAAAGCTCTGAGTGGTCAAGCAATGGAGGCAGAATACGTTCACTCCTTCCAAACTGTGCTTCCAGCAATTATCAGTTCGGCGCTTGTTTCTTGGGTGGATCCTACTCAACCAATCATTGAACTGACCTTCAATCAAAGAGTTAGTCTCGGTTCATTGAGGGGACGACTTAGTTTCAAGGACTCAGTCTCTGGTCGGGAAATACCGACGATCGTTCGAACTAGTAATTGGGAAACCAAGTACGCACTCCAACGAGACTATTTTGGTAGAGCAAAGAGCTACGAAGGCCGAATTTTCGGTATGGGTAACAGTCAATTGAATGTCTACATGAGAAATTCGGTGCTAGTCAGACCGCAGAGTGCGCTTTCACCCGGTGCGGATATATCTTTGACTCTGAAACCTGGCGTCGAAGGTGCGAACGGTACCCTCGCTTCCACTGAGGAGTCTCAGATCGATACCGAATTCACCACGTTCGACGAGTTCCGCATGATTGGAATTGGATGTAAAGACATTTCGGGTACAGGAGTTTTACTAAAAGTAGATGAACCGAGCGAAAACGCATGCGACGTTCATTCGAACATCGTGCTAATACTCACATCACAATTAGGTGATCGAGAGATCGCTAGTCTTGTACACACAGAACCGCCAACAAACACGACCGGTTGGAGCTATGCTTCGCGAGGGGGGCGAACACCAGAATATGAGGGCTTTGTATATAGCCTTGCCGGTGACTTCAAATCGAGCATGACCTATCGACTCTATGTGTCTCAAAACAAAGCAAGCAACAATGGAAATGGAAAACTCACGCCTATCCGCGATGGATTTGGTCGACCCTTGATTGGAAACAATGAAATTACATTTCGAACAGGTCCTCCAGCACCACGTACGTACTTGAGTGGAACTAACGTCGTTGTTGACTCCAGAGACTCTGTCGAACCACAAATCGTGCTAGGGAATGTTGATGAAGTAACCGTCCAATACCAAACACTTGATGCAGTAGGCGCAAAACAAGACCAAACTCAACAATATCAAAGCCCACAACAAGACGATGTCTTACAAGCTCAGTTTCTAAACCTTAGAGACATGCTGCGATCCCCGTCAGGCGTGGTTATTGGCACCGTTGATGGGCACCCAAGATTTGCGCACCCAAAAAGCCAAGGGAAAAAATACTTTTTTGCGCAGGCGACACCCTATTCCGTATTTCTCAAGCTAGGCACGGTTAACACGCTCGCGTGGGTAGTCGATTTTCAATCAGGTGAACCCATTGCAGATGCGAGCGTTGAGTTCTTCATTGGCGATTCAAGCGATCTCAGCGCATTCATTGAGTCCGTTCACTCTACAGTGACTGATCAAGATGGGTTGGCGTTTTTGCCAGGATATGAGACGTTCGATCCCCATTGGAATCGCGTCGTTCATGAAATTAATCGAGCATGTCCGGATAAGGAAGATTGTTCGATGTACTTTCTGCGCGTGGAAACAGATGAAGGAATGTCGTTGTTACCACTAGACTCTGACTTCATACTGCACGGAGACAACTCGACTACGTCCATTTTTCGGAACATCGACCATTGGGCGACAACTTCGCAAAAGCTTTTTAGTCCAGGCGACACGGTTCACATCAAGGGCTACGTACGAAGCGTACGCAACGAGGTGCGAATCATCCCTAACGAGGGGCACTTTGCTCTATGCATCAGTGGACCGGAGGCACGGGAATACGAGATCACACCTGTCTCTCTGAATGAATTCGGTGCATATGAAGTTTCACTGAAATTAAACAATCGAACGGAATTTGGGGTGTATGAAATCACTCTACTCTACGACCCAACCCAACCGATCACTGAACCTTGTTCTACTTCGGCCGATCGATCTAGAGTTTATGACGCTTCGGGTGGCTCTTTTGAAGTGTTTGAGTTTAAGACTAATCCCATTCGCGTCACTCAACAGTTGAACGCCGCACATTTTGAACAAGGTGATAGTATGTCAATCACAAGCATCGCAGAACTGCATGCTGGAGGACCTTACTCGAACGCAAAGGGGTATTTAAGTGTTTGGTTGGATCCGATCAGGGTACCTTTTGAAACGGTAGACACAAACCAATACGTTTTCGGTTTTAGTAATGAGAAGATTCGCCCGTTTGGTAGAACATTTGAGACAGACATCGAATTAGATGAACTAGGAAAGCACACGCACACGATCGATTCACTGAACAATGATGTCTACTACGGGGAGTATTTCATCACTTCTGCTCTAATTAGCGATAGAGGTAAGTCGGTTGCCGCGAACACTTCAGTACCGTACTTTGGAGTGGATCAGTTCGTAGGTATCAATTCACAGAGAGATATTTCATTTCGGCATCACTTTGACAGCTGGATCAGAGTCGATGAGCCCTGGCCGATTCAAGTAATGGTTTTATCCAAAGACGACGACATTGTGATCGGTAAGGAAGTCAAGATCAAGGTTTTCGAAAGTCGGTTGGACCCAAGTCAACTTGAGCAAACCTCACTCTATGCGTCTGATTTTGGGTGGAAGGAGATATTCGATTGCACGTTGGTGTCAGATCACAATCCAGTTTCTTGTGACTTCACTCCTCCAAAGAAAAACTACTATCGTATCGAAGCGCAAATCAAAGACACGAAAGGAAATACGCACCATTCGTCTATTAGATTAAGAGCACGGGTCGATACGCGCCCGCAAACACAACTAGTGCAGTCGGATGAAGAGGTCAACATTGAGTTGAGTTGCGATTCAGTTGAAGTCGAAGTTGGAGACGTCGTTCAGTGTACGGTTGAAAATCAGCTTAGTACGTCCCCAGCATTGGTAACGATTGAACGCTCGGCAGTCATTGACCAATGGTTGGTTCGTCTTGATCCAACCAATCCAGTTATTGAATTTACTGTTTTGGAAGACTACGCTCCACACTTTGACGTATCCGTTCTAAGTGTGTCTCCGACGAATGACACAACTAGTTCAGGGGATGCTCGTTATCGTATGGGAAACGAGAAGTTCACGATGAACAATCCCAAGTTAGAGTCTATACCAATCACAATTTCAACGAACAGAGAATCTTACGGTCCCGGAGACAGTGTTGAATTGTCTGTATCAGCTGACAGACAAAAAGGCGGGACCGTTCCAATAGAGTACGCCATTGCCGTGATTGATGAGTCACTTTTAGATTTAAGTGGTGCGACGGATGAATACTTCGATCCCACTAGCAAGCGTTGGTCTTTAAAAGCAAGAGGACTACGAACGTATGGCTTGATCGACTTACTTATGGAAGGATCTGAGCTGCTACCCTTGAGTCCAGAACCGTATTGGGATCATCGTTCTCAACCAGAAATCACATCAACCGGTGCTCGGATGATGGAAGAGGATGTTTGGTCCGTTGGTAATAAATCGGCTGATCCCAATGTACGAAAACTCGATAGATTCATCGCGTATTGGAACCCTTCAGTTGTTTCGTCAAATGGCGAAGAGACGATTACATTCGAATTACCGGACAACCTTACCAGTTGGAAAGTAGTGGTTTTGGCTGTTTCAGCTGACGATCAATTTGGATTTGCAACTACGACTTTCGGGTCGATCAAAGATACGGAAATTCGAGCAGTCGCACCTAACGTGGTGACCGAGGGAGATACGTTTCACGTCGGAGGTTCGATCCTTAATCGGGCGGACAGTAATCGTGCTATGACGATTGAACTGCACGCTTCGGGGTTAATTGACGAAGAATCCACAACCGGAGTTCGAAAGGAGCTTGAGTTTAAGCCCTTCGAACGCAAGGTTGTCACGTGGGAAGTGCAAGCTGGAGTTCGTCCGACAAATTTTCAAGAGGTCTCCCGAAACTCAGAGATTCGAGTCGTCGTGAGCGCCAGTGATAGTCAGGATGAAGATGCTCTAGAAATTCTTATTCCTGTGCGACCTAAACACGTACGAGTCTCAAGCGTCGCTTACGGTGCGCTTACGGACGATACGACAAGAATACCTATTGAAGTTCCGGCAAAAGTTGTCGACGAAGACGGTCAGCTCGACCTTACGCTGACCACTAACGAAGAGGTTAATTTTGACGGTGTATTTCGGTACGTGATCGGATATCCGTACACCTGCTGGGAACAGGAATTAACACAAGCCATCATTGCCATGCAATACTTGGATCTCAAAGAACGAGGTATCAAGCACGGTATTGAATGGCCGGATCCAGAGGCTTCCATAATGAGCGTTCTAGATTCAGCAGTCGACTATCAGGCATCAAGCGGTGGTATGACGTATTTTGGTTCTCAGTCTAGAAGTACCGATGTCTATTTATCCGCATATACCGCTATAGCTTTCTCATGGTTGGAAAGCGCTGGGTACGATGTACCTAAACAAGTACGTCGAAAGCTATTAGATTATTTGCGCGAGCATTTGGATGAACAAAAAGAAGAACCAGAGATCCTCAACATGGCTGCGACCGTGAGTGCCGTCATATTAAACTCGTTTGCACTCGCGGGTGAACTTACTGAGTCAGACCTCGAACACTTCTCTGAATATTTAGACCAGATGAAACTCTTTGGTTTGGCTCATTATTTACAAGCGTCCATATCGCTAAATTCGAACCCTGCACTCAGTCGAAAGCTTTTCGACCGCATCATGACTCATCGATCTTTGGCTGATGGGGGGGTTGAGTTCGTGGAGTCCACCACTCTAACCTACCATCGCATGCTCCATTCGGATACGCGATCGCTCTGTGGAGTCTTGAGTGCGCTCACGAAATTTTCCAAAACGACATCGAACGGGATCGACATTGGAGAATTGAAAGAGTTGTCAAATTCCGTGCGCTATGCTCGCAACAATTCACCTCATTGGTTGAACACGCAAGAAAACGTTTTTTGTACTCACGCTCTGATTGAATTTGCTGACTTTGTAGAGTCCGATACTCAAGATTGGATTGCGACAGTAGACTTGCAGAGTGCTGACAACGGCAATTCGATTAGACTGGCGAATGCTTGGCAATTTAACGAGAACAACACTAAATATCACACGTTGCATCCGATGAACGCACAAGATTTTGGATCCTCGGGCGCATTGGAAATCAATCGTACCGGGCGTGGAAATGCTTTTTACAGTGTCGAGCTCGCGTATTTAACGACAATCGATGAAAAAATTAATCGATATTCTGGGTTCGAAATCCACCGAGAGTACTTTGCTCAACGCGACAATGGACAGTGGCAGCTATTAAAAGCAGGAGACTATGTAAACAAGGGGGACTATGTCTTAGTCAATCTCTTCCTTAACAACAGATTTACACGCTACCACGTCGTAGTCGACGATACTGTTCCTGGCGGGCTAGAACCTGTGAACAAAAATTTAGGGACAGAGTACAGCCCGCCCTTCGATAGGGACGAATTGGAACAAATCCTGTTCCAGAGTGAGTGGTATAGAAATTTCAACAGCGAAAGAGGCAGATGGGCACATTTGCTGAGATTTCACAGTGAACTAGGTCTTCAAAATGTCCGGTTCTACAACACGGTTTTAACACGGGGCAAACACCATGTGACATGGCTCGGGCAAGCAATTGCTGCAGGTGAATTTACGGTTTTACCTACTCACGTTGAGGAGATGTATCGTCCGATGATGTTCGGCAAGTCCGAGCCTTGGACGCTCACGGTTAATACAGAATCACAATGAAGCGATGTGCCTTTCGTTCAGCAGATCCAGAGAATCTAGGAGTAGAAGCATGCTATTTCGATTAACAGGTGTTGTGTTATTAGTCTTGTTTTCCGCCAGCGTTCTAAGCCAAGGGAACGGAGCTGACAAACCCTTAAAAGTGCGTGCTATCTATCCGACTGGAGAAGAGGTAGCTTCAAGCGAACGCATTACAATTGAGTTCAATCAAAATGTAGTGTCATTAGGCGCGTCGATGTTTGTAGACGACGTGGTACCAATTGACATTGAACCTGCTGTTGAATGTGAGTGGAATTGGGTCAAGCTAAACACTCTTCAGTGTGAACTTCCTATCGATTCCAACTTAGCACGTTCGACGAAGTATACCGTGACCGTACGACCAGGAATTCGAGCCCCGAATGGTCGGGTACTGCAATCGAATTACGTTCATACCTTTGAGACAGTTGTACCGTCGATTAGATATACGGACCTAGTATCCTGGGTGTCTCCCACGGAACCTATCATAAAAGTTCTGTTCAATCAAAAAGTCAATCTAGCGACGTTAAAGAATCGAGTTTTTATGCTCGACTCGATAACCGGTAAAGAAATTTCAGTCAAAGTTTGGCCGAACGTAGGACGCATGACCTATGAAATAGACGATGATTTCTTCGGCCGCTCGCAAACATACAAGAAGTACAGCTACCTTGACGGCAGTGAATACCAAAGAGTTCAAACTGACAACGTCGTTTTACTACCTCAGGAAACGTTATCTGCTGGCTCCCAAGTTTCGTTGGTTTTACTCCCAGGTGTAGAGGGGGCTACGGGTAATTTAACATCAAAGGAGCGAATGCTTGTTGATGCTGAGATTACAACGTTTGATGAGTTTCGGCTACTCGGATTGGTTTGTCAAGATGTCCACGGAAACGACTTATTCCTGTCGACAAGCCAAACACAGGAAGAAAGCTGTTCAGTGCAATCCAATTTCTCGCTGGTTTTATCGTCAAGATTTGGACAACGTGCGATTAACAACTTTGTGCACTCGGAGCCGTCACTTAAGCGAAACGACGGGTGGTTGTTCCTCGCTCGGTGGCGCTATGACGACATCACAGGAATCAAGTATAGGATTGTTGGCGACTTTAAATCAAGCACTTCTTACCGGCTGTATCTATCTCCGCACGAAAAGACCGGCGCAGAAACCGAGAGTTCGGAACCGGTCAGAGATGGCTTCGGACGCCCTTTAATCGGTACGAATGAAATCACGTTTCGAACTGGTCGCGCCTTACCACGAGCATACTTAAACTCGACGCACACAGTTGTCGATTCTAACGGGACCATTGAGCCGCAAATTATTCTTGGCAACGTTGAAGACGTGTCCATTACGTTCGATACACTCGACAAAACAGGCGTACAGCAAAGTCTAGTCCAACATCGGCCAAGTCCAAGGGAAGACGATGTGTTAGAGGCGCAATTTCTAAATCTCCGAGATGTTTTACGCTCCTCTTCTGGAATAATGTCCGGTAATCTACGCAGTCGACCAAGATTCGATCATCGAGAAGAACATTTAGAGAGCCTCTTTTTCGCGCAGGCAACGCCGTACTCGGTGGTTCTCAAAACTGGTACTGTTCGTTCTTTAGCATGGGTTGTGGACTTGCAAACCGGCGAACCGATCGCGAACGCGGATCTAGAGTTCTATCTCGGCAATCCATTGCATTTAGAACAAGTTCGAGAGTCAATTTTCACTGGAACGACAGATGAGAACGGATTAGCAATCCTACCAGGGTACGAAGTCTATGACCCTATGAATGTTCGCGCGGAGAATAACTTTACTCGAGGCTGTGAAGACAATGCGGACTGTTCCATGTACTTTCTTCGTGTCGACGGAGAATCTGGAATGGCGGTATTGCCAACAGACTCAAACTACACTCTCAATCGTGCCTATTCTGATGGACCGATCTACGACACTCTAGATCACTGGACGACAACTTCGCAGAGTTTGTACATGCCTGGTGATACAGTACAAATAAAAGGTTACGTACGTACTAGACGCAACAACGTCCGGGCGATACCCGAACAAGGACATTTTGGGCTATGTGTGGCCGGCCCAAATGGTCGAAAGTACGAGATAACTCCAATTGCTTTAAATCAATTTGGAGCATATCACACCTCATTGAAATTGAACGAACGCACCGAATTCGGTGAGTATCGATTCTATTTGATTTTCAATCCCATAGAACCAGTGTCGGAACCGTGTGAAAGTAGATTCGGAACCCCTGGAAGATATTCCGTTAGCAATGGTTCGTTTGAAGTCTTCGAATTTAAGACCAATCCAATTGAGGTATCGCAAGAACTAAATGCAACAGTGTATGAGCGTGGCGATAGCTTATCCATTACTACGCGAGCAAGCTTTCATGCTGGTGGTTCTTACGCGCATGCAAGTGGTCAAGTGAATGTGAGACTCGTACCAAACACTCCGCCGTTTACTGCCGTTTCTACTTACAGTTATGAAATCAGTAGAAATGTACCTTATCAACTTCTGAGCCCGATCTACTCTCGCAGAATCGAATTGAATGCCGAAGGGGAGCACACGGTAACTATCGATTCAATTGATCGTGATACCTATTACGGTGATCTTCAAATCGAGAATTCGGTAATAAGCGATCGTGGTAAGTCTGTCGCGACGCGAGCAATCGTACCATATTTCGGAGTAGACCGTTTCGTCGCAATCAAGCGAACGACTGCTTACATTTACGGAAGTTTCGATCGCAATCGAATAAGAGTTGGCGAACCTTGGCCAATTCAAGTGGTGGTCGTATCCAAAGATGATGAGATTGAGATCGGTGTCGACGTTCAAATTACTGTCTTCGCAGCCAAGAAAGATCCAGACAGCGACGAGCAGATTCCATGGTATTCTTCCGAGATAGAGTGGGAAGAAGTCTTTGATTGCGCAGTAGTGTCAGCCGAGGACCCTGTGTCTTGTGAATACACCCCGCCAGAAAGTAATTTCTACCAAGTTGAAGCCCAGATATTGGATACGAGAGGAAACATTCACTTGTCTAGCGTGTACGTTGACGCACGAGTTGACCACAGAACCCGAGTGGATCCCTTCGAACGCATTCCTGCCCTTACCATGCAGTTGAAGTGTGACGTGGACGAGAAAAACGTCTCAGTTGGGGACTCCATTCGATGTAAAGTCAAGAACCACCTCGGAAGCGCTCCAGTACTAGTCACGATAGAACGTACTGGCGTGATTGACGAGTGGTTGGTTCGCCTTGATCCTGCGAATCCGTTTATTGAGTTTAAAGTTCAAGAAGAGTACGCACCTCACTTTAAACTTTCGGTGCTTGCGCTCTCTCCGCGATCTCCTGCGACGCTTTCCGACGACCCAAAATACCGAATCGCCGGCACTCAGTTTGACATGGAAAACCCTCGTCTCAGTCCACTTGAGGTCAAGGTTTCATCGAATCGCAGATCTTACAGCCCCCGCGATCCGGTCAAGTTGTCTATATCGACAAAACGGTCAAGAGGTAAGAGAGTCCCCATCGAATATGCAGTAGCCGTAGTAGACGAAGCGTTGTTAGATTTGAGCACTGCAGGAGGTACGTATTTCGACCCAACAGAGAAAACATGGAGAGTTCGTCCTAATGGTGTAAGAACTTACGGATTAATTAGAGCTTTGATGGAGGCGTCTGACATACACTCGTCATCATCACCTTACACGAATCGAAGTGTAATACGTGACAGTGATCCTCAATACTCAATGGCCGGTCTGAGTCCATTCGAAACCGATAGGAAAACAGATCCGGATGTACGAAAGGTTGATCGGTTTGTTGCCTATTGGAATCCGTCTGCGGTGGCAGACGATGGTCGTCTAAAACTCAATTTCATCCTACCCGACAACCTGACGAGATGGAGAGTTATGGTTATGGCGGTTTCCGCCGAAGATAGATTTGGATATGCGGAAATGACCGTTTCCTCAAAGAAAGAAACGGAAGTGCGAGCAGTAGTACCAAACGTGGTAACAGAGGGAGATGAGTTTCAAATTGGCGCATCAGTTCTCAATCGAGCCGAACGACGCAGGAAATTGCTGGTTGAACTGCACGCAACGGGATTACTCGCTGAAGGATCGAAAGCATCCTACACGCAGCAGTTAGACTTTAAACCATTTGAACGCAGGGTCGTATTGTGGGATGTAGCAGCTGGTACCCTTCCTAAATCTCTCGACTTTCAAAACCCCACCCAGTCGTCAGAAATTCAAGTGGTTGCAAGTGCTGGAGACCGTCGAGATCGCGACGCGCTGGATGTGCGAATTCCGGTCCGCAGTAGTCTTGTTCGGGTGTCGAGCGTTGTGTATGGATCTCTCGACGGCGATAAAACCTCGATTCCTGTCGCAATACCTAATAAAGTTGTTGACGACAACGGACAAATAGATTTCACTATGACCACAAACGAAGCCGTCAATTTTGATGGTGTGTTTCGATATGCCATCGACTATCCGTACGCTTGTTGGGAACAATTACTCACTCAAGCAGTACTTGCGATGCAGTATAAGCAACTTGAAGCGCGTGGTGCAAAGCACAGAGTCGATTGGCCAGATCCAGACAAATTGATTCGGCGAGTGCTGGATTCCGCGGTTGATTTTCAGGCTCCCGGTGGTGGTATGGCGTATTTCATTCCTCGAAATAGACTTGTCGATCCGTATTTGTCTGCGTACACTGCTCTCGCGTTCTCTTGGCTAGAAAATGCGGGGTACGCTGTCCCCCAGCACGTGAACCAAAATTTACATGAGTATCTACGCAAGTTTCTTGAACAGGAACGAGACGAACCCATTAATGCAGATTGGATTACAGATCAGAAATTTTTCAATCACGTCCAAGCCACGGTCAGCGCTGTTGTTGTAAACTCGTTAGCCTTGTCAGGAGAGCTTACTGACGAAGATTTAGGTCAATTCTCTGGCCACATCAATCAAATGGACTTGTTTGGATTATCTCAGTTCCTCATGGCGATTCTCAATCAAGATTCGGCTCATCCACTGACGAAAAAGGTTGTTGAACGGATACTGAATCATCGTTCCTTAGTTGATGGTACAGTGGAATATGTCGAATCCATTCCTCGAGCGTTCACCCGGATTCTCCACTCGGACACTCGCTCACTGTGTTCGGTGTTAGAGGCACTCACTTTACTGTCAGACTGGACTTCTAGTGGTATCGACGTTGGAGAACTGAAAGAACTGTCAGATTCGGTTCGATATGCTCGAGATAACCTACCCCGCTGGCATAGCACACAGGACAATGTCTTTTGTACAAAGGCGATGCTGACGTTTTTCGATTTTGTCGGTTCTGATGAATCAGATCTGTTGGCCACCATTAGTCTGGTAAGTGAAGACACTGGCGTTTCGACTCGCCTTGCAGCTGGTTGGGAATTGAGTTCTAGCGTCACCAAGCTCCACACCCAGCATTCATTGAATTCTCAACTGTTTGGTTCGAAGGGAGCGATCGAAATCAGTCGTAAAGGCAATGCTACCGCGTTTTACGACGTTGAATTGTCATATTTAACTATGGTCGACGCCAGAATCAATCGATTTTCTGGGTTCGAACTCCATCGCGAATATGCCGTGCGACGAAACAAAACGTGGCAGGTCCTTAAACCAGGAGATACCTTGAATCAAGGTGAGATCGTCGCGGTACACTTGTTTCTGAATAATCGATTCGATCGTCATCACGTCGTGCTTGATGATCCTGTACCTGGAGGTTTAGAACCGATAAACGATCAGCTGAGGACCGAATACGCTCCCGGTTGGGATCGCGACAATTTGATAGGCATTTCACCAACAAGCAAGTGGTATAGCGACTTCAAAGATGCGTCTAGAGGTTGGCACTTTCGATATCGTGAAATAGGCATTCAAAATGTTCGCTATTTTGCAAGGTTCATAAAACGAGGAAAGCACCACTTATCTTGGGAAGGACAAGTGATTAGTGCGGGTAAATTCACAGCATTGCCCACTCATGTCGAAGAAATGTATCGGCCTGTGATGTTTGGTAAATCGGAGCCTTGGACACTAACGGTCAAGCCAGAATCGCCACGATAACGTAGTCCATTTATTAGCAGTCTATGTAGACGGGATTTACGAACCGTAATACGAATGATTAGACCCAATAAAACAGTATTGATGCGTATCTCATCGGATCATGTTTTATTGAGTAAGTCAGTGCCTGTAGTACGTTAAACATCTCGTTGAACTTAAAGGAATAGGAACATGAACACAAGATTGATCATCGCAATATTCTTGACTTGCTTCTACTGTACGGGGGCTCTAGCTCAAGGTAACTTGCCAGGAAAACCGTTGAAAATCCGAGCAATATATCCCTCTGGGGAAGAAGTGTCGGCTAGCGATCGCATCACGATCGAGTTCAATCAAAACATCGTCGCACTAGGTGCTTCAATGTTTGTCGACGACGTTGTACCTATTGACATTGAACCTGCAGTTGATTGTGAATGGAATTGGGTTAAGTTAAACACACTGCAGTGCGAGCTACCGGTCGATACTGACCTCGATAGCGCTACCAGATATAAGGTAACCGTACGACCCGGTATCAAAGCTCCGAACGGTCAAATGATGAGTGACAAGTACGTTCACGTCTTCGAGACCGCAGTACCATCGATAAATTTTAGTAGGATTGTGTCTTGGAAGTCTCCTACCGAACCGATCCTTCGGGTTGTTTTCAATCAAGACATAGAAATAGACTCATTGCGAGATCGACTATTGTTGGTTGATTCAGTTTCGGGAAAAGAAATTTCCACTACTATATGTCCCACAGACAGGCAATTCGAATCTCAATTCAGAGACGATTTCTTCGGTCGAAAACAGAAGTACCAAGTCTTTAACCGCGACAATTGTGACTTCGACAGGTACCACGATGACTCGGTGATCGTATTACCAAATGAACCACTTGCCCCAGAATCTAAAGTGTCGTTGCTGTTGTTACCAGGAGTTAAGGGAACACCAGGTAAATTACTATCAAAAGAAAGAGAACTCGTTGAAACAGTCATAACGACGTTCGGTGAATTCCGGTTTCTTGGACTCACATGTCAGGACGTGCACGGCAACGATCTATTCCATGCTGTAGATCAATCCCAAGAGAATTCTTGCTCTGTAAATTCAAATATTTGGCTTCATTTTTCTTCTCGTTTTCCTCAACGATCGATCGGTCATTTGATTCATACAGAACCTTCAATTGAGCTGAGTAATACATGGAGGTACACTACGTGGAGACACTCCCAAAAAACGAAGAGCGTCGACTATCTCATCCGCAGAGACGTTCGACCAAACACTAGTTACCGCCTGTATGTCGCAGCAATAGACCAAGAAAACAATGAAACCGATAGTCTGGTACAGGTCCGGGATGGTTTTGGACGTCCTCTCATCGGTACCAACGAAGTAACCTTTCGAATTGGACGGCCACCGCCAACTCTATATCTATCTCAAACGCACGTCGTCATTGACGCACAAAGCAACGTCGAACCTAAACTGTTTTTAGAAAACGTCGACGACGTCAACCTCATTTATGACACTCTTGACGAACAAGGAGTACAACAAGCTCAAACGAAAATTCTGCCAAATCCAGATGAGGACGACACGCTACAGGCACGACTATTTGGATTAAGAAACGCTATTCGTTCGCCTTCCGGAGTGATGTCGGGTAAAGTCGTAAGCAGACCAAGATTTGACCATCCGAAAGAATCAGTAGAGAAACTCTTCTTTATACAAGCAACTTCCTATTCTGTATTTCTCAAATTGGGAGCTGTTAGTACGCTGGCATGGGTAGTCGATCTACGCACAGGCGAACCAATCGCGAACACAGAAGTCGAGTTTTATCTCGGTACCCCCAGCAACCTGTCTGAAGTCCGCGAGACTATATTTTCTGGGAAGACAGACATGAACGGGTTCGTTTCCTTACCGGGATACAAAACTTTCGATCCCTATTGGGATCGGAGCAAGGAAGGATTGAATTGGGATTGTCGCGGAGGTCGCGATTGTCCTATGTATTTTCTACGAGTCGAGGGGACTGAAGGAATCGCATTATTGCCACTAGATTACAGTTACACGATCCGAGGTTACGTATTTCCCGATGACTTGTTTGAGAGCATCGACCACTGGGCTACCACGCCGCAAGACTTGTACCTCCCAGGGGATACCGTTCATATCAAGGGATTTGTCCGAACAAGACGTAATGACATACGAGCGATACCTGACGAAGGTCACTTTGGGCTGTGCATTGAAGGACCGGCACATCAGTCGATAGAAGTAACACCCTTGTCCTTGAATGAATTTGGTTCGTACGACACATCTATAAACCTGACAAACAATGCTGAGCTTGGTGAGTATGAAGTACGTCTCGTATTCAATGCTCACAAACCGGTTTCAAAGCCCTGCTTCGACATGTTCGAAGACTCGAAGACTTTTGACGTTAACGGTGGATCATTCACGGTTTTTGAATTCAAAACTAACCCTATTCGAGTGACCCAAACCCTAAATGCTGAACAGTACGAGTTTGGAGATCAGATCAGTACGACAACGCGCGCAGAGTTTCACGCTGGTGGACCCTATGCTCACGCGACCGGGCAGGTCGACGTTTGGTTACGGTCGCAAGGTCTATCTTTTCAAAATTTGCCGAGTAATGAATTCGTCGTTAGCGGTAATCGGGACACGAATCTTTCTGGTTCGCTAATTTCGGAAAAGTTCGAACTGGACAGTGAAGGTAAGCATGTAGCTACGCTAGGTTCGCTGCGCAGTAATGTCTACTACGGTGAGCTCAGTGTGGACAGTTCGGTACTCAGCGATCGAGGCAAATCCGTAGCAACACATATCAAGGCACCTTATTTTGGAGTGGACCGATTCGTCGGCATCCGACGTCCAGAACGTCATAACTCAATCTTTGGTTACGGATGGGGTCGGATAACAATTGGGAAGCCTTGGCCTATTGAAGTCTTAGTAGTTTCCAAAGATGACGAGATATCGATTGGTACCGAAGTGCGAATCACTGTCTGGGCTAGCCAAAATGGCTCCGACTATTATGAACGAGAAGATTTGTCACTTCGAGAAGTCGAGTGGGAGGAAGTATTCGATTGTACGTTAGTATCGACCCTCGACCCAGTAGCGTGCGACTTCACCCCACCGGACAATAGATTCTATTATGTTATTGCAGAATTAGAGGACTCTAAGAGTAACTCTCACATTTCGACGTTGCTTGTAGAAGCATTGGTCGAACGGGAGAGTCGTTGGGTTCGCAATGAGACTCCGACTCCCGTTGAGTTGGAGTTGAATTGTGGCACTCAGAAAGTTAATGTTGGGGAAACCATTCGATGTGAAGTCAAAAACCACCTAGGAAACTCCCCGATTTTGGTATCTATCGAAAGGACCAGTGTTATCGATAATTGGCTAGTTCAACTGGATCCGAAGAATCCAGTAATTGAATTTCCAGTGCTCAAACACTACGAGCCACATTTCGAGTTGTCGGTTCTAAATGTGTTTCCGCGATCGGCTACAGACAACCCAGAGGATCCGCGATATCGCATCGGTTCAACAGAGTTCACGCTGGACAACCCTCGCTTAGTCCCACTGGGAATGACAGTTTCGTCTAATCGCGACCACTACCAGCCGCGAGACAAGGTCACGTTATCGATTTCAATAGACGGAAACAAAGGCGCGAAGGTTCCGACCGAATTTGCATTCGCGGTGATCGATGAAGCTCTTCTCGATTTGAATACCGATGGAAGTGTATTCTTCGACCCGACGATGAAGACATGGAAAATGAATGAAAGTAACGTACAAACCTACGGTTTAATAGCAGCGCTCATTGAAGAATTCGATCGACAATCTCCTCCGTCATCGATCTCACCTGAGGACAGAAGTTCGTATAGTGATGACGAGATGGAAGAGGTCATCACAACGGGCACGTACATGCCAGTGTCTGACCCATCTGTTCTGATGGAAGAAGAACCTGAGTCAGATCCCAACATGCGCAAAGTCGATCGGTTCATTGCGCATTGGAATCCATCAGTAGTATCTGACGACGGCCGTTTGAAGCTCGAGTTCGTATTGCCCGACAATCTCACGAGTTGGAGAGTTATGGTGTTGGCAGTTTCAGCCGAGGATCGATTCGGATATGCCGAAACCACGTTTACCTCTATGAAGGACACAGAAGTTCGACCCGTCGTGCCTAATGTGGTTACCGAAGGAGACATCTTTCAAATTGGTGCTTCGATTCTAAACCGAGCGGACCGACGTCGTAGATTCACGGTCGAAATTCAAGCACTAGGTGATCTCCTTAAAAACTCGGAGACAACTTTCAAACAGCAAATGAGCTTTGCACCCTTTGAACGCAAGCTCGTAACTTGGGATGTAGAGGCTCGCAGCTTGCCTCCACCCCTCGATATTCGGCGTCCGATCAAGATGTCCGAAATCCAAATCATCGCAAGTGCCGGTGATCGAAGAGAAAAAGATACGCTAGATGTTCGTATTCCCGTTCGTAGTAATAAAATTCGTGTATCGAGCGTAGCTTACGGTGCTCTAGCCGGCGACCAAACGACGATTCCCATTGGAATTCCGTCAAAGTTAACTACCGACAACGGACAACTAGACTTCACTTTATCCACTAATGAAGCCATAGATTTCGATGGAGTGTTTCGATACGCAATCGAATATCCCTATTCCTGCTGGGAGCAACAATTAACGCAAGCCGTACTTGCTATGCAATACGTGCAACTCGAAAAACGAGGTGCTAAGCACGGTATCCAATGGTCTGATCCAGAAGGATTGATCAAACGAGTTTTAGACTCTGCAACCGATTATCAAGCCTACAACGGCGGATTGGCTTTTTACATTTCAGCAGATCAATCCGAGGATCCTTATCTATCTGTGTACACAGCCATTGCTTTCTCTTGGCTAGAAGACGCCGGATACGACATTCCCCAAGGGGTAAAACAGAAAATGCTAGAGTACTTACGAGACTATGTAGACGACATCGGAGGCATCATCTCGCATGGTAAGGATCTAGGGGACAAGGTACAAATTGATCACTTGCAAGCTACCGTGAGCGCGACTGTATTACATGCATTAGCGGTTATGGGAGAACTCAAGGAATCCGATCTCGCTCTCTTCTCAGACCAAATGGGTCAGATGGACTTATTTGGATTGTCTCAGTATCTCATGGCGTCGATCACTCTAGACCCAACCCACTCATTGATACCGAAGATATTTGAAAAAATCATGAACCGCCGTTCCTTAGTTGATGGAGCGGTCGAATTTGTAGAGTCCGTTCCGCGTGGGTTCACAGCAATACTCCACTCTAATACTCGCTCACGCTGTTCTTTACTGGAAGCCCTTACAAAATTGTCCGACGCCTCTGGTAATAGCATAGACATCGGCGAGTTAAAGGAATTATCTAATTCTGTTCGTTATGCTCGCGAAAATCTACCCTATTGGCGGAACACACAGGACAATGTCTATTGCACCAATGCGATGATCACGTTTTTTGACCACGTAGACTCTGACGTCGAAGATCTGATTACTTCAGTCGCGCTACGCAGTGATGACACGGGTATATCAACCCGTCTTGCGGACAGCTGGAAATTCAATTCGAACGTCACAAAACTACACACGCAACATACGCTGAAATCTCAACTTTTCGGTACTCAAGGCGCGATCGAAATTAATCGACAGGGTAGCGGAACGGCGTTTTACAATGTCGAATTGTCCTATTTAGCTACCGTAGGCGAGCGAATCAATCGCTTTTCTGGATTTGAAGTCCATCGAGAGTATGTAGCGTACCGCGATAAACAGTGGCACATCCTAGAACCGGGAGACGAGATTACCAAGGGTGAATACGTACTTGTCAATTTATATCTGAACAACCGATTTGAACGCCGCCACGTTGTACTCGACGACTCGGTACCTGGTGGCTTAGAACCAGTAAATCTGAATCTCAAGACAGAATTTTTTCTACCTTATAGCGAGGAAGAACTGGAGGAGATTTTGTCGCAAAGTGAGTTGTACCAAGAATTTGAAAGTGCTTGGTTTTGGAATTTTCGTTACCGTGAACTTAGGCTAAAAAACGTGCGCTACTTTGCAAACAGATTGAAGCGGGGAAAACACCACGTACTTTGGTTGGGACAAGCGATCAGTGCGGGTGACTTCACGGTATTGCCTACTCATGTCGAAGAAATGTATCGACCGGTGATGTTTGGGAAGTCTAAACCTTGGAGATTGAAAGTTAAGCCTTAGTCTCTTTTGATATATGGGCGTTTATGATGAATCAGCACAGAGTGTAGATCAGTCATGAAGATCAGATCACTCGTTATAGGGTTGTTGACTCTTTGTACTCTCACAGGAACTAACGGTACCGACGACTCCGAAGAAAATTCGTTAAAGGTTTCGGGGTATCCGTGGGACAAAGATGTTTCCATCGATGAAAGGATTCACATACACTTCAATCAAGACGTCGTTTCGTTTCGAACGCCCCGTTATTTCGATGGAGAAGTACCAGTTGACATAGAACCAACCCTTCCCTGCAAATGGGAGTGGATCAGTTCTGACTGGCTTCGCTGTTCATTGCCAGAAGCTACTAAATTAGAGCCTTCGACTAGGTATGTGATAACAGTCAAATCCGGCTTGGTAACACCAAACGGTCAAACTCTAAAGGAAGATTACGTTCACGTGTTTGAAACTGTCGTTCCGACAATTAAGAGAGCTCGTCTGCATTCTTGGGCTTCTCGCGATAAGCCTATCGTAAATGTTTCGTTTGACCAAAGTGTTGAGTTCAATTCGCTTGAGGACAGAGTAATTTTGCTTGACACCGTTACCGGGCGAGAAATTCCGACCAGCGTGTTACCTTACACATGGCCGTTGCGACAAGCACTAGTAAATGACTATTTCGGAAGAAAACAGGAATATCTAAATTTCGACAGTCGAGATAGTGTTCTAGACAGCGAAGACACTCAAGGAGATCAAGTGTTTGTATTACCCCGAGAATCAATCTCACGTAGTGCCAAAATATCGCTAGTCCTCTTGCCAGGTGTGAAAGGAGCACGAGGAGAATTAAAGACTACAGAACGAAAACTAACTGAAACCTTCATCGAGCTTTTCAACGACTTCCGCTTTTTAGGTCTTCTTTGTTATGAGTCAATTGATGTGTCTCACTTCTTAGAAGCCGGACAGTCGCATGATGCAACTTGCAATATAGATTTAGAGTTCTCGCTTGTGTTCTCGTCCCCTGTCGAGAATGACGTGATCAATGAATTTGTTCACACTTTTCCACAAACAGCGAGGGACGACAGATTTGTATTGGTGGACACTGACTTTCATCAATCCGGAATAAAAGGTGTTAAGTATCGAATTCGGAGCGACTTTAAGCCTGGTACCACGTATAAACTCTTCGTCGCTGCTACAGACGATCCCGATAGTACATCCCCAATCAAAGACGGTTTTGGGCGACCTATTGTTGGTCCTACTGAAGTCACTTTTCAAACTGCAAACGAACCTGCGTTAATTCTGCTATCGAGCCCTAGCATCACCGTAAACTCCTATGGGCAATTCGATCCAAAAATCTATCTACAGAATGTCGATGAACTAACACTCAAATACAGCACCCTTGACGAACAAGGAGTACAGTTAAATCAGACGCGCGTTATTTCTGGACCAAAACAGGAAAATATCCTGCAGCCACACGCTCTAGATCTTCGCGGTAAGCTAAGAACTCCGTCTGGATCAATTTTCGGCAAAATCGTTGGCCAAAATCGATTTGAACGCTCCGCCGCGCAAATAAAAAAACACCTTTTTGCTCAGGCGACACCCTACTCCGTGTTTTTTAAATTAGGCGCGGTTAGTGCTTTGGCGTGGGTTGTCAATGTACAGACTAACGAACCTGTGGGTAACGCTGATGTAGAACTGTACGTCGGAACACCAAAAGACTTTTCTGACACAAGTGAATCCATTTTTTCCGGAACAACCGACGACGACGGCCTAGTTAGTTTACCTGGGTACGAGTCTTTTGATCCCAATGCGGATAGGATCGAAGATGTGACTATCCGAGACTGTAAGGACGACACCGATTGTCGGGGACACTTTCTGCGAGTTGAAGGAGAAGCTGGACTAGCACTGTTGCCTTTATATGAAGACTACACGATGGAGGGTTGGGGTCCTATCGATTCCATATATGACAACGTGGAACATTGGATGACAACTTCGCAAGAACTGTATAGACCAGGCGAGACCGTACATATTAAAGGATACGTCCGTAGTAAGCGCGGCGAGTTGCAGATAATTCCTAATGACTATCACTTCGCGCTCTGTATAGAACATTACTTCGACGAGATTGAAATTGCTCCGATATATTTAAACCAATTCGGCACTTATCACACTTCATTCAAATTGAGAGAACGCTCTAGCATTGGACTTGACGAATACGAAGTGAAGTTGGTCTACGATCCAGAAAAACCAATCATTAATCCTTGTTCACACACCAAGTCGAGTTATAGTAGCTCTGAAAAAGCTACTTCGACACCTGGAGTGTTTATCGCTTCCGGTGGATGGTTTCAAGTACGTGACTTTCCCATAAACCCAATTCAAGTTTTGCTCGATCTTGATGCAGAGACATACCATCGTGGAGAAAGCATGACTATCACAACTTCTTCAAATTTGCATTCGGGTGGACCACATGCTAACGCTTTCGGTAATCTGATGATTGTTCTGTATCCGAGAGAACCTCCGCTTGTTCTTGATGTCGATGGAGATTGGTTGTATGAATTTAGTGGTCGCGACTTTGTATCCGATCGTTATCAGAGTGTCTTCGGTTCCCGTATCGAGCAAAAATTTAAACTCAACGAAGCCGGTACGCATTCGTTATTCCTCGACTCTCTAGACCACGACATCTACTACGGAAAATTTGTACTTACTGGTTCGGTCTTCAGTGACCACGGCATGTCTGCTAATACACATGTGATCGCTTCCTACTACGGAGTAGATCAGTTTGTTGGTATTCAAAAACCAAAGAGTTGGGAGCTCGATTTACGAAATGAACAGATCAGAGTTGGGGACGATTGGCCAATTCGAACTCTTGTCGTGTCCAAAGAAAGTCAAGTTGTTTCTGGAGTAGAAGTTAACGTTGCGGTTTTTCAATACGATAGCGGTAGTGAGTGTTGGGACGAGGTACATAGATGCAAATTAGTATCCGATGAAGAACCCGTTTTTTGTGACTTCATTCCAACCCACGAAGCACGTTATAGAGTTGATGCGCAGATCGTGGATACGAACGGATATCCGCATCGTTCTAGTATAGAAGTGGAAGCAGTAGTGGATTTAATCAAACCTTCGGAACGACCCAGATTTGTCATGAACGGTCAGTTGAAATTGATCTGCGACGAGCAACTGGTCGAAATAGGTAGTTCAATAAGTTGTGGTATTGAAAACTATTTGGAGCGATCACAAACACTGGTTACTATCGAACGCGCAGGGATTATTGATCAATGGCTGACGTCAATCGATCCATCCAATCCAGTAATAGAATTCAATGTCCTCGAGGAATACGCGCCCCACTTTGAGCTGTCGGTTCTCACTGTGTCTTCATGGCCTCTGGAAAGTACTCCAGTTGAAGCAATATATGGTGTCGCTACAGAACAGTTTACGATGGAAAATTCTCGGAGCATTCCGCTCGAAATTAGTGTTTCATCGAATCTTCAAACATATCAGCCCGAAGATAGAGTCTCTTTGTCACTTTCGACCAACGAACAGACAAACAGTACGACACCAATCGAATATGCGGTAGCAATAGTAGATGATCAACTTACGAACTACATTAGTACGGAATCTCGAGAGTTCGTAGCCAAACGTATCCACTTTTCAAATATTTACGAATTGAAAGAAAGGCACAGGGGAGAGACTATTTTTGACCCAACGATAGTGTCGTTTAAACCGTGGACTAACAACGGTGTTCGAACCTTTGGTTTGATCGATCAACTGAATGAATTTTCGGTTGCACCCGATCCCAAAAGACTTCGACGTCTTCGTAGTTCCTCTTCGTTTCCGCATTCACGCTATCCTCCTGCTATTCTGCCATGGTCCTCAATCTTAGTTACTGACCCCAAAATGCGATCTGTGGATCCGTTAATTGCTTATTGGAATCCGTCGATCATTACTAGTGATGGAATTTCACAATTAGATTTTGTCCTACCCGATAGTGTCGCCAAATGGAACGTTATGGTTCTAGCCGCCTCAGCTGATGATCGTTTCGGGTTTGCGACGACATCCTTCAACACTCATAAGAACACCCATATCGACATTGCTGCACCACACGTGGTGACCGAGGGCGACAAATTTCAGATCGTCGCATCCATGCACAATCGGTCAGAACGGAATCGCAGACTAACGGTAAGCTTAAATGTTTCTGGATTACTTGCCGAGACTTCAAAGACTAAGCTCAGGAAACGCTTGCGTTTCGCACCCAACGAGCGAAAGTCTGTGACATTTGACGTGCAGACTGGACAACTTTCCGATGAATGGTTTCGAGCAAACCATAGTTCAGTTATCAGAGTTGTTGCAACCTTAGGCGACGGCGGACATACTGATGAGACTGATACGACAATACCGGTCCGTAGTAATCGAATCAGGGTGTCACACAACGTTTACGGCAAGATCGAAGACAATTTGACCTTCGTTCCGATCAAGCTTCCTGTAAAACGGCAGGATGAATACGGATGGTTAGACGTAACGATATCTACCAACGAAGCGATCAATTTCGAAAAAATATTCAGATTCGCATTGAATCTCAATGCTTTATCTTGGGAACAACATCTGTCACGTGCTGTTCTTGCAGAAAAGTACTTAAGCATGAATGAAGAACAGACGAAGCAAAAGTATGTTTGGCTTGAAGCTGAGCAGGTCATAAATACTGTACTAAGATCTGCTATTGATTTTCAAGATCACGATGGGGGGATGTCTCGCTTCCCTGATCAATCCTGTGAATCGGATCCTTATTTATCCGCATACACAGCGCTGGCTTTTTCCTGGCTGTCAAATGCTGGGTACGAAGTTCCCGAGGATGTGTCAAAAAAGTTGAGCTCCTATCTGCGAGATTTCATACTCGAGAGTGCTAGCTCCATTAATCCGACAACTGAAAGGTCAGATAAAGATATGCAAGTGACCGTAGGAGCTGTAGCGATTCATGCTCTTGCTCTTTCGGAAGAAATCACCGAGGCAGAACTTACGGATTTCTCAGCTAACATTGACCGCTTAGACCTGTTCGGTTTGTCTCAATATTTTCTTGCGTTACTAAGTCAGGACAGCTCCCACTCGATGCTTGCAACCGTTTACGAGCATATCCTAAATCATAGATCGATCGAAGAGAGTGTGATGCGATTCGACGAGAGAGTCTTACCAGAGTTCTCACAAATATTCCACTCAAATACACGTACATTGTGTTCTTTACTGAACTCACTGACCACACTAGCAAAAAACACTTCTATTGGAGTCGACGACAGAAATCTTCAAGAGCTGGTAAACGCCGTTGTTAACGCCCGTGGAAGTTCTTCACATTGGCTCAACAGCCAAGAAAACGTTTTTTGTATGAACGCACTTATTGAATACGCCGAGTTCAAAGGTTTGAATATCGGAGACTTAAGTGTATCCGTCGATGTAAGCAACACCGATACACAAGAATCCACGCGGCTAGTGAAGAATTGGGGACTAGACGTAGAAAGTACTGTTTTGAACATTAAGCAGCGGCTACGAAGTGAGGTCTTCATGTCTCGTAGCGGTGTTGAAATTAGTCGTGTTGGAGACGGTGCAGCTTTTTATGACATCGAATTCTCCTATCTTCGAAGGACCGACGAAGAAAGCGAACGGTCTTCTGGATTCGATATTAATCGGGAGTACATTGTTCTGCGGGACGAAAAGTGGCAGATTCTCAATCCCGGTGATCACCTGCGCAGAGATGAAATCGTATTAGTTACCCTATTAATAAATAATCCTGTGAAGCGCGCATTCGTCGAGATCATTGACCCAATACCTGGCGGCCTGAAACCAGTGGAATATGCCTATTGGCACGATTCGCTATTTCATGAATCCTCAACTAGTGCAAACATCCTGCCCACAAGTCGCTGGTACGAAGAGTTCAAAGACGCTTCCCGCAACTGGCCAGATCAATACGAAATACGCGGTCCGAAGAGTGTTCGGTCCGTAGCCAAAGACTTGAAACCAAATAAATACTACCTGTCCTGGACCGGACGAGCGATCAGCGCAGGTGAATTCGTAGTACCACCCACGCAAGTCAAAGAATTGAATCGACCGAGTGTCTTTGGAACGTCTGAACCAAGGACGATAAAAGTTAATCCCAAATGAGTTCAAATGCTTGCTTGGTTGTAACAGTGAGTGAACACGTGGTGACCTGGAATTCTCACTGTAATGAGTTTCTCTAAACACTCCGAACGATTTGATGGAAAGAAGTGCACTTCAACGATATGAGAACCCAGTTCAGAAAATTTAGGCTACTTTAAATTCCTATGAACGATTCAAATCAGCCAGTCCAGAAATTTCCGGACATTTTGTCGCTGATTCTAGGGGCTACTGTTACTGCAGTAGTACTCTTAGCAGTTTATTTTGTTTTACCAGCAAAGAGAACGGACAGTCCCGTGGACTCTAACACGAGCAGTCGACTAACTTCACCAAGTTCATCCATCAGCTCCAATCCAAACAGTGAGCTGGACGATGAACCACAAGATTCAACATCCATCAGAACATTTTCGGATTTGTTGGACAAACATTCAAGCAGCTTTCTGCGATTCTCTTCCCTGTATGAGTTAGCAAATCGAATCGATAAAGATCGTCTCGTTTTCCTCATTGAAGAGATCGTCGACTTTGAGTACGACGCTTCGAATCAACGTTGGAGAAACGATGCTCTTTCGATTTTACTGTCTAAACTGATATATTCAGACGAGGAAAAAGTACACTCGATATTTTTCAGTTTGAGTGAAGACACACAAAGGAAACTAGCGTACGATATCGCCAGTGATTGGGCTTCCGTAAATTTAGACGGAGCTACAAACTTTGTAAATAGTGTTTCAAATTCCGACTTGAGGATTACTGCCGCTGATGGAGTATTGGACGCACAAAGCTCAGTGCTTCCCATAGATGAACTGAGAGTACTCGCAGAAGAATTAGGAAACGAAGAGTATGTCGTCGATCTTATCGAAAGAAATCTATTTATAGAAGAAGCGAAGCACCCTGAGCGATCGTGGAATGAACTTGTCAAGGATCCAACATTGCTAGTGTATGACAATGTCCGACGTATTTCGAATATTGCTGAGGCTTGGGTTAAGCAAGTTGGAGTGAGTGCAATTCCAAAAATAACCGAGGTGATCGAAGATCAAAATTTGCAACGACAATTGCAGTACCGATTACTGCGTATCGCGGCGCTACAAGATGCAGAATCGACGTTTGAATATGCAGTAACCCTACCAAGCATTGGATTCTCGAATCCGGCCTCTCCTGTCATGTCCATTTGGGCTGACGAGAATCCAGTCGCAGCTTGGGAACGAATATCTATTTTGGACTCCGGTAGTTTACGAGAAGACCTTACTCAAACGCTCTTTAGTACTTGGGTTAGCAATGATGCCCAACACCTGATGGATTCGTTGGGTAAATTTCCCAACGACGTGCAAGATGTTGCTCGTGCAACACTCATTTTCGATTTAGTAAAAGAATCGCCAGAGACAGCGCGAGCAATGTATGATGAAATCGAGAACAGCAGTTCTAAAGAAGCAGCCGCGCGCACGTTAGCGAACTACTGGGGTCGTACAGACGGAGTTGCTGCACTAAATTGGGTTCTATCAGACGCTGCTACAGTATCCCAGAGACCGATCCTGGTACATATCATCATATCGGAAATGACCAACAACGATTCTCAGACTGCCTTTGAGTTAGCTCGAGATCAACCCTTGGGTGTCGACGGGGATGAACAACTCGGGTTAGAAGCGACTGTAATCGACATACTTGCTTTTCGAAACCTCGACGAAGCCATTGAATTACTTCCATTGGTTCGAGAGGGACCAACTAAACTAGCTGCGTATAGAAACGTCGGACACTCGTTAGTGCGGAATGACCGGCTCGATGAGACGATAGCAAATGGGGAAGAATTTTCAGGAGAAGATCAAATACTGTACTATACCAGCGTAGGCTCTAACATTAACGTGATGAGAGATCCTGAGTCGATATTTGCAAGACTCGACAAATTACCCTCAAAGATTGCACGATCAAGAATCGCAACCACGCAACTCGCAAGTAACCTAAGTTCCAACTTATATGATGACGACCAGATTGATCGTCTCGAAGAATACCTGACGGACGAAGACGTTGAGTTGTTGCTAAGAGTCGAAGAGGAAGGTATTAATGTTCCTGATTCTTACCTTGGGTACTAATACTTAACGAACTAAGATCAAAAAAAATGCATTCATCGGCCAACCATAGTTCTCCTAGGTGTTAGAATCCGTTGCGTCCTTTGAACTTTAGTCACAGATTAGTATTTCACTCTGACTAATTACTGCAATGAATTGCTGCGTGACTTGCCGAGAATGCTATCTAGGCCGACTTAAAAGTACTTTTTGAACCTTGCGAGTGCAATAGCCAGTGCACATCCCCAACACACTCCCATCAGCGCGTTTATCCATATAAACGGAATGCTCCACGGCCACAGAGCATACACTCCCAGAGCTAACACGAACGACGGGAGTAAAGACTTACTAGCGAAAACAAACAACCAGGCACTTTCGCGTCCCCCACTCCATCGCCGAATTTCTCGTCTTACCAGACCATCGATGAGCCCTACTACGACTAGTGGTATTACAGACACGATGCCAAAAGTGAAAGTCAGCAATCGAAACAGCCACGCACGAAATACCTCAACAGCTACCGAAAGATGTCGATTAATTGATTGTTGAATCTGCACTACGGCACCGACAACAGCAGACATAGACTGTGGTGTGTGTTCTAATTCTCGTTGTTGAACATCAAGATACTGCTCCACGGGAACAATGACGCGATCACTTAAAGTCGAAACGTACGAATAAACACGTCGAAACCAGTGACTGTCGAAATTCGCACCCACTGTACTTTCAATCCTTTGGATTTCATGCTGTGTGCGTTGATACAGGCGATCTTCGCTTCCGTTTTGCCACCACGTGTGCATTCCAAACCATTCCAAGAGCGTTGCGAGAAAGAATGTACCAACGACAAAAGAAATGCTTTTAAAAACGCCTCCCAAAATGTTCAGAAACGGATTGACTTTGGGTCTGGTGTCTTTCACGATCTAAGATGCAACTAATTCTCGGTTTGCGTAACTCGTTCCCGCAGCGCGTTAGGTTGATTAATAACCCTCATTCTGCGCTCGTAGTTTGCATGCATCGCTTCGAAAACTCCTTCGATGTTGCTGGGTGAGAAGGAATCGCTCTTTTCAGGCATTGGAAAGCGGACTTTCCACAGGTTGTTTCCATCGAGAATGGCGAATGCGTGCCCCCGCGGTAACCCCATTAAATTTGCAGCAGTTAGTAGTGGTGCTTCAGATACTGTTAGTTGATCGTCGGTGCGAGAGCTGAACTCAGTACCGAGCCGATTAGTGTCTGTCGCAATTGCGCTTGACGACGTTTTCAGACCTCGAACTTCGATTTGAGGCAGTTGTTTTGTTAAAAATTCTGCGGTCGCAAGTTCCTTAACGCGTAGCATGACCAAGCTGTTGAAGTTCCCTAAGATCTGTCCAGTCTTAGCTTTACTCCCTACTCTCGCTTCTAAATCTGAGATCGTTTGGGTGTAGGCAGTCACTTGGTATCCCGCGCCACCTGCTTTGTTCAGTAAGGGAATGAATTCATCGCCGATGAGTTCATTGAATTCGTCCGCATGAATACAAACTTTAGGAGGTTCGACATAAATTCCGTTCTCGCCATTAATACCGTGTTTGTATAGGTACCCTGCTATGGATACGAGATCTGCGAACATCGAGTTACCGACAGCACCTGCTACGGTTGTATCAGACAGTGCATCCAAGCCAACGTAGACGATACCATTCTTGCGGATGACATCAAGCCAACTAAAGATCGGTCGACGATCGTCATCGCTAGTGGGAGCTATGAGGTCAGCAACCGAACCAGTTGTGAGTTTTTCCATAAGCGGTCCAACTGAACTCACGATCTTGTCGAAGTATGTTCGATCGTACTTGAATGCCGACACTAATCCTTCGAGAACGGGGTCGTCGATGTTTTTCTTCTGCACGTACTTGTAGAGAGCAACCGCGTTCGCATCCCTGCCCTTCAATGCGCTAGTCAAGTTTCGGTCATTCAAAGAACGAGCAATGTTCTTGACTTCAGCGGCCCAACCGGCAGGTTCGGTTCGACTCAGCAGACTTCGCGTGTATTCGACAAATAGCGGTTCAATGTCATTGATATACTGGCGAATCTTGCGGTAGTCAGGTACTTGTCGCAGTTCGTGCAATGCACGTGCGATGATGTTGACGAATCGCCATGCAAATTCCTTGAAAGCTGAAGAGCTACCACCGCTTGGTAGCTGATTTGCGATGCGAGTCGCAACTTCAGTGATTCGAGAAAACCTACCGATCGCGTTGTATCTGCAAGACACTTCCGGATACCCAAGATGAAAGACATACAACTGATCTTCTCTACCAGCGCGACATGCTTCGGTATACACGCGTTGCAGTAGATCGATGTCTCCTTTAGGATCGAACACAAAAACAACTTCTCCCATCTGAATGTCCTGCGCGATAAGCAGTTCAGCCAAGCGTGTTTTGCCGACCCGAGTCGTTCCTACAACAAGCGTGTGCCCAACACGATCTTGTGAGTTCAGCCAGACCTTGCGTTTCCACAGTTCGACTCCGTGTAGTTTCGCGTTTCCACTCATATAAAGCTGAATATCTGCTTTTGTCAAGTTTAATCGCGTACAAGTTTTCGCCAGTTTCCCGACGATCTTGATCCAATTCTTTACTAAATACCGCTGTGCCTCTGGAAGTTCGGTGTCTTTAAGCCGTTGTGTATGTCGGTGAGTCCAGCGAAATCCGCTACCAAGATATATAAATCCCTTTTGCTGTGGAACGCGCGCAAACGAAATTGACCAACGAGTGGAATGTGATAGACACACGTGATATGCAAGTATGTACAAGGCTCCTATGAATCGATAACCACCAAGACATCCAATCAAAATCGCAGCGATATGTGTGAATGATCGAGGAAGGAATAGACTGTCACCAAAGAAAACCAATGCAAAACTCATCGTGCCGCAGACTAATGCTGACCAAAGTTCTACGGGAGCACGAAGAAGTGCTTCCACTGGAAATTTCATCTATTTTGGTACATTGTTTAAGTTTGAGGATTTCAATAAAACAACGAAGTAAATGTTAAGTCAAGAGTAGATTAGTAGCTCAGCATTCAAGGCAATTGGTCTAACGTGAGTTCTTTGATTTCGTCTTCCCGTCGACGTTTCAGTATCGGTAATGACTGTGCTTTGGGATCAATAGACTCTAACAGGCCGTCGTCATAGTTGATTGTTACCTTTCCTGAGTGAACATATTGGGTATCAATTACACGTGACTTAGCCCACTCGCGTATTTGTTCACGTTCATCCGAGGTCGTATCAACGAAATAGAGGTCTATGCCGTTAAACTGATCAATACGCTGGTAGATTTGATCGAATACGATCTCGCACAATGGACAATCCAGACTGACGAAAACTAACGCTCGATCAGATTTAGTTAGTATGTGTTCTCTGTTGTCTGTAGCTTCAGGGAGTAGACTGACATCAATCAATGGTTCGTCTTGATTCAGTGCTTGGGCTTCGATATCGTAGGCTCGTTGAAATTGGAGAACTCGTATAGCGTCTTCGCGCATCATGCGAGCCCAGATTCGTGCATAGTGAGTGCGTTCGGTCTCCGAACGTGCGTGAATTCCTAATACTTCGATGGGAGAAATGTTAGATTGACTCAAACGCCCTCGAATTCCTTGCATGAGGTCTTCGTATCTACTCCATTCCGGTTCAGATAACTCCCACTGATCGAGCAGAGATAGTCTTATATCAGATACTTCTAATAGTTTACTTGAAGTATTAGTTGCGTTGGTAGATGTGCGTTCGACCGCGAAAGTCGTCAAACCAAACACACAAAAAAGAAGGACAAATGCTCTCTGCACTATTCTTGATCTTCGCGGTCTGAATGATCTAATTCAGGTTTTTCTCGGTGTCTTTCCTGTTGTTCAGAATCGGCTTGTTCTTCGTTCTTAGATTTTTCGACTTCCAAATCATCGTTCTCTTCTGATTGATTATCCGATAAGACGACAAAGTCGCTCAAGTCTCTATGAGGTATCGGAACGTCTAAATACCGACAATCCTTCTCCAATAGTTCGATGTGTTCGTCAGCAACCTCTGAACGATCTATAGTAAGCGGAGACTCACTGAAAGAATCGTGTGGTGTCTGGTCATTTGGCACAAACATAATGAACATCAGAAGACTAAAAAACGGCCAAATCATTCGCTAGTTCCCTCCTCGTGAGCTGCTACATGGCACAATTCAAAACTCACCAAACGATGAATCGGGTCTTGAACTAATCGCCAAATAGGACCAGCTAACGTCTCCAACGCATGCCTGAGACTAATAGGACCTAGGCTTCGATGAACTTTTGGTAGTGGTAATGCGATTAACGTGTAGACCTGATGATCTTTGGATTTGGGTACGGCCAGTCGAATGCCTTGATCTTCTAATAGATAGCGCATTGCTTCACCTACCGTGGTTATGGAAGAGTCAAACTGCACGTTCACCACGGTCGCAAAGATGTTCTGTTGTGCTGTTGTCGGTAGAGTCTTCATGGTCGAGTATCGACCTACTTGAATTTCTTCCGAGGCTGGATTCGCGTTTATTCCCAATGCTATAAACAGCGGGAGTAACAGATATTTGATAGGGAACATGGAGTAAACATTTCCAGAGTTGAGGAAGTGTGAAGTATTCAGAACGCAACACCAGAATTGAAGCGAATTTCCAAACGAGAGATGAAGTGATTTATGTGGGGGGAGCTCTGCTCTCAGCCGTCTTTTTTCTGAATTGAAAATTTTTCGTTTTTGGCATGCCTAAATATGTTTAAACATGTGACCGGGAACGAGAAAACCCGTTTACGACGGAGCTTATGAGGTGCGCTTTGCCTCTGTACTTACCCCCCTAAAAATTACCACCGTATGGAAGAGTTAAGAGAGAAATGTAGAATTTCTGTGGTTAACTAAGATTCCATCGGAGAACTCTAACATGAGAGTCCCAAAGTTTTCACTTCCTGTGATCATCGCTGGATTTGCACTGACGTTTCTACTCGCTGGTAACCTATCAGCAAAAGAAAGGGGGTGGTACGTTCACGGTGGCCTTGCCTATTGGAACGAAGTGCACAGGTGGGAAAATGAAACCTATTTTCACACCTATTTACCCGGTTTTAGTACAACTGGTTGGAAGAGGGACGGTTCCGCTAGCCAACTTTCCGGAGGTGTAGGTTATAACTTCAACAAAAACTGGGCGATTGAATTTTTTACCATGGGGCTACCGGATCTGATCATTCCCGGAACCCATTGGTTGATTCCTCCGATCGAACCAGATGACGAGCCGGTGTCTGCGTCTTGGACAGGCTCTGACACAGACGGAGCCTTCGCAGGTTTGTCGGTCATCTACGATCTATACCTCAGCGAACGAGTTTCTTTATTTTTGAAAGTAGGTGGAGGGTTGAGCGGTGTCGGAAAGAAGAAATTGAATAGTACTCTAACAGGTTCCGATCTTGTACTGCTTGAAGAACAGGTACCTTATAGTATTGGTGGGACTAGCCCTGTGGGTTCCGACGAAACGTCGGTTTATGCGGTTGGTATGCGAATGCCTTTACTTCATTATGACAGGGTCTCCATCACTGTCGCATACCAGTTAATAATGAAAGATGCAAGGCTATGGAATACAGAGGAACTGGTCGATGATACGTTTCCGCCGAACAGGACCTACCAATACCACACCAGAAAAATGTCATCTTTCCAAATCGACATTCAGTGGCGTTTATGATTTTGTTCCGTGGTAGAGTAGTAGTTTCGATGTGTGATGAGAGATTAGTAGTGAGGGGATGTTTTAGGTAGTTCATGTGGTAACCATGATGTCCGATTTGATTACAACTGGCTTCATTCACGATATATACTGGTCCCATTTTCACGCATGTTTTGGATTTAAAGTGCTTCAAAATTCGCAGCTGAGACCTGCCCCAACGACAAGTGCTATCGGAAGGAATTGTAAAAACCTTCACTAAATGCAAATGTCCGTGCTCGCGTGGTCGCTCGGTTTGAAAAACATCGTCGTGGTTGTCGGAGAATACCTTCAGTTTTCAACGGTGTATAGAAACTCTCGGCCATCGCGTTTTCTTAACAATCACCTACTGAACCGGCCGACACTTGGACGTTGGCGTACTTACACAGGCTAAGCGCACCTCACAAACTTAGTCATACTCGGAGTTTCTCGTTTCGTGTTACCTGGTTAAACATGTTTGAACATGCCAAAACGAAAAATTTTTCGACTCTGAAGACGGTTGGAAACAGAGCTCCCAATGTGGGGGGCTCGATGCCCCAATCTGGGAACACCGAGCGTGGGGTGGTTTTGCTACTGAATCTGAGAATTCAAAATGGAATTAAGTGGTTAGTGGTGTTGACCAATTTGGGATGTCAAACCCAAACAGTGCTTACGCAATCTCGTCCCGAGTCCATGAGCTCGCAGAATTCTCCATCTTAGAGACACGCTTTGAAATTGGAAATCTCGCCGCGTACATTCAGTTGGCTTACTCGCTTTAGTCTACAAATCGAAAGATTTGAACAGGATGTGGTGGGAAATTTAGATCCATCGATTAAGACTTCGTTTTCAAGGATCTGCACGATCTGTCCGCGGAATCCGTGCGGTACGGTTGTGTTAATGTAGGATTGTGGTGATTGGGAGTTCGCAGAGCAATGTGTTTTTACAACAGGAGATGAAGCGATAAATCTTGGTCGAGGGCGTGTTTCGTAACCTATTAGATTTCGAAAGGTGCGTTAGCTAGGCTGCGTTGTGAGAATAGTAATCTACCATCACAAACAAACGCTAGTTTTTCCCAGTCAGTGTTGTTGAGTTTGTCAACCGCACGATCGAGATCGGTACCATTCTTGGGGAATAGTGCTAAGACCGATCCATCGTACGCTTCGTCTTCACTCAGGAAAAACGGTCTCTTGTTTCGAGTCTTCGCGTTGACGTAGATTCGCACTCCCTGTCTTGAGCAGTACTTCCTTCCCCACTCCCACCAGTTATTTTCATCGAATCGCCGAATTTTCCTGCTCAACAACCTTTCCTTGTACGGTTCCAATTCAGCATCGTAGCGATCGTAAATCATGCGACGAAGTTTTCCATCCCGATATGTCGTGGAACAAACCAGATTAGTGCAGCCGTGCTCTTTATCGGTAAAAACGTCATCAGCACCGCTGACAGCACCTACTTTCACATCGAAAAAGTCACTGACGGTGGAGTTCGTGGAGTCTCCAAAATAAATCTGACCATTGACACATTGAAATATGCCACCAGTCTCCATCCGTCTGTCAAAGTTACTCCTCTCCCATCGCCAGATCGCACAATTTGGGGTTACATCGTCAAATATTGAGGCATCTCCCATTTCATAGTAGTGTGTTAGAGTCCCTTCCTCATACAAAACTTCGTTCAGTCTCTTCGCGGATGTAGCTTTGAGAAAGTCCCGAGGCGTGATAAAGATTAGTTCTCCGGATGGATTCAGGTGTTGCATGCTCTTCGCTATGAAGAAAAGGTAGAGGTTGCTTCGACAGTCGAACAACTCCTTGGACAGTTTTGCTTTAGTTTTCGACTCTATGTCTTGATATCGAACATACGGGGGATTACCGATAACAGTGTCAAACTTGTTGTGGATTGGGTAGTCGAAATAGTCTGCAACGATCATCCTAGGATCATCGCTTAGGGACTCGTCGAACTCGATCGCAACTGCACTCGTTTCTAGGTAGTTGAGAAAAGCGCCGTTTCCCGCTGATGGTTCTAGGACCGATCCACGATTACGTCGAAGACCCAACATGGTCGATACGACGTTAGACGGAGTGAAATACTGTCCTAGTGTCCGTTCTTTACTGCTCATTACAAGATCGTATTACTGGTCAAACACTCGACTCACCGGAACGCAATTAGCTCGCATTAGCCGTAGTTGGAGGGATAACCATTAAACCGTTGGGGTTAATTGTATGATGCAAATTTACATATTAGTGCAAAGACTACTAGAATCACCGATGACACTAACTAGTCTATCCGGCTAACACCAGACTATGCATGTTCGATTTTGAGCGGGGACGCCGACAAAACCATGTCAATGACTAATCGCTAGGTCCGTCTGTTTCCTCGGCGTAATCCTCTTCGAACCACTTTAATTGCCATTGCACATCTTCCTTTCGTTCAATTTCTTCTTCATCGTCAGTAAGTGCACTATCTAGAGTCTGCCGCATCACAGCAATATAGGGAGCAGCTTCCTCCTCGTACTTCATCATCGAGTCGACGATGGTCATCTTTGTAGGTACGTATGCGTGAATGCCTGTTTCAAGCACTGTTACTAGTGCCTCCAGGCCATCTTCCGAGCGAAATACACCGAGACTCTTTGCGGCCAGCGTAGCAGATATCTCTTTCGTTTCGGGGTTTGTAAGAATATCGATTCGATGCTTTTGACTAATCGGAGAGTCAAATTTTCCCTCGCGCAACACAGAAAGGAGGCCATCTGGATTAACGTGTGGTATCGTTTTCCAAACAATCTCATGAACTTTCTCGTCCCCTGGAAACAGATAAACCAGAGGGCTCATCAGTGATACCCACACAGGATCTTGATCGGTCAATATACAATCTGTTTTGTGCAATAGTCTGTCCATAAAAGTTTCTGCGGAACGTTGTAAGTCCGGAAGTTTGCCACCCGATTTCGTCCAACCCTCATCCCATAATCCAATAAACAGATCATAGATCCCTGGAATGTCCGCTAATTGACGATCTCTTGGACGAGGGTTTCCCATGACCGCGGCTGTATCTGACATTCTGACATACCAGAAGATTGCACTAATAGAACACGCTACAATCTTAGGATCTCTGTGGTAGAGTCCTTTGGTCAGAAGGGCGTGCACTTCAGTGTTGGGTACTTCTGGATCAAAAATACCATCTCTCTCAAGCCAAATGAGTTTCTTTACATTAACGGAAGAGTGATCGAACAATGAACTGCAGGCTACGAGAGACATTGATACTAACAGTATCACAAGAATTCTCAATAACGTCTTCATCTAGAAACTTGTACCTGTAACGGTGTTCTCTCTGCCCTGTTTCATACTAGTGTACATGGATGCTGGCGATTGAAATATCGAATAGCTCCTTATACAAGTACTTCTCGGTGAATCACCTATCGACTCAGGGGAATCCAATGTGTTCAGATAGTTCTATAAACGAAAGTCGGATGCTTTAGAGAGGTCCTCGAAAACGAGCGACCGCCCATCTGGGAGTAGAGTAGAGGACGATAGATGAATCTGCGACTGTTCAATTAGAAAATGGCACACATCCTCGATCTACTCTGTACTTGAGGGAATATCCAAATACGAATCCAAGAATCCGCGTAAGTTCTCCAGACCAATAGTTCTTTGGACGATGCAACCATTGGAATCAATGAGATAGTCCATTGTCCTGTGCACAATCGCGTAGGACTTAGCTACTTCCGAAATAGAATAAATATTCGGATCGAGTAATTGAATCCAAGAACGGGCTTGTTTTGCGGCAATTTTCTGTTGCCGCTCCGAGTCAACGTTGAAAAGCACCTCAACAACCTGCAACCCTGCTTCACCATACTCATTGTGAATTGTTTCTTCTATAGACTCAGTGGGCGAATAATACTCTGAGTTTCGTTGGAAGGACATGAATACGAGCTCGTTCTCTTTGAAAATTTGGCTAAATCTCTGAGATTCTCCTCGCAGATCGGAGAGTTCGAAGTCCGATGCTTTTTGGCCTGGCACGGTTCGGTGTTCATTTTCTTCTGACTCGATTACACTTAGTGTGTGTTTCAAGAAAGGCATAACTCGCTTTTCAGCCACCGTTTGTGAAAGACGTAAAGACAACTGTTCAAGTACTTTGATGCGCTCACGGCGGTATTGAGTTGATCCCAATGCCCCTAGTTCCAATGCAAGCAGAGAGTCGAAGGGATCCGTTGCTCTTCGTGCGATATCATTCCGGATCTCCTGCCGAATGCTCCTCATTTCAGCCCATAATAACTCTCTCTCGCTGGATCCAACTTGAAGTCTTTGCGCCATGATATCAGGAAGAACTTGTGATAGATCAATATGCTCACACCCGTCCGCTGGATCGATCTTCACCCATGATGCTCCTTCACGACTCGGACGACTGTCGGGACTTTGACCTTCGTCAGTCTCTTCGAGACTTGATCTCAGTGCTTCCAGTTCCCTGTGGCGGATTTGATCCTCCGCACGGGCATCATCAATTTGCGCTTGCTTCAAACGGTAGGTAAAGCTTCTTTGCCAGCTCTCGAAAAGCTTCGCGTGCCTTGCGGACGCAGTATTGACTAATAATTCTTGACCTTGTGATTGCTCGGAGCTGTTTTGTCTATTTTGAAACCATCCTGACGTTAGAGCTTCGGATACATGGGCAGTATTCCTCGAAGGCTCAAGGTGGATCGTTGCACCCGGCTCAGCGATGAAATTAGCTGACGAAAAGTACGACGGTGCATATCTGATATACGCCGTGAGGACAACAGGATCCTCTACCTCCATTTCGATACTAAACTTCCCGTCTTGAACTACCATGAAAGAGAGTATCTCCCAACGTTGGGCACCTCTCTCGTCCCAAAATTCGGACTCTAAGAATGCGATTCCATAGAGAGTGTCAATACTCAATGAATTCAAATCTAAAGTCAATGAGAATTTCTTGCTAGGATCTTGAACGTTCGTCATTGTGCCAACATGTCCAATTCCATGGTAGAATTGTGAATCCGTGTCAATGACTGCAAGAGAAACACTCTCACCAGGTTCGATAAAAGTTCTAGTACTCAATGCTTCAGCCGTTGTGTCTGAATCGACGACGACTTCCACCCACATCGGCTGCTCGATTTGTCCTCTCAACTCCACCCTGCCGTTGCGAAACGGAGACTCCTTCAGTTCGCTAAGTACTTCCTCATTTGACTCGTTCTTGTCAACACGTTTGATGGAGACAATTGCGGATGAATAGTCAGCCGGGTCCTCTGTGTGTTGTTCATCCAGATCTATTTGCAGGTGCTCGATCGTAATTTTGAAATTTTTGGAAGAGTTCCCGCTGCAAGCGGAAACTATTAGTGCAATTAGAAACAATCCGCACAAGCTAACGGATGGTTGTGGCTCAAGCCGTGTTCGCGGAATGTTTCGTGCGTGGTGTATTCGAAAATTTTACCGACTCATCTGCGGGTCATGGATGTCGATGTGTAACTCATTTTGTTCGTGCGCACAAATCAGCGAGGCCATAGAGACTTCATCCAAACATGGCGAGTTTAAATCCCTGCGCGACGCTCAAAGTATGTCAGTACTGAGAAATTTGTGGTGAGAAAAAGTCCTTGAAGTGACACCGCTGGCTCGAGTCGCTCAATTGTGCGATGAATAGCCTACACAAAGCCTCGGCTTGATTACGACTCTTTTAATTCTTGCAAGTCGGGAATAGCTTGGTCAAGAATCAGTTCTCTAATGTCCACATTGAGCTCGTACACGTCCAATACGAGCTTTGGATACCAGCGATAATCATTAAGAAGTTTGCCTTGAGCGTCATAACAACAAGCATCATCTGACTGCTGTGCTTCGAGCAGCGAAACCAAGAGATCATTAAACGTGTCGATTCTCTGCTTGAGAGATTCAATGTCAGGAGATAGCTGCACAACATTGTTAATCGTATCAGTATTGAGCGACTCGAAATTTCGACTATCAAATGCGGCGGTTAGTACTAAACCCGGTATCGAATGGTGAAGGGGACGAGCAGGAATTTTTGGTCGCTTCCCCTTTGTGATTTCCTCAACCGTGCTCATGTGCCAGAGCAAGTTTCTTTGTTCTTGTCCATCAGGATCAAGACGTTCAACCACATCACTCAATTCTACTATCAAGCTTTCGTAGAACTTTATGCGAATTTCTCCTTTTTCAAGTTCCTCTTGGTAGTCGGTCAAAAGGAACGCGAGATAGACCCCAATAAAAACTACGGCTAGCTCAACGAGTAGCCGTGGGATGTTTGAAGAAGCAGTCTTTATCTTTGACGTGATACGTTCAAAGAGCGGTTTATCAGACTTAGTTTGTTCCGTGGCGCTCACACCCTGATCTCACTGTACATGCTGCACGAGCCCAATCGTTCGAAGGATTCGTCTAAGATTAGTCTGGTTCCAATCCAGAGGTGAAGTTTGCTTAAAAAGAAATTCTCGTCAATTTTAACAAGTTAGACAGCAACGTTATAACGTGTTTCCGTTGTCTTATGTTGATCTTGAGACTAGGCCTTACGTCGCCTTTCGGGGGGTGTTCGAAAAGTACACGAGATCTAAGATCGTACAGACCCATTGGGGATTTCGTTAAAACAGAATCACGTTAGTTTGAGTAATGATTACTCAAACTAACATGCTCTGATCCTGAGACACAGTTCAGGAACTGTGTCGTTCCTACGCGGGAATACGGATGGTTAACACCGGCTCTCCATCATCGCCTGGATGAGCGACGACTTGTAAGAGGCGTTGTTGCGCACCACGAGATACTCCATCGCGTGGAATGCGGTTAATGCGAAAACGCATTCGGTCCGCCTGCGGTCCGCGGGTTCTGACATAGTCTGCACACGCACCGACAACAGAAAACAAACGAGACTTTTGGTTCTGAGGAACCTGTTGCTCACTGTCTTCGTCGCTCCAAGAAACGGAATCTTCCCAAACAGCCTTGGTCATTGCGACCGGCCATTTGAAACCGACTTGGCGACCGAGATCACTGACATCAATGATGGTGCCCTCGGCAATTGCTTCAGCTCTTGAACCAGTGTATGCTGGGTCAATAGCCAATTGTTCAGGATTGTTGTCGAAAAAGTCTGACATAGCTATTCTCCAAAAAGAAAAACGGCCGAGTCGACCTCTCGCCCGTCGGGGAGTGGTTCTCCCCGGCCGGGTGGTAAAAATCTGAGGTGGAGTCCGAGTTAGATAACTGCTAACTGAATCAGTCAGTGTATCTAAGCTGTTTCTTCCAGTTCGGAATAAGCAACACCATTGACTCGTGCCCATTCGATGCCGATGAGTTTGGCTTTCACGGTTACCCCGACTTTGCCCTGTTTCGGGCCTTGTCGGTAAGTAAACGATTCTGCGAACATATCGTGCGTTCGAAAACGAATCAGGACTTTGTCGCCTGCTTCTACGTACGGTGCTAAACTGGTCACGTACGCGTGACAGGAACGGCCTGAGACACGGCAGTCCATGTACGTATACCGAACTTCCTCGTCCCAGCCTCTGAGGGCGGAAATAGTTACTACTAGAAACGGTAAACCCTCGTTCGGTTCGATTTCTCGAACTCGACTCAGATAGCCAATCCCCGTAGTAAGCAGTGCGAATTGTTTCGCATTTGCTATTACTGACATAACGCTGCCTCCAGGTTGGTCGGTTAAATCTCTTCCAAGCAAGCTTGAAAAAGCATGATTGCATCAATTTTGAATCCTTCAAAACTGACGGTGACATTAGGATCGCATACAAACCCCGTAGAGTTTGTATGTGTGCGTCGATTTCACGATCCGCCGACGCTTCTACCACTGAATCGCAGTGGTGCCGAGTAGCTAGGGAAAGACTGCTCAATCTTCAAGTCCTTCGTAGGCTTCGTTGTTTTCGGTAATTGGAGGAATGTACGGTGGTATTCCTTTGATTATTGCTGGCGCGAGTCGAGCGCGCCTAGTACCTGCTTTTACCTCTTCTGGTAGTTCACCCATATATCGTTGCGCGGTCTTACCGTCAGCTTCGAACGACAAGGGACTGTTTCGATCAATTCCAAGATGTCGATATCGAGTACCGAGTGTAAACAAGCCTCGAATGAGTCGCGCCACCTGGTAGATAGTGTTTTTTGCTGTCTTCGGATCGGTTTTACCGAGGTGCTTACAGCTCAGGGCACAACGCACGTATGAGTCGAACTTACTCAATAGATCTGCAGCTTGGTACGCGTAGGGAGTAGCGAAACTCAAACGGATGCGAAAGGGATCTTTGTGTTCACACGGAGCAATTTGAAACGTCTCACGTTCTGGCAGCTTGTCAAGAAACTTCGCATTGAGGTTCTCTATTCGATTACTGATGACGTGGTAAGTGTCCTGCAGTTTTATGAGCCACCAATCTGCATAGGGATCGTTCGCTTCAGCTGCGTGCCAAATGACTCGAAGTGAATCAGCAAATCTGAGAAGTCCAACAATTGGTGGTTTACCCTTGACCTGTCGCCCACGAACTAGCATTTGAGCATATCTTGTATGTAAAGAAAGCCACACATCGGTCTGAATGCTTTGCGCTCGATTGTGAGGCGGGGTTTTTCCATTGACTGAATCGACAAGTTTAAAATCTTGATTAAATAACATGTTTATATGTCCATATATTATACGGACATTTTTAGAGACTCAGTCGAGGAAATTCAAGACACAATCAGCGCGGTGTTCGATCTGATTTGTCGGTCTAAATTTGCGGTAGATAGCTAAACAGTAAATATAAAGTAATTGGTATATATGTATGTTATAGTGGCTAGTGTGTGATCAATTTTCCCCACTGAGGCAAATTCGAGAGCTCTATGTCGCGACGCATGCGTGTTGGTCTGTTTCATTTCGAGGTGTGATTTCCTCCAAATCAGGTCTAAACTCTGTATGTTTGAACACTAATCGCCACAATTTAAGCATGAGTTCGAAACTCTCCGAATCAAGAATCCACATTAGAGACAGATCTAAATCCTTCGCGGTCTGAAGTGAAAAGGAAGATCCAGTTTCTTGAAACTCGTTGTACAGTTTTGACCCACTCGAGACGTGTGGAATCAGATCTTCCTTCGACAGTTCGCATGTACCAGAGAAATTAGCTAAGTATTCCCAAATCAAGACTGTCGTACCGGGAGCTTCATCGTAAGGTAGTTCGACGACTAGAAAACCAAATTCGCCTAAATCATTTAGTGATACACAATCTTGGATTTTGAATCGTTGGGCAAGCTCGAAAGCTAAACTACGGATCTGGTCAGGTGGTTCTAGATCGTTGCCATCGTTTAGTAGGTCGTAAACCGCACGCGGTTCGTTACTACTAGTTACTAGAGATGTGGGTGCAGTATCAAATTCCGGTTGCACGCAGTACTCTTGTCTGACCGGTTTTGTGTTCAGTTCATCTTCAATCGGAACACTCTGTGCTATTCGGTCCCCGGAGTCCTGTGACACAACCTGCAGTTCTTCTGCTATTTGTTCAGTTAGCACACTTCGGAAAGTTTCGAAATCTAAATCTTCGTGATCACAACTACGCGCGATCTCGGCAAATAGTTGGTTGAACTCGGTTTCCTCTTTTCCAGCAACGATCCAATCGCGTTTCAGATTGTTCTCTAGTCTCTGTATGTGCTTGACATCGAGAGTGCTAAGAGTCGAAACTAGCGAAAGAGGTAAGTATTCATTGAGAAAGTCCACTGCGTATCGCATAGCGGCATAGGTGGTGCGATACAGAGGATAACCGTGTTCTAGAAAAAACTTGGATACACCGCGATCACTGGTGTTGCGATCGATTGGAAGATCGGGGTTTTCATCTATGAAGTTCAAGATCGCCTCTGCGCGTTCCATGAAGCTTGTGCTGAGTAGAACGCTGTTGGTGACGAGGTGTCTTACCTTTGCCGCACAAGTTCCAGGCCAAAAGGTAACCAGGCAACGAACCTCGTGAAATTGTGATCCCCTACTCTCCTGATGTAATCGCTGAACGATTTCAAGACGAGTATTACCACCGGCAATCAAGACATAATGTTCTGAGTCAGGAGGTCGCGCTACTATGAACGGTTGTTGCAGTCCTGTTGTTTTGATGGATTGGTAGAGTTTCTCGTAGTCTTCGTTCGTTTTTTCTCGAGCAATATAAGGAAGTTGTCGAATTTGGTCTAAAGAGATTAACTGTTCATCGACACGGATTTGATCAGCAACGGACAAGTCGTCGAAGGTGGAACCG
>VYFT01000059.1 GCA_009842245.1 Gammaproteobacteria bacterium | reverse complement strand
TGTTCACCTTGCTTTGCCGCCGGATCCGAATATCACCGAGGAACAACTCGAAGCAATTTCCGCAGGTCTTTGTTGTTGCTGGTAGACAAAATCTAAACGTTTTTTACGTTTAAATTCAACGCGAGCTAACGCAGTTCGCGTTGAAAAAGAGGAGTCGCCATCTCAGCGAGGTGGCGGCTTTTGCATTTTTGGGGTAAGCTAAAGAGTAATTGCCCCCGATAGTACAAGGAACACATACGCCTTTACCTTTTGAAGCTGATTGTCGGATACGACAAGCTTTATGTGGTGGATGCCTTGTAGTAAGACAAAGCGACCGGACTTTGCGAACAGTACAGTAGGCTTTGAATACCAATTCTCAAGTTCTTTTAATTTCTTGGCGTCTACGACATTTTCTAAACTCAGTGCTCGTAGAAACGGTTCCCAATCCGTTTGACCGTCGAGCCAATACCGAGAATCCTTCGTAAACCGTTGCTTGACAATGAGAGTGAGCCCAAGCGAAGGTCCTAAACCATTTTCCCGAACATCAATATTTACTCCACTGCGGACTACATTGGCGCGCTGTTGAAATCGTGATACAACAGACTTTACCGCAGAGATTTTGCCTGGCCATCCCGTTTTCTCGAGATAGATGCTTAATTCCTGAATATTCTTGAACCCCATTACGGCAAGTCGAATCGAACGGGAACGCGAAGGGAATATCCCGAAAGAGTCTGTGCGCGTATGTTCCGGTTGTGCTAAATATACACGCTCAACATTCTTACTCTCTGTTTCGCTTCGACTCCAACCTACGCAGGAGACAAGAGCATCGACTACCGTTCTCACATCTTCAACTTGTTGACCGGAACCCAAAATAGGACGCTCACCAGGTCTCAAAAACATTCCTGGCATCGCGTTTGTGTTGTCTGACCCAGAATCGATGTCGTACTCTAACATCAATTTTCGACCAACAATGTCTCGAAGTGTTGATTTATCCGATTCCATCTGCTGGAATAGTTTCAAAATAGCATTTGCAGTATCATCGGTACAGTCTTTACGTTGGAGTTCTTCGTAGAAGGTAGCGGTTCGGGTACCACTCGCAAGAGAGACTCCAAAATCGGCCTCAGGTCTACTCTCGTGCAACGGAATCTCAAATCCAAAGGGTAGGGCTCCCATTTCAATCGGAAGTGTTTCAGCGCGCTCAAGAATACACTTCCACTGAGATTCACCAATTAGCGAAGGCGAAATGCGGTCGCGAAGATTACCTAACAGATCACCCATATTTTGACCCTCTAGTGCGAGCCTCTCTTGGGTAATTACAACCGCTTCGTCAATGTTCATGATTGTCGGTTACACAATTACCGGTGTTTGATTTAACTCGTTTTCGTCGAGACTTCGTTTGCGCCATCCCATGTGTACAGGTACATCGTACAGACGTCCTGGGGCAAGTCTTGCCCAAAAGTGTCGCATTCCCGGTACGATCACCCGAACCACTGGCATACCAATATCTGGACGTGTTTGATTTAGTACCAAAAACTCTAAACCTTTAGCTTCAACTGTAGCTCGACAATGTTCAATGTCATCCCTCATGTCCTCGGTGTCGAGTGCAGGGTAGTCAGCGGCTGTTCGAACCAAATCGGAGGGTGTAAGCCAGACACAATCCTTGAGACGCGCGTTGCGCCACCAATTCAAAGCCATTGGGTCATCGATTTTTGGTCGATTATTTCCTCCTGGTTCATTGGGTAGCCAAGATAGACATTGGTTGAGTTCACACACCGCCCGCAGCGCAGCTATTTGCGGATCGGAATGCGCGCCAGCACCATAGATGATGTCTTCAGTGTTTGAATTCCTTTGCCGGGAGAGTGCGACAAATGTTGGAATCTCAAGATCTGAAGTAACATCGAGCAGCCATAAGTCTCGATCGAGCCGGTCGTAGTATTCTGAGGCTTTTTCAAGGTACGGATCTTCGAAACTGGGAACGTCAACCGCTGGCGCTTGTATGCGGTTGTACCACCATATGGCAAACGCATCACGTTCAACCAATTCGTAAAACGCTTGCAAGATTGCTTCTTCTAGGGTATTGCCAGCAGCGCAGCCATTTGAGTCGGCAATCCGGTCATTAGGACTTCTGAGTTCGGTTGGCATGCTGTACAACATTGATGTCGGTAGATACCGCTGCCTTTGTTGCGTAAATGACCAGACCGGCGTCCATTTAACTGATGTCGATTCATCGAAGTGTTGCGGTATGACGTTGTACGGATGTCCTTGAGCATTGAGTACTTGTGAATTGTCTAGTTGATGAGCGCTAAACAACTGAACGTCATTGGGATGGATCGCTGCCTCATCATCTTCGAACTCGATGAACCCCTTGTTAATGTAAATCTCGCTTCCGTCAAAACTACCGGACACTCGTTCAATGGCTTCACACAACGCACTGACTTTCGACTGTTCCCTCGTACTCCCTTTCCCTGCACTCTTGCTTCGCAGGCTACGACGAAGCGAGCTTAAAGTTCTACCACGTGACCCAAAATTGCTACCTGCCCAATAGACGTGCATGAAGTTATCAGTTTCTTCCGAACTCCGGCGTAGCCAGCTCACCACGCCAGCTATTGGACTTACAAGGTGTCGATATTTTGCTAGTGTTTCTGCAGGCACTACCGTGTGCACACCTCCACTGTTGCTACTTCTCTTCG
Organism: Gammaproteobacteria bacterium; assembly: GCA_009842245.1. Classification (GTDB taxonomy): domain Bacteria; phylum Pseudomonadota; class Gammaproteobacteria; order Pseudomonadales; family Azotimanducaceae; genus Bin55. The sequence continues at coordinate 43,495 of VYFT01000059.1, read as the reverse complement.
GACTTGAGCTTAGGGTAATCGGAACAGGACTTCGATTAGGTCTATACATGTCTGGATCGCCGCAAACCGAGCATTGTGGTCGTCTACTCAGTAGATGCTTGGAGAGTGAAAGTCCGCTATGGTTAAAAGTGATCGCGTGTTGGTGGAGCGGGGCTAATTCAGTTAGAACTAGCCATTTAACGATTTCACTCGCTACGAGCGCAAAGACAGATTGGCGAGCGATTGATTCCGTTGCAAATGCTTTGAATGCACGATCTTCCCCCAGACTGTGTCTCAAGAAGTTGTGTACCTCTTGGTGAAGGCGAAGACGATCCGTAAGACACATCCAACATGGACTATTCTTCTCGGCAATAAAAATAGGACCGAATAGTGTCTCAATACCTTGTGGTCGCACGAGCATCCATGGAATCTTCTGATCAAAATTTAGCCGATTCGTTTGCTCAAACTCTCCAGCTAAGAAGTCATCGCAAACTATGACCTTGAGATTTGGGTTTTCGCTGTCAGTTGACACGCTGGCTTCTTTCAAATGTCGAACCAAATTGCCTTGTTCTTCCACTACTGAAACACACGAATTTGCAAGCCTATGTTCAACCCAGCGCGGCGACGCTCCGAGAGACGACCAATAGGCTGCGGTTGCCGAGTCCAAGCTATGGTCTGCAGACACAATATATCCCTTGGTAGAGAGAGAGACAATTGCAGACAATAAGCTTGTAAAGTCGTGCTCCGAATCGAGCGACGACAATAAGGAATCGAGACTATTGCTCCCGTCTAAAAGAGGTAACAAGTTGCAATACATTTTCCCGTGTAGGAGCGTATTGAAAGATTCAGAGACCAACAAAACTTGTTGATCTCCGATGTCGTGAAACTTAAGGTGGGGAGCGAGAACCGGTAGTTTAACCAGTCCTTGGTCTTCAGGGGTGGTCTTGGTCAGAATACCCGATGGTCGAGCATCCTCATCTAATCGATCGGGTGAATCGACATTCCCAGTAAAGCGCGTCGGCACCTCTACGGACGCCCGACGATGGCGTTGATCGCTTTCGCAGTGGTTGATTCGATTTCTGCTAATTTGGAGGTTAAGGCATCAAACTCCGCTTGTTCGCACGCATTGGCAATAAGCGCCTGTACTTTTGGTTTAGCATCATCTAAGTCAAAACTGTCTTCATGAACAAGGCGAGCGACACCTTGAAGATTGCGCCACAGGGAAGAACCTTCCGCTAACCCATCTTCACCTAAACGCCGGAATATGGTGGTAGCCGTTGGCGCGCAATCGTTGAGGTCTATTGCGTCTTTTGTTAATTGAAGGAATCGTGCGACTTGCTCAAATTGATCGATTTTTTCACTCACTCCAATATAGGGAGACACGCTGCGGTCGGGCTGAGTATTGAGAGATCCATTAAGTGCAAGTTGAGAGTTGTTCGTTCGACAATCTTGGAGAAGTGTGAGTCGAGTTTTGTCGTACCGATGTGTCAGTCCTGTGTTTCCATATTCCCAGACACATCGGGCTTTAGCAAGATCAGAAATTGTTTCTAAATCAGACCCTCCGAAATGATTTTGAAGATCCGCAAAGGTTAGAGCTAAAACGTCCTTGGTCTTTCGTTGAAGCGGCGAAAACAATATGCTATCTTTTGCCAGATGTCCGATCCGATCACGTAGATTACGAGACATACGTTTGATTGCGTCAGAGTTCCAACCATCGAACAAGATTAGTAATTTGATGTTGACACCAGGAAACGCTTCCTTCGTCGCAAGTTCATCAAACAGAATCACGGCTAATCCGCCGTCTGAATCGCCCGCTACTTGCTCAACAAAATCTGTAATCGTCGAAGAAATTACCGCGGTAATCGTAGCCTCTGCAAGATTGGTAAGAGCAATTGAAGATTCGGCGGTGGACAAATTTTCTCGAAGGACGTGCATGCCAATCTGAAAGGCTTTGTCGTTCACCCAATTCCGCGCAATTTCCGCAGTCTCGCTAGAGTTAGTCGAAGGGATTTCGCCAATCAAATCTCGCATTTCATGAACGCCCATTTCGGTAGTCCAATAGAGCCTGGCTAGCCCGCGCCGGGCTATGTCATACTCCTGTTCGTCCAACACTCCCTTCGGTAGATTGAGATCCGTAAATTCCCTCTCGGAAAGATTATTGAGTAGTTCTGGATTGCGTTCGACGCGTTCTGCGAGTCTAGGCGCAACTCCAAATATTTCGACGATTTCATTAAAGTCGTCTGGCCGAGTAGCGGAAACAGAACTGTCGTAGGGACTCCAATCGTCGATCTCAGGGTAAAAGTGTTGACGCCACTGATCGACTAAAGGATCCATCTTTGCGAACCAACGTTTCGGTCGAAGCACGAGGTTCATCATATCACCGTAGGTTCCGGGAAGCTCCGGTGACTCGTCGGCTCGATGCTGCAATTGCGCGTACGGTCGGGTAGCCATAGCATGATGATCCGCATGCCGCTGCATTTTGAAAAACATCCAGTTCGTGAACTTCCAATCTGCATTCCACGAATGGCGTGGTGAAATTTTCTCCCATCGCCCGTTAGACATGAGAACTCGTCGTAATCCATAGTGTTGAAAGTAGTTGCTGATCTTCATCGAGAATACACAACTTAGACCAAGGAATATGTAAATGGGCAGAGCCCATATTCCACCTAAGTAATAAACTATTCCGTACCAGAACGCTAATGCAATGCCATAACGCCAAAACGGATTGCTATAGTGCCAACGGGACAGCTTTCGACGCGCCAAACGTTCGCCAGTGACTTTCCACGAATTGGTTAGATTACTAACGACTTCACGAGGGAAGTACCGCCAGAAACTCTCTCCTTTTGGAGCTGATCCGACGTCGTGAGGCGTGCCGACCTTAGCATGGTGAATGTAAACGTGCTCTGTGGCATATTGAGGGTAGGAATTCGAAGCAAGAAGAAATTCCCCGAGTCGTCGTTCCCACGTAGAGCGTCTGTGAACCAGTTCATGCCCGACAACGAACACCGCTTGTGCTTCCATGGTCAGTAGCATAGCGAGACATACTTTTTGCCATATTGGGTACGAAGCTCCTCCGAAAATCTGCCATAATCCGAAAACCAATGTTGGCGGCCAAAGCACTGCCCATCCCCACACTGGTATGTTGTACCAAATAAAACGCCGTTCCGAAATGCCTCGAGGGTTCATATTGAGACCATCAACCCCGAACACGCGATCAAGAAAGCCGGCGACGCTCATGAAGACGAACGGACCAAGTAACCAAAAACCACCGTAGAGAGCGGCCAAAATCAACAACGGGAAAACGAGAAGAGGCAAGTAGTGCGGTAGAGCATTGAGAAACGAAGGCTCAAAGAATTTAACCTCGTCCGGTTTTCCTGAACCGACTGTATTACCGACGCTTAAGTTTTCAGTCATCGCAACAATCCCTTTTCATTATTGTATGTTAAGTCCAATAACCGCTAGTCTCTCGACACGTTAACACGACCACTGCTTCCCTCGGTCTCGAGTGCTTCGAGTAAACACTCCAGTGCTTCGATACAAAACGCAGAAGTTACCGACTCTGATCCATGACCTATTTGTCCAACAACTCCAAAGCGCAAAGATTGATCTCCGAATGCAAGCAGCTCAGGCCAACTGCCGTCCTCTTGTTGCGAGTCAACAAAGTATGCAATCTGATGCAGGACGTTTAAATTGTGTAACTGTCGAATATTATGAAGTGCGACGATGGCTTGCGCGGCTTGAAGAACATTTTCAAATTCGCTAGTTTCATCCCGCAGACTCAGAATCCGTTCAGCTAGTATCAAAGGAAATTTCTCAGATCCAAGTTGTACTCGAACCGTAGCACGCGCAATCGCGTAGTAAATCGAAGCTGGGTCTGGGTACCATTTTGAAGCATCCTCGAGATTTGTATCTTTTTCGACCAATTCCCGTAGCCACTGTTGCGCCGTCTTAGTCGCTGGTAAATCACCAGCATAGGCAATAATGTTCGCGTTGACTACTGGGTCAGCTTCCATACGGAAAGGCGACACGACACTTGGTTCGTCTTCGTTCAGTACCCAGGTTAAAAACAGTCCGTTATTGTCTCGATTTGCCAAAATTCGAGGCAGATTCCGTCCTAGCCCAATCCACGGATGAGTATCAATGACCATTGAGCACAACGAACTGCTGTCAAGATCTTGTGGCAGGTGGCGGTAGTATCTCCAAAAACCTGGGTATTCCATGGTGTCGACGAGGTAGTTTTTGGTTTGTTTGTACAACTCACGTGCGACTGGCTCTTTACTTCGTTGTATAGCAAGCGCACAAAATGCGGAAATAAAAGGGGGGCGTTCGAAGTGTCGAGGTATGTTTGGATCTCCAACATTGAATCGAATGCAGTGCCACGCACCCGTTTCGTTAACGGTAGTCTGCAGAAAATTGAGACCTCGCACAATGCTTTTTCTTGCCGTATTTACTAATGACTCAGTGTCATCGGATTCCAGGCGTACACGCTCCTTGGGACTGACCGAAGGACGCTTCGGAGGTGCGGGGTCGTACATGGTTTTCTTTAGAAAGTCCAGCGACGCCGCTCCAGTTTTCGCTTCGGATCGTTCGGTGACGCTCAGCTTGTCTTTTGGCGGAAGTATCAAGTGCGTCGTTGAATCAGTCTCTTCGTGCACGACAATGTCTTGATCTTCATCAAATCGCAACCCAAACTCCTGCGTAATCGCAGCTTTGGGATTATCTAGCAGCCGTGAGCGGAAATTGTCGTCTACACTAGCCTTATTCAGAATCCGGTTAAAAAGACTCATCGAAGTGATTCGAAGGGGTGAAAACTACGCTATCTGTCGCTTCACCAGTTCTTTGAACACACCTTGAACTTCCATGAGTTCATCGAATGTGCCACTTTGCACGACCTTGCCCGCTTGCATTACGAATATTCGATCAGCTTGCTTCAAAGTCGAAAGACGATGTGCGATAACAATTCTCGTAGAAGTGAGGAGCGCTAAGTTCTGCATAACATGGGCTTGTTTGTCGTTGTCGAGCCAATTGGTTGCCTCGTCGAACAGCATGATTCGAGGATTACCCAACAGAGATCTAGCGATGGAAATCCGCTGGCTTTCTCCGCCAGACAGCACCGATCCACTCGCACCTACCATAGTCATCATTCCCATAGGCATGGATCGAATTTCCTGCTCAATGCTGGCGGAACGAACGGCCTCCCAAACTTGTTCCGTGTTGGGGTCTTCATGATGGACGACAATATTGTCCCAGATATCCTGCGGATGAAGTCTCACCGACTGAGGTACCACACCCATCTTTCGTCGTAGCTGTTTCAAATTGAGGTGTCGCAAATCTCGACCGTCGTAATAAACCGCTCCATTGGTAGGTCGATCAAGACCGATTGCAAGTCGAAATAGAGTGCTCTTCCCTGCACCAGATTCACCCGCGATAGCGATGAATTCGCCGGGACGAGCGTGAATAGTGACATCACTGAGAACTAGCGGTCCTTCTGGCGTGTATCGAAACGAAATCCGGTCAAACAGGACGTCGCCCTGCAGACTGTCAACGGGCTCTCCTAACATCTTAGTATGTGGGTCCGCCGCCAGCATCGAACGCATCTGCTTCATCGCAGGTAGCATTGAAGCAACCAGACCGAAAGACTCACCGAAGCGAGCGATAGCATGCTGAAAGACAATGAACACCGCGAAGGCAATTAAAAAGTCACCGACTAAAAAGTCGCCATTTCCAATAGTTACCACCACGAACACCAGAACAGCTCCTGCAAGAAATGGCAGAGCTGCACCTAGCGCACGTGCGTGTCGCTCATATTTACCAAGTTTCAGTTCCGCACGTTTTTGTTCTCGATAGTCTTGAGCCCACATGGCGAACGCAGAACCTTCAGCGTTTTCAACCCGAAGTTTTGAAATACCTTCTATGATTTCAAACAACAACCCTGAAACTCGCCGGATTGCACCAATCATGCGTCCATAGGGTGATACTTGGCACATTCCCCAAAAAAACATTATCGAAAGAGCAACCAGGCTAAAAATCAAAACGACGCTACCTAGTACAACGTCGTAAAAGAAGACAACACCGAAGACGGGCAGCAAAAAGATAAGTGACAAGACACTGTTGGCGACGACTCTTTGCAAACCGTCCCGCAAGTTCTGAAAAGCCATCCCCGACATCGCTAATTCTCCACTTGGTTGCCGATGGAGAACTTCCGATGGTAGACGCATTAAGCGATCCCAAAGAGCTGCTTCTAATCGAGACGCGGATCGACCTTCAAAACGCATCATGGCCGTGTTTTGCAACAGGTTTACTAATACACTCAAAAGTCCAACTACGACTAGTAGAACTGCTACTACAAAGAGTGGTCCAGTTGTATTCCCGCCTGCAACGATGTAGTTGGCTACCAAACCAAGCATTAGTGCTGGGATTAGTTTTACTAACCCGCCAACGATCCCGGATATTACAAGTCGCGCCAAGTCCTTACCAGAGCGTCGCAAGCTGAATCGTAGGAGTTCGGCCGCCGTCACCGAACCCGAAGGCAACGGTTGATAGAACATCCAAGCATCTTCTTTCAGTTCCTCAGCGCGAGTCTTAGACGTTATCGTCCTTTTCTTGGTAATTGGATCAATTTGGTTATACCTTCCATGCATTCCAGGTATTAGGACAATCGGTTGATTGTCAGTCGCCCGGAAAGCTAAGAGCACCGCGCTGTCGCTACGCCACCATTTTTGCTCTGAATCGAGACTCACACGTCTTGCACGCACGCTAGACACATCAAGAATGTCTATTAAAGTAACTGGCTCTTCGAATGACTCCGATTTTTGAGGAATCTTGAACTCAATACCCAAGCGACGACCTATAAGCCGTAGTGCACTTGCAAGGGCGGTGTCGTCGGCTTCTGTTGGTGTCGTTTTTTGTTGGTCGTAAATGTTGAAAAGCCGAGTTCGAGCCACGTCTTCGGCAACGCGGCGACTCATAATTCGGTCCCGCTCGAGATTCGCGTCGTCGACTACTGCTAATCGACGGTTCAGTCGTTCCATATGTAAAGCAATCCGATGGAAAGACGCGAGCGCGTCTAAGAGTGTTCCATCCGATGCGAGTGTTTCCGTAGAGTAACCGGAAATAGTTACCTCTTCGAAAATTGAGATCCAGCTTGCCCGCGTTAGAGGGATTGCCGTTTCAGCTACTTCTTTGACTATCTCCGCGGGGTCTACCATGTCCATGAATAAACCCGTGCCCTGCGTTGCACCGGATACCCATACTAGGCTACGCGAAACGCTCACAGTTCCCGCTGACAAAGTGATTTCCTCAGTGGGTTCTAACAACGCATTCGGTCTCGGTGAACGGATAACGAATCGCGATAGTGCTTGAGTTAGTGCACTCAACCAACCATCGATCTGTGCAGCTATCTCGTACGTGTGTATCTTTGCAAGATCTGCAACTGGTATTCGCGTCAAGCGGGTACCAGGTTTTCCTTTCGCGACTAAACCGAGCGTTGTTTCACTTTCCTCTCGGTCCTGTTTATCCGCGACGACACTCGGCAATAGCCTCTTAGACTCGACCCGCATTAAGTGTTGCGGTGCTGCTTGTTCTACGCCTTCCTTGGTCTCTACAAGAAAGAGATCAACAGCACCGTTTTCTACATACCAGAAGCAATGGTCGTCGTCAAGTGCGACTGGTGAATTTCCTTCACAGGGTACGCTCATGGTTGACCGTAACGCGATTTCGGAGACGGATGTACGTTCGTTTGATGCGTGATCCATCAACCCTGCCTGACTAGCTTGTAGTAGGTGCCAGCTTTCTCGGCGATCAATTCGTCGTGCGTACCACGTTGTACTACCGCGCCTTTTTCGAGCACGATTATTTCGTCGCAATCACGGACGGTGCTAAGTCGATGCGCAATAATAAAACACGTGACTCCTCTTCGTCGTAGACTGTCATCCACGGATTCTTCCGTCGCCGCGTCAAGCGAACTAGTGGCTTCATCTAACAGTAGCAAGGTGGGATTGCCTACCAAAGCCCGTGCGATTTCTAACCGTTGTCGCTGACCGCCGCTGAAGTTTGCCCCGCCTTCCTCAACTTCTGTCGAGTAGCCATGGGGACGTGCCAAGATATCGTGATGGATAGACGCATCTCGCGTAGCCGAGACTATGATTTCATCGGATACCGCCGGATTCCACAATGTTATGTTGTCTCGAACGCTTGCGGCAAAAAGCATCGCCTCTTGATTTACTACGGAAATGGATCTTCGAAGAACTTCCTCGGGAATTTCATCTCGTAGATGACCATCGAACAGAATTTCTCCAGACCACGGATGACTGATACCAGAAATGAGTCGCAGCAACGTCGATTTCCCAGATCCACTGGTTCCAACCACGGCAACCCTTTGACCGGGTTTGATCGTAAGGTCGAAATCTTTGATCAGTGGGGGACGGCTCTTGTTGTACCCGAAGGTCACATTCCGCAATTCAACTAGACCAGTTAACTGAAATCTTCCTTCAAAGGTAGGAATTGAAACGGACTCTGGACTTCGTCGGCTGAATATAGGGTCTTCCGTCGTATTTGAAATGTCTTGAAGTCTCTGTAAGTCAGTTTCAAGAGTGTGTCGTTTGTCGGCAAATTCCATAAAACGAGCAATGGGGTCCAAAAACATTTCGGCTAAGAAATAGAACCCTACCAAAACTCCCAAACTCATTTCTCCCGAAATGACTAGCACTCCACCAATGGTCAATATGGCAGCACTTCGCCAAACAGAGATGAGTCCTGGAAGTGCGGAGTTGATCGCACTCAATTCGGAATTCAGCTGACGAGCTTGCAGTTCTCGCGCTTGCTGTCCGCTCCATCGAGAAAAAAATCGGTCGTCCGCGCCGGTCATACGAAGATTTTCTGCGTGGCTCAACATCTGCATACCAATCGCAAGTAGCAGTCCTTGCTCACGCCTCATTGTCTGACTTTGAATTGATTGCTTGTGGTTAAGAAAATAGGTCAATGACCCATGGAGTAAAGCAAGCATCAGAACGACGATAGCGAGAATCACATTAAAGAACAGCATCGCGACCAGAAGTACCACACTCATCGCCATATCAATGAGTAGTACGAGGAACTCAGTCGTAAGATTCTTTGCAATCCGATCGATGGTCGACACTCGGTCTGTTAAGTCACCCACTTGTCGGTGTTCAAAAAATTCAAGTGGCAATCGTAAGAGTTTGGTCAAGCTTTCGTTGTATCCAATTACAGAAATCCTTACGGATAGTCGTTCAAGCAGTCGGTGCTTCAACCAAGAAAAGGAATATATCAAGATTCCCGCGGTGAGAAGCGCGACCACAACGCCGAGCCAAGCACTATGGTTTTGCATTACTTCATCTACGAAAACAGTCAAAGACACTGGTATTACAAGAGCTAACAATGTCATCGTCACGGCGCAAGCGAACACACCGGTTAGCACGCGCCATGCACCGGAGAGGAAAGTTCTCAGTTGTTTAAATAGATTTGGCCACTCGCCACCGCGCGTGAAGTCTTCGCCAGGTTTCAATTGAAGTGCTATACCGCTATAACCTTTTACAAATTCTTCCTTGGTAAGCTTCCGTCGTCCGGAAGCAGGATCATTCAAGTAAAAGTGGCGTTCAGAAATCCCTTCAAGTACGACAAAGTGGCTAAACTGCCAGAACAAGATGAGCGGCAAACTGAGGTTTTTTAGCAGGTTAGCATTTACGCTCAGGCCTTTGCACTCAAGGCCATAATGTCGAGCCGCTCGCACTATACTCGCCGCGCTACTACCATCTCGACTGACTTCACATTTTTCACGTAATTGCGTGAGTGGAACCCAACGTCCGAAATAGGCTAACACGCTTCCTAAACACGCAGCGCCACACTCTGTAGCGTGCATTTGCAACAGAATAGGCGTAGTTATCTTTTGCTTTTTTTGACGAAGAACAGACTCTTGTTTTTTAGTCTGGGTCGAGCGTGAAGCCATACTAAAGCAGAATTGTTCCGATCAACTCAATCGGGGACTGTCGTCCAAGATGGATGATTACAACACACTCATCACCTATGTCGGATGAAAATTCGACTTCAGGGTCGACGGTGATCTCGATACGTTTAGCAACTAACGGAGTGTGACCTGCTGTCATTAAATCTTTCGATCCGTCTAGTGACAGAATGGATCGAAGCATACCTTTTATAGTTTCCGACTTTCCTTGAACACTCGCAGGTTTAATCATCACAGGCATTCCAGTCTTGACCTCCAGATCGAGCTCGGTACTTAGCCATGCGTCCATCCGCAGGACTTGCTTTGTATTGTCGGCTGTAGTTGAATGCTCGAGCACAGTAGCATTAGCCGCGACGGTTCGGTCCAGAACACCGAACACGAGCCAAGTGGTGAGCGCGACTAATAGAACTATCACAAGGACTAACAGTAACAGTTCTCGGGGAGAAGATACGGTTAGCAGTCGGTCGAGTTGTTCCCGCTCCGCTTTCGCCTCGGCAACGGTGTTGTGGAATGATTCAAGTGGGTTGTTAAACACGTTGCTACTTTGCTACCTCGCTATAAAGAAGCGAACACCACAAATTTTAACGGGCACATTTGTGTGCGACTAATCTCGAACGCGGTTATCACTTCTATCAACCCACATTAAGAGTGCTGGTAGGAGTGTGAGGTCGGCGATAAACGCAAAGCCGATGATTAGAGCTGTCAGGATGCCCACCTGTGCGGTCGGGACAAACGGCGAAAACACAAATATCAAGAACCCTGCTACTAATACAAGCGTGGTCGTGAGTAGTGCTCGACCAGCAGTCTCGAACGCATAACGAATGGCGGATTCGGGGTCGAGATTCAACTCACGACGGGCACGAAGATACTTTCCCAGAAAGTGCACGGTGTCGTCTACGACAATTCCTATAGTCATCGCAACGACAACCGATAGCGCGAGTCCGACCTGTGCAACGGTCAGCCCCCACACACCAAATCCAATGATCGCTGGTACTAAATTCGGAACAATGCTGATTAATCCGATTCGGAACGATCTCAATGCAACCAAAAGAATCGCAGAAATAGCTAAAAGTACGATTACGGTACCGACCAGCATAGTCTGAATGTTGCGTTGACCGATGTAAGCGAACAGTGTTGATGGTCCCGTACCTGAGACTTTGGCAACGTGTGGTGCGTTTTCTTCCAACCACTCCTTCGCGCGTGCGTTTAAGTCGAGTAGATCTTTTGAATTCAAAGTTTCTGTGGAGACAGAGACCCGAGTGGCTGTGCGGGACCTGTCGATCTGATTGTTTAGTCCTAAGCCCTGAGGTAGCGAAAGTTCGTAGAGAAGGAGATATTGAGCTGCTAGCTCCTGACTATCGGGAATCTGATACATTACCGGATCATCGCCATGCATACTCTTGTTGAGCTGTTTAAACGTATCCGTAATTGTCGCTACATGACGTACTGGGTGCTGTTCTCGGTACCAATCGGCAAAGTTCGATACGTCTTGTAGGAAATTTGGATCAGTCGCGCCCCCAGATGTCTCAGCTTCTAACGAGTATTCAAGCAGGGTATTGCCACTCAAACGTTCATCCATGAAGTCTGTGTCCTGCCGAAATTCGACACTTTTGTTAAAGAAGTGAACTAGTACATCGTTCAGGTCATTACGGGTGATTGCCACAATCATAGCTGGTATGACGATTAACCAAACGCAGAACAGTAATTTTCGATGCCTGAGGATTACCTCCGCAAGTCTTTTCATAGAAAAAGTAGGGGACGATTGATCTGTCTTTTTTGCGCGGAACGGAAGAATTGATAGAACCGCGGGCAAGAAAGATACGGACAGAACGAACGAGACCATAATGCCAAACGCCACAAACATTCCTAAGTGTCGGTACGGTGGAACCTCGGAGAAGTTCATACTAAGGAAACCGAGCGTTGTCGTAAGACTCGCAAGAAAAACAGGGTGTAGGTTTAAACGAATCGACTCGACGATCGCGTCGTGTTTGGAGTCGCCAGCGCGCATACGATTCTGGGTGGTCACCAGTAGATGTACGCAGTTCGCGACCACGATCATCAGAACGATAGTGGGTACAGGCATTAACGGCGGAGAAAACGGTAGTCCAAACCAGCCCCCGATACCCATTGAGGCTAACACCGAAAAAACCATGACCATACCGGTCGCTAGAACTCCAGAAACACCTCGAGTTAGCACACCCAAGATCAGCGCCATCAGAAGTAGGCTCGCAGGAAAGAAAATCAACTGGCTTTCTAGAGAGGCTGCGACGAAGGTTTGATTTACCATGACCGTACCAACCACGCGGATGTCGATGTTTGGATATCGTTCTTCAACTGTTGCTGCGAGTTCTCTGGCAAAGTTAGCGACTTCTGCTACAGGCTCTAACAGGTCAGTACCCGAAAGTTCCGGTAGTTCAATGGTGACGTTCACGACGGAAACATCTCCATTTCGTGCCAGCATACTACCCTCTATTCGCGGATCCGATAGCGCGATGGATCGTATGTGATCTTGGGTCCTTGGGAGAGACAGTTCGTCGGGCTCGATGAGGTTTCTTACGTACAAATCGTCTCCGTCGGCAGTTGTGTATTGAAAGTTTGCGAGGGAGTCGACGCGGCTTGAATAGGGCGTTTTCCAAGCCTCGTCTGTCAGCCATACGGTCGCCGACAGCGCACTCTCTGATGTAGCATTTCCGTCGTTTGGTACGATTAAGAACGCGACATTTTCACTCTTCCCATAGGTGTGTTCCAGGGTCTCTAGAGCTAGTAGTTGGGGATTGTGTTCATCAAAGAAAATTTTGTAGTCCGCTTCAAACCCAAGCCGCATAACTCCTAGTGATGCCACGATCACTAAAGCTACCGTGGCGAGGATGACAATCCAGCGAGCTGAGAGCACTAGTTCAGCGTACTGTTTTGCCCATTGGCGTTTAGGAGTTTCGGGAGGGTTCACTGGACTGGAATTTCGAATAACTTGAGATCGTTGTCGTAAACGTCTATTAAAGTATCTCTGAAGTATGCTCAAAAGCGACGTGGAAGGCGTTGTCCATTCAGTCGTTTCGATCTATTCTCCTCAACACGCACTCCTCCGTTTCTCCACCGACCACGGTATATAACCACTAGAGTAAGGTAGCGAAGTGAGATTGGAATAAACACATTATTTCAATGTTCGATTGGAGAAATGTAGTTGCGCACACAGACTAGAGAATAATTGGTTTGAGAGAGATTGTAGGAGAGACGATATACAAGACTAACGCTCACACTAAAATTATGAGGAAGAATGTCGTCTCAACCTACCTTTACTAAACAAGTACGAAGTGCGCACTATTTCAATCCAACACGCAGCGCGATTGTATCACCGCGCTTGCTCGCATACTAGCCGATGAAAAGCTCTCGCCCTGTCTTTTTAAATCTGTTTGTGATCCGATTACCTGTGGGTGCGGTTGTTTCGTTTCTGCATCGGGTGAGCGGTGTTGCGTTATTCGGTGCATCCTTTTATCTGTTGTGGCTACTGTGGTTGTCGACTTGGAATACGTCATCCTTTGACCAACTTCAGACAATGCTAGAGCATCCCTTACACTCGATCGCTCTGTGGCTCACATTGTCTGTTCTAGGTTATCACATAGTCGCTGGCGTTCGCCATTTACTTTTAGATTTGCACATTGGAGATTCACTGAAAATTGGTCGCGTTAGCGCTGTCCTTGTGCTTGTGTGCTCAGTCGCATTGTCCATGGCAATTGGAGTTTGGTTTTGGTTTTGAACGCCACGAGTCTTACTCGTAGCGGAGTCGCAGACTTTCTCCTGCAACGAGTGTCCGCTATTCTCATTGCCGTATACGCTGGATGTGTTATTTGGTTTGTGTTAACGAATCCTAATTTTGGCTACACTGAATGGAGATATTTCATAGAGTCGGTTCAAATGGTAGTCTTGGGCATCCTCACGTTGTTGTCATGGGGAATCCATGCTTGGATTGGGATGTGGACGGTGGGTACAGACTATTTGAATGAACAGCACATCGGTAAGTTCGCTACGGCTATTCGGTTGGTCTATCAGTTCGGAGTTATTTGTTTGATCGTCGTGTATTTCGTGTTTGGATTCGTCACTATTTTGTAGCCTATTCCGTGTCCCAATCAATACGTACTTTGCAGTTTGATGCCGTAGTCGTTGGGGGCGGCGGTGCTGGTTTGCGCGCCAGTTTACCCCTTGCCGAAAGCGGATTCAAGACTGCGGTCATGTCGAAAGTGTTTCCAACGCGTTCGCATACCGTCTCAGCTCAGGGTGGTATCACGTGTGCGATCGGGAGCGACGACCCTGATGATGATTGGCGTTGGCACATGTATGACACAGTCAAAGGATCAGACTACATCGGTGATCAGGATGCTATCGAGTACATGTGCAAAGTTGGACCAGAGGTCGTGTACGAGCTCGAACACATGGGCCTACCTTTCTCTCGTACAGAAACCGGTCGAATCTACCAAAGACCATTTGGAGGTCAATCAAAGAACTTTGGTAAAGGCGGCCAAGCTGCACGAACCTGTGCGGCGGTAGATCGAACCGGACATGCACTTCTTCACACGCTCTACCAAGCAAATGTGAAAGCAAAGACGACATTCTTGAACGAATGGTTCGCGGTCGACTTAGTACGCAATCAAGACGGTGTCGTTTGTGGAGTGATCGCAATCAACATTGAAAGTGGTGAGACAGTGCTGGTGCAGGCCAAAGCTACGTTGATTGCAACTGGGGGAGCAGGCCGTATTTATGCTAGCACTACCAACGCATTGATGAACACCGGCGATGGTATCGCGATGGCTCTGCGAAGTGGGATCCCGGTCCAAGACATCGAGATGTGGCAATTCCATCCCACCGGCATTCATCCCCTTGGGGTGTTAGTGACTGAAGGTTGTCGCGGTGAAGGTGGCTATTTGGTCAACGCTCAAGGGGAACGATTCATGGAACGGTACGCTCCCACCGCCAAAGACTTAGCGAGTCGAGATGTCGTCTCTCGATCGATGATCATAGAAATTCAAGAAGGCCGCGGCTGCGGTCCAGACAAAGATCATGTGTATTTAAAACTCGACCACCTAGGGAAACAGACGTTAGAACTGAGATTAGCGGGTATATTGGAACTCTCTCGTACCT
The DNA here is from genome assembly GCA_009842245.1 of Gammaproteobacteria bacterium. Lineage (GTDB taxonomy): Bacteria > Pseudomonadota > Gammaproteobacteria > Pseudomonadales > Azotimanducaceae > Bin55. Next base: position 28,404 of record VYFT01000059.1, on the reverse strand, counting down.
ATGCGTTAGTTGATCCAGTGGTCGAACCGATTCCAGTCGTACCTACCTGTCACTATATGATGGGTGGGATTCCTACTCTTGTCTCGGGTCAAGCGATTACGCAAGAAGACGAGACAGATTGTCCAGTCGAGGGGCTTTATGCCATTGGAGAAGCAGCATCGGTATCTGTACACGGAGCAAATCGCTTAGGTGGAAATTCTTTGCTTGATTTGGTGGTTTTCGGTCGAGCAGCAGGATTGCACATACAAGAAGTGTTGGAACAAGGCGTAAAGTACCGTGACCCCTCGGATTCAGATTTTGAACCAGCATTAGCACGTATTCGACGATGGGATGAATCTAGTGGAGGTGAACATCCGGCTACCCTGAAAACGGAATTACAAAAAACGATGCAGATGAACTTCAGCGTGTTTCGTTCTGAAGAGCATATGCGAAAAGGGATTGCGATTTTCGCCGATCTGCGCGAACGGTTGCGTAATGCTCACCTCGAAGACAAGTCTAAAATATTTAATACTGCCAGAATTGAAGCATTAGAACTTGATAATTTACTTGAAGTTGCGGAGGCTACTGCGATTGCCGCGGAAGCAAGACGAGAGACTCGCGGTGCGCATGCGCGAATCGATTACACAGAAAGGGACGACGACAATTGGCTGTGTCACTCACTATATTTTTCTACTGATAAGTCTATCAAGAAACGGGCAGTGAACTTTACTCCAGAGTTCGTAGACCCTTTTAATCCGATCAAGAGAGAGTACTAAATCGTGCAGGTAAGTATTTATCGTTATATCCCTGGACAGGACACGAAGCCGCGGATGCAAAACTACGAGTTTACCCGACCAGAGGGTCGAGATTTGATGGTACTGGATGTGTTGGAGCAGCTCAAGGTTCAAGATCCGACGATCACCTACCGTCGCTCTTGTAGAGAAGGCGTCTGTGGTTCTGACGGGATGAATATGAACGGTACCAACGGGCTTGCCTGCAAGACGCCAGTTGGATCCGTGATTTCAAGGAATCGTTTGGTGCTTCGTCCGTTGCCAGGACTGCCAGTTATCCGCGATCTTGTAGTCGACATGTCCCAGTTCTACAAACAGTACGAACGCGCGGAACCTTATTTGATAAATGAGGACTTACCACCATCAAAGGAACGACTGCAGAGTATCGAAGAACGAGAAAAACTTGAAGGACTATACGAGTGTATTCTGTGTGCGTGCTGCACCACTTCGTGTCCCTCGTTTTGGTGGAATCCAGATAAGTTCCTTGGTCCTGCCGCGTTATTACACGCCTATCGCTTTATTGCGGATAGTCGCGATACCGCTACGGAAGAGAGACTAGCAAAGCTCGATGATCATTTCAGTGTATTCCGCTGTCGTAGCATTATGAACTGTGTTAGTGTTTGTCCAAAAGACCTTAACCCGACAAGGGCGATCGGTGAAATTCGAACTCTTATGGTGAAAGAAGGAACTTAAAAGTGCTTCAGAGGAATAACAATGACTGACTCTTTTTTAGAACGAATGGAAGCAAGTTCTCATCTTGCGGGTGGTAGCGTCGCGTACATCGAAGCGATGTACGAAAAGTACTTAGAGAGTGCGAACCTAGTTCCTCAGGAATGGCGTGACTATTTCAACACACTACCACAAGCAGACAATGGGCATCCAGACGTTGCGCACAGCACCATAGTACACCATTTCGAAAGGCTGGGGCGGAATCGACTAAAAGCTCGTCCGGAACGAGTCAGTACTTCAATACTCTCCGAATACCATCGAAAACAGATTCAAGTAATGGAACTGATTGAGTCATATCAATCTCGAGGTCACCGTAAAGCTCGAATTGATCCACTCGGCGTTTGGGAGAGAGAAAAAGCTGCAGATCTTGAATTGAAGTTTCACGGGCTCAGTCTCGCTGATTTCGATACGATATTTAATATCGGTTCATCGCATTTATTCACGGATAAAGATGCCAAACTTCGCGACATTGTCGACGCGTTAGAAAAGACCTATTGTGGCTCTATCGGTACAGAGTACGTGTACGTGACCTCAACGCAGGAGCGGGAGTGGATTCGCGGTCGCTTAGAGAGTGTTCATTCTCAGATGCAGTTTGACGATCAGACGAAGTACCGAATTTTGGAACGTCTGACTGCAGCGGAAGGGCTCGAGCGCTACCTTCACAATCGATATCCGGGTACCAAGAGATTTGGTTTGGAAGGCGCGGAGAGCTTGATTCCAATGTTGCACGAAATCACTCAACGTTCCGGGATGTGGCGAGTTCAAGAAGTTGTCATCGGGATGGCTCACCGAGGTCGGTTAAACGTTCTCGTTAACTTGTTGGGAAAACAAACCAGCGAGCTGTTTCAGGAGTTTGAAGGCCGAGCCCGCCAACAGTACGAAACCGGCGATGTGAAGTATCACATGGGCTTCTCGACTAATTTGGAAACCCACGGTCGCCAAATTCATTTAGCACTCGCCTTCAATCCTTCGCACTTAGAGATTGTCACGCCAGTAGTCGAAGGTTCTTGTCGAGCGCGGCAGGACCGCCGGGCTGATGTCAGTCGAGAACAGGTATTTCCAATCTTAATCCATGGCGATGCCGCCATCGCAGGACAAGGGGTAGTCATGGAAACGTTTCAGATGTCTCAGACACGGGGATTTTCCACGGGTGGCTCGATGCACATCATCATTAATAATCAGGTAGGATTTACCACGAGTCGACTGGAAGACGCACGTTCAACCGAGTACTGCAGCGAAGTTGCCAAGATCATTCGAGCACCGATTTTCCACGTTAATGCGGACGATCCAGAAGCGGTTACGTTCGTTGCACAAATTGCGTCGGATTATGTCAATGTATTCGGGAAGGATGTCGTGATTGATTTGGTGTGCTATCGTCGGCGCGGTCATAACGAAGCTGAAGACCCAATGAAGACCCAACCACTAATGTATCAACAGATCAGACAGCATCCGACTACGCGAAAAATTTACGCAGACCAACTCGCGGATGAGGGCGTAGTCTCCCATGAAGAATCTGAGAACTTAGCGAACGAGCTTCGCGATCGATTAGATCGTGGTGAGACGGTCGCGCTGTCTGTTATCAAGCAACCAGACACGAGCATGTTTGTCGACTGGAAGCCATATTTGGGTCACAATTGGGACGCACCTGCGGATACTTCTTTTCCACTCTTACAACTTCAACACGTTATGTCGCGTGCGAACAAGATTCGTAAGGGTATCAAGCTACACAAGCAAGTACAAGGTATTTATGCCGATCGTCGCCACATGTCTGCTGGTGGTCTCGCGGTTAACTGGGGTTTTGGCGAGATGGCGGCTTATGCCACGTTGTTGGACCAAGGATTTGACGTAAGGATTACTGGACAAGATGTTGGCGTGGGAACATTTTCGCACCGGCACGCATGCGTGTATTGTCAGAGCACTGGTGATCAAGTCATTCCTCTGCAAGAAGCATTCGACACTCGTAGATTTGAAATTTACGATTCATTGTTGTCTGAGGAAGCAGTGCTCGCGTTTGAGTATGGATATGCGACAACCACCCCGAATACATTAGTCATCTGGGAAGCACAATTCGGGGACTTTGCCAATGGGGCTCAAGTCGTGTTCGATCAGTTTATTTCGAGTGGCGAAGCGAAGTGGGGGCGACAGTGTGGTTTGGTAGTGTTTTTACCTCATGGATTAGAAGGGCAAGGGCCGGAGCACTCCTCGGCACGTCTAGAACGATTTATGCAAATGTGCGCGCAACATAACATGCAAATTTGTATCCCTACGACACCGTCCCAAATCTTTCACATGTTGCGTCGGCAGATGATCCGGCCGATGCGCCGACCATTGATTGCACTAACCCCCAAGAGTTTACTCCGACACAAACTCGCCACGTCGACCATTGACGAACTAGCAAATGGGGCGTTTCGAAACGTGATCGATGAGTACGACCCGTTAAAGCCGAGGGAAGTTGAACGTTTGGTCATGTGCAGTGGGAAAGTGTACTATGATTTGCTCACACGGCGTCGGGAAGCAAATAACGGTACGGTTGCTATAGTTCGTTTAGAACAGCTGTACCCATTTCCTCGAGATGAATTGCTTGACGTCCTGTCCAAGTACAGCCAGTTGAAGACAGTCGTGTGGTGTCAAGAAGAACCCAAAAACCAAGGAGCATGGTACTCAAGTAAACATCACATGGAACGTGCAGTCGCTACGACGCATCAAAACCTTACGCTTAAGTATGCGGGACGTAAACCGTATGCAGCCCCAGCCGTAGGTCTGCCAGCGCGTCACGCTCGGCAGCAACGTGAACTTGTTGAAGAAGCACTTTTTGGAAATTTGGAAGAAATAAGTGACCACTGAAATTACTACTCCAGCCTTTCCCGAGTCTATCGTAGAAGGGGAGCTCACAAAATGGTACAAGAGAGAGGGAGAGTTCATCGCGCGTGATGAACTCTTGGCGGATGTTGAAACCGAGAAGACTACGTTGGAAATTCCTTCTCCAGTCGCTGGGACCGTAGCGAAGATAGTAAAACCAGAGGGTGCGACGGTTGTGGGTCTCGATCTGATCGCCGTGGTCGAAGAAGGAGAAGCTCCAGTAACAGAACAAGCGGAGCAGTCCAGCGAGAAGCCTGAAGTCACCGAAACCAAAGATGTCACAGCTGCTCCGTCAGCGCGGAAACTAGCCTTAGAACAGAACATTGATTTAAGCACGGTTCGCGGGTCTGGTCGCAGTGGTATGATTACAAAGGGTGATGTAGAAGCCGCGATTGCGTCCCGAACAGTTCGTGTAGAAGCAAAGACTGGGCGAACTAAAGCTCCGGAGCCTGAGATTGACGAGCCGTCGGATGACACTGGAGAGCGCGTCGAGCGACGTGTGCCAATGACGAGACTGCGCGCGACCATTGCGAACCGATTGGTTGAAGCCCAACAGACGGCGGCGATGCTCACGACTTTCAATGAAGCAGACATGGCTCCAATCATTCGCATGCGCAAGCAATATCAAGAGGAGTTTCAACGTACGCACAACGGTACGAGACTGGGCTTTATGAGCTTTTTCGTTCGAGCGTCCGTAGAAGCACTCAAACGTTTTCCTTTAGTAAATGCGTCCATTGACGGCTCAGACATCGTCTACCACGGCTTTTACGACATTGGCGTCGCAGTTAGTACTGAGCGCGGTCTGGTCGTACCCGTAGTACGAGACGCCGATGCTTTAGGACTCGCACAAATCGAAGACCAAATAGTGGAGTTCGGTCAAAAAGCGCGAGACGGAAAACTAGCAATTGAAGATATGCAAGGCGGAACTTTTACCATTTCTAATGGCGGAGTGTTCGGTTCATTGATGTCGACACCGATATTGAATCCCCCACAAACCGCGATCTTAGGCATGCACAAGATTCAGGAACGACCGGTGGTTGTGGACGGCAATATTGAGATCCGACCTATGATGTATTTAGCGCTGTCTTACGATCATCGGCTAATTGACGGTTCAGAAGCGGTGCGATTTTTGGTTGCGATTAAAGGAATGCTGGAAGATCCAGCACGAATTCTGCTGGAACTTTAGGGAGAAAAGAGATGAGTCGTGAAGCTGATATCGTCGTGATCGGCGCGGGTCCAGCCGGTTATGCCGCTGCTATTCGTAGCGCGCAACTGGGTCACGCGGTTGTTTGTATCGATAAGTCTATTGATCGAAACGGGAATCCTACGCTCGGAGGCACCTGTCTAAACTGGGGATGTATTCCTTCGAAAGCACTGCTTGATGTGTCCTACACTTATGCTCGGATGAGCGAGTTCCAAAAGATGGGGATCTCCGTCGGGGATCAACAAATAGATATTTCTAAGATGCTCGCGTATAAGAACTCAATTGTGGACAAGCTCACATCGGGAATTGAGGTTCTTTTTAAAGGAAACGATGTGACCTACCTATCTGGTACAGGACAACTGGGCAGCGGACGTGAAGTGACCTATACCAGTCATGACGGTACGCAAGAGACAATCACAGCAAATCACGTCATTTTGGCTCCGGGATCAACACCAATCGACATACCAGCTGCACGAGTGGACCATGAATTAATAGTGGATTCCACTGACGCGCTGGAATTTGAAGAAGTACCGAAACGTCTAGGAGTAATCGGTGCGGGCATTGTCGGCTTAGAACTTGGTAGCGTTTGGAATCGATTTGGCTCAGAAGTTGTGATCTTGGAAGCTCTGGAAGACTTTTTACCCATGGCGGATCGCCGCGTCGCCCGGGAGGCTGCGAAAATCTTCAAGAAACAAGGGTTAGACGTTCGACTTGGCGCGAGAGTTGTGTCATCGATGGTCGAAGACGGAGTGGTAAACGTTTCGTACCAGCTCAAAGGTGAAGATCTGGTGCTTGAGTGTGATAAACTAATCGTGGCAGTCGGTCGCAGACCCTACACCGAGGATTTGCTCAGCCAAGAGTGCGAAGTGAATATTGATGAACGTGGGTTTTTATTTGTCAATGACCTTTGTTTGACGGATGCACCGGACGTATATGCGGTCGGAGATGTTGTACGCGGACCAATGTTAGCGCATAAGGGAATGGAAGAAGGGGTGATGGTTGCAGAGAGAATCGCGGGACACAAACCCATTGTTAACTATGAAACAGTACCGTCGGTGATTTACACGCATCCGGAGATCGCTTGGGTGGGGCAAAGCGAAGACGAACTGAAAGCAAACGGAGAGAAATTCAATTCTGGAATGTTTTCCTATAGTGCCAACGGCCGCGCGATGGCAGCTCATGAAACCGAAGGATTTGTCAAAGTTATTGCCGATGCTAATACCGACCGAATAAGGGGAGTCCACATTCTTGGTGCGCAAGCGTCGGAGCTCATCGCCCAAGGTGTTATCGCCATGGAATTTGGTGCTACTGCTGAAGATCTCGCGTTGACGATGTTCGCCCATCCATCGCTGTCAGAATCTGTGCATGAAGCGGCGTTAAGCGTAGGTGGAAACGCCATCCATACCGTAAATCGAAGAAAGAAGAAGTAGCACAAAGGAAGGCTATTTCACCTCACACGTTGGATTAAATTCCTTCGTGTGGATCCACCCACTCAAGCAACGAAGAAAGGACAGAAAACTAATTGAATCTGCACGAATATCAAGCTAAAACGTTGTTTCACGACTTTGGGCTACCGGTTTCTATCGGTAGAGTTGTTCAAAGCGCCGATGAGGTACCGAATGCGCTGTCGCAGATTGGTGGAGACTCGTGGGTGGCTAAGGTTCAGGTGCATGCCGGAGGAAGAGGTAAAGCTGGCGGAGTCAAGCTAGTTTCGAGCGTAGAAGCGGCACAGGACTTCGCGTCTTCTTGGTTGGGTAAGAGACTAGTAACTCATCAAACGGATGCGGATGGGCAACAGATAGCTAGCGTTTACTATGAATCGCTCACGGATATTGATCGAGAAATCTACCTTGGCGCAGTGATTGATCGCGCTTCCCAAAGCGTCGTAGTAATGGCATCGACTGAGGGTGGTGTTGAAATCGAGACTGTAGCGGCGGAGAGTCCAGAGAAAATCATTCGAGCTTCAATAGATCCGAGTATCGGTGCGCAAGCGTTTCAAGGTCGAGCGATGGCGTATAAACTGGGATTAAAGAAGCACCAAGTTCGTCAATTTACTTCCATATTTTTAAACCTTTGTCGCTTGTTTCATGAACTCGACTGTGCGCTAGTTGAAGTGAATCCGTTAGTAGTGACTAAAGCCGGCGATGTTCATTGTTTAGATGCAAAAATAAACATTGATAGTAATGCGATATTTCGCCAGCCAAAACTCGCAGAGATGCGCGATTCCTCGCAAGAAGATCCTAGGGAAGAACATGCAGCCAAATTCAAACTTAGCTATGTCGCGATGGATGGCAATATTGGATGTATGGTCAATGGTGCAGGGCTGGCAATGGGTACGATGGATTTAGTAAAACTCTATGGGGGGAGTCCTGCAAACTTCTTAGACGTGGGTGGTGGCGTGAACACCGCGTCAGTTTCGGAGGCATTCAAAATAATTCTTTCCGACCCTCAAGTACGCGCCGTCCTGATCAATATTTTTGGTGGTATTGTCTCCTGTGCCGTGATCGCGGAGGGTATTGTTGAGGCGTATCGCGAAGTAGGCGTAAGCGTACCGGTGATCGTCCGCTTCGACGGCAACAGTGCAGACGAAGGACGAGAATTTCTACGAGCGAGCGGTTTAGCCATCATTGCTGCCGATTCGCTACAAGACGCAGCACAAAAATCCGTCGAAGCAGCGGGAGCGCAGTCGTGAGCATACTAGTCGATCAAAACACGAAGGTTTTATGTCAAGGGCTGACTGGATCCCAGGGTACTCTTCACAGCACTCAGGCACTTGCATACGGCACAAAACTAGTTGCCGGAGTTACTCCGGGTCGCGGCGGCTCAGAACATCTCGGACTACCCGTATTTGATACGGTTAAAGATGCGATAGATTCCACAGGCGCGACGGTCTCCGTAATTTACGTCCCCGCACCTTTTTGTCTCGACTCTATCTTTGAAAGCATCGAAGCTGGGTTGGACTTGATAGTTTGCATCACAGAAGGCATTCCAACATTGGACATGTTGAGGGCTAAAGCGTTACTCAATCGAACACATACTCGCTTAGTAGGTCCAAATTGTCCAGGAGTTATTACACCTGGTGATTGTAAGATTGGCATCATGCCAGCAGAAATTCATCGTCCAGGCAATGTAGGTGTAGTTTCTCGCTCTGGAACATTAACTTATGAAGCAGTTAAACAAATAACAGATAACGGTTTTGGACAGAGTACTTGTGTAGGAATTGGTGGAGACCCGATTCCTGGGACACACTTCATAGACGTTATCGAGTTATTTGAAAACGACCCACAAACCGACGCAATAGTAATGGTTGGAGAAATTGGTGGGACTGCGGAAGAAGAGACTGCGGACTTTATTAAGGAGCATGTTTCCAAACCAGTCATTGCTTACATTGCAGGAGCAACAGCACCGAAGGGTAAAAGGATGGGGCACGCAGGTGCGATTATCGCTGGAGGTAAAGGTACCGCTGAGGATAAATATGCTGCTCTAGATGCAGCGGGTGCGCAGACTGTTCGAAACCTCGCACACATTGGGGAAGCCCTAGCACAGGTATTGAGTAACTAGTGCTTGAATTCTTGAAATTTTTGATGTAAGACATTATTTTTACCCAAGTCTTTAACTATCGGAAAATCACATGTCGACTGAAACTCTGAGTTTTCAGACAGAAGCCAAGAAACTTCTGCACCTCATGATCAACTCCCTTTACTCTAACCGAGAGGTGTTTCTACGTGAACTCATCTCCAACGCTTCCGATGCCGTTGACAAGTTGCGTTTTGAAGCACTCGAGAACGACGAATTGTTGGGCGAAGATACAGAGTTAGGGATTGCGATCGACTTTGACGAAGAAGCGGCAACTATCACGGTTGCTGACAATGGTATCGGTATGACTCGCGACGAAATCATTGAAAACCTGGGCACGATTGCGAAATCAGGGACTGAGGAGTTTTTGAAGCAATTAACTGGTGACAAAAAGGCAGATGCAACGCTGATCGGACAGTTCGGTGTCGGGTTCTACAGCACGTTCATGGTGTCGGATGAAGTTGAGGTACTCACGCGACGAGCCGGCACTGACGTAGGAACTAAGTGGACGTCGAGTGGAGAGGAAGGATTCACCGTTGAAGACGCCGAGGCTTCTCGGGGTACTTCTGTAACGCTTAAGCTTAAAGAGGACGCGAAGGAGTATTTGAGCTCCTATCGTTTGCGAGAGATTGTGCGACGCTACAGCGATCACATCGCATGTCCAGTGACGATGCAGTCGTTGGATAAGGACAAACAAGACGAACGTGATACCGTGAATACGGCAACTGCATTGTGGTCTAGGTCTCGCTCCGACATTAGCGAAGATGAGTACAAAGAGTTTTACAAACACATCTCGCACGATTTCGAAGATCCTATCGCCTGGAGTCACAATCGAGTCGAAGGTCGTCTGGAATATACCAGTCTACTGTACATTCCCAAGCGTGCTCCTTTTGACCTATACAACCCTGATGCTGAACGAGGTCTGAAACTCTACGTACAACGCGTGTTTATTCTCGATGATGCGGAAACATTTTTACCAATGTACTTGAGATGGGTCAAGGGTGTCGTAGATTCCAATGATTTACCCTTAAATGTCTCACGAGAAATGCTGCAAGAGCACAAAGCCGTGGAGACAATACGTAATGCTCTGGCGCGACGTGTTCTCGACCGACTTCAAAAGGTCGCAACCGATGAACCAGACGCATACGGGGAGTTTTGGGATCACTTTGGGAATGTACTGAAAGAAGGTACCGTTCCGATGAATCCGAATCGAGAGACACTAATAAAACTCCTACGGTTTACATCTACGCAAGACTCCGTATCGTCCGGTGAAGAGCATGCCCCACAACGAATTTCACTAAAAGACTACATTGAGCGCGCACCTGAAGATCAGGAATTCATCTATTTCGTCGTTGGTGATAATGAACAGTCTGCGAGGAACAGCCCACACTTGGAGGTTTTTCTGAGCCAGGGGATTGAAGTATTAGTTTTCGGAGATCCGATTGATGCTTGGATGATGTCTCATCTTGATGAATTTGAAGGTAAGAAATTTCAAGATATAACTCGGAGTAGTCTCGATCTACCCGAGAACAAAGAAGAAGAAGAAGAAACCGCGGAGCGGTATGGGGACGTTGATGAGCCCTTACTCGAGCGAATTAAAGCAGTTTTAGGTGATGAAGTCGAATCGGTACGGAAGTCCAAGCGACTAGTAGATTCTCCAGCCTGTCTGGTTCTGGGAGAACATGATCTAGACCTACATATGCGAAGGGTATTAGAAGCTTCCGGTCAGAAAGTACCGAGATCTAAGCCTTCGCTCGAAATAAACTCGACACACAGCTTAGTGGAGCACCTGTCGCAAGAACAAGATGAAGCAAGGTTTGAAGATTTGGTACATTTACTGCACGAACAGGCAGTTCTAGCAGATGGCACTTACCCAATAGAAGCTGGTACCCACGTGAAGCGGGTGAACCGGTTGCTCACGGAACTGTTAGCTTAAAGGATCACACATGACAGTCGCGGTCGTTGGGGCAGGAAACTTTGGTACCGTCATCGCGAATATAGTAGCGTCGAACGGCTTTGAAACGTATCTTTGGATGCGCGACGAAGACCAACTCGCAGATATAAACACACACAATGAAAATCGGCGATATCTTCCTGGTCACGTAATACACGAACGTGTAGTACCCACGACCGACATTGGTTTGGCTTTACAGAGCTGCGATCTAGTATTTGTAACGGTCCCTAGTGCGTCGTTTCGTGATGTCGCGGCCCTGATCGGGCTACACATTCAATCAGGTACCTACGCCGTAAGCGCAACGAAAGGAGTCGAACATAACTCTTTCAAGCTCATGAGCGAAATATTGTCTGAAGAGTTACCGCCCGGCGTAATCGGAGTATTGAGTGGTCCAAATCTAGCCGAGGAGATTGCACTCGGAAAGTTTGCTGGCACGGTGATTGCCAGTCCCGATCCACAATTACGTTTGATCGTGCAACAACGGTTAAGTACGAATACCTTTCGAGTTTATTCCAGTCCTGATGTATACGGTGTCGAACTTGGTGGAGCTCTAAAGAACGTATACGCTATTATCTGTGGTATTGCAACTGCACTCGACGTAGGACAAAACGCGGTGTCATTGGTAATTACGCGAAGTTTGATCGAGATGAGTCGATTTGCTCAGGCAATGGAAGGTAATCCATATACATTTCTCGGTCTTGCGGGTGTCGGAGATCTTGTTGCGACGTGTACTTCACCGCACTCTCGAAATTTCCAACTTGGCTACCAGTTTGCTTCGGGACTGTCTCTAGATGAGGCGATGAATAAACTAGGTAAATTGGCTGAAGGGGTAAATACCTTGAAAGCTGTGTATGCGTATAAACAACGCATGCAGTTGTACATGCCTCTAGCGGACGCTTTATATAGGGTACTAGTGCTTGGCGAAGACTTGAAAGAGACGATTTTTGAACTCATGACTGGTGAGCAAAAAGACGATGTTGATGTTGTCGGAAGCCGATTAACGACAGAATTTCGGTGAACACTGTTAGTACAACGCGGAATTGGTATTGTGGTCTAGCATGCACGATAGTGTGTATGTTCGGTTTTAGTCTTCACGCTTCAGATCAAGTTTTACCAGCTCATCCGCGGGCTGAGCTTGAAATCACTTCAGTGTCTGAAGAAGACGAACCGATTAATTTCATTCTGTCGTCGGTTCAGCGAATTCGTACCGAAGTCGTCTTTGAAAGAGCAATCAAGGTCTTCGGACCAGTTTCTTCAAATACCTACCGCATGCCTTCGGATCTAAAAAGATCGGATACAACCGACTGGTTCAAACGGCAGATCACTACGTTAGGTGGTGAAATAGAGTTTGAGTGCGAACAACGCGATTGTGGGCGTGCTACGATCTGGACGAGCGACATCTTCGGAGAACGAGTACTTTCAGCTTCGGATGCTAATCAAAATTATCTTGCGGTTGCAATAGACAAAGAGGATGTACAGCACTTGCTGATGATTTATGTCGTCGAACGCTCAAATCGTCGGGTCTACGCACATGTCGTTGAGATATTACCCAACGAACGGGTCGTTTTTGATTCGCCAGTTGACGTGTCGAGCGAGTTATTACGTCACGGTACTGTGAGGTTAGCAAATATTGTTCCTGATTCTGAAGGTCTGTTGTCTACAGAAGAGTTGGAAGAAATCAGGGAATTAGCTCAAACGGAATTACAAGAATTTGCCGACGAAGAGATCTACGTCGTGTGCCATGTCAACGGACCCCATCCGACCGAGAAGTTACTTGAACATTCTCGTACCTGTGCTGAACAGATTCTTGAGGTTTTTGAAGAAATTGGATTGAATGTGGTTCCCTTTGGAACCGGACCGTTGTCTCCGTTAGAACAGAGTCCAGTCTCCAGAGTCGAATTGGTCATTCCTCGACTATTACGACAAGAGTTAGAGTAACTTTCTCCGCTCATTTACTCGTTTAAGACGAATGGACGAAGTCACTCTTCTCAACCAATTCCAGAATATTCGTCAAGCAAGTATTAACGGAAATCGCGCACCGCATAAACCACTCCTGCTCCTGTATGTTCTAAGCCGGTTGTGGGTTGAGCAAAATCATCGTCTGTTCTCCTTTGAAGAGATTGATCCGAAGCTAACTGAACTGCTTGATCGATTCTATATATCGAAGAAGAAGCAAAACACCACAGATCCATTTACTCGTCTTCTTGCCGATCGCATAGGTTGGGAGCTGAAGGGTATCGAGGACTTTGAGCGACAGTACGCCAGTAAATTGAGCGAAAGAAAGCTATTGGATCGGGGTGTAGCTGGAGGATTTGATCAGGAGACGGTGACAGTCCTCCTAGATCAACCTAACTTAATTCTTCAAATTGCTCACATATTATTAGTTAAGAACTTTCCCGAGAGTTATTTTTCGGCGATTTGTAGAGAATTGGGATTTCCCGATCCACTTAAGGACTTCATCACATTCGACTTCGTGAACCCTTCGCTTGAGCCTAACGATGCGACACCTACAAGTAAGCGGGACCCGAACTTTCGCGAGAACGTACTCAACGCTTACCGTCGAAAGTGTGCATTCTGCGGTAGTTCAATACGTTTGCGGGATACGCTCGTGGACTTGGAAGCAGCACATATACGGTGGCACTGCTACGACGGACCGGATACTATTCCTAATGGTTTAGCACTTTGTTCATCCCATCACAAGTTGTTTGATTGGGGTGCTATCGGTCTGGAACGCGATTCCGACTCGTATCGCATCCTTCTCGCCTTCACGTTGAACAGCTCGGGACCAATAGAGTCGTGGTTGGAACAAATACGAGGGAGCAATATATTGCTGCCGCTCGAACAGCAGCACTGGCCTGATCCCACCTTTGTCGAATGGCACCAAAATCAAGTATTTGAAAAACAGCGGTAACGCAATTAAAACAAAGTTCTCAGGTACGTGAGCGGCGCACGATTGCACTAAATTTGATGACCGTCTTAGATCAAGTTTCAAGAATATTGCGAGACTTCGGAGTGACCGTTTTTTTCGGTATTCCAGGAATTCATAACTTACCGTTTTACCGTGTGTTCAGTAGTGATGGACACAAACTAGTAACCGTGCGGCACGAACAGAGTGCTGCGTTCATGGCGGACGGCTTCGCAAGGGCATCGGGTAGGATCGCTGGTTGTCTACTCATTGACGGACCTGGATTCTTGAATGCAGCGACCGCGATAGCACAGGCTCGTGCGGACTCCATTCCAATTATCGTCTTGACTCCATGCGGTGAAAGCACTGAAAGTGGCAAATTGCACGAACTGATTGGACAAGCAACCGTCTCCAAGGAAATCACACGCGCTCATATGCGTCTAGATCAATCGTCTACAGTCTCCTCACTCTGTGACTTTTTGTACAACTCACTTCGTCTGAATCGTCCAGGTCCCATTCATGTTGAAGTTCCTTTGAATTTACTAGACCACGAACTACCAAGAGAGGAAGACTGGGAACGAGCAAGAAAGGTTCAAGATATTGACGAATCACAAGTATCAGATGCGATCGAAGTCCTTCAGAATGCACTCCGGCCAGTAATCGTTGTTGGCGGTGGGGTCTTACACGCTCAGAAAGAATTGGTCGAGTTCGCGGAGACGATTGATGCGCCAGTCGTGAATACCACGAACGCCAAAGGGGTACTACCTAAAGGACACCGACTCTCAGTCGGTTATAGTCCTTCATTCCCAGAGATTCGTGATCTCTTGTGCAAGGCGGATGTTGTGATTGCGATCGGGACTGAGCTCGGGGAAACAGACTTTGACTTTTTCTTAACCAACAAAAAAATTGCGTGTCAATATCTCATTCGTGTTGATGTCCATCCAGACCAACTCAATGCAAATGCAAAGGCCGACATTGGTATTGTCGCAGATTCCCAGAGATTATTGCAGTCGATCCTAACGTACGATCTGTGGAAAAAACACGATGGTAGTAAAACGGTACTGGCGACGCGTGCGTCAGTACGACAAAACAAACACTTCAACGAGGACATGCACGCATTCCTTCACGTGATTCAAGAGCAAACAGATACCCTTGTTGGAGACTCTTCTCAGCCTAATTACTACGCGCAATTGCTTTATGAACCAAACTCGGTGAGGGGATACTTCCACAGCGTAACTGGATTTGGAACTCTTGGCTACAGCATCCCGGCGACGATTGGCGCGAAAATTGCAAGACCAGAAGCACGAATTGCGTGCCTTGTGGGTGATGGAGGAGCGGCGTTTACTTTATCAGAACTTCAAACCGCGAGTCAACTGCATCTAGGAATTCCCTTTATAGTATGGAATAACGACGGATACGGAGAGATTGACAAGGCTATGTTATCCGAGTCTACAACACGTTATTACGCGTCTCCTAATCCTCCGGACTTTTCTTTAATCGCGCAAGCGTTCACTATGCACTATCGGCATCCGCAAGACTTATCGGAGCTGAGAAGTGTCTTAGCCTCCGCTTACGAGAAAGACTCTCCGACAATAGTTGAAGTATCCGAACAAGCGTTCATGCGAACGAACCAATGGATAAGTTGGTTTGAAGAAACAGGGTAGCGATCTAGCATGCTAGTTTGCGTCCCTTTTACGGAGCACGTTGTGAAGTATCGAGAACACTTAAATGAGTAAAGCGAACCTGATTTGGAAAGTGTGTAGTCCTTCTGCGTACCAAGCATTTGACGAGATGCGAGACCAGACTCCATTTCTGTTTCCACTGCTTGTCGTCGTATTGGGATCTCTGCTATTAATGGTAGTAGTAGCATATCCAACTGCTTATTTCCTGTTCATCGACCTATTCGACCGCTTGCTTGAGCGCGGATCATCAGGTGTTAACGTTCAGCGACATTTCAGTGTCGGTGACGTGAAAATTGATTTGATCAACGGGTTTTGGTTGACACCCGTTGTGGCGATGGGATTGATCTTTGAAGTCTTGAAGTTTTGTTTCAACGTCGGTGTGAGACTCGTGTTGTTCGGTACTTACTTCTACGCTATCGCCCGATGGTTGCGTATTGATACCCGATGGGAAAACTGGTTCGGTTTGAGCTGTTGGACCAACGTACCGATGATCTTAGTACCTTCGGCTGTTCTGATTTTGGCGACACTTGGGTTAGCGCAACAGGTGCCTAGATTCTTCATGCTTTTATTCTGGATCGTGTTTTGTTTGACGCCCATTTTTTGGTCGCTGTACATTACGATTGAAGGATTGCGAAGTTGGACAGCTAAGGGAACTGTTTTCTGCCTGAGAGTCGCTTTGGTCCCCTATGTGTTGTTGCTGTTGACTTATTCTCCCGCAATCATTGCATCTCTCTTTTTCAATCCATTTCAGCGAATTCTTGGGTAGTCATGAGAATCGACTCGAAGACGTATACGAACGAGTGCCAACACGGGAAAGACCTCCATGAGTTAAAACACTCTGCAGACAATTTAGCCGGAAGACACTCCAGAGATCATAGAACTTGCTGAGCAAGAATTTGAACCAGACACTCGGTGGGTAAGTTTGATTGAAATTGCATCCTCTTTACCTTACGGCTCTCGTATTGTTCTGTTAAGAACGTTCGCAAATCCTCATAAACCACTGAAAGTCTTGAAAGCCAAATCCAACTAAAATCAATGAAATTCAACAACATTTACAACTCAATATGCACTGGGAGGCACTATGTCACATTTCTCTTTAGCCTTGTTTCCAATCTGGGTGTGGGTCGCAGGCATTCTGATACTTTTTGCTCTCTCTTTTGTATTTTGGTTTGTCTGGACGATTTGTGAAATTGGTAGAAAATACTTTGATTTCTTACCTGAGCGTCTACAAGCACCAGGTTTTTGGGCGGTTTTAGGCATACTGATATGTGTCTCGATCTTGGGTAACCTCGTTTTTGGCTGAACCAACTAAAACTGGAATCTAATCGGTACATGAAAGTGACCGCTTGAATCATCGTCTCGGCTGTCATTGCGTGCTTTTGGTTTTGATACTCGTCAACGTAGCGAAACAATTGTCGGATCCCGTCGTCGACGCAATGCTTGATTCGACTATGTCTTCGTTTATGTTTCAATCCGTGAATAGGTAAAGTTCGACATGAGTCGTTTTTGGAGAGTGTGTTCGCTATCTCGTCGAGTGTTTGATGAGATGACGAACAAGACTCCGATACTATTTCCTCTGTTGCTTATTGTCGTAGTGTCCGTATCGCTCTGGTTGTTCTCTACCGCTGTGTCGACTTTGCAAGCTCTGTATCTGTTTGGCAGTCACGCGGGTCTTACAGAGATTGGTTTAGGGAGCAACGTATGGGGATCTCAGCAAGAAGACGGTTTGATCAGTTTGTCGTTCCTCTTACTTCTTGCTGGTGTACTTTTCGGTTCCTTGGAGATAGTCTTCCAAGTCGTCGTGAGACTGATACTACTCGGGACTTACTTTTATGCTGTTGGAAGGTTTTTAAAAATGGACGCGAAGTGGGAAAACTGGTTTGGTTTTGCTTGTTGGACATATTTACCTATGGTGATCGTTCCGGTGGCGAAAACGATTGCGGTGTTGCTCTCGTTAGGGAGTGGGACCTCCAACACTCTGTTGTTCATGCTCTGGTGCGTGTTTGTACTTCTTCCGATTTTCTGGAGCTTTTGCATTACGGTGCAAGGTTTGCGAAGCTGGACAGACAAAAAGACCTCCGTTTGTATTGGGATAGCTTCTGTACCCTATGTTGTAATTGTCTTGTTTTATGCACCGAGCATTCTGTAATCTTTCGTGTCACTGAACTTTTCATTTTTGCAATAAGGCCAGCACAAGTCGTCGTGGTTTTAGTAAGAAAAGTGGTGCACTGTAGTTTTCTAGACCAATGTACTATTGGGATGTTCTGTCCTTTCCTTTGAGCTCTACAGACCGGAAACACCTAATATACGAACAGTCGAACCACTGGGACAGAATGAGCAATTTTTTTGTTGTTAACACTTAATAGTTTAGGAGTTAAAGTGAACGCTATACCTGTTGTTGGCTGGCTGATCAGCTTCGTAATCAACGTCTTCCTTTCCATTCCATTCTGGTTCATTTGGACCGTATGTGGAGTTGGGAGGAACTATTTCTCGTTCTTACCAGAGACTCTACAAGCACCGGGATTTTGGGCTGTAGTAGGAATCTTCATCTGCTTTGAAATACTCCGAGGGGTTATTTTTGGTTTGAAAACTGAAACAAAGAGTTCAGGTGGAGGCGATGACAAGTAGCCTATCACGGTTGCGTAGCGCGTGCACCGTAGTTTGGTCTTAAATGACCGAATCTATAATTTTTTCTAAATTTGAACGAATATTCAACTAGCGCGCTGAACTCTTTTACACAGACTATTTACGACAAAATTTGGTCGAGTCATTTAGTGGGAACTCGCTCCGATGGCTTGGATTTGTTGTATATCGACCGACATTTACTTCATGAAGTGACTTCGCCGCAAGCTTTTGAAGGTTTAAAAATCGCGCATCGACAACCATGGCGAAGGTCAAGTAACTTAGCAACAGTGGACCACGCGATTCCAACGACTGATCGTTCTAATGGCGTATCTGGGATTCTTGATCCTATTGCCAAAGAACAAGTGATCACTCTGGACCAAAACTGTAGAGAGTTTCAGATCGAGTACTTTGACTTGTTAGATGAACGTCAAGGGATTGTTCACGTTGTCGGTCCGGAACAGGGCGCAACACTACCTGGTATGACTATTGTGTGTGGAGATTCTCATACGTCAACACATGGTGCATTTGGAGCCCTAGCGCATGGAATTGGAACTTCGGAAGTAGAACATGTCCTTGCTACGCAATGTTTAGTTCAACAGAAGAGTAAAAATTTCAAGGTCGAGGTGACCGGGAGCTTAGGACCGGGCATTTATGCTAAAGATCTAATTCTTGCTCTAATTCGGTTGATCGGTACGGCTGGAGCGACAGGTCACACTATTGAGTACACGGGTTCGGCGATCCGGAAATTGTCCATTGAAGGTCGTATGACCGTTTGCAATATGTCCATCGAAGGAGGTGCGCGTGCTGGTTTGATTGGTGTAGACGACAAGCTTGTTGAGTACTTAGAAAAACGACCGTTCGCGCCAAAAGGAGCGATGTGGCAGCGCGCTGTGGACTATTGGTTCACTCTAAATTCCGACTCCAATGCCGTCTACGATCAAGAACAAGTTCTAAATGTATCAGAGATATCGCCCCAAGTGTCTTGGGGTACGAACCCCGAGATGGTCGTTGATATTGACGCTACGATACCTGCTCCATCTGACTTTGAAGATGCTAACAGTTCCGAGATCGCTGAACGTGCATTGAAATATATGGGGCTCGCTCCGGGGATGGCAGTGAAAGACATTCAGTTGGACAAAGTCTTCATCGGTTCTTGCACAAACTCCCGCATTGAAGATCTAAGGGAAGCCAGCAAGATCGTGAAGGGTCGTAAAGTTGCCTCCAGATTGAAGGGTGCATACGTTGTGCCCGGTTCCGGATTGGTTAAACGACAAGCAGAACGTGAGGGATTAGACGAAGTATTCAAGAACGCAGGATTTGAATGGCGCGAACCAGGCTGTTCCATGTGTCTTGCGATGAACGATGATAGACTATTTCCAGGTGAACGTTGTGCTTCAACATCGAACCGCAATTTTGAAGGACGGCAAGGACATCAAGGAAGAACTCACTTAGTAAGTCCCGCGACTGCCGCGGCTAGTGCGATCTGCGGCACACTCGCTGACGTTCGAGAGTTTATGTGATGCGGAATACAGCTTTTCCTGTTTTCACACATCACGTGGGTGTAGTAGTCCCACTCGATCGGGCGAATGTCGATACTGATCAAATCATTCCAAAACAGTTTTTAAAGTCGATCAAGCGTACTGGGTTTGGTGAAAATCTGTTTGATTCATGGCGCTACCTCGATGAAGGGAGCATTGGTAAGACGGATCGAGTGATCAATCCCGCGTTTATCCTAAATGATCCCCGCTATAAGGATGCTTCTATCCTGCTAGCGCGGCGAAATTTTGGATGTGGATCCAGTCGAGAACATGCTGTGTGGGCGATTCTTCAGTTCGGATTTCGATGCGTTCTCGCGCCTTCGTATGCCGATATTTTTTACAACAACTCGTTCAATAATGGCTTGTTACCTGTCGAACTAGAGGAGTCTATTATTGATCGGTTGTTTATCGAAGCAAGTCAGTCATCCCCAACGACTGTGTCTGTGGATCTACCACAGCAAACGATTCGGTCTAGCGCCGGTATCGAGGCGACGTTTGACATCGATTCAACTCGCAAGCAACGATTATTATCCGGGATGGACAATATCGCGCTCACTCTAGAGCACAAATCTTTAATTGAAGATTTTGAAGTAGAACACAAACAGCAAATGCCTTGGTTGTTTAGCGACTAATGGCAACGGGGAAACGCTGGCAAATATTAGTTTTGCCGGGTGATGGTATAGGTGCGGAAATCATGCCGCAAGCACTTCGTGTACTGGAAGCTGTTTCGTCAGAGATCGGAACTCTCGACATTCTCACGCACGACTTCGGCGGAGTGTCCATCGATCGATACGGAGTCCCAATGACCGAGGAAACTCTTCAACAAGCTATGCGGGTTGATGCAGTGCTCCTTGGCGCAGTCGGGGGACCCCAGTGGGACGATCTACCGATGGAAAAGAAGCCAGAGAAAGCTCTTTTAAATCTCAGATCAGCATTAGATTGTTTTGCTAACTTACGTCCAGCACTTACATTTACGGCGCTGATCGATGCATCAACTCTCAAACCTGAAATTGTCTCAGAATTAGATGTTCTAATTGTGCGAGAACTAACCGGTGGAATTTACTTTGGAACTCCTCGCGGCGTTGAACTACAAAATAATAGACGCCGTGGGTTCAACACTCTAGAGTACGATGAGACGGAGATCGAAAGGATAGCTAGAGTAGGGTTTGATCTAGCACGAAAGCGTCGTGGGAAAGTTTGCTCAGTCGATAAGGCGAATGTTCTTGAAGTCACTCAATTGTGGCGAGATGTAGTTACCGAAGTGCACCAGTCGTACGAAGATGTCGAACTATCTCACATGTACGTTGACAACGCGGCGATGCAACTGGTTCGTTGGCCTAAACAATTTGACGTAATTCTCACTGGAAACATGTTCGGTGATATACTGTCGGATACGGCAGCTATGCTAACCGGCTCCATTGGAATGCTCCCGTCGGCATCAATAAATGCTCGTGGTCAGGGAATTTACGAACCCGTGCATGGTAGCGCGCCAGATATTGCGGGGAAGAACATAGCAAATCCGCTTGCGACCATCTTGTCGATTGCCATGATGTTTCGATACAGTCTGAACCAACCTAGCGTCGCTAACCGAGTTGAATTCGCCGTCGGAGATGTGCTTTCTCAAGGATACCGAACTGCAGACATCATGCCACCGAAACCGTCCGAAACATTGCAACTGGTTGGTACGAGAGAAATCGTCGATTCGGTGATTGCCTGCTTGAAGGAAACGGAAATTTGAGAGAGTTTTCTGTTGCCATTGTCGGTGCGACAGGAGTCGTGGGTGGCATGTTGATCGAGATATTGGAACAACGACGCTTTCCTGTCACGAACTTACATTTGCTCGCCAGTGAGCGCAGTTCTGGAAAGCGGTACCCATTTCAAGGTGGCTATATACGTGTCCAATCACTTGAACAGTTCGATTTCGCCGGAACCGACATTGCTTTCTTTACCGCTGGTAGTGCAATTTCCGCGCTGCATGTTCCGCGCGCGACGGCTAGCGGAGCGATTGTGGTGGATAACACCTCCAAGTATCGGTTAGAACCCAGTATCCCACTCGTCGTGCCAGAGGTCAATGGGGAACAGACTCGAAAAGGCATACAAACTCGAATCGTTGCTAATCCGAATTGTTCAACTATCCAAATGGTGGTAGCACTGAACCCCATTCACGACGCGGTGGGAATTAAACGTATCAACGTGTCCACGTACCAGTCAGTTTCTGGAGCAGGAGCGCGCGCGCTTGAAGAACTGGCAAAGCAAACAGCCAATGTATTGAACGCTCAAGAAATTACACCAGAAATCGCACCAGTACAAATTGCGTTCAATGTGATACCGCAGATTGGAGCGTTTCAGGAAAATGGGTATTCGGAAGAAGAAATGAAAATGGTGCTTGAAACTCAAAAGATCTTCGATGATCCAAGCGTCAAGATCAATCCTACCTGCGTACGCATTCCAGTGTTTTTTGGACACTCTCTTGCTCTACATGTTGAAACCCATAAGAAGCTTCACACTACAGAAGCAGAGCAATTACTTCACGCGGCTGCTGGGGTAGAACTGGTTGAATCAGACTCAGAGGGTGGTTATCCGACTCCAGTAACACACGCACCTGGGCACGACGCAGTATTTGTCGGACGAGTTCGCGAGGACCTTTCTTGCGAGAACGGTTTAAATTTATGGGTCGTATCAGACAACTCTCGTAAGGGCGCTGCACTTAATAGCGTTCAAATCGCCGAAGAACTCGCACAACACTTGGCTTAGTTGTCCGATGCCGTGGCTGAACTCAGAAGGTCAACAGATTGAAGCACCATCTTGCACTTGGGATTGAGTATGTAGGTTCGAAGTTTAGTGGAACACAAACACAAAACGAACAAAGAACGGTGCAATTGGAGCTTGAACGCGCAGTTTCCCAAGTTGCGGCGGAACCCGTCTCCATTAGGCTGTCTAGTCGCACGGACTGTGGGGTACACGCCACCAGCCAAGTTGTAGCTTTCCAAACTAACTCGTTTCGTGATATTCACAATTGGCGTGATGGTGTTAACACTTACCTTCCAGAAGACATAGCAGTACATACGGTAATATCGGTAGACCAAAATTTCGACGCAAGAAGATCTTCACGTTGGCGACGCTATCTATACATCTGGGGCGAAAGTGAACATACGCCTGCCATAGGGAAAAACTTAGCCGCCTGGGTCTCTTCGGGTTTACAAATAGAGAGAATGGATTTCCAAGCACAACTACTCTTGGGTGAGCACGACTTCTCTTCTTTTCGCGGAGCGCACTGTCAGTCCAATTCTCCACATCGTTGCGTTCATGCAATTTCGGTGTTTCGCGCTAGCGACTACGTTGTTTTTGACATTGTCGCAAATGCGTTTTTGTTGCGTATGGTCCGCAATATCGCTGGCGCGTTGTTGGATATAGGACGTGGAAGTGATTTGGATTTAAGCACGTTGCTAGCGTACCGAAATCGAATTTACGCACCGGCTACCGCGCCAGCGACAGGCTTATATCTGGTTCAAATTTCTTATCAAGACTACCCAGAGTTGAGTAGGCTACGCGTCCCTCGAATCCTAGGTTCCAATGTGAACATACTACAATGGGAATCGGATGATTTCGTCAACGTACGAGAATTCATAGAACCACACAACTCACTAGCCGAGTAGTAGTCTGGCTCAACTCCAACAATCCAAATCCCCGTTAGGGTTTACTGATCTGCACCAATGGCTGCGCTGGATTGAACATGCTCACCAAACTGGTCGCAGACGGAGTTGGTACCAGGTGTTGACCGTCGCGCGACGTTTGGAATTGTTGCAACCCGCATCGCAGACGGTGGTTGTAGCAGGAACAAATGGTAAGGGTTCCACGGTGCACTACACGGAACAACTACTAGTTGCACAGGGAGTTAAAGTAGGAAGCACGTACTCTCCTCATTTACAACGATACAACGAAAGAATTCGTATCAATGGTCAAGAAGTTGGGGACGAAGAAATCGTGTCAGCTTTTGAAGGGATTTATGACGCGCAAGGTGGCGTGCATTTAAGCTATCACGACTACGCAACTCTTGCGAGTTTTTGGATATTCAAACGACATCAAGTCGACTTTGCGATTCTGGAAGTAGGAGTGGGCGGACGCTATGACGCTACCAACGTTGTTTTTCGAGACGCTAATGTGATCACGTCGGTTGCGCTAGATCACCAAAACATGCTCGGACCTGATGTAGAGACTATTGGTTGGGAAAAGGCAGGAATTTCCCGTTGTGGAGTACCTCTCATCTATGGAGATTTGAATCAGGTAAGTACTGTGGTTAATCGCGCTGGCTCACTACAGTCTCCACTAATTGAAAGGGTTAAAGATTTTGACTACAAATCTCATGACCATGAAAAATTTTCTGTCGTAATTGGCATTGGGCAACGAGCGCGACAATTGTGTTTGTCTAAAGCACCAAAAAACCCCCTTTCACTGACACTAGCGGTTCAAACACTAGTCACGCTAGGATTCAGCGTTGACGAATCTGATCTTGCAGATACTCAAACCACGCAATTACCAGGTCGGATGGAACTCATTCACCATGAGGACCGACAATGGTTTTTGGACGTCGCGCACAATCCAGATGCCATAAAGTATTTGATGCGATTCTTGCCAAAAATTAACCACAATCAAGTCGCTAGGGTGTTGTTGGGTATATCGAAGCACAAAGACTTTTCAGGCATTGTTCAAGCACTGAGATTACCGACTAATCGAATCTTATTGACTGCGACCCAGGGACGACGCGGATCATCTTGGGAGAGACAGTGTAGCGAATTTGGAATACAATGTATCGAAGAATTGGATCTCGCTTACCAAGAATTGGTAGCCAATACGGTATCAGGAGACTTGATCTTAGTTGTTGGATCTTTTGATGTCGTAGGCCGACTCCGGACAAAAGTCGCGAGTTAATGGAATGGATAAGAACAGAATGGGTGGTTGGGCGGGGGGCTTTGTCGTGGGGAGTGGTTTCTTAGTTGCGGTGTTGGTTATCTTCGTGCCGATGCTCTTTGATGAACCGGTACACATTACAACTGAAATCGACAATTTCGAAAATCCAGAAATAGAGTCACCCGATCTTACCGTTGTAGAACCACCGACCGAGCCCGTCTTCGAGTCTGGTGCAAGACTGGACGCACTTGTCGATGAAGAAGGGTTTGAAAAAGACTCTGGCGTGCGAGTCGGTGAACCAGAATTAAATCCCGAAGTCGCTGACACGACACGGTGGGCAGTCCAGCTTGCTAGTTTTGCGAACGAGGTAAGTGCACAAAGTTTGGTTGACCAATGTATTGCTTCTGGCGACCAAGCTTGGATATCGGTCGCGAAGGTGGATGGTAAGAAAATGCATCGCGTTGCCGTCGGTCCATTCCTCAAGCGAGACGACGCTGAATCTCAGTTATCTAGTCTGGAGACAAAGTACGACATCGAGCCGATGATTGTGTCTTACAAAGATTAATCAAATGTCGCCTTTTGAAATCGGTATGGTTGACATCATTATTTGTGTGGTGTTGCTCCTCGGTGCCCTATTTGGACGCATAAACGGCTTCCTGAAGACTCTGATTGGTTTGTCATCTTGGGTCGTCGGAATTGTCCTTGGTATCATGTTTGGGCTTGCGATCGGTAACCTGATGTTTCCAAACGGCTTTGATCGGATTCCTTGGTTACCTGAAGTCCTTGGATTCTCCTCATTATTAATCATAGTGCTAATTGCGGGCGCGATCTTGCAACAAGTTGTTAGCAAAACGCTGGACTCCACTGGATTGAAACCTTTGGATCGAGTTCTTGGTATGGTCTTAGGCTTTGTGACAGCTGCTTTTGTGATCATTGCTATTGGTATAATTTTTGGCTTAGGAACCTCTCAGGAAGAGCTCTTCAAGAACTCACGACTGCTAAAGTTTTTTATGGGTTTTGAAGTCTTCGTACGCGATATTCTCGAGTCTATTTCGTTCCCTTTTCATCTACCTAATTCTCCACCAGCTACATAAATGTGCGGTATCGTCGGCATAGTCAGCAGTGACCCAGTTAGCCAAGAAATTTACGACGCATTGTTGGTACTGCAACATCGAGGTCAGGACTCAGCAGGAATAGTAACAGCACACGATCAACGCTGTCACAGTTACAAGCATGCTGGATTGGTGAGCGAAGTCTTTGATGAGCACCATTTGCAAGGCTTGCGTGGAAACATGGGTATTGGTCATGTTCGATATCCAACTGCTGGTACGAGCAGTTTTCACGAAGCACAACCGCTATATGTAAATTCGCCGTTCGGCATTGCACTTGCCCACAACGGGAACTTAACCAACGTGCGCGAGTTGCGTTCTCAGTACTTTCGTGACGTGCCAAGACACATCAACACCTCGTCGGACTCGGAACTGTTCCTGAATGTACTTGCTAACGAATTAGATGGACTAAACCACTGTTTAGTGCAGCCTGAAAATGTCTTTGATGCCGTACGAAAATTGCATTTAGCATGTCGAGGCGGCTATGCGGTAGTTGCGCTGATTGTCGGTTCTGGAATAGTAGGAATTCGCGATCCTCGTGGGATTCGGCCACTCGTCGTCGGTGTGAAACGTGGAGTAACCGATGACTATATCATTGCCAGCGAGTCCGCTGTACTCTCGGTATTGGGCTATGAGATCTATCGAGATGTACGTCCAGGGGAAGCAATATTTATTGACCGACAAGGAAAACTTCACGCGCAAGTCTGTCATGAGAGCCCGTGCTTGACACCGTGTATATTCGAGCATGTGTACCTTGCCAGACCGGATTCTGTTTTGGACGACATATCCGTATACAAAGCTAGACTTCGTATGGGGGACAAATTAGCTGATCAAATCTTGCAACGGTTTACGGCTGGAAATCACGACATCGACGTCGTCATACCGATACCGGAAACGAGCCGAACGGCTGCAATTCCAGTAGCGAATCGATTGAACGTGAAACTACGGGAGGGGTTCGTCAAGAATCGATACATTGGCCGTACCTTTATCATGCCAGAACAGAGTCTGAGACGAAAGTCGGTACGTCAGAAACTCAATGCAATTGAGCTTGAGTTTGAGGGTAAAAATGTTCTCTTAATAGAAGATTCAATCGTACGTGGTACGACTTTAACTGAGAGTATTCGCCAAGCACGAAGCGCGGGTGCGAAGAAAGTCTATGTAGCCTCAGCTGCACCACCGATCCGATATCCCAATGTGTATGGTATCGATTTACCAACTAGCAGCGAGTTCTTAGCTAATAATCGAAATGAAACACAAATAGCGAATCGCATTGGAGCAGACATGCTAGTCTATCAAACGCTTCCCGACCTAATTGCAGCGGCACAGGAAGGTAATTCGAGCGTCGATGGATTTGAGTGTTCGGTGTTTGATGGCGAATACCATAATCCAGACATTAGTCCGGATTACCTGATGGCGCTCTCAGAGATTCGCAGTAATGCTTCGAAGGTTGCTACAGAAGCAGCGCTAGCGTTTCAAAATTTCTAATACTCTCGAAATAGTAACAGGAGTCACCCCGATAGCGACTCTCGAAGTGGTCGAGTTTCTCCATGTGTGCACACCTGAGTCGTGGGTCGTTCACGCGGCACAGAGTCAACAATTGTTATTAGTCGATCACGCCAACTGCGAACGCAAGGCAGCCAGTTCTGCGTTGTCAATGATTTATCGATACGGTGAGCGATCTAAATTTTCTGTCCAACTCTCTCGTATCGTCCGCGAGGAGATGCGCCACTTTGAACAGGTACATGCATTGATGCAGACGCTTCAAATTGAATACGTGCATTTATCGCCGAGTAAATATGCACGCGAAATGCACGTTTATGCTCGGGAGAATAAACCTACGAAGATCGATGATCTACTGATCGCCTCAATAATCGAAGCGCGTAGTTACGAACGCTTCGAACGATTGGAAGTAGTTCTTGAAGGAAAAGTTGCAAAGTTGTATAGCAAGTTGAAGGAGTCCGAACATCGGCACTTCTTAACTTATCTCGACTTAGCTAAAAAGATAGATGAAGAAACTGCGATCAATGCACGGATACAGGAGTTACTTCAATACGAAGCTCAATTGATCACGCGTTTTGACGACCGGTTCAGATTTCACAGTGGTGACCCGGTCAAAGCCGAGGGTTAGGTAATGCTCACCGAGATTCACCTCGAATTGAAAAACACTCTAACCGAATACTGGGCGTAGCATAAATCTGCCAACCACATCGCCCCCAATCTCCAAGTACAAAACGGGTATAGCCATCCGCCATACGATGTTGTCCTGGTCGATGAGTGTGCCCATGAATCATCGTACGACAGTCGTAGGCTTTTAGCGATTCTACGATGTCTTCTTCAACTACATCGGTTATGTAGTCACTCTTGCCAGCCACGGCTTCCTTGCTTTGCTCTCGCATTGAAATCGCGAGTTGTCGACGTTCTGCTAAAGACTTTGAGAGAAAGGACTGTTGCCACTCCGAAGAGCGAAACTTGGTCCGGATTTCTTGGTACGCGTGGTCGCTCGTGCAATAGATATCTCCATGAGAGAGTAACACTCGTTCACCTT
>VYFT01000051.1:5792-46604 GCA_009842245.1 Gammaproteobacteria bacterium | reverse complement strand
CTTCCGGTGTTCGAGCGTTCAGTCATAATCTTCCAATAATAGTCCCACGTTCGCATACCTGCGGTGAAACATCGCGAGTTCGCGCTCACTCCACTTTTTGGATTGCTCCAAACATTGATCCAATATTTCCCGCGCCTTCTCGAAGTCTTCTTCTTCGTCAATAGCGGTGGTGATCCTTTCAATCTGATTGAAGAATTTACTCGAAACTGGTAACAATTTCCGTTTTGGTCGTGGGTCCTCAGGTTTCTCGTCTACTGTACTCTGCGCACTCACTACACCCACGAGTTCTGATAGGGTCGAGCTCGGATCGGTTGCTCGTTCCGCGGCAAACTCGGCAATAAAGAACACACCACAAATCACAAAGCAAGATACAAATGATCGTTTCATAATATTCCCTCTGTTAGATTGATATTTCGTTCCCTTAAAGAATGATACTTGATTATCGCGACGCTTTGAGTTGACTTTCGACGTATTCGAGCAACTCGGTCCAGCGCGAATCTACATCGGCACCCTGTTCCTGTTGTTGCTCGATCGCACGATTCAAATATTCTTTAGCTCGACTGTAGCTTTTAATCTTTACGAACAGATTTCCCGCAAACGCCAGCTCGGATGCTTTTGGCTCCTCAACAATATCCAACCACTCATTTAATCGGTCGTGAGCTTTGGAGTTTTGCTCTTTTGAAAGATGCAGCTCTGTCAACCGAAGCAAGATTTCCTCTTCTCTTTCGTAGGAGATATTTTCGCGATACTCGAGTACGTCTTCGAGCAATTCAATGGTCGCATCAACATCTTGTCGAATGTGTGCAATCCGACTGGACATATATTTAACCTCAGCCTTTTCCGATCGTGACAGTTCAGGCTCGTCGTTCCATATAACCTCTAACATTTGTTCGGCGGCGTCGTAGTCTTCGTCCTGAATGTATTCCTCAACCACTGCGAACGACCCCATAATCTGTAGACTGTAGGACGTAATTATCTTAGGCGGACGACTTTGCGGCTCTTCAAGTTCTTCCGATTCGCTCTGCGCCGTACCGACATTCTCTGACGTAGATATTGACGCTATTGTCTGTTCTACTGCGATCGTTCCCATGCAAAGGAACGAAACGTAAACTCCCCCCAAGAATAAATATCTGTGCAGAGCGAAACGTGTAGGCTTAAACGGCAGTTTTCGCATGTCGTTGATGTCCTTTGACAGTCCTCTAGAGCTTGAAGAGCATTTGCTGCGACCACGTAATTGGCAACGGGACTAGAGTACCATCAATTTTTTCGTACACCGAGCGCGCCAATGGAACTACGCATAAACAAAAACGTGCAACACTGCAAATGCTGCACGTTCCCAAAGCGATGTATCAAAGGCTGATCGTTAACCGACACTCAGCCGTTGAACTACTGTTCTTCTAACTCGTACTTAATCCTGTTATGTACGTCTCTGACGCGTACCGGTTCGCCGTTTAGAATTTTTGGCTTGTACTTAAACTTCAAAGCCGCTCGTATTGCTGACCGGTCAAAAATACCAGGTGGTTTTGCTTCTACAACTACTGGGTTCTCGACAGTACCTTCTTCAGTTACGTCGAACTTCACGATCACGTACCCAGAAAGTCCTCGCTGTAAGGCCCTAGTCGGATATTCAGGTTCCGGCTTAAACCAAGGCATGTAGTCTCCATCTTGATCCCAGGATCCTGCTCCCAGTTGATCAAGACCTAAGTCCGGAGCGTCGAAATTCCAATCGGACACGTCTTGGCCAACTCCAGACTGGTCATGCTCTACCTTCGGTATATCCGGAGGAAGTTCTTCCACAGGTGGGGGTGGTTCCATTTCCGTCTTCTTGATTTCAGGAGCGACGTCTTCAATCAGTCGAGCAAACTCCATGATCCGAATTTTTGGAGCTTCATTGAGAGGATTTTTGTCAATTGCAATCACGGCTTGCATGATGTATAGCAATATAACAGTTACTACTGCGCCGGCTACTAAACCGATTCCATATCTCGTGAACATTTACTTCTCTCCTAATTTAGAATCAAAGAAACTTATGCGTATCGAGTCAGAGACTCGCAACGCATCAACGTACAAAAACTTTATTTTACTCAATTTTTGACAGTCGGTTAACAACTTTTGCGGACGAGAATCATCAAGCGATTAAGGGTAGTCTGAACAGTATTCATTCAATTTAGTCTCCGACTAGATCGCCAATACTCTTCACAAACTTCGTTGGTGAATTGATTGAAAATTCTAAAGGACCTGAACACAATTGCTCTGCAACGCATCATTGTTAGTCCCTGTATTTAGAGTGCTGTAATGCGTTTCGTACCACACACTTGCTTTACCCAAACATCTGCGTCAAGCACGTACAAAGTAGACTACTGTTTAGTTCGCAGCAAACATAGGAGTACCGGCTAAGTGACTGCTAGTCGTCAGTCTTCTGTGGCTAGCGCAACATCCAAGACTTTCGCGTCTCTCGCCGCTTCAAGTACCGCTCGTACAACCTTAATCTTTGCTGCTCGATCGACTTGTACCACAATGCCTCCCTTAGGATTTTCGGCGTGTAACCGTTCAATCTGAGCGCGAACATTGTCAAGTTCCACTTTCTTTTTATCGATCCATACGTCACCAGCTGGACCCACCGCAATGAGGACACTGACCAGAGGTTTCTTTTCCGCAGACCGAGCTTCGGGACGCAGCACGTCCAAACCAGGTTGTTTGATAAATGTCGCAGTAACAATGAAAAAGATCAACATGATGAACACCACGTCGAGCATCGGCGTCAAGTTAATGTCGCTATCGTCGTCGTTACTGCTTCGTTGTTTTCCAAGTGCCATATTGTTTCCTATCTAGTGTTCCATCGTGAGAACATCGTTCAACAATTCTGAATTGTGTGAGATTCTTCGCCTCAGAAACGTCGCTCCCAAAATACCAGACAACGACGCAATCATACCGGACATCGTTGGGATGGTGGCCGCCGACACGCCGGCGGCCATTGAACGTGCGTTTCCACCTTGAGTTGCCATAGCATCGAAGACTTGAATCATTCCGGTAACTGTTCCGAGCAGACCCAATAAGGGACACAATGTGATACAAGTCAAAATAATCGGCATACTACCTCGAATCTTGGAGTTTGCCTGTGAAAGCATGGTGGCTCGTATCGCATGTGCAGTCCAACTTGTACGCTCCTCACGAGACTCCCACTTATGAACGACATCGCTTACGACTTTCTTGTGTTCGAAGAAAAAGTAATATGCCCGTTCAAAAATGAGCACCCACATTAAAAACGTGGTAGCCGCGATTAGGTATAGAACATCACCGCCTTGATCAAAGAACCGAGAAATAAGCAGGTATATGTCCATGCTTGTTACTCCTCCTAATCACCTTGCCGTGTGACTTCGCGTACGGGTGTTCCCTTCATCTCTGCGTGTTCAGCGATTAGTCCTTCCGATTGCTCATCCAGTACATGGATCACCGAGCGACTGAACTGAGAAGTCAATGCATGAAGCAATACTGTCGGAATCGCGACACAAAGACCTAACACCGTAGTCATTAGTGCGGTAGAAATACCTCCCGCCATGATCTTCGGATCCCCCGTACCGAACAGCGTGATCGCCTGGAACGTTTGAATCATACCGATTACCGTACCCAATAACCCCATGAGTGGTGCAACTACCGAAATCACTTGAACAAGCGAAATGTTTCGAGTTAAGGCAGGCATTTCATGGAGAATGGCTTCCCCGATCTTTAACTGCAAGGTTTCACTATCTACATCCTTGTTCTCCGTGTATACCTGTAGTAACTTTCCTAGTGGATTGTCGTCGCGTGGGTTATCGAAATCCTGTTGCTGTGCAGTAACTCTCTGACGAACAAAGAATAAAACGACCATTCGCCAGACAGCTAAAACGACACCGATGATACCTACCATGATGATAATCGAACCAACCGTACCACCTTGGCCATCGCAAAATGGTAGCCAACACTTCCCGCTTAATATTCCACCAAGTGGAGAACCGACCATCTCTCCAAACGTCGCACGTTCGGTTTCAAGGCT
Organism: Gammaproteobacteria bacterium; assembly: GCA_009842245.1. Lineage (GTDB taxonomy): Bacteria > Pseudomonadota > Gammaproteobacteria > Pseudomonadales > Azotimanducaceae > Bin55. The sequence goes on along the minus strand of VYFT01000051.1, from coordinate 42,571 downwards.
CAATATTGATCCTCGAGTCGGATCAATCGCGAACGGTACTGGTTTACCCGTACCCGGTCTTGCCCGGTGCAGTTTCTTCGCTGTACTTGTGAATTCACCCGATGGTTGTCTCGATAAGTCTACTACCCTTTGCGTATCCAAGCTGTAATTGACATATCCGTTTTCCGCCACGATGTTGAACGCGCCAACTCGCAATAGTTCCGCTTCCTTGGTTCCACCTTCGTTGGTTAGTACTTCACCAGTCCAACGCGACACTTCGCCAGTCTCAATAATGTGCTCTAGCATTAAGCTCCACATCTCGTTCATCTCGTCTACCGATGCGAGTTCCATGGCGGTACCCATTTTTTGAGCCAAATCACTGAGAAAAACGTCTCGGTCTGGAAGCTCTGCACTCACGACGGACGCCAGAAAAGTGCCTCGCGTGTCCCCAGCCACCTGTTGCAATACACCAAAGAGTTCGCGTAAAGAACCTAATTTTTCGTCAAGTTCTTGTTGACGATCCGCGATAGTCGCGTCATTGTCACTAATGGTTCTTTCTAGCCTCTCTGTACGATCTTGTTCCGTCTTGAGTTCCGCTTCCGCATTATCAAGTTGATTCTGTTGATCCGCAACCTGACGTTCGAATGCATCGATACGTTGTTGATGCGCAAGATTCTCGACGTCACGACGCTCTCTAATACGTTCCAGCAGTTCGTCCAATGTTGGAGCTTGATGTACGGTGAGACCCTCATCCACCAAAATGCTACCGGATGTCTCATCGTCTTCATCGTCTGTCTGCGCAAAACCTAAGGCAGTCATGAAGACTAGCCCAAGAATTAAAACCGATTTCATTGTCAAGGATTTGTTCGACTTAAAAATACTCAGCACGATTAATCCTCCTCTTCTTCGGGTACTAGAATGGGCACGATAAACAACCCGCTCGTGAGTTGCTTATTCGCCATCTTTATTCCATTCTTAATTGGCGTGTTGTAGCTATTTGGAAGTCGCTCCCACTCTCTGGTTTCAGGGTTCCACCAACCCGTTTTATCCCCTTGTAGAGTTTGGTACACCAACGCAATCCTACCAACGCGCAAGATATTCACGTTGTGTAGTGCCCCATCATCGAGCTCTAGTTCTTGCTGGGACACATCCATTGAACGACCGTAGTCGCTCTCAATTTGATATGCGCGCAGAACTTGAGCGAATTTCTCGGAGTCTTCCACATTGAACTGTCCCATTAATTCGCGTAGGTCCGCAACTCGTTTTGTCCGTTCTTCCAATAGGAACGGTTTGTCGAGTTCGATCAATTGTTCGAGTCCCTCAATCATCCTCCACATCAACGGCGTGATCGCCGACTCGATCAAGTCAACCTCCGCAATGGAATTCTGCAAGATTTCTAAGGCATCTTCCTGTTTTCGAATCTGCAGGTCCAAGTTTCGATTGTGAACTTTCTGGCCATCGATCGTCTTCAGTTTATTGCGGTATTGCTGTCTAACGTCCCCATGCTCGTCCTCTAAATGATTGATATCCGCTTGCGCATCTATCGCAAGCTTGTTTAAAGACTCAATCTCTTCAAAGACATCTTCAAGCGTAGTTTGCGCAGCTATACTGACACAAACCAAAGCGGCAACAATGACAACTACGTACCGAAGATTGCGGTGTAATAGCTTTCCTACATCGTGGGTCATACAGACTCCTACTCAATTAATCTCAATTGCTCAAACGTTCGCCGTAAAGGTGTCAGCTATCGCTAAAAAAATACACTCGAACTCTTCATCCATTGATGAACAAAGAGCTAGAGTGTTATCTCAGCGCAACCGAAACGAAGACCCTCCCAAGGTTAACCGTTAACGTTCGTGAATGTTAAGTGTTAAAACCAAAATGACGGAACTGGCCCGCCACACATTGGAACATAATAATACACAGGCACAAGATTTTATTAGCGTTCTCAAAGAATTCAATAAACTTCGTTTGAATTACTCGTAAGTTTGCTCTTTTCAATCCAGAGTACCTGTGTCAATGATATGCGGGTTTTGTCAAATTTTTAAAAAGAGTTCTTGAATTTAACAAAACGGTAACAGTTCTTTGCTTAATAAACGAAAGTTGCATTACTCTGGTATCAAGGCAATGGCATCACATTCCATTCTCGTTGTTGAGGACGAACCTGACATTCGGGAATTGTTGCGTTTCACGCTTAATCGAGCGCAATTCAATGTACTTCCTGCTGCCGATTCTGAAGAAGCGATAAGACTCTTAGACGGGCCACTGCCGTCAGTCGCTATTATCGATTGGATGTTGCCAGGGATGAGTGGCATCGAGCTGGCGAAGCGTATCCGGTCAAACGACGTAACTAGCGAGTTACCCATTATCATTTTGACAGCTCGAAGCGGTGAGGTCGACAAGTTACAAGGCTTTGACTACGGAATTGATGACTACGTCACGAAACCATTTTCCCCTCGAGAATTAGTCGCGCGTGTGCGCGCTCTCCTTCGTCGTGCAGGAAATTTGCAGGATGGAAATATCAATCTAAACGGTATAGTGCTCGACACAACAGCACACTCAGTATCCATCGACGGGAACCCTATACATTTACGACCTACCGAATATCGATTACTTGAAATTTTGATGCGGCACCCCAATCGTGCATTTCAACGCAGTCAACTTTTGGACCAAGTTTGGGGACAAACTGTTTACATTGACGAACGCACGGTGGACGTACATGTGCTGCGATTACGAAACGCGTTAAAACCCTACGACAAACACAACGTCATTACAACGATCCGCGGAATTGGTTACCGACTCGATCATCAGAACGTGAACGCGTGAACCTATCGACAATAGTTCGCGTCTTTGTTCTCGCCGGTGCGTTCATACTTGGTGGAGTGCTACTCAATCAAATTTTGGTTGCAGCGATTCTTGCAGTTCTCTCGTGCGTTCTGATGATGGCTTTACACTTGCGGCGACACAACAAATTTAAGTCTTGGATCTCACATCCGTTAACACCACCCGCAAATGATCTTGGCGAATATTACCCTACAGCTAAGAGAATGCACACATCAATAGAAGCAAGTCGTAATAGATCTCGCTCATTGGTGAATGCAGCTCAAAAATACAAGAGTATTGCGAACAACCTACCGGACGCACTAGTCATTCTCAACGATCGTATGACCATAGAATCGGTGAACCGGAGTGCTACTGCACTACTGGGACTAACTCCGAAGGATGTCGGAAAGTCCATCGCTACACTCATTCGACACCCAGATGCTCAAGCGCTGTTTAAATCCGAAAATGAAAGTATGATGTGGGCTGATATTCCTTCACCAGTTAGTAGTGAAACTCGTTTGGAACTGCGACTGTTTCGCGTAAGCGAGCAGGAAACTATGCTTATGGCGAGAGATGTTTCCGATATGAGTCGATTGCTTGCAGTGCGTCAAGACTTCATTGCAAATGTCTCCCACGAACTCCGTACCCCACTTACTGTTTTGATTGGCTATATTGAGAGCTTGCACAGCGACGAACTCGACCGCAGGACATTACTGGAAGTAGTTCAACGCTTGGACGCACCCGCCCAACGAATGAAATCTCTCGTTGAAGATTTGCTCACACTCACTAGATTAGAGTCATCCCCAGCACCTGACTTGAGCTCCCTATCGAACATTGACGGTCAGAGCTTGATTTCTGCAATCATCGAAGAAGTTCAACCTTTTGCGTCTACTAGCCATCGTATCACTGTTGACGCCTCCACCGATGTCGTAGTGCGCGGTGTCCATGTAGAACTATACAGCGCGTTTCTGAATCTGGTTTCAAATGCGCTGCGATATAGTCCCGATGGCGGCGAGGTCGCCATCAAATGGTACCGGCACGATGGAAGCGCGCGGTTTTCGGTTCAAGATGAAGGAGTCGGAATCGAGCCGCAGTTCTTACCGAGAATTACGGAACGCTTCTATCGGGTTGACCCAGCGAGTTCCCGCGTTACTGGCGGTACTGGACTCGGGCTGGCTATTGTCAAACATGTACTGAAGCGGCATCAGTCTTCGCTTCAGGTTCAAAGTAAGTTAGGACAAGGGAGCACTTTCTATTGCGATCTACCGATTAATCGTATCGAAGAGGAGAATTTAGAGCATGAAACTTCGTAATTTACAACCCGTCGCCATAGTGCTTTCTTTGACCATGTTTGTAGTAAGTTCATGGACCGTTGAAGACCTACCTAAATACGAGCGCGTGAGTGGCGTATCAGGGAATTTGTCGAGTGTCGGTTCCGATACATTGGCGAACTTGATGACACTTTGGACCGAAGCCTTTGAAAAAGAGTATCCTAATGTGAAAATTCAAGTTCAAGGAGCAGGATCATCGACTGCGCCACCGGCTCTCACTGAAGGTTCAGCCAACTTTGGTCCCATGAGTCGCAAAATGAAAGACAAAGAAGTAGAAGCGTTTGAGACTCGATTTGGCTATAAGCCTGTGGGAGTACGAGTCGCCATCGATGCATTAGCAATTTATGTTCACAAAGATAATCCGATTACCTCCCTTACTATACCGCAGATTGATGCTATTTTTTCCTCCACACGTCGCTGTGGCTACCCCGAAGACATCCGAACTTGGGGTGATCTCGGTTTAGAAGGTTCTTGGGAAAAACGACCAATTCAACTCTATGGTCGCAACTCGGTTTCCGGTACTTACGGTTACTTTAAGCAAGTAGGTATGTGTTCGGGGGACTTTAAAAATACCGTGAACGAACAACCAGGTTCTGCTTCCGTGGTTCAATCAGTAACAGCGTCGTTAAATGGAATAGGTTATTCTGGAGTCGGCTACAGAACCTCTAGTGTTCGCGCCGTACCAGTAGCAGAAGTCGCCGAAGATGAGCCGGTAGAAGTCTCATTTGAAACTGCAACCGACGGGTCCTACCCACTCACGCGTTATCTCTATGTCTATGTTAATAAAAAACCAGACACTCCTCTAGCACCTCTCGAACGAGAGTTCTTCAAGCTCGTGCTTTCTCAAGCCGGTCAGGAAATCGTAGAGAAAGACGGATATGTACCACTACCTCTAAAGACTGTGGAACGAGAGCTTCGCCGCATTGAGTGATCGAGCTACGCGATTTAGCTGATCTGGAACCAGCGACTTAAGTGTTCTCGCATTGAAGGAACCCAGTTTAATGGCTTCGACACCTCCTCAACAACTACCGGGTCTCGCTCTTGGTCGAGCGTTAGTTGATCGTCTCACAAAATTGACCGTAGGTGTCGGCGGAATCGCTGTCATTGCTGCGATTGTGCTCATTATGGGTTACTTTGTGTGGGTCATAGTCCCAATGTTCGTGCCAGCGTCAATCAAACTGTTACATACCGAAGAACTGGCCACAGACGATGTGTTATACGTGACCTCGGATGATCGCTTTGAAATTCTCACCTTAATCAAGAGTGATGGTTCCGTCGAATTTCGGGACACAAAGGACTATAGAACTGTCTCGGAACAAACGGTGCTGCCTACCTCGATTAAAAGCTTGAAGCCACTTTACCCTCTCGCAGACACGTTTGCTGTCCGTACAACCGCTGATGAGTTGCTGTTTCTAAAGATTACTCACGACGTGAGATTCGACAGAGTCGAACGGCGTGTTGAAAACAAGGTTGGATTGTTGTTCGATGAAGTTGCACTCGACTTAGGGGATGCGGTGGGCTTTGACGTCTATCGAAGTGACTCCAAATTGCGCGTCGTTGCTCTTCAACCAGATGGAAGCATTAACCTTGAGGAATATCAAGATGTGGATGACCTCTTCGAGCTAGAAGACCCTCGTACTCTCACTATTGATTCCTGGAATCGTACACCAAGTTCGCTGCAAATAATGCTCGGTCCGGGAGGAAGATGGTTGTATGAAATTGACACTGTCACTGGTGATTACCGACTCCTGAATATTGCTTCCATTAGACGGTACAGTGTCGAAGACATCGGTACGTTAGATGACACCGATGGAAACTTTGTCCATTTCGCACCGGTGTTAGGTCGCTATTCTTTCTTAGTAGCGAACGACCAAGGCTCTTTAGACCACTGGACTTTAGGACCCGTGGAAGAAGGACAAGGATTGCGCAAAATCCGTTCGTTCGTTTACTCAGAACCGATTGTTCAGATAGTTGCCGAACATCGCCGAAAAGGTTTCTTAGCAATTGATTCCCTGGGAACGGCACATCTCGGGTACACCACATCGGAACGTAAGCTGGCCGTCCAACGGATGAATGCGGTACCAAAATCAGTGAACTTTTCCCCGCGTGCGGATCGACTAATGGCCCTTCAGGATGGCTCCATTGAAGTCTCTGCCGTATCCAACAAGCATCCAGAAGCCTCGTGGGCTACGCTATGGGGAAGAGTCGCATATGAAGGATACGAGGAACCCGTGCATAGCTGGCAGAGTTCTTCAGCTGACACAGACTTTGAACCTAAATTCTCTCTTGCTCCTCTACTGTTTGGCTCCATCAAAGCAGCGTTTTACGCGATGCTGGTCGCGACACCGCTTGCTATCATGGGCGCGATCTACACTGCCGTGTTTATGTCCGAGGGTATGCGTAAGATCGTCAAACCCGGTATAGAGATTATGGCCGCATTACCGACCGTAATTCTTGGCTTTCTTGCAGGCTTGTGGCTCGCGCCGATTGTCGAAAAGAACCTATCGGCAATCATGCTCTTGCTTGTTATTCCACCTGTAGGCGTTCTAATTTTCGCCTATCTAACCACGTTATTACCCAGTCGTATCACTAGTCGCTTCGAAGGATGGTTTGGTGCCCTGACTATTCCGGTAATCGTTCTACTTTCATGGCTAACTCTAGCCTACGGTGAATCAATCTGGCAGTTCATCTTTGGTACCAACATGCGCATGTGGCTCGAAAATCAGGGTGTTGAATACGATCAACGAAACGCGCTAATCATCGGTATCGCTATGGGATTCGCGGTGATTCCTACGATTTTTTCAATCTCCGAAGATGCGATATACGGAGTACCGAGACACTTGGTGCATGGATCGGTCGCACTCGGCGCTACCCGATGGCAAACGCTAGTGCGGGTAGTTTTACTCACTGCGAGTCCGGGAATCTTCTCCGCGGTGATGATTGGCATGGGGCGAGCCGTCGGTGAGACAATGATCGTATTGATGGCCACTGGAAATACTCCCATCATGGACATTAACCTGTTTCAAGGTATGCGGACGTTCGCCGCGAACATCGCCGTCGAGATGCCGGAGTCCGAAGTTGGTTCGACTCACTTCAGAATTCTATTTTTGACCGCGCTAGTCCTATTTGTGATAACTTTCTTGTTCAACACGATCGCCGAAATCGTGCGTCAACGGCTCAGAGCGCGTTATGGAAACCTCTGAACGGCTTCCGCAAGAACGCAGGCTCTTTCGGGAGCGCATGAATCTTGGTGTCTGGTTTAAGTCCGGTGAACCCTGGATCTGGTTGACTGCGACCGCTGTTGGTACTTCGATAGTCGCAGTCCTCGGCTTGATTGGAATTATCGCAGTAAAGGGCTTAGCGCATTTTTGGCCCAGCGATGTAGTCACAATCGACTATGAAAATGAACTTGGCGCTCAGACGATCGCGGGCGAAATAGTGCAACGCGAACGCGTTCCTAGAGAACAATTTGAAGAGTCGGGTGCAGATCAAAGTATCGACGTCAAGGGCGATCCCGTACGGTGGATGCTTAAGTCTGGAAATCGCAAAGTCAACGCGCCAGATTTTCGTTGGATCTATGAACACACTATTACTCAACAACAAAAACAGCGAAATCTGATCGTTTTTGAGCGTTTAGAATGGGGTAATGCCTATGGCAGCATATTAGAACTTCGGGAACAAGGCAGCGTCGTGCCTTCAGAGAATTCATGGAAAGAACTGCGAAAACGGATCAAACGAGTAGTTCGTCTTCGTCGTGAAGCACAGTCAATTCAGAGCGGATCCATCGATCGAATCAACTACAAACTCGAAAAACTGCGCTTACGCCAAAGAGGACGAGAACTCCGGGGAAACTTCGAAACCGCTGACATCGATGAACAACGCATGAATCTGAACGAAGAATACGTTCTGCACGAACGCGAACTAAACGACATCAACGCTCAACTCGATCGCGACGATGTCGTTATTGCCATCGCGGGCGGTACAGAGTCAGTGATACCGCTCAAGAGCATAGTGCGTGCGTGGCAACCCAATGACATGAATGTATTCACTAAGTTTGGCCATTACTGCGCAAGTATCTGGGCGTTTCTATCTGAGGGATCCCGTGAAGCGAACACCGAGGGAGGTGTGTTTCCAGCGCTTTTCGGTACGGTACTCATGGTCATGTTGATGTCGATTCTTGTGACACCTTTTGGAGTCGTCGCAGCTCTGTATTTACGGGAATATGCACGTCAAGGTCTCATCGTACGCTTGATCCGAATCGCAGTCAACAACCTCGCTGGCGTCCCGTCGATCGTGTATGGGGTTTTTGGGTTGGGATTTTTTGTGTACATAATCGGCGGCGGAATTGACTGGATATTCTTCCAATCTGCACATCCAGCCCCAACGTTCGGGACACCTGGACTGATTTGGGCTTCCCTAACATTAGCCCTCCTGACCGTCCCCGTGGTGATCGTGTCAACAGAAGAAGGACTAACAAGAATCCCAAAAGCTTTGCGTGAAGGTAGCCTGGCACTAGGCGCAACCAAAGCCGAAACACTGTTCAAAGTAGTGTTGCCTATGGCAAGTCCTTCTATTCTCACAGGTATCATTCTCGCCATCGCGCGTGCCGCAGGTGAAGTCGCACCATTGATGCTCGTGGGCGTCGTCAAACTCGCGCCGACTCTAGCCATAGATGGTAACTTTCCTTTCCTCCACTTAGATCGTAAGTTCATGCATCTCGGTTTTCATATCTATGATGTTGGATTCCAAAGTCCAAACGTTGACGCTGCTCGTCCGTTGGTGTTCGCGACGGCATTATTACTGGTGCTCATCGTTATCGTCCTAAATCTAACAGCCATTACATTGAGAAATCGTCTTGAAGCTAGATATCGTGAGGCTCTGAACTGATGACAGAAAACTCTCTCTCTTCAGAGTCTATGAACGAATCAACTGGCGGTGTCAGACTCGCATCCAAGCTGGTAGGGTCCACGGATACTCGAAGCCCTAGTCAATTCCAAGCTAACGATGTGTGTTTACAGGTCTCCGAATTGGCTCTTTTCTACGGCACTAAACAAGCACTCAACGAGATAAATATGTTGATTCCGAGGCAACGAGTAACAGCTCTCATTGGCCCGTCGGGTTGCGGCAAGTCTACGTTGATTCGTTGCTTCAATCGCATGAATGATCTCATCGATGGAGTGACTATCTCTGGGCGCATTGAACTAAATGGATTGGAAATTCATGATCAAGAGGTTGACGTGGCGCAATTGCGACGACAGGTGGGCATGGTTTTTCAACGTCCCAACCCGTTTCCAAAGTCGGTCTATGAAAACGTTGCGTATGGACTACGATTAGCTGGCAAAGTCCCTAAATCGGAACTCGATGATCGAGTTGAATGGGGATTGAAAAGTGCTGCACTTTGGGATGAAGTACACGACCGGTTGCACGACTCAGCACTGGGTCTATCTGGCGGGCAGCAACAACGTTTAGTCATCGCGAGAGCCATCGCCGTAGAGCCTAGTGTCCTCCTGTTGGATGAACCAGCATCGGCACTAGACCCTATATCCACACTCAAGATTGAAGAACTAATCGCAGAACTGAAAACTCGGTACACTATTGTGATTGTCACGCACAATATGCAACAAGCCGCGCGCGTGTCGGACTTTACAGCGTTCCTGTATTTGGGGGAACTGATAGAATACGACAGCACTCTAAAAATCTTTACGAATCCGACCCAAACTAAAACCGAGGACTACGTAACAGGAAGATACGGATAATAGTACTGTTCACCGTGAACTAAATACTCATGCAAAAACATATCTCCGGTGCTTACGATACCGAACTCGACGAACTCAAAACAACGTTCACCGAGCTAGGCGGCTTAGCGGAACGACAAGTTGCTGACGCGACGAAAGCGCTCTTCTCGAACGATTCTGAACTGGCCGCGTCTGTTAAAAACACGGAATTACAAATCAATCTGCATGCGATGGAACTCGATAAGCGCGCTGAATGGGTCATTGCTAGACGGCAACCAGCTGCAACAGACCTACGCTTGTTAGTGAGTATTTTGAAGAGTAGTACCGACCTCGAACGCGTTGGAGATGAAGCAGAACGAATCGCTAAATTAGCCGACCGGTTAAGTGTTTATGATTCGAATAGACCATATCACGAAGACCTCGTACAGTTAAGCAACGGTGTGTCTGTTGCATTGCGCGAATCATTAGATTGTTTCGCCCGGCTTGATGTTGAACAAGCGTTGCAAACTATTGCTGGAGATCGGGAGATTGACTCACTCTACGATACTGTCGTGAAACACGCGACAAAAGAAATGAAGAAGGTAACTAAGCATGTCACCAATGCGCTTGCGATCATTTGGGTCGCGCGCTCACTGGAAAGGATCGGTGATCACGCGAAGAATATCTGTCAAACGGTAGTGTATCTCGTACACGGTCAAATGATCATTCACAACGTGTTTGAGTAGTCTGAAGAGTTTTAGTGTCCCGTACAAATTCTGCCTCAGCGAGAGTTCCATTTGGATCTGATGCAGTTCCGGCGAGGCGCGCCCCGCCCCAGACCGAGCTTCATATTGACCAGATAAGTCCCCATGGAGTATTCAGAGCGATCGCAAACATAGGGTGCTTCTGTGCCTTGATGTACTTCTAAAAGCACTAGCATAACCGAAGTCTACCAAGTCTCCAACGAAATTCCACGTACCATCGGTAGCATCATTTCAAAAATCGAAAAACACTACCCCAAAATAACAATTTCACCATTAGGAACTCCTAATCGAGAATTGTAGAATTTCTGTGGTTAACCAAGATTCTGTGGGAGAAATCTAACATGAGAGTCTCAAGATTTTCACTTCCTGTGATCGTCGTTGGATTTGCACTGACATTTTTAATCGCCGGTGACCTATCAGCAAAAGAAAGGGGGTGGTACGTTCACGGTGGCCTTTCCTATTGGCACGACATGCAAGGGTGGGAAAATGAAAGCTATTTTGCCACCTTTTTACCCGGTTTTAGTACAACTGGTTGGACAAGAGACAGTTCGGCTAGCCAACTTTCTGTCGGTATAGGTTTTAACATCAATAAAAACTGGGCGATTGAAGTTTTTAGCAGTGGGATACCGGATGAAATCATTCCCGGAACCCATTTGTTGATACCTATGGTCGAACCAGATGACGAGCCGGTTTCTGCGTCTTGGGAAGTCTCTCTGAAGGGCGAAAATTTTTACGGTATCTTAGTCATCTACGACCTATACGTGAGAGAACGAGTATCTTTATTTTTGAAAGTAGGTTTAGGGTTGAGCGGTAATGCTAAGAAATTGGAGAGTACTCTGACGGGATCCCATCGTGTACTGCTTGCTGAACAGATACCTTACAGGGGACAGGAGCATGACACCAGGACGCGTGTTTATGCAATTGGTACGAGAATGCCTCTATTTCAGTATACCAAGGTCTCGATCACGTTTGAGTACAAGTTCGTACGGCATGCTGTAAGGGATTATCATAGAGCGGCATGGGCCGAAACCTCGTCTGGTCCAGAATTTATCACGCCATACGTAAGTGGAAAAGCGTCAACCTTCGAAATCGGCATCCAGTGGCGTTTGTGATTTTGTTCCGTGGTAGAGTCGTAAATTTGATATGTGTTGAGAGATTCGTTGTTAGTGGAGCTCTTAGGTAGTTCATGTTGTGACCCCGATGTCCGATTTGACTAGGATTGGCTTCATTCACGATCTTTACTTCTCCCATTTTTGCGCACTTTTTGGTATTAAAGCACTTCAAAGTTCGCACATGAGCCCTACCCCTTTACGGTCAGAGTCTCTTGACAGGTAGGAGAGTCGCAAAGACAAACTATTTAAAATTTCCACAAGCTACCACTGACTCAAGTGCGATTGTGGGAGCCGGCATGTGCGTGCTTGCGTTTGAATCTTCCTAAACGCTTGATTTTTAGCCATGACGACCAATGTTCGCCATTCAATCCATTTACCGCGCTACTAGGACAAAAATTGAATTCAAACAACACACTTTCTTTACTCACAGCCATAGTTCTCTCCTCACTCGGTATATCGGGACAGATGTATGGCGAGGAAGACCAGGACAGTGACGACAACGAAATCGAAGAGGTTATTGTCGAAAAGGATCAATCCTATGTAGAGTACTCTGAGGTCGTCAATTCAGTGAGGATGTTTGGCTCTCCTGCTGACGTGCTGAAACCGATTTCGAGCCTAGCGTTTGACAATAGCATCGGGCAAATTCGAAGTCGCGGTTCTGAAGCAAATCACATTGGGATTCAGATTGATGGCTACGATATTGCTGACCCAGTGTCGGACTTTAACTTTGCCTCACTCTCATGCACTGGAATCGACCTACTACATTTCTCTGCTACACCTGGTTCGGGATCAATCGGTGGTGTGATTAATCTCGAGTCGTCGTCCGACGCACGACGAAGTATTAATTTGGCTTACGGTAGCGCGGGCGATCACGCGGAATTCACTTACGGTGTTGACCAACACAACATTTCCATTTCACGAAAGGACTGGGAAGGCATCGACATATTAGGAGATGGAGATTTAGACGGTGTCGAGCATGTTGTCGGACACTATCACTTTGCTGGTTCAAATTGGCAATCAACAGTACGTTTCGCGTCCGTGGCACAAGGATATGATCGTGGTCGCGCCGAAATCGATCAGGGATTAATCGGCGTTACTGGCGTTCTGCTAGATCGGTTGAACGTTCGAATATCTTCTTCGCTGAACCGGGCGACTTGGTTCGAGTCATTTAACAACAATACAACAGGGACGCGAACCAAACTGTCATTGTCCACCCCGATTGCGGAGTGGCTGACATGGGAACTTGATCAAGTCTATGACGTGAACAAGTCGGTAGTTCGTGGAGAACCCACCCGCAAGCCAATTGGAGTAAATTACCTCCGCGCAAAGTACGACCAAGCTTATCGACAACTTTCTTGGAATGCGTCACTGACACGTATAGATTCCTCTCAAGATGAACCCATATTGTCAAAATCGGTTCATTTCGCTTGGCTCGTCGAGAACATCGGCGCGAGAGAATCTGGTCTCGTTGTCTACTTTGAATTCGATCATCAGACTATAGCGTTTCCTTCGATGGTAGATCGTTATGGTTGGGGGCAGAAATGGCTTCCGAATCCCAACGTTAAACCGGAGCGTGGTACAGGTTTGAGTTTTGGCGCAAAATATTCGTCCGCAACTACAACGATTCAAGGGACACGATTCACCACTCGATTGCGAGACAAAATTTCGTTCGGCAGAAACGTAAGCGAGAACATTGATTACGGCAGAAACCGAGGTATAGAACTACTTTGGAGACACACCTGGAACCGACAGCTGTCGACCAATATTGCATTTTCCCACCTGAATTCGGAAGCACGAACAGGAGCGGATCAACCATACCGGCAAACGGAACGACGACCGACAAACATACTAGCTGGTACAGTCTATTACACAGCAGCTAGCGTAAGTTCAAACTTGACGCTTCGATGGGTGGACGAAGCCGTCGATAGGTGCTGGAGGGGGTGTTTAACGCTAGATGCTTACTTGGTCGTTGACGGCTCTCTCTCGTATCGTTGGAACGATGTTATTGAAACATCATTCGAAGTCTTCAATCTACTTGATGAAACGTATTACCACGTTTATGGCTACCACACACCGGGACAACAGATCTCGATAGCGGTTTCGTTGCTATTGGATCGGTAGGTGAGTGCTATGACAACGCAATAGCCGAGAGTTTCTTTACGACGTTGAGAACTGGAGCTATCCTCCGACAACCACGACGATATTTTCCGAGCCTAGCGACCGCACGAGCACGGATGTTTGAATTGAGAGAAGGCTTTCACAATTCCTACCCACGGCACTTGTCGTTGGGGTAGGTCTGCCCTGCGAAGTCTGGATTGCTGAAATTTTAAAAAATGCGTGAAAATGGGAAGAGTAAAGATCGTGAATGAAGCCAATCGTAGTCAAATCGGACATCATGATCACAACATGCATTTCCTATGAGGTCCACTAACTACTAATCTCTCCACCCACATCGAAACTACTACTCTACCAGGGAGCAAAGTCAGAAATGCAACTGGATGCCGGTTTTGAAGGTTGACATTTTTCCCGATTTGTACTGCCTGGTCCCTTGAGGTGGAGACGCTTCATCGTCCGTTTCCCTTGATTTAAAATCCTGATGATAGGGCGATACGAACTGGTATTCGAACGTGATGGAGATGTTGGGATAATGAAATAAAGGCATTCGCACACCTACGGCATACAAATCGTCGGTGGTGCAGCATGGACCTCGCGGCGCTCGATCAGGCATCTGTTCATAAAGCAGCTCACGATGGGAATCCGTCAAAGTACTGTCCACTGTCCATAGACGATCGCCAAACCCAAAACCTACCTTCAAAAATAGAGAAACTCGTTCGTTGAGGTAGTGGTCGTAGATGACTGACATACCGAAAAAACTTCCGTCCGTCGTAGAGACTTCCCACGACGCAGACACCGGCTCGTCATCGGGTTCTATCGGAGGAATCAACCAATGGGTTCCGGGAATGATCAGATCCGGTGTCCCCGTGTTAAAAAATTCAATCGCCCAATTTTTGTTGAAGTTAAAACCTATACCGAGGGAAAGTTGGCTAGCGGAACCGTCCCTTCTCCAACCAGTTGTACTAAAACCGGGTAAACGGTAGGCTAAATAGCTTTCATTTTCCCAATGGTTCGCGTCGTTCCAATAGGAAAAACCACCGTAAACGTACCACCCCCTTTCTTTTGCTGATAGGCTGCCGGCGAGTAGAAACGTCAGTGCAAATCCAGCGATGATCACAGGAAGAGAAAATTTATGGATTCTCATGTTAGATTTCTCCAATAGAATCTTGGTTAACCACAAAAATTCTACATTTCTCTTTTAGTGGTTCCTAATGGAGATTTTCTTGAAGGATTGTGTCTTTCGATTTTTGAAATTGATGCTGCCGGTGGTGCGTGGAATTTCGTTGGAGATTTGGTAAACTTCGGTTCTGCTAGTGCTTTTAGAAGTACATCAGGGCAAAAGAGCACTCGCGAGCGACATCGTGTGGTAGTGCCGGAACGGTTGCATCCGATCTGTCGATCGGAGTTTAGCCAGATCGAAGCCTAGTATCCGAATACGGTTTGTAGGAAACTAACCGCCTTCAATTCGTTGTAGGAAAAATACTTCACTATTTGGTGAGATTTTTTCAAACCACGCGTCCTGAAAGATCTGACCATCAATTGCAACGGCGGTACTGCTTAGAGCTGATTCAATCCCCGGCCACTTTTCTTCAAGTACTCGAACAAGCTGCCGAAACGAAGCGCAGTCGACTTCTAGCTCATGCGTTCCTTGAGTGAAGCGGTGTAAATGATCTGGGAAGACTACACGTGCCATGTTTCCCTATTTCCTACCATCGCAACGTCTAAATTTACTCAGCTGCGTCGATAGCCGCAAGTACGTTTGGTGGCGACAACGGTAAGTCGTTGATTCGAAATCCAAGTACATCTCTCACGGCATTAGACGTAGCTGCAAGAGGTGCGACGATAGGCGTTTCCCCTACTCCACGAACTCCGTAAGGATGTGAGGGATTAGGTACTTCAATGATTTCACAGTCGATCATCGGCATGTCTGAGGCGACAGGAACTCGATAATCCAAAAAGCTAGCGTTTTCGACGACACCATTGCCATCGTAGATGTACTCTTCGTTCAGCGCCCAACCTAAACCCTGCACGGCTCCACCTTGCATCTGTCCTTCTACATATGCTGGATGAATGGCGCGTCCCGCGTCTTGTACCGCGGTAAATGCTTTGACATCTACCTTACCCGTTTCACGGTCGATGATTACATCCGTCCAATTCACTGAAAAGCATGCGCCTGCGCCCTGTGCGTTCAAGCTAGCTCGACCAAGCAATGGCCCACCAGTGCGACTCATAGTCTTCGCAATTTCTGCTAGTGACAACGGATCGACGTCTATATTCACTCCAGGTTTGGGTACTGCTCGACCGTCCTGCCACTCTACTTGATCGACGTCTAATTCCCACGTCAGTGCCGCGCGAGCTTTACATTGGGCTATGACATCCTCACAGGCCTTTACAACTGCCAGTCCGGTTGCAAATGTTGTTCGACTCCCACCCGTCAGATTACAGAACCCCGTCGATTCCGTGTCACCGACATGTGCGTTTATAGTTTCGTAGGGAACACCTAGAGTCTCCGCTGCCATCAAACACATCGACGCCCGAGATCCACCGATGTCCGGACTTCCTTCCATAATTGACACAGCACCGTCCTCGGCTACGCAGACTTCTGCGCTGGATTGCATTCCTATGTTAAACCAAAAGCCGACTGCAACCCCACGACCGACACCTTCTTCCGGTTTTGTTGCGTAATTTGGATGACGCTTAGCGGCTTCCAAGCATTTCACGAGACCAATCGGTGGAAACTTTGGACCGTAAGGTGCGACTGTGCCTTCTTTGGCAGCATTCTTTAAACGAAGGTCAATTGGATCCATATCAAGCCGCTGCGCTAGTTCGTCAATAGCACACTCCATTGCATGCATAGACTGTGGAGCTCCAGGCGCACGGTATGCCGCTACCTTGGGTTTATTTACCAAAACGTCGTAGCCCTCGACCAAGAAATTCTCTAAGTCATACGGAGCAAAGACCGACATGGCCCCAGGACCTACTGGAGAACCAGGAAACGCCCCAGCTTCGTACGCTAACCATGCCTGTGCTGCAGTAATCCGACCATCTTTTGTAGCACCAACTTTAATCTTGCATAGTGTCGCTGATGCTGGGCCGGTAGCTCGAAAGACCTCCTCTCGATTCATTACCATCTTCACCGGCTTACCCGTCAATTCCGACAAACGCACTGCGACTGGTTCCAAATATACCACTGTCTTACCCCCAAAACCTCCACCTATTTCTGATGGTATGACTTTAATGTCTGATACGGTTTTGGCTAATACGCCAGCAGTCGCACTTCGAACTTCAAATGGACCCTGCGTGGTGCACCAAATGGTCACGCGACCACCGGGATTACTTGTTGCTACGCACGCGTGTGGTTCGATATAGCCTTGATGCGCAGACGGAACTCTAAACGCTTCTTCAACAATCACATCCGCTTCATCAAACCCTTTTTGTACATCGCCGCGTTCAAATTTTTGAGTTGAGGCAATATTGCTCGGCGGGGCTGATTCTTCGTCGTTTGTTCGTAAATGTTCATTGACAAGTGTCGCGTTCTCCTGCATGGCTTCGTCTAAGGATAGAACTGGAGCTAGAACTTCATACTCAACCTCGATTAGTTCGATCGCTTCCTCCGCGATGCGAGGAGTTCGTGCTGCGACCGCGGCAATCGCATGACCGTGATATAGTGCTTTGTCACGAGCCAAGATATTGATGCTTAGACTCGACGTGACCTCTTGAGGAAAATCGGCACTAGAGACTGCTGCGTAAACGCCATCGACTGCAAGTGCTTTCGACAGATCTATTCGTTTGATTCGGGCATGTGCATGTGGACTTCGCAGAACCTTACCATGCAACATGTCGGGTAGGTTTAAATCTGCACCAAAGTTTGCTCGACCCGTAACCTTTTCAATACCGTCAGGGCGTATTGGTCGAGTTCCGATTGCTTTATAGTTTGCAGCATCTGCCATCGTTGAAAGTGTTCCTTACTTCGTTGTTGCTAGTTCTTGTGCGGCATCTTGAACCGCGCGAATAATTTTGTCGTAGCCGGTACACCGGCATAAGTTCCCTGCTAACCAGTAGCGAATCGTCTCTTCATCTGGGTCCGAGTGTTTGTCAAGCAACGCTTTAGCTGCTACGACAAAACCAGGGGTGCAGACCCCACACTGTAAGGCAGCGTGTTCTAATAGTTTTTGCTGCACGACGTGTAAACCGTCTTGCGAATCCGCGATACCCTCAACGGTCGTAATTTCTTTCCCATGGGCCTCTGGTGCAAGTACTAAACACGAACAAACCAATCGATCGTCTAAGAGCACTGTACACGCTCCGCAGTCACCTGTACCACAACCTTCTTTAGTTCCGGTAAGACCAATTTCGTCGCGCAACAGGTCGAGTAAAGACTGATGTGCTTCACAGAGTACGTCTTCAGGTCTACCGTTAACTATTGTGGAGACATAAATCTTGGTCATGTGCATCTCTTCATCTGAACTATTTCTCTCTCATTATTGGTTAGACAAGGCACGGTCTCTTGCGATTGCGCCCGCCCGACGACACAATACACCAACTACTTTGCGGCGGTATTCGATCGTACCCCGTTTGTCCGTGATCGGTTGGGATGCGTCACTGCAAATCTGCGCAGCTCGTCGTAAAGCTTCTTCATCAACCGGCGTATCGACAAGAGCCACACCAGCTGCGTCTACCAGCAATGGTGTAGGTGCAACCGCTCCAATCGCGACTCGGGCGTGCGAACAAATTCCATCTTGACCCAACGTCACTGCCACCGCGGCCCCAACAACGGCGATATCCATCTCAGTGCGCGGAATAAAGCGTAAATATGCATCGCCAGTGCCCGTTGAAGGTCGTGGTATTTGAAAGCCAAGTAAGAACTCATTACCAACAAGGCAGTTGCGTCCTACGCCCGTAACAAAGTTTTCCACTGGAACTGTTCGAATTCCCTCGCTAGTCGCAATCACACAAATCGCAGCGTTCGCAATCAACGCAGGGATCGTGTCTCCTGCCGGAGACGAATTGCACAGATTTCCACCGATTGATGCGCGCCCCTGAATTTGAGTCGAACCAATTAAGTCCGCTGACTCAAGCAAACCTGGTAATAATGTCTTTAGTGTTGCGTTTTCATTGAGCACACCCGATGGTATCGCAGCACCAATATAGACCTGCTCTTCTTCGATAAGAACTTCATTGGTCTCTCGTAGCGCTTTGATGTCAACAAACAAACGATGTGAATTGTCGACTGAACGCATTTGCACGATTACATCGGTTCCACCCGCAAGAATCTGGGCTCGTTGACCTTGATCCGTTGCCCGTTTTAGCACCGAAAGAGTTTCCTCTACGGTCGTAGGAGCGACGTAACCAAAATTGGACATGGAATTTCCTGAAAAATGAAATATGAAGGGTGGATTGAGAAGCAAATTTTATTGAATAACTTATGCGTTGATTAGTCACCTACGCACTTGAACTTAAGCACACACTGACTCCTAACTTTTAGTTCGAAACTGAACCTGAGAACTCTGACGAAAAGACTGTATCTTGCTCTTTTTGCGAGTAACCATCTTGCTATCAAAGCGCACTGTGAACACTCTAGTCCGTGAGGAACGATGATCTTCAAAGCGTGACAGGAACTCCGCTTCGAAGTGCTACAATCTCACACTCAACTCACCAGTCAACTAATAGTCAAACTACTCACATGGACGCGAACACAAACGCTCAATTCAAAGACCATCTAGCGACGATCTCCTCTCTGTGGTCGGAGAAGTTAAACCAGAACAACTTCGACGGCGCACTAATCGCGGCAGGAAAGAACACGTTCTATCACGATGATGATCAATCGCCTCCATTTCATGCCAATCCTCACTTCCTGCGTTGGACCGTCGCAGACAACAGTGAGCATTGCATCCTTTTGTTGAACGCTACCACTCGCCCAAAACTCTTGTGGTATTCTCCAGCTGACTACTGGTATCTTCCTTCATCCACGCCGGGCTGGTTGTTGGAGCATTTTGATTGTGAAAGTTATTCGACACAACCCGCTTTAGAACAAGCGTGTCTACACCACTTGACAGGAGTATCTCGTGTCGCTTATTTTGGAAATACACCGTCGAATTACACAGAACTTGAAAATGTCGAAATCCCCCCAAGTGCCCTTCAACATCAGTTAGCGTACGCACGCGGCTACAAGACACCGTTTGAAGTGGCGCAAATATCACAGGCGACAGCAATCGCTGTCCAGGGGCATTTAGCCGCGTATGAGTGTTTTCGAAATGGGGGAAGCGAGTTCGCAATACACCTTGCATACCAAGAACGGACCAAGCACGTCCATCATGACCTTCCCTACCCCAACATCGTAGCACTCAACGACCACAGCAGTACGTTGCACTACCAACATTATGACCGCGGCCCACCCGCTAAGCGACTCAGCTTTTTGATAGATGCTGGCGCGAAACATCGATGTTATCACTCCGACATTACGCGGACGTATAGTGCGAATCCCAGAGATGAATTCGCTGACCTAGTTTCGTCGGTGGACGAAGCGCAACAGGCACTCATATCGGAGATTCCCAATCTTACCGATTTTGTCGAATTTCACGAGTGTGCACATCGGGCAATGGCAGACGTGTTGGTTGCTCAACGTATAGTGTCCTGCAGTGCGGAGGCTGCGTTTGAACAGCAACTAACCGACATCTTCTATCCGCATGGTACGGGGCACTTGTTAGGACTACAAACTCACGATGTGGGCGGGCACATAGTCGATGCTCAGGGTACCGAGGGAAAACCACCAACTCGATTCCCTTCCCTACGTCTAATTCGACAGATCGAAGAGAATTTGGTATTTACCGTCGAACCCGGTATTTACTTTATTCCAGTTTTACTCGATCGTGTCCGCGGGCACAAGGACATTAATTGGAATTTGGTTGAACAACTCATACCTTTCGGTGGGGTGCGCGTTGAAGACAACGTACTTGTCGAATCGGCGAACGTTCGAAACTTCACCAGATCTGCTTTTAGCGCTGCGTAATCCGAACCGCTGCCTTACGTTTGCGTATGTTCTGCTTCATACGAAACCAATGAATCAACAATCGCTCAATTTGTATTTGTCGATTTAGGTTACTCTGCTCGTGAGTAGCTCGACGCGCTGCGACGAGTTCGTCCCAAAATTGAAATGGTTCTACACCGCGTTCATTGTGAATGATTCGAGCTGTAATGCGCATCCATCGCGCGAGTAGTTCATAAAAATCCTGTTCCTTTAACTCCATTGCAATAGAAAGATCCACAGACTTCTCACGCCATCCCTGCAGCAAATATTTGCGAAGAGACTTTTGCTTTAATTCAGATGCTGTTTTGATTGCGAATGGCGCTTCACCAAATTCGATCAAGTAGTTCTCTATTTCGTCTTGTGGGATCTCGTTTTCGAGCAACCACCGCTCCGTGTCATCGCGATCGGCATTGTGCAGGTGTATTCGCGTGCATCGACTACGAATAGTCGGAAGTAACAAGTCATGAGCGGTCGTGGTGAGAATCCAATGAACCTTGGCTGGCGGCTCTTCAAGAGACTTAAGCAATGCATTTGATGCCGGAATGCTGGCCGATTCAATGGATTCCAACACAGCAACTTTCCGCGTCGCGACCTGTGCCGACAAGTTCACAAAATCTATCGCATCGCGCACGTGTTCGATTTTCAGCTTGGTGTCTTCAGGTCTGATCCACAATACATCTGGGTGCGGAATTTCTCTTGGATCTCCATTCATTCCTACGATCTCTTGCGTGAGTCGACACGCAAGTTCCTCAACTCCCCAACTGGGATAAGCATCGATTAGTACGGCGTGCGGCAAACGCTCTAAGAAAGCACCACTAGTGACTTCTTCCAATTTGTGCTCAATCCAAGGAAAGGTCGAAGTCATGTATGCTGCGCTACAAATCGCTCTACTACTTTTCCAACAGCTCGATTCAGATCGGGTAATGGAACACTAGCATCTATTTTTGTTATCCTTGGTTGAGTTTCCGCAAGTTTCAGGTATGTCTCGCGTGCAACTTCAAAAAAATCGATAGTTTCTTTTTCGATACGATCTTGAACACGATGGGACCGTCGTTGCAAAGCGATCTCGACGTCGATGTCAAGATAAATCGTGAGATCGGGCCAATACTCTGCATGAACCGCATTGGCAAGCTTTTCGACAAAACCGAGTGAAAGTTCTCTTGCCCCGCCTTGATAAGCGAAGGAAGCATCGGTGAAGCGCTCACAGATTACCCAGGTCCCTGCTTCAATTCTCGGTTTGATCACTTCCGCGACATGCTGAGCCCGCGCAGCAAATATAAGAAACAACTCTGCTTCGGCCGTCACGGGTTCTTTCCAATCAGATAAGAGTAATTTTCGAATTCCCTCTGCAAGCGGCGTACCGCCGGGCTCGCGAGTGATAAAGTAAGAAATTTCTTGCGCTTGCAATACTTGTTCTATACTCGGTACGACCGTACTCTTGCCCACGCCGTCAACACCTTCGAGGGTTATAAACTGTCCTTTCTTTTGCACTCAGTTACCCTGATTCGATTGGTACTGTCGCACCGCGCGATTGTGTTCTTCTAAAGTGGCCGAAAATTCACTGGTCCCATCTCCGCGAGCAACGAAGTAGAGCGCATCCCCTGGCGCTGGATGAGCCGCTGCCTCGAGCGCAGCCCGACTTGGTGAGGCAATCGGTGTTGGCGGGAGTCCGAAATTGCGGTAAGTGTTGTAAGGGTTCTCCATATTGAGGTGTGCCCGAGTTAAATTTCCAGTGAATGTGTCCCCGAGACCATAAATTACCGTGGGGTCAGCCTGTAAGCGCATACCCTTGTTCAAACGACGACAAAACACTCCACTAATTCGTTGTTGATCCTGCGGTACGCCCGACTCCTTTTCGATGATTGATGCTAAGATCAACATGTCGTAGGGTTTCTTGAACGGTATCGATTGATCTCGGTTTTGCCAAACATCACGAAGTTCTTCGATCATCTTGTTGTGAGCAGTAATTAAGATTTCCGATGCTTGCGTGGTGTTCGTATATTGGTAAGTGTCAGGAAAAAACCAGCCTTCACCGTGGTCCGATGGAATTTGCGCCCAAGTTCTTCTAATACCTAACTCAGCCAGTGCGGCTTCGACTCGCAGATTTGGGAGATCAAAGTTGAGCTTCGGAGCAGAAGCTAGTACTTGCACCAAGTCTTTGAAGGAACCACCTTCTGGCAGAGTGAGCGTGCGAGTAACGACTTTTCCCGAGACTAAATTTTGAAGAACGCTGACAGGTGTGTAGGTGCCTGAGAACGAATACTCGCCGGCTTGGATCGAAGCAGCGGATCCGGACGTTCGCGCTAAGAGTTCAAAGTACCCAACATTCCGAATTATCCCCATCGTTTTTAGACTCGACGCGATGTCTACGAAAGAGTCGCCTGATTGAATATCAAGTGTCTGCGCGCTTTCTACCTGAATCTCGTGATGCTTCCACATCTCGTAGTGGCAGATCACTACCACACCTACCATGCAAATCAAGACCACCAACGTCGTCGCCGCCCGGTAACGATTGACAGGTCGCACGACTACACAGCGCGAAAAATCAAGGTGCCGTTGGTACCGCCAAAACCAAATGAGTTACTCAGAGAGTACTCAGCAGATATATCCCTTGCTTCCAATGGAATGAAGTCTAAATCACACTCCTCATCTGGATCATCGAGATTTATTGTTGGATGTGCTCGTTGCTCGCGAAGAGTCAAAATTGAAATAATGGCTTCAACTGCACCGGCGGCACCCAGCAAGTGTCCGAACATCGATTTTGTGGAGTTGATTGGGACGCTCGTGTCGGCACCAAAGACCGATTTAATGGCCATTGTTTCCGCTATGTCACCTAGTGGTGTCGACGTACCATGTGCATTTATGTAGTGAATTTGTTTCGGGGTAAGTTGAGCGTCAGATAAAGCTCGTTTCATCGCAGCGATCGCACCGCTACCGTCTTCCGGTGGACCTGTGATGTGGTGTGCATCCGCACTCATTCCGAAACCGACAATCTCTGCAAGAATCTCCGCGCCACGAGCAACTGCGCGGTCGTAAGATTCAATCACCAAGCAGCCCGCACCATCTCCCAACACAAACCCATCTCGTGCTTTGTCCCAAGGGCGGCTCGCTCGTTCTGGTTCGTCATTCCGAGTCGACAATGCTTTCATTGAGGCAAAGCCGGCAATAGATAGCGGACAAGTGGACCATTCAGCTCCACCAACGACCATGGCGGTCGCATCACCACACTGAATCATTCGGAAGCCCACCCCGATATTGTGGCATCCCGTAGTGCACGCTGTGACAATGGAAATGTTTGGACCGCCGAAGCCGTAATCAATCGACACCTGACCAGCTATCATGTTTACGATGCTAGAGGGTACAAAAAATGGAGAGACTCGCCGGGGGCCACGTTCAAGCAACACTTGGTGTTGCGAACAAATCATTCTGATTCCGCCGATTCCAGAACCAAAAGCAACTCCGACATTAGATAAGTCGGAACTCTGTTGAATCCCGGATTGTTCTATTGCTTGTGCCGCAGAAGCGTATCCTAACTGGATGAACTCGTCGTAGCGCTTTGCAAGTTTAGACTTAAAGTGATCATCAACATTGAAGTCCTTGACTCGAGCTCCAATAGTAACTCGATGCTCGGACGTGTCGAAAGCTTCGATTTGAGATACACCACTTACACCGGCAAGTGCATTCCTCCAGGTTTCCTCAACTGTGTTTCCAATGGGAGTTAATGCTCCCATCCCAGTCACTACCACGCGTGACTTAGTCATTACGGTCGGAATCTGTGGGAATTCAACTCAATTTCAGGAGGGAAGATTCGATATTGAAACAACACCTAGCGGTTTAGTCTTAGTCCGATTCGGAGGTGTTTGCTAACTGATCCTTTATGTAGTCAATCACCTGTTTTACCGTCGCGATACGTTCGGCATCTTCATCGGGAATCTCTGTTTCAAACTCTTCCTCTAATGCCATAACCAACTCGACAGTGTCAAGCGAATCGGCACCGAGATCGTCCATAAGAGAAGCTTCATCAGTTACATCCTTCAGCTCACTCTTTAGTTGTTCGGCTATCAGTCTTTTTACGCGCTCTTCAATAGAACTCATTCGTGTATGGGTCTCCGTATCTCGGTGTTATAAAAACAAACATCCCTAGCGGGACAACGTATTTTACTTTTGCAGTAGATAGAAACTGAAGGCTGAACGACGGAACTCACAAAACACTTTGCCCGCTATCGCGACATTTTCCAATCCCCACTCGCGGTCTTCCGGACTCGTAATCGACACACCTCTCAAGGCGCGTACATACCACCATTAACGTGGATAGTTTGACCAGTGATGTAACTCGCTTCTGTACTCACTAGAAAAGCGACTGCGTTTGCAACATCCTCTGGGGTTCCAGCTCGACCTAAGGGCACAACGGATAACAAATCTGACTCACCGCGATCGGAAATTTCTTTGGTCATGTCGGTCGAAATAAGACCTGGTGCAACACAGTTCACAGTGATGCCGCGAGATGCGACTTCCATTGAGAGAGCACGGGTAAATCCTTCGATTCCAGCTTTCGTTGAGCAGTAGTGCGCTTGTCCACGATTTCCCGTTCGTGCAACGACTGACCCAAGATTCACAATGCGCCCCCAGCGCTCCCTAAACATGCCGCGTAACACGGGCTTGGTAATGCGGAAAAATCCAGTAAGGTTTGTGTTGAGCACTTCATCCCACACGGGTTCTGACATTCGAAGCAACAAGCTGTCTTTCGTGATTCCAGCATTATTTACCAATACCGAAATCTTTCTTTCAGAATCTGCAATGGTTTGTAAAGCGTTTTCGATCGATGGTGCATCGGTTAGTTGCAATTGGATTCCGCTACCGTTTGAACCAAGACTCTCTGATATGCGATCTGCTCCAGCTTGGGTTGTCGCAGTACCGAATACGTAGAAGCCATCCGCGGCTAAGCGACTAGCAATCGCTAGTCCGATTCCGCGACTTGCACCTGTTACTAATGCCGATTTTTGTGTCATATTCACGCTCTGATTAATTCTTCAAGTGTTTCTCGGTTACTCAAAGCCGTTGCGTTAACCTCACGATCAATACGTCGCATTAGTCCGGTGAGGACTCTACCCGGACCACACTCGATGAACGTATATATACCGTGATGTATCATCGCTCTGATGCTCTGATACCACATTACGCTGGAACTGAGTTGTTGGACGAGATTTTGTTTAAATTCACCTGGATCGTCTGTAACTTTCGCATTGATGTTCTGATAGATCTTAAAGCTCGAGTGCTGAAATTCTAGTTGTGATAGTACCTCGTCGAGCTGTTTTCCCGCATCTTGAAGAAGAGAACAATGACTAGGTACGCTCATGGGAATGGGGACTATTCGCCTCGCACCTACAGCAGTGCAAGCGATCGAAACGCTTTGCACGTCTGATTTTTTGCCGGCGATGACTACCTGATCTGGTGAATTGAAATTCGCGATCTCTACTGTACCGTCAACAGAATCACATGCGTGTTGCACGGCATCATCGCTGAGACCTATTACAACTGCCATCCCACCCGATCCGACCGGCATCACTGCTTGCATGATCTTGCCCCTTTCATGAACGAGCTGAACCGCGGATTCGAAATCAAGCATACCGCCTGCTACCAATGCGCTGTATTCACCAAGACTGTGTCCGGCCGCTGCACACGGCATGTCCAAACCAAGTCTACGAGTCATAGAAAACAACCCAATCGACGTGGCAAGAATGGCAGGTTGGGTAATTTCTGTCTGGTTTAACTGCTCGTCTGGACCGCTAGTTACGATCGTCGACAAATCTACTCCGATTACTTCGGACGCACGCGCCAAATGTTCCGGAATGTCATTACCCAATTCACCAAGATCAGCAAGCATGCCCACTGATTGTGAACCTTGGCCTGGAAATAGATACGCAATGTTCGAAATCAATTCTTACTCTGTGATTGTTCAAAGTGAGCCTCTAAGCGTTGTGGTACTTGCGCGACTATTTCACGCTTAGCCAACGCTAAGGCCGATCGAATGCCGATGTGGTTTGTGTTGCCATGGCATTTCACAATGACGCCTCGTAATCCAACGAGACTTGCACCATTGTAAGTTTGAGCGTTTAAGGTTGAATTTACGGTGTTTACGACGGATTCCTCCTCTGGGAAGTCTGAAGCTTTGAACGAAGTACGAACGTACTGTTGGGCAATAGCTAACGCACCCTCGATGGACTTTAATGCTATGTTCCCAGTGAAACCATCAGTTACCACAACATCAGCGATACCCGAAAACAGTAAGTGAGCTTCAACATAGCCAACAAAATTTACTTGTGGATCTCGTACAAGATCTACCGCTGTATCACGTAAATACTGGGGACCTTTGTGTGCTTCCGCCCCTATGTTTAGCAGCGCGACTTTAGGTTTTTTCAATCCACCAACGGAACTTGCGTACGCACTTCCAACCCGCGCGAATTCATGGAGTAGACTACGTCGGCGCGCGAGGTTTGCTCCTAAATCAAGCATCCAGAAGGATCCTGTAGATCGTGTGAACTGCTTAATCATCGTTGGGCGAGTGATCCCGGGAAGAGCTGAAACGATTTGTCTCCCGAGAACCATCAGTGCTCCACTGTTACCAGCCGATACTAGAGCTTGTACACTCTTACCTGCTAATAGATTCAATCCGGTTCGCAAGGATGAATCCCGTTTATTCCGAAGTACGTCGAGCAGTGTCGCATGCTGTGGTACCGCGGCTGGGCAATCGATGATGTGACAACGGTCTTCGGGTAAATCCGAAAAGTCACGTCGCCTACCAATTAGAGTTAACGTACAGTCTGGATTGGATGTTATGAAGTCGCGTGCGCCAACAACGATGTGCTCGGTCGGCGACTCTGAGCCTAGAGCATCGACTGCGATGTGGTACGTAGCCGTAACCATGGAAGAATTCCATAGCAGAAGCTATGTGAAACTACTCTTCCTGCTGTTCTTCTTCGGGTACCTTAATTTCACGCACCTGACGACCTCGATAGCGACCGTCAGCAGCCACATGATGACGACGGTGTATCTCTCCGGTGTACTGATCTTCGGTGAGTGTCGGAGTAGAAACATGATCGTGCGCTCGCCGTTGGTCTCTTTTGGAGCGCGTCTTTTTATTTTGCTGGACTGCCATAAACTATGTACCGAATTGATTGAAACTAACTATGACCGACTCGCTTTCATCAACCGCCCGATGTTTGCAAAAGGCCGATGGGTCGTCGGTGGTATTGCTTCAGTGTCTGTTTGTCGCCGGGGACAGGCTTGTTGGTCGTCGCAAACTCGTGATGGAATGCTCATCAGAACATCGTCTTCAATGAGTTCTTGGAGGGTAATTTTATCATCCGCGACCACGATCGCATCAAATTCACCAAATATCTCGCGAGCTTCCTGCTCAGATCGTACCAACCGTACGTCAAGTTTTACGGTAAAAGGAACTTCTTTTTCAATCGAACACGCATAACACCGAAGTCTGGCTCTAGTGTCTATCTGACCAAATACGCGAACTCGATCGTTTTCATCAAGTAAAAATTCAAGTTGAACGCTTACAGTTTCGTCGATCTTGCCTACCGCTGCATATAACCGCGGAAATGTAGACGTCGAGAGACTGCCTTGCCACGTGCGGTTTGAACGGGCGCAGTCGCTTGGAGAAAAAGCTATCATAAACACCCAAGGAGCTTTCGCTAGTCAAGATGATAGTGACATTGCAAGATACTGTCAATGCTCGCACGTTCACCAGTAGTTTTATGTAACCGAGTTTTTAGTTCATGTATGACCTGATCTTAGCATCGTCGTCACGGTATCGACAGCGACTGCTAGCTTCTTTGGGCTATCAATTTCGCACAGTAGCACCGGACATCGACGAGCATCCTGGACCTACAGAGACTCCCGGCTCGATTGCACAACGCTTCGCAACGTTGAAAGCGACAGTAGTCGCGCAAAGATGTCCTCATAGCGTTGTAATTGGTAGCGATCAAACGGGGGTCTGCAATGGACAACTATTAGTCAAACCGGGTGTCTTTGATAAAGCTCGGGACATGCTTCTGAGCTTCAGGGGTCAGTCTGTGTCATTTTTTACCGCGATTACCGTAGTTGGTCCACAAGACAAAATCCTAAGTGATGTCATTCAGACCGAAGTTCACTTCCGCGACTTTTCGAAAAGTGAAGCCACCACCTACTTAACTCTGGATCAACCATTGGATTGCGCCGGTGCTATAAAGTCAGAAGCGCACGGACCTCTCCTCTTCAAATCTGTCCGTTCAGACGATCCTACTGCTCTTGTCGGGCTACCGCTCATACGCACGGCAGAGTTTCTCCGAGAGTATGGGATCAACCCGCTTGAGTCTGTTGATGCCAAAACTCTTCAAAGTACGCTGGCACCGGAGCCTGAATAGTAAGCCCATCGGCAAACTGAATACTCCGCGCATGCAACAACATTTTTGGTGCGTTGAAGTTCTTAGATACTGAGTATTTGCGATCTCCCACAATCGCGTGCCCTTGATACTGACAGTGTACGCGAATCTGATGGGTTCGTCCGGTTGAAGGTTCAATCTGAAGCCAAGTCAGTCGTTCAGAGCCTCGCAAAATTTCAAACTTTGAATTTGCCGTTTTTCCAGAATCATGTACTTCTACTCGACGCTCATCGTTAGGGAGTCGAAACTTCCGAAGTGGAACCGAAATTTCCCTAACATCGCTCGGCCAGCACCCTGAGACGATACCCTCGTATTGCTTGACTAACTGATGGTGCAGCAATGCGTGATGGATCTCCAACAACGCCACTCTAGTCTTCGCAAACAATACACATCCCGATGTGTCACGGTCAATTCGGTGCCCTAACTGTATGTCGTCGTCGTTGAAATACTCTTGAACAGCGTCTATTAAACCTACAGGCACTGATGTTCCTCCGTGAACCGAGACGCCACTGGGCTTGTTCACCGCAATCAGGCGATCATCTTCGTAAATCACGGTCTCGTCCAAGATGTCGATGAGCCATTGGGGTACCGTGGCTCTATTTTCTTCGACTAGTGCGACCGGAGGTACTCGAACACGGTCACCTTCGCTCAGTTTTAAATGAACTTTAGCACGTTTACCATTGACTCGAACCTCGCCGCGACGAATCATACGCATGATTCGACTTCGCGGGATCGGCTTCAACTCACGCAAGAGGAAGTTGTCCAAGCGTTGCCCAGAATGCTTACGAATGGTGAAATTTTGAACAGGAGTCATACCGTATCCAGCATGTTTGTTACTTTACAGATCGTGCTAATGCGTGTATCATATACACTTAAGTACACTCGAATGTGAGTCTTACTGGTCGTTAAACCACTTCAAATTATTTACGAAGAATATTCGACCAAGCCTTGACAGAGCACTAATTGCCACAGGTTTGAAGAACACATTTTTGGTTTCGCAAAATCACAGAAACCAGAGTGATGTGAAGTAATTACTACAAGAACTAGAAAGATTTCGATACCGAAATCAGTCAAAACGGCTACATTAATCCCCAATTTACTGAAGACTTTATCTTACGCTTTGAATCAAACCGAGGTTTTTCAACCACGGCGTAGTTGGAATCAGACAATCATTACCTAAATTCCATGGCAACCATAAGAGCTACTAAAAATTCAGCGTTCATTTGCGATGATCGATGGCGTAGCAGACTCTACGTTTTACCGTTGCAAATTGATCCACTTAGAGTCTTCGGCCCACAAACTATGTAGCTGACTTTTTGACATTTCGGGTTCGAAATCCTACAAACAGGAAGTTTCGATACCATGAAATTAATGCTGATTAGCGTACTCAAATCCAGAGAAGTACGCGTCGCAATTGTCAATTCAAACGGTGCGCAGTCCGCACCAGTTCTACACGACCTACACATTGAGAAGTTCGCAAATCGAAGTTCTCAAGGCAATATCTACAAAGCCAAAGTCGTTTCCATTAACGACCAACTACAGGCGGCATTCGTAGATTTCGGAGACCTAAAACATGGATTGTTGACCCTCGACAAAATTCACTACAAATACGGCCGCCGCGGTAGCAGTGACGAGAACGACACACCAGAACGCATTGCGGATGTGTTGAAAGTCAACGACGATGTATTGGTACAAGTGGAACGAGACGCCCGTGTCGAAAAAGGCGCTGCTTTGACCGGACAAATTCAGCTACACGGACAGCACGTAGTTTTGAACACCAACCGTCCAATTACTCGCATATCCCGCCAAATTAACCGCGAGCAGCGAGCTGAAATTGAAGCTATGCTTCCCAAGCTCAAAGTCCCCAAAGAATGTGGTCTAGTGATCCGCACCTCAGCCAGAGGCCGAAGTCAAAAAGAACTTCAAACCGACGTACGAGAATGTGCCGACTTGTTGAAACTTATTCAACAAGCTTATTCGGATTCACAAGCACCTCGATTGTTATATGAGGCAAACAATTTGGTTAATTCCGTATTGCGCGACAATCTCCATAGCAACATTGAACGAGTAATCGTGGATGACAAAGGAATCTACGAGGATATCCGTGGGTTCGTGAACTCGTACATGGCAGACTTTTCTGGTGACATCCAACTTTATAAAGACGAAATCCCGTTGTACACCAAGTATCGCATTGAAGCGCAGGTAAGCAAGGTGTTTGATCGCACCATCGATCTACCATCGGGTGGCCAGATTGTGCTCGACCCCACTGAAGCACTGTTAACGATTGACGTAAATTCGGCACAGTTCCGATTCAATGATAACTTTCGCGACATGGTGTTGAACACTAACTTAGAAGCTGCGGACGAGATTTTCAATCAGTTACGCTTGCGAGACATCGGCGGTCTAATCGTGATCGATTTCATCGATCTGTACGAAGTTCAAGATATAAGAAAACTTGAAGATCGTGTCTCTCGCTTGTGCGACTTAGATCGTGGTAGGACGAAATGGGAACCAATTTCCTCGTTTGGTTTAATGGAACTCCAACGAAGACGCCCCCGGTCTTCAATATACGACACTGACTTTCAGCGTTGCGAAGGATGTGGAGGACACGGCTACCGACAAACCGTTGACTCCGTCGGTCATCGCATCTTCCGCGAGATTGAGGCGCGCAGCCACAGCAAACGTATTGCCCGAATTCGAGCTAGAGTAACTCCAGCTGTCGCGCAGTATCTGACTAACGATCTTCGACCTCACCTCAGTATGGTTGAAATGCGATCAAGCGCGAAGTTAGAAATAGTTCCGGATCAAGATGGGGAAGACGCATCTTTCGTCGTCGAATCGTTTTCCACCACATACAGCAAGACGCCCGTAAAGACGAAGAATTTCGAGCACGGAATTCCGGAAAACGGAAAGAGCAAAAAAGGAAAGGTAAATAGGGAAACGCAAGCAGCATCCATTCAAACAGCGGCTGTAAAACGCCCCGAAATAGAACGTAAACCACCTAAGAAGTCTGAAGCAAAAAACAGTAAAGACAAGGCAGGGTTTTCGAATGTCCTTGACGGCGCGGGCCGTTTTTTCCGTTTCGTACCTGCGGTTCCAACCTATCTGTACCACCGCCTATTTACAGTTGAGAACGAATCAGAGAGGTCTAATACGAAACGGAGAAAGACCTCTAACACCCGAAAAAAGCGTACTCACGATGGACGCGGTGAAAGCGGTACAAAAGCTACGCAACGTGTAAAGCAAAAAATTACTCGGCACTCGCCGAACAAAACAACCGCGAGGAGTTCGGAATCAAAACGTATCAAAGAACGAACTCAAGCAACAGCTTTACCTACAACAAAAAGTCGTAACGCAAACAAAGAGCGTGTTCAGAGTCGCGCCGGAAAAGACACCGCTAAAAAAGAAGTTAAATCAGACGCATCGGCTAGCGATGTTAAGAAAAAACGAGTCAAAAAAGGCCTTGATGCAAAGTCTGCAGAAACACCGCCTTCGAAAAACGGCAAGAAGAGTAAGACACCAGTACCGAAAAAGGCGAAACATACTGATTCAGCACAAACAGCTACAAACGATTCAAGCCCTGACACCGGTGCGGCAGCTCGGTCAGCATCATTGGAACAGTCGAACTCGACTCAAGAAGCAAATTTACAAAATCAATCCGACCTGACTGACCAAGTTGAACAATCCTCAAAAATTGAGAAAACGTTAGATTCAGACAAGAACGTACCGGAGAGTACAAATGATTCTCCTAGTACAGATGTTCTTGTTACTGACGAGAATCAAGACACACAGAGTTCAGCAGAGGCTACCAATGAACAGGTATCTCGAACAGAAAATCAGACTCCCGAGGAAGGATCTGCTGTTACTATCAACTTAGAGTCTCATGATTCGAGAGGAAATGATGACGCAGACACTACGGGAAACGATTCGCCAGATGAGTCAAGAACTGCAAATCCGGAAGTAGAAGTAACCGACAGAAACGCTCGTGCATCGAACGATCCTCGAATTCGACCTAAGGAAAGTCGACCGAGACCTGTAGTGTCTCAGTAACGCTGCGCGAGGCGACGTTTCCTAATTGTCGCTTCCCATTACAACTGGTTCAAGCAACAGACGGATTCCGTAGTGCTGCTCGACATCGTCTGATATACGCTCGGCTACAGATATAAACTCAGTTGCGGAAGCTCCACCGCAATTAACCAATACCAATGGCTGGCGATGCCAGACAAGAACGTTGCCCACTTGTTTCCCTTTCCACTTTTGTGCATCAATGAGTCGCGCAGCGGGCACGCGTACGTTTACACCCTGCGAATATCCCACAATTTCGATTTTGGCTCTCAAGTGGTCGTATTCTTGCTTCGTTAGTGTAGGATTCTTGAAGAAACTGCCTACGTTTGGATACTTCTCTAAATCAGGCAGTTTGCGTTCACGAATACTGATAACGGTCTCAGCGATGAGGTCGTGATCTACTTCTTCCTCTGAGTACGCACTTAGGCTGTCGCGCACATCTCTGTACTCTGCCATCAACGGCACGCCGCCCAACAAGAAATTGACGTGTGTGATGACTAACTGAGGTGTCCCGGTGGCACGAAAAACACTGTTGCGGTACGAAAACTGGCACGCCTCGTTTGACAGGACGCGAGATTTCTTATTGATCAAATCAAACACTTCGACGCTATGGATGAGTTCCGCCAGTTCGCGACCGTAGGCACCAATGTTTTGATAGGGGGCTCCACCTACGTTCCCTGGGATTAAGGCTAAGTTCTCTAATCCGCCTATTCCTTGTCGTAAGGTGTGCAGCACGAATTGGTGCCAATTCTCACCTGCCCCAACTCGAACTAAGTATTTGTCTTTCGATTCACGCGTAATCGTCACACCGCGAATACCAATATGGAGCATTCTCCCTCGAACTCTTGGAAGAAGTAGAAGGTTTGACCCGCCGCCTAAGAAGTGTAGAGGACCGGAATAATTAGTTGCCTCAACGAGTTGATCCGCGGAAGTGATGTGCACATACTCTTCAGCGACACTCTCTAATTTAAGGCTATTTAGACTGTGAAGCGAACGGTTCGTTAAAACGGAATAAGATTGTGCCAAGGACGCAGACACGTAATAAACTAGTTGTTTCGCCTTGCGAGCACTTCACGCACTCGCGCCAAATCCTGTGGAGTGTCCACTCCAATTGATACGGATTCGACGACTTCGCTTAATACGATCGAGATTCCATTCTCAAGAAATCGAAGCTGTTCTAAGCACTCAATTTGTTCCAAACGTGATGGACTCCAAGACGCAAACTCCTGTAGTGCCCAAACGCGATAAGCGTAAATACCTAAGTGGCGACGCCAATGAGACGCAACTTCTGTTGGTTCCCCTTCCATGAATGTTTCGCGATCCCAAGGAATCGGCGCGCGCGAAAAGTACATTGCGTTCGAATCTGAATTCAGTACAACTTTCACCACGTTGGGATCAAAGACCTCTTCTGGGTACGAAATTTCCGAATATAAGCTAGCTACACCGAGCGACGGACGATCAATTAAGAGTTGAGCAGCTTGATTTACCACGCTGGGTGGGATCAATGGCTCGTCCCCTTGCACATTTACAACGATGTCATTTGCGTCGGCGTTCAACGTCCGAAGCACCTCAACGATTCGGTCCGTACCGGACGAGTGATCATTGGATGTCATGATCGGAGTAGCTTGTGTTCCAACCACCGTTTCGGCGAGCTGTTTGTCATCGACCGCTACGTAAACGTGCTTTGCGTCAGACATTAGAACTCGATCGACAACGTGTCGAAGCATCGACTTGCCCTCAATGGGTAGTAGGAGTTTGCCTGGGAGCCGCGTTGAATTTAAACGTGCCGGGATGATAACGGTGAACGAACTACTCAATCTCGCTCCTTGACGTTAAGACCCTGTTCTCTAAACATTGAGCCTAGGAACCCATCTATGTTGTCTTTAAATTTAACATCCACTCGTAGGTACCAAATGTGGCCTGCATCCATCGGTAGTTCGCGAATTTTTTGTGCGTCTTTTTCGGTGACGATGATAACACTTCCGTTAGCGTCAAGCTCATCCACTCGAAAATAGTGGTGATCTCGAAACGCTTCGACTCGTGCTTGTATTTCGAGCCTATCTAACGTGTCTTGAAAACTCTGCGGATTTCCAATCGCGGCAATCGCACGGAGCGGTCCAGAGTATTGCGTTTTGAATTCAGAAATTCCCAAAGCCGAGTCGTTTCCTAAATTTACAAATTCGATCGGTTCGAGTTGCATCGGGAATGCAGGTAGATCGATGAACTTCGATTCATTTTTGGCTACAAGCCAATGAACCTCTGATAATCTCTTTTTTGGTTCTCTGAGCGGACCAAAGGGTATTTGCAAGCCGTTTCCAATACCGCGAGTACCGTCGAACACCGCGATTTCGATGTTGCGTCCCAGTCGATAGTGTTGAAGGCCATCGTCTGAAATAACAACGTCAACGGCATGGTTTTTGAGCAAAAACTGAGTTGCACGCACTCGTTGCGGATCAACGACGATTGGAACTAACGTTCTTCGGTGTAGCAGGATGTTTTCTTCCCCAACTTCTTGACACCGCGATCTTTCAGTTACTGATATTGGGTAACTCGATGCTTTACTACCGTATCCTCGACTTACTATTCCAACCCTGAATCCCCTGTGAATCAGCCATTGGGAAAGCCAAATTACGAGTGGAGTCTTACCTGTTCCCCCAACTGTAATATTTCCGACAACGCAAACAGGAACCGGAGCATTCCACACTCGTTTTGTGTTCTTACTATAGCGTGATCGACGATGCTCGACTAACTTGCTCAATACCCAAGAGAGTGGTGTAAACACTCTCAACCAACTGTACTTGGAGTACCACAAATTGATCAGCTCAACTCTCTCTGGTCATGGAGAAATAGAAACTGTGTCAATCGGTATCACGAAACTGCGAGGCGTGCAGCGTTGCATATCGACCCTGCTTCGCCAACAGTTCCTGATGAGATCCTAACTCCACGATGCGTCCTTGGTCGAGAACTGCGATAGTGTCGGCGTTTACGACGGTAGACAAGCGATGTGCGACTACAAGTGTAGTGCGTCCCAACATCATTTCATCCAAAGCTCCTTGGATTAAGCTCTCCGACTCAGCGTCAAGCGACGACGTTGCTTCGTCAAGGATCAGAATAGGCGCATCTTTCAATATCGCGCGAGCGATCAGAATGCGTTGTCTTTCCCCCTGCGACAAGCTCATACCTCGATCACCAACTTCGCTGTCTAATCCTTTCGGCATCCGCTGAGTAAACACTTCAACTCGAGCTCGTCTCACCGCACTTTCAATTTGCTCTTCCGAGGCATTGTCTAGTGTCCCGTACGCGATGTTGTTCCGAATCGTATCGTTGAAGAGAATCACTTCCTGACTCACGAAAGCGATGTGGTTTCGAAGGGAGTGTTTCGTATATTCCGAGATTGGTACGCCGTTGATATATATC
>VYFT01000051.1:0-5782 GCA_009842245.1 Gammaproteobacteria bacterium | reverse complement strand
ATGTAGTTTTACCTGCCCCCGTAGCCCCAACAATAGCTAGAGTTTGTCCGGGTTCAACACTCACACTAATATCTGAGAGAGACTGTTTTTCAGCTCGATCGTAGGTAAAGTCAACGTGGTTGAATTGAATTGCGGCTCGCGATGCACTGAGTTCTTCGGTACCGTTGTCAAGCTCAACATCTTGGTCAATATGTTCAAATATTTCACTCGCTGCGGCCAACCCAATTTGAAGTCGAGCGTTCAAATCTGAAAGTCGCTTAATGGGGCTAGCTAACGCTCCGGCCAAACCGATGTAAGTGATGATTCCAGCCGCATCCAAGCCACCTTTAATCTGGTCGATGAATAAGACTCCAACAAGCGCGGCTATCGCAAACGCTACTAACAATTGAATGAATTGCGCGCTGGATGCCTTTGTCGCTACCATTTTTAGGTGTTGTTGCCGATTACGGGTACTAGCTTCTTCAAAGGCTTGAGCTTGCTGGTCCCGAGCACCGTATGCACGAATCGTTTTGTGCAAAACAACCGTCTCCTGCCCAAAGTGGGTCACCTCACCCATAGAAGATTGAATTCTGACACTAATGTCACGAAATCTTCGTGATGCAATGTGCACTATCGCGGCAACAATCGGAGCTAGTACAAAGAACAATATCGTCAAGTAAAGATTTATGAGCAACATCGCGCCCAACATAAAGACCAGTTTCCCGCCGTCTTGCATCAGAATTCTGAGCACTTCAGTAGCCGTATCTCTAAGTTTGGAGGTGGTATCTGTCAGACGATTTGAAATGTCGCCCTGCCTGCTCTCGTCGAAGTACGAACACGGTAGAACCAACAACCGATCATGCAATTCACAACGAATCGCATGGACTACAAAAAACGACACACGCGACAGGAGGAACTCACCTACGACATTAGATAGCGCGCGTATGAGTGCTGCTACACCGATCATAAGAGCAAACAACACTGGTATCGGCCAAGGAATGTAGTCTAAGAAGTAATTGGGTAACCAAAACCAAGACGTTGTCGAGACAGAGTCCGTTGCAACGTTACTACTTGACCCTTCACTACTAACCTCAAAAGAATTTACTACTGATCCGAGGATCTGCGCGAAGAATACTTCTGCGATTGCGGCTACAAAAAAAGCCAGTATAGCTATCAAAAAGTACCACGCGCGGCTGCGAACATAGGACGTGAGACGTCCATACGTTTGCCAATCCGATTGTTGTCGTTTAGGAGCCACAAGAATTACTGAGATTGAAGCACGATTTCACTCAAGGCAACTTCTTCGTATTGATTAAAGCATATTCAATCGCGCGTAGCTTCTCGAACCAGGATGGAGACATTGTCAATTCCAAGTTCGGCTAACGCATCAAGAACCAATACGACGTTCGCGTGTCTAGCATCGGCGTCTCCGCCTAAAAATATCTTTGCATCGTGATGATTAGGAAAAGATTCGGTGAAGTGCTGCACTACCGACTCTTTCGATACTGACTCGAGAACAATGTCGTTGACCATCAAGAAGTTTTCGCTAGAGACAACTACGTAGATGTCATCACTATTACGGGTAGCAACCTCTCCCTGCGCCTCGGGAAGCACGATAGAAAGAATATGCTCGCGAGCTGTCGTCGACGTGACCATGAAAAAGATGAGTAAAAGAAACACCACATCAATTAATGGTGTGATTTCTATGGATACATCTCTTCGTTGCGGGCGTTGAAACTTCATTCCTTCGGCTCTACGTCATACCCAACAACTAATACGTCTACAAGTCGGCAAGACTGCCACTCTAAATGTACTATTAACTCGTCCACTCGACGAAGGAAGTAGCGGTAACCAATCAGTGCCAAAATCGCTACTCCCAATCCAAAGGCTGTCGTGACCAATGCTTGAGAGATACCTCCTGACAGCAGAGATGGATCGCCACCACCGGAAGACACAAGTTCAGTGAACACTTGAATCATGCCTATAACCGTTCCCAGCAACCCGAGTAGTGGAGATATCGAAGCGATCGTACCTAACACGGTAAGAAAGCGCTGCAAGTCAAAGATAACTGTGTTTGCCGTCTCTTCCATCACGTTTTTGATGGCAGGGATACCGTAATCTACTTTCCGCAAGCCTGCTGCGAAGATTTTGCCAGAAGGATATTGTTCGAGGTCTTCAAGAAGCTCGTTATCAATATAGCCTTTATCTTGGATGCTTGCTTCGATCTGCGGTAGCAACCACGCTGGTGCGATAGCAGTTTTTCTTAACACCCAAGCACGTTCGATACACACCATGAGCGCGATTACACTACATGCCAGGATCGGCACCATCAGCCAACCCCCGGCCTGAATCAATTCAAACACTAGATCTGCTTAGTTGTGTCCGAGCCGCGGTGTATAACAATCTACTCCCCAGCATCCATATGAATCCATCGAATCGCGTCCCCAAATAACTTCTCGTCGTCACTGCTTGGTTCAACGCTGACGATTGTGCTTCCCTGATTCAACTGAATATCAGCAACGCGGATCCAACCAAAATCACTCTGACTTACATTGACATTGATTTCTTCAAACGTGTTTCCAGCTTCAAGCGTAAATTTGTACTCTCCAGCTATGCTTTGCCAAAAAAACTGCGTCCCTCCACCCATAGAAATTCGACCACGAGGTATTAATCCTTGTCCGAAGTCTCCAAACTGACCACGAAGATCGGGTAGATGAAATTCTAAACCCCACATCCCGTCGTGCGGTAAGTCAGTTTTAAACTCAATTTTCTTCGGATTCTTACTCTCACAATACACCATCGTGCGACGGGAACTCCCCCAAGCACTAGGATAATCCACGCGACGCCAGGTTTTTACGTCATCAATGTGCTTACCATTTTCTACGGTGACGGAGGGATCAAGGTCATCCACAACAATTCCGGTTTGAATACTCGGAGGAGGTACCCAGGAGCTCTTTCGAAATCCATGAAACTCTTCAAGTTGCACCGGATCAACGTCTCGCGTATCTTCGATGAATCTAGCGGGAATCGCTACGCGTCCTCCACCGACACTCAAGTTCAAAGGTTGAATTACCACTCGGATCGGTTCGCGCTCGCTCACAATGCCCACTTCGACGCTTTCTCCTGGCTCTAAAAATACTACCGGTCCAGTTCCTGCTGTACCATACCTCATGTCCGCAGCGATAAATGTAGAATCGCCAGCTAGCTGAGGGGTTAGAGCGCCGAAACCACCAAATACAGTGGTCACAGAAGTTCGAAAAGTACCTGTTCGTTCACCTTGATTCAATATATGGAAATTTGTCTGGTACTCTTCTTCACCGTCCTCATTGGCTTCTCGCTTGTAAGTGACGGCACTCGAAAACGCGTACTCTGGTTGTTCGTTACTAGCAAACCAATCACCGAGTATTTCCTCGACAGGTAAACCTAAATGTGCACTCGTCGCGTACAAATCTTCAACGTTGAAATTGGTGTGTCTATACCGTGCGAGAAGCGCGTCGAACAATAGTCTAGTATCCTCTTTTCCCAAAACTTGAAACAACTGAAAGCTCAGATGAGCACATCGTAATCGGAGAGTTTCGACTAGAAACGGATCTAACTCTGATTCCACAGTCTGTTGCATTGATGACTCTATCGCCACTTGCTGAACTTCTTCAGTGGCTAGACTCCGTGACATAACACCTTCGACTATGTCAATGTGTCGTATAAACGGTTTCAATCGACGAAAAATTCTTTGACCGATCTGATTCACGTTGTATTGAGCCCCATAGTAAAGAAAAATAGGTTGTGACGATGGTTGCCTTGATTTCATTGCCTTGGGAAAGTAGCCACTAGCGGAAAAACCGTCTATACTGTCATACCACACCAAGTCATTTAAGTAGGCCAATACGAGACTCAAAGACTCGGCTTCTGGACCGACGATTCCGAGTTCGTGATCCCAGTATGAATTGAACAAGTCCAGCTGAACATTTGTTCCCTGAAAATTAAATCGGAAGTAGTTTTTCAAAACTTGTACTAGGAAGGTTCCGCGATCCATACCCCATGTTTCAAGGAAATCGGGAAAAACGTTCTCCCAATTGACAGAGAACACGTCAAATTCCCTAAGTAAATAAGAACACTTGCTTGACAGCAACAAGTTTAAAAACGCGCCACCCCCGTACACACGGAGTCGTTGTGGTACTGAAACAAATCGGTAGTCGCTACAGGGAAACTCAAAACCCTCGACTATGTTCGCTTCCAGTTGTTCTGCAAGTTCATCTAACAGTATTTCCAAATGTTCCTGAATTACGGCGACTCGGCTAAGTTGTTGTTCGGTTAACAACACTTCAAAATTAACCCCAGCTATTTCTTGGCTGAAGACACGGAAAGGACCAGCATAAAGATCTAAAGAAGAGACAGGTGCCTCGGTTTTGAATTCGTAGGTCTTAAACCCTTGAGGTTTCCCATCATTCTCTACCGACAGCCTCCTACCAGACACTGCCGCTTCCCACTCCTCCGGTAGCGTTAACTGAATCGTTGAATCAAAGAAATCTTTATGAGCACGTAATTCATACAGTGGTAAGACCGGTGTAGGAAACCACATTAATTCCTGCGGTAATGCCACAAATTTTGAACTGTAAATGCCGTGGACATCCCCCATGTACGACAGTAATTGATCCCACTTCGGCATCTTCGAAACATCGGTGGAGCTATCGAAATAACCGAAGTCTAAGTCTGGCTTGCCTTGATACGATACGCTCAAATGAATCCTTTGACCCGCTTCAAGTGGTTGGGCTATCCGCAAGCTCAATCTACCGTTGTTGTCTAACTCTGAGCTAACCCCGACATCGTCGAGCTTAACCTCCGCTACGGAAAAACCCGGGTTTAACCACAGGACTAGAACATCTTCTACGGTATCAGACAAAACGATAGCGGAGAGTTCGGCGTTAACACTAAGGCGACGTGCTGGTTCCACGTGCACCTCTGCATTCAGATCGATAATGTCAAGTTGGGAAGCCTTCTGGACGGTATTGCGGTCTTGGAACTGTGTCCACTGTTGCATTTTTGCTGCCTGTTCCAAAACAAATATAGTTGAAGTACTAATACACAGGACTAAGACGACGCCACAAGTAGAACATGCGATGGTATCGCGTCTTACGAAGTCATCTCGACGACGGAAAAACACAACGGCTAATAAAAACAAGAACAATACCGTTGCCAGGTAACTGACATACCGAACAATGTCAATAAACGCCAGCTGTTCAGGATCAAGTTCGGAACCAATATAACCAACTAACGGTAATCCTTCAAAGTAGATGTACTGCGACAAGGAAATCTTCGTAATCAGGACGTACCCTCCGATCACGATTCCTAGCAGTGCTGCCATCGTTAGCAAGTTATTTCGAAACAATACGTTAAACAACAACGATAGCACCGCGACTAGGCTGAGCGACACTGGGCAGGTAAACAGTAAAAACTTCAACAACGCGACCGTATCAAAGCGTTCAAACCAATTAAAGTCCATAAAGTTCTGTAACCATGCGCCCAATTCGATGATGCCAGAGAACACGGCCATAGGTATCCATCCAACAACGACCAGAGCAACGATCTTCGAAGTGAGCAAACGGAAATTTGAAACTGGTCGGGCATCAACTACTTCGTGAATCCGATAGTACTCATCTCTAGTTAACAAATTTCGACCCATGAAGCAAAGAAAACACGCCATGAGCAAAAGGGGATATCCACCCAGCACCACCAACATGTGCTTTGGTGGTGGGGAAACTACACTATATTATAGACTAGCTTGATTGTCTTGATAATACAATAC
>VYFT01000031.1 GCA_009842245.1 Gammaproteobacteria bacterium | reverse complement strand
TTAAATATTTAGAAATAATTTGTAATATTTTGAAATTTTTGTGTAGAATACTCGATGTAGGTAAAGTAATGAGTACTCACTTTAACGCAATCAGACCCAGTGCACGCTATGCGTGGACGGGATGTTCTACAATCTCTCCCAATAACAAAGCGTCTCATCGGATCACTCTGATGAGATGCTATCAGAGGGGAGATTCGGCATCTTGGTCGAATGAGTGTAAAAACACAGAAAACTCGATTTTGAAATATTTTGTAAAAAAATGTTGCAACGGGTTGTTTTACGCGTTTCATTCTCTACAATACCTCACAAACTTGTCTCGTTTCGCAAAGTCTTCGACCAGCAAGACGAGACCAACCCACGGTGCACCATCCAACATACGATTAAGAAAGTTGCAAACAACGACTCCGTATCGTCTATTGGAACATACCGTACAGGTTATAAGTGGCGTTCTTGCAACCGCCCGAAGCGTTCCGCACGGAATTGCTTCAAACGGTTCGAGAACAACAAGTCATTGAGCGGATCAGAAATGAGAGTTCAGTGGAAATACACGGACCGCACGACGCTTCAAACCGTCGGATCGGTCAATGTCTTTGTGCCAATGGGCCGCATAGCAACCATTGCTATGGGCAAATTGGTATTTGGTATTTAATGAATAGGAGAATCCTATTATGAAAATGCATAAAGCGATCGGCGAAGCGCGAGCTTCTACCCGATCTATATTCACATTGGCACTCGTTGGAGTGCTACTATCGTTTACCGGACAGGCGTTCGGTGCAGGAGATAACAAGAGTGGTTACTGTGAGTGGCCAACAGACTTCCGTACTGACACGGTCAATCTGCAGGGGTATACGACAGGGACTGATGATGTGATTGGCGATCAAGGGCTCAATGACCTTGATGCAGTGGAGAACGACGTTATTCGCTTCAACGGTGCTATTGGTCCTGCGGGTTCGACCGCCGTACTGAACGCTCTGGGCTTCCCCGCGCCGTTGTGCGACTGGGATGATGACGGTACTGTCGACACAGATGACACGAACAAACCAGCGACATTCTGGAATCCAACATTGAAATGTGGCACAGCCAATACTGAAATTACTCTCGGCGAGAGTGTATTTGGAGCCGCACCAGCAGAGCAACTGCTTTGGACCGAACCCGCTGATGGGCAAATAAACTTTGCTTATTCGGGCACCACCGCAACTGAGGCGGTTTCTTGTACGTTGGAATTAGACTGGGTTGGTAGTAACGACGAAGATGGTCCTCTCACGTACACGTTTTCACTAGCT
This sequence comes from Gammaproteobacteria bacterium, assembly GCA_009842245.1. Classification (GTDB taxonomy): domain Bacteria; phylum Pseudomonadota; class Gammaproteobacteria; order Pseudomonadales; family Azotimanducaceae; genus Bin55. The sequence continues at coordinate 7,830 of VYFT01000031.1, read as the reverse complement.
ATCTCCCCAACACCGTATGGCCCACCGACACTGGTACGCGCACTCGCAGAAAGCACAAACAGTGCTTATGTAGAGTGGCTAGGAGTCGTAGGTCCTACAGGTGATGGTACGGATGATCCCGCAACCTATCTAGTTGTGGCTACATCGGACACGATGGGTGCAACTTCACCAGTGATGGCATCGATAGATGCAGTCGCTTACGCAACAGCCGGAACCGCGGAGCGAATGGGAGGTCGAATCTCTGGATTGACATCGGGAGCTGACTATACCATTACCGTTGCAGGACGACGAGGTATGGGAGCGACCGAAAATATTGGTCGTGCATCTGCGGCGGCAGTCGCTGGTCAAATGGAAGACACAGCAAGCCCAGGCACATTTAACCCTGTTAATACAGTAACGCCGCTAAGAGGGTACGGTGTCGTGTCCCCAACGGTCGATAACACGTTTGTGTTATCCACCGGCGAAAGCGTTGAGATTGATCCGCAAACGTACCTGTTGAATATGGCGATTCATGGTCGCGACGACTTCGGTATAGATGTTGGTGCAACCGACGGAGATAACGGAGATTACGCTGAGTACGTACGCGGTGCAGCTGATGATAACGTCGTATTTAACTATGCGATTACGAGCAATACGTCAGTTGAAGCTTTGTACATCAGTGCGGATCCGAATACTCAAGAAGATGACTTAATTCGATTGAAAGGTCTCAAGGATGGTACGACCAACCTGACTTTGATGGTGACCGACGCGATGGGCATGACGGTCCTTTCCACTCGCATGAGTGTCAAGGTACTGGAGAATCACGAACCGCGATTTGCAGTCACTGAAGCAACACTCACGTGGCACATCGATAAAGACAACGCATCTAACGGAGTTCATACGGATTTCGAAATCAACGTGATGGAACAATTTGGCTTCGACGTTGAGGATGAAGATCAAACTCCGACTGATGATGATGCTGTCGTAGGTGACTGTACCGGAAGTCCCAACGCCAGTGACGACACGAATTGTGAAGAAGAGCTAACTTACTCTCTCTCTTCAATCGCTGGCGCAACCGGCTACACGAGTCCATCTAGTTATTTTGAAATCACGGAGGACAACGAAGAAACCGGTTTGGTCACAGCCAGACTTGCTAACCCTGAGAACACGGCCACAACCACTGCGTCTTTGGTTAACGCGCTCGAAAGACTTGAAGATGGTGATGAAATCGGCATGACAGTTACGGTAACTGACGCTGCTGGTGGAAAAGATACCATCAACATCGTTCTTGTAGTTTCCACCGAAGGTAACTTCGGACCCGAACTTGCATTTCGTGCAACACAACAAGAATATCTAGTCCCAATGTCAGAAAATGGTTCCGTTCATTCACGAAGTATTAACTTAGGTCGGAAATTTACGGATCCTGATGGCGACCACCTATGCTATGAAATCAGCGACAGGTCTGGTCTCGGCGACGGAACCAATACTTTTGCTAAAGCAGAGTTAGACCGGCAAGCAGGACAAGCTGACAGTTGTAAAGGACCTGATCTGACCATATCCATGATTTTGCCGTCAACGGATCCAGAAGATGCGATACCTTTTGCCTTATTGGGCAAGTACGGCGTTGAAACTGTAAGCGTAAAAGTCCGTGCACGCGAATCGGGTGCTAGCATGAACGATCCTACCCCCGAAGTTACAGTAAGTGTACGACTGGTTTACGGCACAAATGCTGGTCCTAACATTCGAGCAGTTGCTGAAACTCCAGGCGGCACGTTCCTTGCCTCGGGTGCGCATAAAATCGACGAAAAAGGAAACATCAGCTTGACGTTTATCGCCGATGATGCACAGCCATCTGGCGACCTTCTATGTTGGACTGCTGGACGAAACTGTACACCGTGTAAAGGCGATGAACCGACATCTGCTAGGAGCAGAGTTGGAGTACCTGTTTTCTATCGTGGTCCTGTAGATAGTCTCTATAACAAATCTAGTTCCGATTCGGTAGAAGGATCAGCTCACACCTATGAGTTGTACATCCAAGGAAGCTATTTCTCCGGCTTTGGTGCTTTCCGACGAGAAATCGTAAGGACTGACTATGAGTCAACTGGCGGTACATACACAATTAATGTTTGTGCAACTGACCTTTCTGGTGCAACCGATCGGTTAGCATTTGATGTCCAAATTGAAGACGTCAAAGAAGCTCCAATGTTTAGCACGCCAACATCTACAAGCGACATTGATGTCTTTATGCTCGTTGGCGACTATTCTCAAACGGTAAGAGCGCGAGCGACCGATGGTGATCGCGATAGCATCACCTACGGAGCTGCTTTTGTCGGTAGTTGCCCAGGCGTGAAATTGGAAACTGATGCGGCCACGGGTGAGATTACGATCACTCCACCGTCCGCAAATATTTCTGATGAATCGGGCAAGATGACTTGTCAAGTGGAGGTTTCCGCTTCCGATGAAGATCACGACGTCTATTCAAACGGAGATCACTTCACGATTACGGTCAAGAATGACAATTCTTCACCGACGTTTGGCGATCTCGATTCGATAACCTTCAAGCATCCTGAAAACACCGGAGGTACTGTAGGGTACGCCCTTGAAGCTACTGATGCTGACGCAGGTGATGTCGTTTCTGTATCCGTTAGTGGAACCTCGAATTTCCGTGCAAGTTCACGGGCAGTTCGTGACACCGATGAAGATTCGGATACATACAACGAGATCACGCACTACGACATCACCATTTCGGTGGCTAAAGTGCCTGCGATGGACTTTGAGGCAGATGAGAATTCCTTTGACTTCGTTGTTGTTATCGAGGATGAATATGGCGGATCCAATGACTTGGATGTTCGTGTTAATCTAACCGATGTCAACGAAAAACCGTACATCGTCAAAGATGAAAACGGCGACGAAGTTGAAATCGAAGATCAGACGATCTTGGTGGGTGTCGAAGATTGTGTTGCGAAAGCAAGTGACATCTTTAAAGATCCAGATCATCGCGATCAACAAGCAGGATTGTTCATTGAAGCTACGACAACTCGTCCAGGCGATGCGTCTGTAACTATTAAGAACAACGACTATATCTGCATAACGGGTCACAACGTTGGTAGTGGTCCAGGACGCGTTAAAGTCACTGCATCTGACCGCGATGGCGAGGATGTCTCGATATCCTTCCGCGTATCCGTAGAGGCGAACATGGCACCTACGGTAGTAGGCGACGGAATTCCTGATCAAGAAATTCAGGAACACGGTCGTTCCGCAGACATCGATTTGACGATGCACTTTGACGATGGCGACATGGCGTACGAAGAAACACTAACGTTTAGCCACGAAGTCGAGAGAGCAAGTATTGCTACTGCTGTGATAATTGATGGGCACTACTTACGCATCTACGGTGACACCAAAGGTGAAACCGAAGTAACCGTAACCGCAACCGATCAAAACGATAGCAGTGTATCTCACACGTTTGAGGTAGAAGTCAAGCGCAACGATCCTCCTGTTGCTAATGCTGATGCGTTCGACGACATCGAACAGTACATTGGCCGGGAATATGATCCGCTCGACGCGAGAGACGCTTTCACTGATGAAGGTGATGAGCTGGATTTCTATGTATCCACCAAGAATCCTGATGTAGCTACAGCTGCAATCAAGTATGATGAGGAAGGTGGCGCATGGGTCGCTCTGTACTTACACTCACCTGGTACGACCAGCGTTACTGTAACTGTATACGACACGGCTAATAACTCAGCTGACAACTCCTTCGATCTAACTGTACTAGCTCGCAACGATCCTCCGATGCTTGCTAACGCAATCGACGACGTCGAAGTTGAAATGGGAACACACAGTGACGTTTCGTTAGATGGTGTCTTCGAAGACGAAGGTAGTCTCGACTACGACGTCAGCAACGAAGACGAAAACATCGCAGACGTACTCTACCGTGCAAGCAACAACTCGATTCGTGTCTATGCTAACAACACTGGTACGACGACAGTTGTAGTAGTTGCAACCGATAACATCGGTCAAACTGCAAGTGATGAATTCGACGTAACAGTCGTTGAGCCACCTCCGCCAGAACCGACAAACAATGCTCCAGTACTCTCGGGTACCTTGGATGACCAAACTGTCACCGCTGGCGAACCGATCGACGTTTCGATTGAAGGTGTGTTCACCGATCCTGATGGCGATGAACTTACATACACTGCAGAGTCCGATGACACCAACATTGCTACGGTGGAACTGGCTGACTTAGAACTAACCATTACTGGTGTTAACGCTGGAACGGCAATCTTCTCGATTACCGCTTCCGATAGCGAGTTCAATGTAGTTGGTGAGTTTGACGTAATCGTTGAAACCATTCCAGTAGCAGTTGATTCGATCCCGACTCAAACGCTTTCTATTGGTGGTGAAGATCTATCGCTCAACATAAGCGAATACTTCTACGATCAAGATGGCGATACGTTGAGCTACACGATGGATTTCACAGGTAATGCTGCTACGGTAAGTATTACCGACGCTGACGTTGGTATGTCTCCGTTCACGCGTGGTTCGACCAGCGTAACTATTACGGCATCTGACCCGAAAGGACGTAGCGCAACGCAATCGTTCAGCATTGAAGTTGGCGACGAAGAACTACGCATGGTAGCTCAAGATTCGTTAGCTGGATCAGCTCGAGCATTCATGAGCAGCACCGCTGCAGCTCTTGGCTCACGCCTTGAGTCCAGTCGCTCAGAGACTGGTTTGGGCTTCGGCTTCGGTGTCTTCAATCGCTACATGCCTGTATCAGGTGATGATGCGGTTGACAATTCCGCCAGCAGAGCGCGCAATGATCTCATGGGCTTCAACGCTAAGAGAGACTTGCTTGATTCAACTTGGAATGAGAGCGTCGGTAAAGAAGTAGATTTCAACTTTAATCTACCTACATTAGATTCGCTGCTCACCAACAATTTCTCCCGCACCTTAAACGGTAACGGTGGAATTGGTTCCTGGTCTGTCTGGGGAACACTAGACGCGCAGGAGTTTGAAGGTGCAGGCTACACTGGTGATGCCAACTCATGGTTCATCGGTTTAGATGTTCAATCGAACGAATGCTGGCTCTTCGGTGTAACCGCATCACGAAACAGCTCTGAAAGCGACTACTCATGGGGTACCGCATCGCAATCCATGGAAACGACTTTAACCACAATCCTACCATACTTCAGCTATGAGCCTGTTGATGGTAAGACCTCTGTTTGGGGTGTGGTTGGCCGTGGCTCTGGTGATGCCGAGTCTACCGTTGTAAATGCCGCTGTAGAAACTAGCGACCTGTCTTTCGACCTATACATGTTCGGCGGACGTCGTGAATTTGCAAAAGCTGGCACCCTGCAATTAGCATTCCGCGGCGATGTCGCATTTGCTAACTTGGGAACCGCTGAAGGTAGCGGCGCGATTGATGAACTAGAAGCTGGCGTGAACCGCGTTCGCGCAGGTATTGAAGGTTCATTCTCCGTTGATACCGGTGGCGGCGGCAAAGTCACTCCGTTCGGTGAAGTCGCATTCCGTAATGACGGTGGCGACGGCCAGACCGGAAATGGTGTCGAAGTTGCTGGTGGTGTCCGAGTTGATACCAACTCGCTCACCCTCGAAGCTCGCGGACGTTTCCTTGCTACGCATTCAGCTGAAGACTTCAGCGAAAGCGGCGTAAGCGTTATGTTGAACTTCCACCCATCAAGTGATGAGTCTGGTCTCTCCTTCTCGCTCACTCCACAATGGGGTGTGTCATCTGAAAGCAGAGGCGCGATTTGGACTAACACCGCTCAAAATCTAAGCGCTGCTCCTTACGGAAACGCCTTGGGTGTGAGCAACGGTCTGACTTTGAACTCCAAGCTCAGCTATGGCTTTGAGCTCAATCATGGCAAGTACATGCTGACCCCATATGTTGATGTACAAGATACGGGCTACTACGGCAAGACTGTTATGGTTGGTACGGAACTGAAGCAACTCTTCGCTGGACCTCGCACAATGAACATGAGAATGTTCTTCAACGCGAGCGATGAGAGTGTTGATCAGATAGCTCCGAAGCTAGGAATTCAAGCTTTACTCAAGTTCTAATCGAACATTAACTAACCTCACGCACTAGGAACACTGGTGCGTGAGTTCTCACTAAAAAAGGCGGGTTCATTTGAACCCGCCTTTTTTATTTCCTTATTCTTTCTATAGCGCGTACTCTCGAGTAAAACCCTAGGATGAGAGTTTCCTAGAATTTGCAAGCTAGGAGACTCTAACAACAAAGAGAAAGAATGAAGACGACATCAAGACTTCCTCGCTGGTTGTGGGGCAGTGTTGCAGGAATCGGATTGGTTTCGGTAAGTGTCTCGCTCTTTTTTCTCCTTAAACCGGACAACAGTGTCGCACCTCCCTCCCTAGAAGCAAATCTCAGCAATGAAATAACAACTGAGGACTCAGCCTTAGCGACAACTAATGCGGAGCTAATGGTTGCGATCGAGATAGATTCCACACCGAAACTAACGTTTTTCAACGGTTCGGTTGAGGAAGCTTGTGGAATTCACGAGTATCCCTCGTACTGGGACTACGAGGACGACTTTGAAGACGACGATAAGCAAGAACTTCTCAAGCGCGCTATTGCGACCGAGGAATGCAGGGAAGCATTAGACGCTCATGTCGGGACAATGAACCCGTATCTTTGGGGAAACCCGTTTGTGCATGTCCGGCAATTTGCCTTCGTCCTGATAGAGGATCCTTTGACGTTTGATCGAATTTTTGCCGATCCATCGGAAGACTTTGCTCGCGTGCAGAATGCACTGACACGGACTGAGTGCTTGTTGGAAAACGGTACAGCAACAAATTTCGAACTCAACGAGTCCTGCAACGCTGACGCGTTATTGAATTACGCCGTCCTAAATAAATATTGCTTTTCTGGGGGAAGTAATAGTCCGGTGTATTTTCAGCAGAATCCTACACCCGAACTGTCTAGGATTAGGTGGGTTCAGGACTTGGAACAACTCTGGGTTAACACCAAGTGTGAGGAAACTGACGCCGAGCTAGAACTCACTGAAGCCATGTATCCAGATATAACTAAATTGCTTTCGTCTCTTGTCAATTCGAACTCTCTTGGTTTACAGATATTTATACGTGAAAGGCAAAGACGTCCAGGAAGGCCGGTTCCTGAGATTTTGCCGCCACGTTTCTTAATTTCCACCCTGATAGAAATGGCTGCTCGCCTTGGCGATGATGCCGCAGCGTTGACTGACGACGGGTGGTTCGGGAAAGAAGGTTTTAATTTAGGCCGCTTTCAGGAAGTAGAGTCCAACCCTACTTGGCAGGAGTTGCGATGGAAGAGAGAGCCAAACCGAGATCGGTTGCTTCAAACCTTTGAATTTTTGCCGACTGCGGCAAGGATGGATATCGAATTTGATTGGGAATGGCTAGTACGCCATTTATGCAAGCCTCCATTCCACTACCATGAGCTAAGTTAAAGTTCTCAATCCGCATTGAGCTATGAAGAATGGCAGGAAGCATCATCCGAACCACAGAGTTGTCGAGCTGTGATCAACGAGTTGTATATCGATGGAGACCTCTCCGACTCAGTGCTAGAAGTGATTGATCGGTTCGAGCGGACCGCGATGAGACTCGATCTGTTTCACTAGCTTTCTTCACACTATTGGGTCGATCCGAAACGTGGAAGGAATGAAGTGTTCAGATGCACGTAAATCTTGTAATAAAACTTATCTCCCAATCGGTCAAACTGCTATGCCACTTTCTTAGTTGGTTTCTCTACTTCCTTTGTGTAATCAAAAGCCGGTAGTGGCTCAGTTTGAATTTACGCTTTGAGCTCTGGTACAGCGTCTTCAATTT